>NZ_LZIJ01000072.1 GCF_001667115.1 Mycobacterium sp. 852002-51163_SCH5372311 | reverse complement strand
AGCAGCGCGGCCTTGCGTTCGTGAGCCGCGGGGTCGACGAAGTCGTCGGCGCTCGGCTCGGTGGCGGGATCCCACGGGTCGGTGCGGGCGTCGATCCGGGCCGCGGTCGTGGTCACGATCCCGAAGCTGGTGTCCGACAGCGCCTGCTCGATCTGCTCGTTCTCCGGATGCGCGGCGTAGAGATCCTGCAGAACCTCGCTGGCCGACTCCTCGTCGACGTGAGCTCGTAGTACCAGCGCCTTCGCCAGCGCGCCGTCCACCGCCGCTACCGGCACGGGCCCGTCGGGCTCTTCGAGATAAGACAGCGCCGGGGCGAACATGCCCAGCCGGGCCAGCGCGGTGCCCAGCGTGATCTTGGCTGCGTGCGAGTAGGCCGCGTCGAGATCGGGGTCGTTGACGATCGGCGTCAGCAGTTTGACGACGTCCGACCAGCGCTCGGCGCGGTAGTTGAGCACGACGGCGGCCCACCGGGCCTCGCGCCAGCTCGGGCGGCGCCCGGTGATGTCGCTGATCAGCTGATGGGCCTCGGCGTATTGGCCGGCCGAGGTCAGCGCCGCGGCATAGGCGAGGTGGAAATCGTCGGGACCGGTCGCCCGGAACTGCAAATACATTCCGGAGTCGTAGCGGAAGCCCAGGATGCCGGGCGCCAGCTCCACCTTGCGTTGCAGCGTGCCTGCCGTCGGGGCGGTCCGGGAAACCGCTTCCAGCACCCGCATTGACACGTCACCGGAGGCGGCGAGGCCAATCCAGGCGTCGCATTGGTCATGAGCGATTCGGGTGAGGGCGGTGAAACCGGACCTGGCGGCGGCCAGGTCGGCCGGACGCTGGCGGTCGTAGATCGTTATGCCGAGCGCGCGACAGCAGGTAGCAAATCTGCTGACGATGTCCCCGTCTACCCGAGAATTGGCTGGCTGAGCGGCAAGCACGCCAGTGTCACCGCGTTCCACGGCCGCTTCGTCTCCCGTATGTTGCGAAACCTAACCTAACCCGCCTGAAGTTAGCATTACCTAAGCTGCTTGTCGAGCAGCGGGTTACCGGTCGCCTCACGCCCCTACTCCCGGCTTTGTGCTGCTGGCCAGGGCGTTTCGCACCATCACCGGCTTCCCCTCTGTCATCGCTGGGCCGTCCCTCCGGGCGCACCAACGGCAAACTTAATGAATATGATTTTCATTATCAACTGCATCGGCCCTGCGCACCTCTATAAGAGTCGGATCGACCCGTCCCGGAGTTCCACCGGCGGGCAGCCGAGCGATCGCTACCCCGAGCACCGATCGCCCCGGGCGTACTGTCGGTTGCGTGCGTAGCGAAGGCGATACCTGGGACATCACAACGAGTGTCGGTTCAACCGCGTTGTTCGTGGCGACCGCGCGAGCGCTGGAAGCGCAGAAGCCCGACCCGCTGGCCGTCGACCCCTATGCGGAGCTCTTCTGTCGCGCCGTGGGCGGCCCGGCCGCCGACGTTCTCGACGGCAAGATCCCCGACCACCCGCTCAAGACCGACGACTTCGGCGAGCATTTCGTCAACTTCCAGGGCGCCCGCACCAAGTACTTCGACGAGTATTTCCGCCGCGCGGCCGACGCCGGGGTACGTCAGGTGGTCGTGCTGGCGGCCGGGCTGGACTCTCGCGCCTACCGGCTGCCATGGCCGGACGGAACCACGATCTTCGAGTTGGACCGCCCGCAGGTCCTCGAGTTCAAGCGTGAGGTGCTCGACGGGCACGGCGCCCAACCGCGTGCCGAACGCCGCGAGATCGCAGTCGACCTTCGGGAGGACTGGCCACAAGCTTTACGCGACAACGGTTTTGACCCGGCCAAGCCGTCGGCATGGATTGCCGAAGGCCTGCTCATCTATCTGCCGGCAACCGCGCAGGAGCAGCTGTTCACCGGGATCGACAGCCTGGCCGCGCCGGGCAGCCACGTCGCGGTGGAGGACGGCGCGCCGCTGGACCAGAACGAGTTCGAGGCGAAGTTGGAAGAGGAACGTGCCGCGATGGCCTCCGGCGCCGAAGACCGCGCGTTTTTCCAACTGGTCTACAACGAACAGCACGCACCGGCCACCGAATGGTTCGCGCAGCGGGGCTGGACGGCGGTCGGGACGCCGTTGGCCGACTACCTGCACTCGGTCGGCCGCCCAGTGCCGGCACCGGAGACCGAATCCGGGCCGATGATCGCGCGTAACACCCTGGTGAGCGCGGTCAAAGCATGAACTGGTCCTTCAGTTCGGTGGCGGACTGAATTATCTTGGCGGCTGTGGACTGTGACATCGCCCGCGAGGCGCTGTCCGCGCGGCTGGATGGTGAGCGCGAACCCGTGCCGTCGGCTCGTGTCGACGAGCATCTGGCGTCGTGCCGGCAATGCCGCGGGTGGTACGCCGATGCGCAGGGTTGGACTCTGCAACTGCGCAGCATGGCCGCCCACGAAGGCGGGCTGGCCGAGGCCACGTCCCTTGGCCCGGCGGCTCGGCACGAGAGACTGAGCGATTGGACGAAATGGATCCAATCGTATTGGTTGCGAATGGCCCTGGCGGTGGTCGGCGTCGTCCAAATCGCCCTTGCCGTCGCGCAGATCGGTGGCGCCGACTTCGGCATGGTGGCCACCCACGGAACCGCGCACGGCGCGATGAGCGGCGCGCATCTGCTCAACGAGTCCACTGCCTGGTCGTTGGCGCTGGGCGCCGCAATGGTGGTTGCGGCGTTCTGGCGGACGACGCTGCCGGGCGTGACGTGCATCCTGACCGCTTTCACCGTGGTCTTGGCCTGCTATGTGATCAGCGATGGCCTGTCGGATCAGGTGACCGGGGGCCGATCGCTCAGTCATCTTCCGGTGGTGGCCGGAACCGTGCTGGCCCTGTTGCTGTGGCGTCGCGGCGGACCGGATACGACGTCGTCGAACGCCCGGATAGACGACATCGTGTTGCCGGACAACGCGAGTCGGGGACGGCGACGCGGACATCTGCGGTCCGCCGACGACTCGGCGGCCTGAAGTACCTACTGAAACTTGCGCAGCCGCAAGCTGTTCGACACCACGATCAGTGACGAGAACGCCATCGCGGCGCTGGCGATCAGCGGATTGAGCAGACCCGCGACCGCGATCGGTATCGCGATCAGGTTGTAGCCGAATGCCCAGAACATGTTCACCCGGATGGTGCGAATCGTCGCGTGGGCCAAGTCGAGAGCTTGTGGGACGAGGTCCAGGCTGTCGCGAACCAAGACCACGTCGGCGGCGCTTATCGCCACGTCTGTGCCACGGCCGATGGCCATACCGAGGTCGGCGCACGCCAGTGCGGGGCCGTCGTTGATTCCGTCACCGACCATGGCGACCACCCGCCCGCGGTCACGAAGTTGTTCGATGACGTCGACCTTCCCTTCCGGAAGCAACTCCGCGATCACCTCTTCGATACCGACCTGAGCGGAGATCCCCTGCGCGTTGGCGGCGTTGCCACCCGTGAGGAGGACCGCGCTCAGGCCGCGCTGACGCAGCGCGTTGACGGCACCGGCAGCGGACTCCTTCACCACGTCGGCAACCGCGATCACGCCGCACAACTGGTCGTCGACCGAGACGAAAACCACCGTCTCGCCGCGTGATTCGCACTCGCATCGGGCCGCGCGGAGGTCCGCTCCGACGTTACCGGCCCGGGCGACCCATGCCGGCCTGCCCACCTTCACCCGGCGTCCCTCGACGGTGCCCACCACACCGTTTCCCGGGACAGCGCGGAAGTCTGCGACTGCGGGCGACCCTGTCGATCGAAGATCACCGGCGCCGGCGATGGCCAGTCCGACGGGGTGTTCCGAAGCGGACTCCACCGCGGCCGCCCAGGCGAGTACGTCGCCGCGGTCCCAGGCCGCCGCGGTGGTCACCGAGGTCAAGGTGAGCCGGCCCGTCGTCAGGGTGCCGGTTTTGTCGAACGCGATGGTGTCGATCCTGCGGCTGGCTTCCAGCGCGGCCTGGCCTTTGAAGAAGATGCCCAATTGCGCACCGCGGCCGGAGGCCACCATCAAAGCGGTCGGCGTCGCCAACCCCAGGGTGCACGGGCAGGCGACCAGCAGGACCGACAAGGCTGCCGACACCGCGTGATCGGCGCTGCCACCGATGACCAGCCAGGCGGCGGCGGTGACGGCGGCGATGGCCAGCACGGCGGGCACAAACACCGCGGCGACACGATCGGCGAGGCGTTGGGCATCACCCCGACCCGTCTGCGCCTCTTCCACCAACCGCACCATCCCGGCGAACTGGGTATCGGGGCCGACCGCAGCGGCTTCGACCACCAACCGGCCGTTGAGGGCCACGGTGCCGCCGATCACGCTGCTGCCGGGACCGGCCTGCACGGGGCTGGGTTCGCCCGTCATCGCGCTCATGTCGATCGCGGCCTCGCCCTCGACCACCAGGCCGTCCGCGGCGATGCGCTGGCCCGGGCGCACCACGAACCGCTGCTGCTCGCTGAGTTCGTCGGCCGGGATCACCAACTCGGCTCCGTCGGGCAGCAGGACCGATACCTCCGCGGGGCGCAAAGTCGCCAGCGCCCGCAACGCTTCTCCCGCTTTCGATTCCGCTCGTGCTTCGAAATACCGTCCGGCGAGGACGAATACGGTGACGCCCGCGGCGACCCCCAGGTAAACGGAATCGCTGCCCATGATCGCCCGCCACGCGCCCTCGGAAGCGTACGCGTTGCTGGTGAAGAAAATCCGGTACAGCGACCACACCGTCGCCGCGAGGATTCCGATGGAGATCAACGTCTCCATGCTGGCGTTGCCGTGCCGCAGGTTCGTGGCGGCGACCCTGTGGAACGGCCATGCGGCCCAGGTGACTATCGGAGCAGCCAGCGCAATGAGCAGCCATCCCCATCCGGCGAACCGCGTGTGCGGCGACAGCGCGAACAGCACTGACACACCAGCCAACGGCGCGAACAACGTTGCGGCGAACGCGAGCCGGTGCAACAGGCCACGGGCACGCTCGGCCGCGGGATCGTCGGCTGACGGCGTCGTTCCCCGGCGGGGCCTCGCCCGGTAGCCGGATTCTGCGACGATCGCGCACAACGACTCGACGCTGACGCTGTCCGTGTCGACCGTGGCCGTCCTGGTCGCGAAGTTCACCGACGCGTGGACGCCGTCGACTTTGTTCAGCGCGCGACGCACGGTGTTGGCGCAGGCCGCACACGTCATGCCCAGCACTTCCAGCTCGAGGCGGTGAGCCCGCGAGCTTTCCGGACCTTGTGCGATGGCTGACGTCACGCTCATCTTCCTCGACGCGAATATTTACGACGCGCAGGTGGCGATATTTGCCGCCACGTTGTGCTGTCGCGTGGGTCCAAATTACCTCGGTGGCCCCCATGGGCCCGTGCCGCCGGTCGGGAACTTTTTCGGGCCGGTCACCGACTACTTTTGAACATCCTTTGAGTCATTAAGGAGTCTTCATTGGCGCTTAGGCCGGCGCCCGGCGGCCCGCAATGACGGCCCCGGTTTGGATGGCCGCACCACCCGAGGTGCATTCGGCCCTGCTCAGCAGCGGTCCTGGGCCGGGCCCGCTGCTGGCCGCGGCCGGTGCGTGGAGTTCGTTGAGCGCTACCTACGCCGCGGTCGCCGCGGAGTTGTCCGCGCTGTT
>NZ_LZIJ01000071.1 GCF_001667115.1 Mycobacterium sp. 852002-51163_SCH5372311 | reverse complement strand
AGTTGTAGAACGCCATGTTGCGCAGGTGCGCGCCGGCGTCGGAGAAGCCCATGTGGACGCTGGGCTCCGCGGCGAGCTGGTCGAGCTGCTTGGGCCTGTGGTTGGCGATCGTGGTTGTCCACCGGACGTTCCGTTCGCCGTTCTCGACGAGCACGTCCAGGAACGCGTCGAGCGGGTGCAGCCGGCGCTCGTCGGCGATGGCACCGAAGCTCTTGCCGATCAAGGTCTTGTCCGGACACTCGACGATCACCGCGTCGTGAAAGTCGCGGTGCCACAACGAAGCTCCGAGCTTGATGCGGTCGAACTCACGCCGGAACCGCCGGCGGTAGGACTCGTCGGCGAGTAACTCGTTGCGCTCGAACTGATCGCGCAGGTGCAGGGCCGCCGTGCCGGCGCCGAACTCTTCGAAGACCGGCAGGTCGATTCCGTCGGAGTACAACGTGAACGGGACCGGCAGGTGCTGGAACCGCACGCTCGAGCCCAGCAGCTTGTTCAGAATCCGGGTGCCGACGCCGACGACGTACACCATCAGCGGCATCGACTTGGCGTCGGAGGACACCAGCATGCTCATCCGGGTGCCCTTGCCGCCGTTCAGTAATCGGCTGCTGGCCAGGAAGAACAACAGTGGGGATACCGGGTTGTCCACGTCGGGGGCGCTCTGCAGCAGCCGGCCCCGCTTGCGCAGAACGTTGATCAGCCTGCGGCGTTCCCGCCAGGTCGCGAAGGTCGACGGGAGCGCGCGCGACCGGAACCGGTCGCCGTCCAGCTTGTCGATCGCCGCGTCCATCCCGGACATGCCCAGCACACCGGCATCGAGTGCCTCATCGAGCAGTTCGGTCATCTTCTGCAGCTCGGCCTCGGTGGGCCGGACGTTGCGGTCGGTGGCGCGGTCCAGCCCCATCACAGCGGCCCGCAGATCCGAATGACCAAGCAGCGAGCCGACATTCGGCCCGAGCGGCAGTGACTCGAGGGCGTCGATGTACTCGGCCGGGGTAGACCACGTCTTGTTGGCGTCCAACGCGTTGTACACGAACTGGCGCGGCACCGCCTCCACCCGGCTGAACAGATCGGCGGCGTCCTGGGAGTCGGCGTAGACGGTCGACAGTGAGCAGTTGCCCAGCAGGACGGTGGTAACGCCGTGGCGCACGGATTCCCGCAGTCCGGGATCGAGCAACACCTCTGCGTCGTAGTGGGTGTGCACGTCGATGAAGCCCGGCACAATCCACTTGCCCGCCGCGTCTATCACCTCGGGGCAGCCGGTCTCGTCCAGCGGCGGATCCGACGGGCCGGCCACCGTTGCCACCACGCCGCCGCGAATGCCCAGCGTGCGAAGTTGAGGAGGGCTGCCCGTGCCGTCGAACCACAAGCCCTCGCGAATGATCACGTCGTACGTCATGACCCCAGTCTACGCTTAGATTGTAAGCACTCGCTTTCTTAACCGGACCGTCGGCGAGTCGAGACCAAAGCGATAACTGCAGGTCGATCAGCGGCCGGGACCCGACGGGGCGGTCGTCGGCGTCGTCGGCGCTTCGGTGGGGGTGCTGGCAGGCGCTCCGGGGTCGGGCACGTTGACCGCCGGAGGGACCACTCCGCTGCGGCTGGCCACCGCGGGGATCCGGATCACCGCCGCGCGCTGGCCGCATTCGTTGGTTTGCACGGTAACTGTCATTTCGCCGGCGAAATCACCGTGCGGCTGCGGTCGCAGCGTCAGCACCTGCGTCGTGGTCTGGGTATTCGCCAGTCCGTTCCCACCCACGCAGGGGAACTGCACCGTTTCCGCTTCGGACTGCCACTGACCGTCGCCGAAGTGCATGACGATATGACCGCCGCCCGGGGACTTGGCCTGCGTGTGGTCCTCGTCGTCGAGCAGCGTTCCGCTGGCGGTACACGCCGCCGGTGTGCACGACGAGCGGAAAGCCCACCAGGTGTTCACGTTCGGCGGTTGCGGGTCAGGAAGGTAGTTGAACGTCTGCTTGGCGCGCTGGACCTCGATGCGATAACTGCCGTCGAGTGGCACCGGCGCCGAAGGCTCGGGGGGCCCGGTGGTGGTCGGCGGCACGACGGCGGCCGGCGTGCTCCTTGACGTGCCGGCGGCCTGACTGGATTTCTTTTCGGCGTTGCGGCCTATCGCGATGCCCGCGGCCAGCACCCCGACCACCAGGAGCGCCGCCGCACCGGCCAGCAAAACCCGGCGCCGACGCGGTGCGCCGTTGCTGGCCGTCGAGTAGTCGCCCAGCCTCCGCGCCAGCAACCCGGCGGCCGATTGCAGTACCGTGCCGCGTTGTTTCGGCATAGCGGGGGCGGTCCGCGAATCGGGTGCCGGTTGGGTGTCGGCCAGGTTTGCTGTGCTGTCGCTATCGGGCCAGGCGTACGCCGGATAGTCGACGACCTCGACGGTGAAAGCGACCTCGGGGCTGTGCTCGCCGACCGAGACGCCGGCCTGCTGGTTTGCAGCACCGGCAAACTCTGCGCAGCTGGCGAACCGGTCCGCGGGATTTCTGGCCAGGGCTTTGGAGAACACACCGTCGAGGTGGGCCAGCTCGGGGCGCTGATCACTGAGCGTGGGGGGTGCGTCGTTCATCAGCCGGTCGACCGCGGCCGTCCGGTCACCGGGCTGGACCGGCGGCGCACCGGTCAGCAGGTGAAATGCGGTGGCCGCCAGCGCGTACTGGTCGGCGCTCCCGTCGAAATCGCGGCCCGTCAACTGTTCGGGCGCGGCATAGCCCACCGTGCCGGATGGCCGGGCTATCCCGAGATCCGACAACAGCATTCGCTGTTCACCCTGACCCCGGCTGCTCAGCAGGATGTTGGCGGGTTTGACGTCGCGATGCAGCAATCCACGGTGATGGGCGTAATCGAGTGCTTCGGCCATGGCGGTGACCAGCGAAAGCACTTCGCCGGCCGGTGAAACCGCCGGGAAACGCTCGGTGATGAGCTGTGCGGCGCTGATGCCCTCGATGTAGTCCGTTGCGGCCCAGAGCTGGCCGTCTGACTCGCCGCGGTCGTGTACCTCCACGATGTGCCGGTGATAGAGGCTCGCGACCACCGGGGTCTCGGCGTGGAATCGGCGCCGGAATTCGCCGTCCGACGACATCGCGAGTGAAAGTACTTTCAGCGCCACCCAGCGCGCGGACCGCGGGTCCTGGGCCAGGTAGACCTCACCCGTCACACCCGAACCCAGCCTGCGGGCGATCGTGTACCCGGCAAAGGTTGCGCCGCTGGCCAACGCCATTTCGAGATCCTATCCGCGTTCGGGAGGCCGCGCGCGTTCAGCGCGTCCAGACCCCGCCAACCGAAACGTCTTGCCGCGCAGGATCACCAGCTCGGGATTGTTCAGCACGCCGGGATCGTTGCGCGGATCTTCCGAGTAGCACACCAGATCTGCCGGCGCCCCGTCTTCGATGGCCGGGCGGCCCAGCCAGCGACGCGCATCCCAGCAGGCGGCGCCCAACGCTTCGGCCGGGCTCATCCCGATGCGCTTGAGGGCTTCGATCTCGTCGGCGATCCGGCCGTGCTCGATCATGCTTCCGGCGTCGGTGCCGGCGTATATCGGCACACCCGCATCGCGCGCCGCGGCGATCCGATCGTAGCCGCGGGCATACAGGTCACGCATGTGAGCGGCGTAGGTGGGATAGCGCGACGCAGAGTCGGCGATGCCCGGGAAGTTTTCGAGGTTGATCAGCGTGGGGACCAGCGCCGTGCGGTGCTCGACCATCAGCGCGATGGTGTCGTCGGTCAACCCGGTGCCGTGCTCGATACAGTCGATGCCGGCCTTGATCAGCCCCGGCAGTGCGTCCTCGCTGAAGACGTGCGCGGTGACCCGGGCGCCCTGTGCGTGGGCGGCGTCGATCGCGGCCTTCAGCACGTCGTCGGACCACAGCGGGGCGAGGTCACCGACCTTGCGGTCGATCCAGTCGCCCACCAGCTTGACCCAGCCGTCGCCGCGTCGCGCCTCGACGGCGACCGCCGCGGGCAGCTGCGATTCGTCCTCCAGCTCGACCGCATACCCGGCGATGTAGCGCTTCGGCCTGGCCAGATGTTTTCCTGCCCGGATGATGCGCGGCAGGTCATCGTGGTCGTCGAGGACGCGCGTGTCGGTCGGTACGCCGCAGTCGCGCAACAGCAGCGCGCCGGCGTCGCGTTCGGTCTCGGCCTGGGCGATCGCCTCGTCGATCTCGACACCGCCGTGCTTACCGAGCCCGACGTGGCAGTGCGCATCGACCAGGCCGGGCAGGATCCAGCCGCCGTCAAAGACCGTGTCGGCATCGGCGACGGGCTCGGTGCTGATGCGGCCGTCGACCACCCACAGTTCGATTCCGGTCTCGTCGGGCAGTGACAGACCTCGCACGTGCAGCCGCACGGCGTTGGCTACTTCCTGCCTGGGTTGCCTGGGAACTTGAGCTTGGACAGGTCGAAGTCGGCCAGTCCGGGCGGCAACTCGTTGAGGCCTTCGGGCATTTGGGACAGGTCGGGGAATCCGGCCGGCATATTCGGCGCGCCGGGCACTCCGGGCCCGAACGGACTGCGCACCTTCGGCGGCGTGGGGCCGCGCTTCTTGCCCTTCTTGCCGCCCTTGTTCTTGGCGCCGCCCTTGGCTTTTCGCGTCGCCGACTTGCGGCCCAGCCCGGGGATGCCCATGCCGCCGAGCATCGACGACATCATCTTGCGGGCTTCGAAAAACCGGTCCACCAGCTGGTTGACCTCGGACACGGCCACCCCGGAGCCGTTGGCGATGCGCAGCCGCCGCGACGCGTTGATGATCTTGGGATCGGCCCGTTCCTCCGGCGTCATGCCCCGGATGATGGCCTGGATCCGGTCGAGTTGCTTGTCGTCGACCTCGGCCAGGGCATCCTTCATCTGGCCCGCGCCGGGCAGCATGCCCAGCAGGTTGCCGATCGGGCCCATCTTGCGGACGGCGAGCATCTGCTCCAGGAAGTCCTCCAGGGTCAGCTCGCCGGCGCCGATCTTGACGGCCGCCTCCTCGGCCTTCTGGGCGTCGAAGACCTGCTCGGCCTGCTCGATCAGGCTCAGCACGTCGCCCATGCCCAGGATGCGGCTGGCCATCCGGTCGGGATGGAAGACGTCGAAGTCCTCCAGCTTCTCGCCGGTGGAGGCGAAAAGAATCGGGACACCGGTCACTTCGCGGACCGACAGGGCGGCGCCGCCACGCGCGTCGCCGTCGAGCTTGGTCAGCACCACGCCGGTGAAGCCGACGCCCTCGCCGAATGCCCGTGCGGTGGCGACCGCGTCCTGGCCGATCATCGCGTCCAGGACGAACAGCACCTCGTCGGGATCGATGGCGTCGCGAATGTCGGCGGCCTGGGCCATCAGCTCCTCGTCGATGCCCAGCCGGCCGGCGGTGTCGACGATGACGACGTCGAAGTGCTTGGCCCGGGCTTCGGCGAGCCCGGCCGACGCGACGGCTACCGGGTCGCCGGGGCCGGACTCAGGTGACGCTCCCGGGTGCGGTGCGAATACCGGCACCCCGGCACGTTCCCCGACGACTTGCAGCTGGTTGACTGCCGCCGGCCGCTGCAGGTCGCAGGCCACCAGCAGCGGCGTGTGTCCTTGGCCGCGCAGCCATGCGGCCAATTTGCCGGCCAGCGTTGTCTTGCCGGAGCCCTGCAGACCGGCGAGCATCACCACGGTCGGCGGTGTCTTTGCGAAGGCCAGCTGGCGAGTCTGGCCGCCGAGGATGCCGATCAGCTCTTCGTTGACGATCTTGACGACCTGCTGCGCCGGGTTGAGGGCGCCGGACACCTCGGCTCCCCGGGCGCGTTCCTTGATCCGGTGGACGAACGCGCGCACCACGGCCAGCGAAACGTCGGCTTCGAGCAGCGCGAGCCGGATTTCGCGGGTGGTGGCATCGATATCGGCGTCGGTGAGACGGCCCTTGCCGCGCAGCCCCTGAAGGGCAGCGGTCAACCGGTCGGACAGCGATTCAAACACGCCCGCCAGCCTATCGGTGCTGCGGCGGATGCCGCAGGGAAGCCCTAGCGCGGCGCTGCGGGCGCTCTGGGCGTGAATCCTGGGCTTTGGGCGTGAATCCTGGGCTTTGCGTGTGCAACCTGGGCGGAAATGCGCGCCGATTTCCGCCCCACACGCACTCCGGAAGCCCAGTATTCACACTCAACGCCATGGGCTCACACCCAACACGGTGGATGCCGAAAGCCGAGCATCCGACGTCTTCCCGGTGGCTATATTTCTGCGAAGCGGCGAAGCAAAGGGAGCAACCACGTGCTCGAAGT
>NZ_LZIJ01000070.1 GCF_001667115.1 Mycobacterium sp. 852002-51163_SCH5372311 | reverse complement strand
TAGCTTCAGTGGTCACATCGCGGCAATTCTTGTCAGTGGGTCTCCATAAGATTCTGGGCATGGGTTCGAGCAGTCGTGAAGAGATCGTCGAAGTGTTCGACGCGCTCGAATCCGACGCGGAACGCCTGTGCGAGTTGTCCTTTGACGCGCTGACCACCCCGGAACGGCTACGGGCCTTGGAGCGCCTGGAACGCGTCACCCGCCAACTGCGCGCTCCCCAACACACGCTGATCAACCAAGTCGGCGCCCAAGCCGGCGAGGAAGAACTCGGCGACACGCTGCCCACCGCACTGGCCAACCGGTTACACATCACCAAAGCCGAAGCCGCCCGACGCATCCACGAAGCCGAAGACCTCGGCCAACGTCGGGCGCTGACCGGCGAGCCGCTGGCCCCGCAGCTGAACGCGACCGCGACCGCCCAACGCTACGGCATGATCGGTGACGGACACGTCAAGGTGATCCGCAGTTTCTTCGCCCACCTGCCCACCGAAGTGGACCTACCCACCCGCGAAGCCGCCGACGCCGACCTGGCCGCCAAAGCCCGCGGGTATCGGCCCGACGAGTTGGCCCGCTACGCCCAACGAGTCATGGACTGGCTCAACCCCGACGGCGAACTCGACGACCAGGAACGCGCCCGCACACGCGGCATCACCCTGGGCAAGCAGCAATACGACGGCATGTCACGCCTAAGCGGCTATCTGACCCCCGAAGCCCGGGCCACTGTTGAACCTGTGCTGGCCAAACTGGGTGCCCCCGGCGCCTGCAACCCGCAGGACCACACCCCGGTCATCGACGCCACACCCGATCAGGACGCGGTCAAGCGCGACACCCGAACCCAAGCTCAACGCAATCACGACGGGCTGCTGGCCGGCCTGCGAGCCCTGTTGGCCTCCGGGGAGCTGGGCCAGCACAACGGGCTGCCGGTGACGATGGTCGTCACCGCCAGGCTGCAGGATCTGCATGCCGCCCTCGGCAAAGGCTTCACCGGCGGCGGTGCACAGCTGCCGATGTCCGATGTCATCCGGCTGGCCAGCCACGCGAATCACTACCTGGCGATATTTCACGACGCCAAACCCCTGGCGCTGTATCACACCAAGCGCTTCGCCTCACCGGCACAACGAATCATGCTCTACGCCAAGGACCGCGGCTGTAGCAAACCTGGCTGCGACGCGCCCGCGTACCACAGCCAGGCCCACCACGTCAGCGGCTGGACCACCACCCGGCGCACCGACATCACCGACCTCACCCTGGCCTGCGGCCCCGACAACCGCCTCGTCGAAAAAGGCTGGACCACCCGCACCAACACACACGGCGACACCGAATGGACCCCACCCCCACACCTAGACCAGGGACAGCCCAGAACCAACGCGTTCCACCACCCAGAACGATTCCTACACAACGACGACGACGA
>NZ_LZIJ01000069.1 GCF_001667115.1 Mycobacterium sp. 852002-51163_SCH5372311 | reverse complement strand
GCGGCCGGGGGGCGGTGCCCGCCCGTGAGCAACTGAACACATTGCTGCGACGAGTGCGGCCGGCCCTGGAGTCGATCGGTGAATATGACTGTGTCGCAGCCGAACTCGATCGCATCGCGACGCAGGGCAACGGCGCGATGCGCCAGCGCCGCGCGTGGCAGAAACGCGGGGAGATGACGGACGTCATCGCCGAAGCCGCTGCCGCCACGCTGAGCTGAGCTGAGCTGAATGCTGGCTACACAGTCAGTAGGCGGTACAACCCGATCAGGCCGACCACGACGATGGTGGCGCGCAAGGAATTCGGTGACAGCAGGCGCCCATAACGCGCCCCGAGCCATCCGCCGATCAGTGAGCCTGCCGCGATCACCCCGGCAACCGGCCAGCTGATGCGGTCCCAGGCGACCAACGTATAACCAATCGCCGCAACGATATTCACCGCCGTCGACAGCAGGTTCTTCGCCGCGTTCATGCGCTGCACCGATTCCGACAGCAGTGCGCCCATCACGCCCACCAGCAAGATGCCCTGTGCGGCGGTGAAATAGCCGCCGTAGACGCCGACGGCGAAAGTGCCGATCACCAGGACGGCCATGCGCACCGGCTGGATGTGTTCGACCGAGCGTCCCGCTTCCTCAGCGCGTCTGCGCGCCCATGACTGAATCCACGGACCGATCACCACCAGCAGCAAGGCCAGCACCAGCAACACCGGCACGATGCGGGTGAACACCTTTTCGGGCAGGTGCAGCAACAGGAAGGCGCCCAGCGCCGCGCCGCCCACCGAGGCCGGGATCTGCCAGCGCAACCGATCCCATTGCCCACGTAGCTCGGAGCGATAGCCCCAGGTGCTCGACACGCCTCCCGCTACCAGGCCCACCGCATTGGACATGGTGGCCGTGACCGGCGGATAGCCCAGGGCGACCAGGGTCGGAAAGGTGATCAGCGTGCCCGAGCCGACCAGCGCATTGATCGCGCCGGCGGCGAATCCGGCCAGGCCGATCAACGCGATTTGGGAAGCCGACATTGCGCAGCACCCTACTCTGCGCGAACGTTGCGTCAGCCGATGTGTGAGACATCTAACGCGGCTGCGACCCAACGCTTTTCATGGCCACGTCTCAGATCGGCGGCGCCTCGGCACCGCGATCCACGCCGGTCCGCAACTTGACCGACGCCGAATAGGCCCGGCTGCGAAAGTGCAGCACCGGGTCGTCGGAAGGTTCGATGCCGGCGGTCACCCGCATGGGATCGAACACCACGATGTCCCCGTCGTGCTCCCGCAGCGTGTCCAGGCCGGTGATCTCGAGGGTGCCGACGTCGGTCATCTCGCTGCTTCGCCAGCGTGCCGACGGATCGACCGTCGAGTCCGTGGGCCCGGCGATCTGCACCTGGAAGGAGAACCGCACCGGCCCGGTCTGCAGCCGGGCATCCAGCTCGTCGGTAAGGAAATCAGCGTCCTTGGACTCCGGTTTCGAAAGGTACTGCTCCCCCGCCGCGGGGCAAAGGTGGTAGCGAACGAATCTGGAGCTGCCGTCGGCGCCGACCCACCGGAACGCATGCAGTCCGTGGTATTGCGCGGTGGCGTAGCTAGCCGGAACCCTGCTGGCGGCGCGCAGGACGGGTAACGCGCCAACCGCCCGGGGATGGGTGGCAAAGAATCCGGCCATCCGCAACGGCATGGTCAGGCCGGGCCGCATCGCCTTCAAGAGGTCGACGAATCCGTCCGGCGTGCTCGAGACGAACAGTTGCGCGGTTTGAGTGGACACGTCGGTGGTGGACCCGTCGGGCAGGGTGAACTTCACGGCCATCCCGCGCACGCCGGGTACGCCATCGCGCTGCGCGGGGTTGCCCGATCCGTTGGAGAAGCGGACGAGCGCCGGCACGGCGGAGCCGTCGAGATGCTTAGCCCGCGAAAGCCCGGACGCCTCGGGGGTCGCGGTGAACGTGCCGCGGTAGAGGGTGCCTTTGGCGTGCAAAGCCCGATAGCCCGGCTGCGCTCCGCCGGTGCCCCGGATCGCGTCAATCGCATCGTCAGGAGTCACCGAAACGCCCATTGGCGAATCGTAGGTCTTTGGGCGCTGTGTGGCACGGCGGCACCATATTGCCTGCGGCCGCCGTGTGGCACGGCGGCACCATATTGCCTGCGGCCGCCGTGTGGCACGGCGGCGCCATATTGCCTGCGGCCGCCGTGTGGCACGGCGGCGCCATATTGCCTGCGGCCGCCGTGTGGCACGGCGGCGCCATATTGCCTGCGGCCGCCGTGTGGCACGGCGGCGCCATATTGCCTGCGGCCGCCGTGTGGCACGGCGGCGCCATATTGCCTGCGGCCGCCGTGTGGCACGGCGGCGCCATATTGCAGAGTAGAGCCCATGCCAGCAGCCGATGCCACCACGGACACCGCGGCCACTCTCGCCGGAATCGTCGAGCAGCACGCCCGGCACCGGCCCGACGGGATCGCGATCCGCTTCGGTGACCGGCAATGGTCCTGGGCGCAGTGGGCATTGCGGATCCGCCGCGCGGCCGGTGCGCTGCGGGCCGCCGGCGTTCAGCGCGGCGAGCGGGTCGCGTTTCTGGACAAGAATCACCCGGCCTGCCTGGAAATTCTGATTGCCGCGGCATCCATCGGCGCTGTGGCCACCGTCGTCAATTGGCGCGTCATCGGGGACGAACTCGTCCATGTGCTCGACGACAGCGGTGCCCGTTTGCTGGTCGTCGGCGCCGAACTGCATCCCACTGTGCAGGACATATCCGCGCGCGTGCCGGGACTCGAGCGCGTGGTCGTGGTAGGTGGCGAGGGCGACGAATACGAATCGCTGCTCACCGTGGCGACACCCGTCTCGGCCGAGGTGGAGGGCGACGGTTCGGACACCGCTCTGGTGATCTACAGCTCGGGCACGACGGGGCGCCCCAAAGGCGTGCTGCTGAGTCAGCGCGCGCTGGTGAACCACATCACCAATCTGGCCCCGGCCTTTCCGTTCGCCGCAGGCGACGCGAACCTGGTCGCCATGCCGTTGTTCCACGTCGGAGGTATCGGCTACGCGTGTTTCGGCCTCTTCGCCGGGGTACCGACGATCCTGACCCGCGAACCCGACGCCGCAACCTTGATCGGCGTGCTGAATGACGGCGCGACGCACGCGTTCTTCGTGCCGCCTGTCATTGCCCGGTTTCTGGACGGCGGCGAGGCGGCCCGCAGTGCAGTGGCGCGCTTGCGCTACCTGGTGTACGGGGCGGCGCCTATGCCGGTGCCGCTGTTGCAGCGAGCGCTGGCGACGTGGCCGGACGTCAACTTCGTCCAGGTGTACGGACAGACCGAACTCTGCGGGGCGGTCACCGCGCTGAGTCCCGCCGACCATCGCGATCCGGGCCGTCCCGAGTTGCTACTGTCGGCGGGCAAGGCCGCGGCGGGCACCGAGCTTCAGATCGCCGATCCCGCGACCGGGGAACGCCTGAATCACGATGCGCCGGGCGAGGTTTGGGCGCGCAGCGATCAGGCCATGAGCGGTTACCTGAATCGTCCCGAGGCTACTGCGGACACCATCACCGGCGACGGCTGGTTGCGTACCGGCGACATCGGCCGCCTCGACGCCGACGGCTACCTCTACATCGAGGATCGGCTGAAGGACATGATCATTACCGGCGGCGAGAATGTGTACGGCCCCGAAGTGGAAAGCGTGCTCCTCGATCATCCTGCCGTCGCCGACGCGGCGGTCATCGGTGTGCCCGATGACTTCTGGGGCGAGTCGGTCAAGGCCCTCGTCGTCACCACCTCCGAGGTCGAACCCGCCGACCTCGTCGAATTCTGCCGCAGCCAGCTGGCCGGCTTCAAATGTCCGAGGACTGTCAACTTCGTGCCGTCGTTACCGCGCAACGCCAGTGGCAAGATTCTGAAAGCCACTCTGCGAGAGCCGTTTTGGCGTGACCGGGCACGAGGGATATGAATGGTCCGCAGGTTCAGCGGTGTGGCGCGTCGGTTGGCGGTGGCCGTCACGGCGGTGTTAGTGCCGGTATCGGGCTGCACTACGACGGTGGATGGCGCCGCGGTCAAGGCCAAGGAAGCGGACACGGCCAATGTAGCCCTGATGGACACCGGCACCTACCCGACCACGCTGGGTCACATCTTCGGAACCGCCGGCACCGACACGTACGGTCAGCACCTGCTGGAAGCGCACCGGTTGGCCGAGTTCGTCACGGGGCCATGGCAAGTCGACGAAACTTTGACGCAGCATCCCTTCCTTGAATTACTGATTCAGATCCAGCCCATCGCAGACGCGAACAACCTGGGAATTATTTTCGCCCCGGCGTTTTCCAGTGTCGCGGCCAACCATGGCTACATCACCGGGTTTTCCACTCGACGCCAATCCCCCGGCTCTTCGCCCTTGCGGGAGCTGACCAATGCCGTCCTGATGTTTCCCGACCCCGCCGCCGCGAGCGCGGCGGCGACCGAACTGGCCGCGGCCGACACGCCTCTGCCGGGCCAACCGCCGCATGAGCCAACCGTCATCGACAAGCATCCCGAGGCGATCGCGGTCAAATACGTCCGAGCCGATGGCCGAAAGGTCGTGGAGAGTTTCGCCGCGCACGGACGCTACGTGTTGTACCAAACCGTATCGGCCGGTGAGGGCCCAGGCGTGGGCAAGTCGCCCGAGGCCATGCTGCTGCTCTGCCTGGACCTGCAGGAGAAGCAGATTGACCGGTTTGTCCCGACCGATCCGGCCAACCTCGGTTCGCTGCCGCTGGATCCGTCCGGGCGAATGCTGGCCGGAACTCTGACGCGCGAAGGCATCACGCTGCCGGTCAACGTCGGTGTATGGCAGCCCACAGGCTGGTTGCATTTCGCCGACAACCCGCGGGGTACGGCTGCCGCACTCCAAGCCGCCGGTGTCGACTACGTCAGTCAGCGCCTGGCAACCGTCTACCAAACCACGAATGCCGATGCCGCGCAGCGTCTGATGAGTTTCCTCACCGGACTGGTTGGCCACGGTAGCGATATTCAGCCCCTGCGCGACCGCGTGCCGGGTTTTCCCGATGCCAAATGTTTCCGTAGATCCGGGTCCCCGCTGCCTCCCGACTCACCCGCCACCTGGCGAATGATGCAGTGGCAGTTCAAATGTGTGGCCAAAGCCGACCGCTATGCCTACACCGTCTTCTCCGAGACCGAGAAGGACGTCATGCAGCAGGTGTCGGCGCAATACCGCATTCTCGCAGGCAAGTAGCCGGGCGGTTTAGAGGTATGACAACGTGGCGGTTCCGCGGGTTTGCGCATCGTCGGCGATCAGCTCACTTAGCTTGAGCTGCAACGTGGCTGAGGCGTCGCCTACAGGTTTGTCACAGTGCCGGCAATGTGTTTTGAATCGCCCCTGCTCGTCTTCTTGCGGCCAGAACTGGCGCGGTCCGACGGCTGCTCCGGGATCGTACTGGACGGCCTGGTGCGCGGCCTCCTTCAGGATCCGGCCGACGGAGTGCCGTTGTGGGCATTCGAGTTGCAAAATGCCAATACCTTCGTTGGTGCCCATCGCCACCCTCCTCAGCGGGGTCGTGCTCATATCGCCCCCCGATTGTGCCTTGCGGGTCATGATGAGCACGTACGTGGACCCACTTGAATCGAGGGTGGCGCATGCTCGAGGTGGTCGACAAGGGAGCTGTCACCGAATCGCATCCTGCCCCGCTGCTTTTCGTACACGGCGCCTGGCACGCCGCGTGGTGTTGGGATGAGCATTTTCTGGACTTCTTCGCCGACAAGGGATTTCGTGCCGTCGCGGTCAGCTTGCGCGGCTATGGCGCCAGCAGCCTGTCGCAACGTTTGAACTCGGTTTCCGTCGCCGACTACGTCGACGACATTCGCAGCACGGTCGAGATGCTCGGTTCCGAACCCGTGCTCATCGGGCATTCTCTGGGCGGCTTGCTGGTGCAGAAGTATCTCGAGAACCGCCGGGCCCCGGCCGCGGTCCTGCTGGCGTCTTACCCGCCACAGCGCAGGCTGCGGATGGCGATCGCGCTTCGCGCGGTACTCAGTCACCCGTGGCTGACCATCCGCGCAAACCTGGTCGGGACTACGGCCGATCTGGTCAACACCGCACAGCTTGCCCGCGAAAAACTGTTCTGTGCAGGGACCCCTGCGTCGACGGTCGAGTCTTGTGCCGCACGGCTGCAGCCGGTGAGTGGGCGCGCCACCGGCGTGCTTATCCGAGTGAGGCCGTCGCGTGTGACGATTCCGGTCCTGGTTCTCGACGGCGAGAGCGATGCAACGGTCACCAACGACGAGGTGCGCGCAACGGCCCGTGCCTACCGAACCCAGGCCGGGTTCTTTCCCGATATGGGCCACAACATGATGCTCGAACCCGGATGGCAGGCAGTCGCCGAAAGAATCGAGGGCTGGCTCGCGGGCCAGGGCCTGTAGGGCTTTGCGGCTTTTAGCCCCAGCTCAGTCGTCGATGTGCGCGGGTGGGTCGGCGAAGCCGGCATCCGCAGGGTGCTGATCAGGACCCATCACATCGCAGCGCTTCTCGGGCATAAGGAAGGTACTCATGCCGCTAGGTACCAGAGTGGTAAATGCCACGCAACGTTGCCAGGTGCCATCAGGCTGGACGGGTCCATCGCACTTGCTTAAAACGGGTCCTCCGTACAGGCAGCCCGCGTTGGCCGGCGGCGCCGCGGCGATCAGCCCTCCTGCCATCAGCGCGGCTCCCAGGCAGGCGAAGAAAGCGGCGGTCCTCGAGAGCGACGTGATCTTGCATGCAGTCATTGCGTCTCCCTTGTTACTGCTGCTCGATCATCCCACCGCGGCGATGCTGGCACACCGTCTTTGCCGGTCCCGGCTTGATACGCGGTCTGTGCTCAGCAGGGAGGGCGCAGCCGATCCGATCGGGTTTGCGGCCACTTTTTGCTCGCCGCCATGCTTCGCGGCGCTAACTCGGCGTCGTCGACTGGATGTGATATCGCTCGGTGCTGGCAACGGTTCAAGCTCTCGCCGCTAGCATGGCGCCGATGTTTGTTAAGGGTGGGGGGCGATGCGAGCGGTGCGGGAACCCCGCAATGTTCAGTCACTCCTGTGGCGGGTGCAGAAAGACGATTCGTCAGCTTCAGTGGCAATACGCTCAGGCCGCCCGCCGTGTCCTAGTCGCCGCTGGGCCACTCGGCTCAGAGTGGGCTGAGCTCGAACAATGGCGCAACTCGGTCGCGCTGCCAGTCCAGGACGCGAGGCAGGCAATCGCCGGTGTAACGAGCGAATGGCTGCGACGCTACGCCGCCTTCGCGGCAAGCGACGGCAACGTGACCGCGGAGGAACTAACCACTTTCCGGCAAGCCGCCGCCGTGCTTCAGGCTCCGCCGACACTGTCGCAGCCGCTGGACGCGCAGTTACACCGGGCGTATTCGCTTGGGGTGGTGCGTAGCGGGCGGCTACCGGTTGTGCAGGTCCCGGAATTGCATCTACCGACCGACGAGCAGTGCTGCCTGCACGTGGCGGCGACACGCTGGCGGCCGCTCAAGTCCGGGCTCCATCCCACGCATGGCCGACTGATAGTGACGAACCGCAAGATTCGTTTTAGCGCGTTGCAGCACGGGGGCGAAGTGCCGCTCAGCAAGGTTC
The DNA here is from genome assembly GCF_001667115.1 of Mycobacterium sp. 852002-51163_SCH5372311. GTDB lineage: Bacteria > Actinomycetota > Actinomycetes > Mycobacteriales > Mycobacteriaceae > Mycobacterium. The sequence goes on along the minus strand of NZ_LZIJ01000069.1, from coordinate 21,692 downwards.
TTGGGATCGTGCGCAAGGCCGGAGGAGACTTTTATCTTGAGGCGACGACGCGCTCGTTGAGCGGGCAATACGAGGTGTTGGATCCCGAATGGGCAGTCACGGTGATTGACACTGCATTGCGGATCGACCGCAGATTGATCTTGCAGGGCGCGGACACAAAGCCGTCGCGAGTGATCCCGCAACACGTCAAAGCCGAAGTATGGCAGCGCGACAGAGGACACTGCATCCAGTGCGGAGCCAACATGAATCTCGAGTTCGACCACATCATTCCCTGGTCGAAGGGCGGCGCTAGCACCGTGGGCAACGTCCAGCTGCTTTGCCGACCATGCAACCTAGTGAAGTCCGACCGGCTCTAGTGGCCGGCGGCGGACCGCTCTAATTCGCTCACGGCCTTAAGGAGCACAGCGGCGAGCGCGCGGGCCTCGTCGGTGTCGCGGAGCTCGTTAGCGTCGAGGACCACCACGACCCCGCGGACCTCGGCACCGTCGTCGAACTGCCGGCCGGTGACCGTGACGGTGGGGGCCCGGCGTCGCGTTTGGCGCCGTCGTACCAGCGCGCCCACCCCGCGCCGTCGTACTTCCACGAATAGACCCGCCGCGCGCCGGCCGGTGGCCTAACTTCGACTCCCATGGGCTCCGAAGTCGGTCTAAATGAAGGTCGTCATGGCGCACAGCTAACAACGCGGCTATCCGAAATAGCAAGGACTGCAAGGACATTAGTGCATTGTCGGCGTGTCTGTGCAAAGCACCACCGATTGCGATGCACCCTGCCAGGGCATACGGCGGGTGAGTGATGGCGAGGCGCGGCTACCGCGGGAGTCTGGCTCGACGCCTGGCCGCCCCATCCCCCTGATTGGGCACGTGCTGGGCATGCGCCTCGCGTGAAAGCTCGAAATTAGGGTCTGAACTGCGGAGATACTGGTGGTCCCGGCTGGGATCGAACCAGCGACCTTCCGCGTGTGAAGCGGACGCTCTCCCACTGAGCCACGGGACCGCCGCCGAGAGGCGAACGAGGTCGAAGAGTAGCACGATGCCTTGTCCGCTGGATGTCTGCATGACGCACGACCAGGGTGCGCGGTAGCGTAGACATGCACTGCACCAAGAGATTTGTGTGTGCCCGCTCACTTGGACTATCGTCGTGCTTCGCACCGGGCGACGATCTCGTCCGTTGCGCGCGGATGTAGCGCAGTTGGTAGCGCATCACCTTGCCAAGGTGAGGGTCGCGGGTTCGAATCCCGTCATCCGCTCGAAGGTGCAAGTGGCATCAACCCCAGCGGTGGAGTGGCCGAGTGGTGAGGCAACGGCCTGCAAAGCCGTGCACACGGGTTCGATTCCCGTCTCCACCTCCGAATTCGACTCAGCGCGATTAGCTCAGCGGGAGAGCGCTTCCCTGACACGGAAGAGGTCACTGGTTCAATCCCAGTATCGCGCACCAGAGTTTATGCAGGTCAAAGGCACTTTTTAGGGCCTCCGACCTGGGCTCGTGCCCAATATATGCCCAATGGAGCCAGGCGGTCTCGGCCAATCCGAGAGGTAGCTAGCCCATGCCCACCGCCCACGATGACACCGCGACCACCTGGCGAGACCTCGCCGACCAGCTCACACCCGAGCAGATTCGGCGGTTCGAACGCTACGAGCAGCTTCTCCGCTCCGCTGACGATTCCGAGGAATTACTGAAAGAGGCCCGGTGGGAAGCGGAGCGGAACCTCAACGACGTCGTCGAGTTCGGCCACATCCCGCTACCGTCAGGCATCAGTCACCCCGGACACTGGGAGAACGACGGAACAGGCACCTGGACCCGCACGATGGAGTTCTCGCGGCGATCTGTAGACCGCGCCGCTTCCGACGCTTCCGACTCAAGCGTGTATGTCGACGGCGTGCAGGCCGGTGACGGCGCCGTCACCTGGTCCCTGTTCGTTTTGGCCGACGATCGCGCACCGTTCACCGCGGAACAGGCGCGCCGGTTCGCGGCGATGATCATGGCGGCGGCGGACGAGCTGGAGCGGCTGCGATGAGCCGCAAAGGGGTTCCGAGCCGGCCAACGAAACCGCCTATCGCTCAGTCGTGGTCGTGGGCGATCGACGATTATCTGCACGTGATCGCTGCGGAAGGCCAGCGTGAGGCCACACGGAAACTGCGCCGCGACCAGTTGCAGTATTTGGCTCGCTGCATTGGTTGTCCGCCGGACGAGGTCACGGCTGACCGGCTGATCGATTGGTTCGGCAGGGAGAAAGATTGGAGTGCTGAGTATCGCCGGGGCATGCGAAGTGCTGTCCGGGGTTTCTTTTCGTGGGCGTACAAGGCTGGCCGGGTATCGGTCTATCTCGGTGACGTGCTGCCCAGGCTGCCGCAGCCGAAGGCGGCGCCGCGGCCGGCGCCCGACGATGCCTGGTTTGCCGCGCTGACGGCCGCCGACGCCCGCACCACGTTGATGTTGCGGTTAGCGGCCGAGGCTGGGCTACGGCGCGCCGAGGTCGCCCAGGTGCACACCCGCGACGTGTTCATCGCAGGCGGTACTGCTCAGCTTCTCGTGCGCGGCAAGGGCGGAAGGCAACGCATCGTGCCTATCAGCTCCGAGCTGGCCGGGCTGATTCGGCGCGGCTCAGCTGGACATACGCCCGCGCTGGCCGCCTACGAGTGGGGCACGTCGGGGTGGTTGTTCCCCGACGGCGAGGGCGGCCACCTCACGCCCGAATGGGTGGGCACTGTGGTCGCGCGAGCGCTTCCCGATGGGTTCTCGATGCACGCCCTTCGCCACAGATTCGCTTCGCGGGCCTACCGCGGGACGCGGAACCTGCGGGCGGTGCAGACGCTGCTCGGGCACGCTTCGGTAGCGACGACTGAGCGGTACACGGCGGTGGATGATGACGAGGTCCGCGCGGCAGCGTCGTGCGCCTGGTGAGGCCGATCCTGTTACTCTCGGAGCTACCGTTCACTTCGGTGGGCAATCTCAGGGCATGGCATGGCGCGGGCTCGAGCTCGAATCCCTGTAATCGACCCGATTGGATTTGCCATGCACACTGACGCCCAACTACGCCGCCTTGCCCGCTCCGCAGAGCTCAAGCTCATCAAGTACCGGGAGCGCAGCCGGTGGTATTCCCAATACGGCCCGTATGCGCTGGCCGACGGCTATGGAAACTTAGTCGCGTACGGCTTGGACGCTGAGGACGTTGTCCGCGAACTTCGGCCTACCGGGTAAGGGGCGCGACCGCCAGACGGTGGCACGTTACCACCGTCTTTCTTGGCGTTGGCCACTGGTGGCAAATTTCCACCAGTGGAAGAAACCGCCCGGCCTTTGCTGTCGCCGACGCCCATCAGGCCCACCTGTCTATAGGCGTCGCGGCCTTTTCCAGTTTGTGTTGCCACGCGATTTTGAAGGCGTCCTCGACGCGGTCCGTTTGGATGTTGATCACGTCGCCGAAGTGTCCTTGCCTCGCGGTTCCGCCCTGCAGCACATTGTCCGGCACCCCCGCCGCGGCGGGTATCGGTGAAGCCCCTGCGGACAGCGACGCCGGGACCGCACCGCCGCTGCTGTCTGATCCGCCGCTGCCTGGTCCGCCGACCGATATGCCTCCGACAAAATTGGATATGCCTTGCAGCCAATGGGGTGCACCCGGGATGCCGAACGCGCCGAGCGCCGATGACACCTGCCCGCTGACGGCGGCGCTGGCGGCCTTGGGGAAGTACGCCATGGGGTCGCGGTGACCCGGACCCGACTTCGCTTCGCCTGCGGCGGTCATCGCGTCGAATCCCCAGCTGGATAGGCCGGCGAACGACGTCGGAATCGACAGACTGCCGCCGCCCGGCGCCGCGCCTGGTCCTGCCGCAGCGGGGGCGGGGGCGGGGGCGGGGTTTGCGCCTGGCCCCATACTCTTCAGCCCCGTTGGGGAGGCAGCAACGCCACTTAGCGCTGACACGTCGACGCCGATACCGCTGCCCGGCAACGAACCGCCAGCGCCGCCGAAGCTGTAGGACTGCCGAGTGTGGACGTGATTAGTGTGACCGCCCCAGTCGTCACGGTAGTAGCCGGGCTGGTTCGTGCCAGGGCCTACCATCTGCCCGTCAGCAACACCGATCTTCTGGCCCGTGTTCGGGTTCATCCAGATGACCTGTTCAAGTTCGCCGCGGATGCTGGCCAAGTACTCGGCGAACCGCTGCATAGCATCGACCGAGCCCGTCCAGTCGATGCCCTTGTTCAGCCCGGACTTCTCTTGGTGGCCGGGGTAGGTGGACGCCTTCACGCCGAAGCGTTGCTCAATTTCGTGCACCCATGCAGGGAAGATGGCGCCGGATGATCCGTAGCCGCCGGTGTTCGTCCCTACCGGCAGGCCGTAGGGTACCCTGCCGCCACCATCGAACCGGGGCAGTTGTTTGATCCAATCCCACAACGGCGCACCAGCGTTCACTGCCTGTAGCAGTGGCAGGTTTTGTTCGGTGGCCCGCTGGTTAGTGACGAACTCGCCGTTGGAGACACGGACTATCGCGGGCCAGCCCAGAATTGAATCCGAGACGCCGCTGCCGGGACCGGATATCATTCCGCCGCCAGCCTTGGGTTTGGGCGGGTCGAAATTTCCGTATCGGGGGTCGCCGAATGAGCCACCCAGGCCAGCAAGTCCACCGCCGGGAACGACACCTGGAGCCGGACCGCCCGGCGTACCCGTGGGCGGCAAGTCGCTAGGGAAAACAGGCGGCAATGAGCTCGGTGGCCCGGTCCATGTGTTCGCCTTATCGCGAACGGCGGGGTCTTTACTTCCCAGGTCCGCGACATGCTGAAGCGCCGGTTGGGCCGCTTCCAGCGCCATCACTATAGCGGCAATTGGACCGGACCACTTCTCAAGCGCGCCAGCAATTCCCGGCGTTACCCCTTTAATGGTGTCAGAGAACTCCGTTACGCCCTTTTTGCTTTCACCGAATTTGTCAACCAGGCCCTGAGCCTTATTAGTCGCATCTCCGATTGGCGTCGTCCAGCCTCCAATATCAATCCCAGTAGTTTTGGCCAGGTCGTCAATCTTTCCCAGCGCGGTCTGCACGCCCGTTAAACCTGCACCAGCATCGCCTTCCTTGAACCGGGCGATGATGTTCGCCATGCCCTGCAGGCCCTCAGTGGCACCCTGTCCAGCCACGGCAATGTTGCGCGCCCACTGACCAACTTGGCTGTTCCCGATCGCCTGGCCGATCTTCTCCCCGATGACCTGCCCAATCGCCGACCCGATCTGCTCCTTGATCGGGTTCAGAGCCGGGTTTTGGAGTTCCCGCAGACCACTCATCGCCGCGTCGCGCAGCTTAGTTCCCAACCCGCGCATCTTGTCCGGATCAAACTGCGGCAGTTCCAGCTTCGTGTTCTTGGCGTCTTTGATCACGTCGCTGATCGACTGGCCGGCTTTCTTAGCCTGCTCACGGACCTTCGCCTGATCAATCGGCGGCAACTCAATCGTCTGCGACTTAGCTTCTTGGCCAGCCTTTTTCACCGCATCGTCGATCTGCTTACCGACCTTGCCGGCATCGACTTTCGGCGCAATCTCAACTTCGGGCGGCTTCGTCTTCTTGGCCGCATCCTTGATCGACTTGTCGACCTTCGCAGCGTCGGTCTTCGGTTCAATCGTGACCGAAATAACCTGCCCGGCGAGCTGTTTCTCAATCGCCTCTGACACCCCGCGGAGGCTAGGGATAATCTGAAGCTAAAGAACAGCGTAACCAATTGTGGTGTCAGCCATTCGAGACCACCTCCTCCCTCCGCGGCGCGAAAAGCGCTGGGGTCGGGGCCATTTCAGGCCGGATCACGCAAGTGTCGCCTTGACCAAACCGAAAGGCTGGAAAACCGAGGTGGCATAACGACCTTCGCAGCGGGCAAGGACCAGGTTCTTGCTGAACGAATCCGCATCGGAGGTTTCCGACCACTGGATCGCGACGCCGAGCGTGTCGGTGTCGACACCCACCGTGCCGGAGCCGAGCACGTGCGCGGTGCCCTGCGCTTGGACGTTGGCAACCGCGATCGGCAGTCCGTACAGGCGCCGGGCAGCGGCGTCGAACGGCAAGCCTCGATACTGCACTGCGGTGGTGGTGACCAGTGCCAGCTCGACGGCCTCGAAGTCGAGCGGGTGCATCACAATCGCACTGGGCTCATAGCCGGCGGCTTCGATCTTGGTGATGCTCTTTCGCAACGTCTCCAAGATCGAGTTGCTGTACGCCTGGGTCTGAATACCGCTCGTGGCGTTGATGTCTGCGAGCACCTTCGCCTCGACAGCGGCGCGCAGGCCGTAGGACAACTCCTCCTGCATGAACGGCTTGAGGGACGCCGCGTCCTCGAACCAGTACCTCGGGACGCGCTCACTGAGGTGAGCGACGACGCTGAGGGTGTTGTCGATCTTGATGATGGAGTACACCGACGTTGGCTTGACTGCGCCTTCGGTAACCACGGCGGCACTGTTGGTGCGCACGCTCTGCCTGATGTAGCTGAACGCGGGCTGCTGGTGCTGCACGGCGGGCAGCAGATCGAGCAGCGAGCCCGCGGGCCTGCCCATCGGGATCGGCGTTGGGGTGAGTTCGACGTCGACGAACACCGAGTTACCCGTCGCCAGCGCTTTCTGGCCTACGGGCATGACCTTTTCGGCGGCTCGGTCTGCCCAGGCCTTGCTGAACTTGAGGAACTGCTGGCCGCCGGAGTTCTGGCCGCCCGCCATCGCGTCGAGCTGCTCCATAATTTCGCGACGCTGGGCGTCGCCCGCGGCCGCTTCGCGATACGACTTGGCGGCCGCAATCGCGCCGTCGACTTGCTTCTGCTCGTCGCCGGTGAAGTTGCGGCCTTCGGCCGTCGCCTTCTCTGCGATCGCGCGGGCCGCGTCGAGTTGTTGGCTGATTCGGTCCTTCAGGTCAGACATGTGAGCGCCTCCTAGCGCAATCCGCGCGCGCTCGCGCGCACTGAGAATGGATTCGCTTGGAGGACGGACGGGCTTCGGGCGTGGCCCCGTGCTGGGGCGGTTCCCTTACCGCTGGTCAGGCCAAGTCTTATCCCCCCGCGACGATGGGTGAGGGCTTGACCGCCGGCCACTCCGGGCGCCGGCGGCTGTACGGGCCGACCCCGGGGGCGGGACGGGCTGACGCCCCACACCGCATCCCCACAGAAAGAGACCAGCCGATCATACGTCCCCGCTCTGACAAGGCGGCGGATTCTCTTCGTCGTCGGCAAGTCGGCGAACGTTCGCGATCCAATTTGCGAGGAACTTCTCAGGATCTTCGAGCCCCCGCTCAAGCACATGATTCAGCGCGTCGGCCTGCGCCAAGATCAGCCGATCCACGTCCTCCGCGGTTTCACACTCCGCAGCCAGCAGCGGCAGCACATCGTCATCGCCGCGGCGCCGAGCCAGCGCCAGACGCAACCCCCGCTCAACGTCGCGGTACATCGGACTCGTCATTTCATCCACCTCTCGTAGAAGTTTGCTGGCGCACGCCCGATATTTGCTGCGGCAGGGCCGATGTTTGCTGGTAGTGTTTGCTTGGCAGTTTCAAAAAAATCCTCGGGGGGAGAGGCCAGCTGACCCGGCGGCCTCGGCCGCCCGGCCCGCTGCCAGCGATTTTGACCCCGTAGGGGGGTTTAAGCCTCTGACCAGCGCAAACGAGCCCCTCGCCGCGGTAGGCGTGCATTCTTCCGCACAAAACTGCTGGTAGGGGGGCTGTACAGCCAGGGTGGCCCACCGAGCACGTTGTTTGCTGGCGTGGCCTGGTTGTTTGCTGTAGCGGAGTCAGGCACTGACTGGGTTTGCTGGCGTGCTGGGTGGTCATTGGCGTGTTCCTGTCATCGCTCGGCGGACGGTCGTCTTTGGAAGCGCCTTTGAGTGGTGGGACGGCGGCGGCGAGGGCGGCGAGCAGCTCGGGCAAGTGATGTCCGCATGGTGAGGGCGGGTTCACCGTTAGGCGGGGCACGGCGTGGCCGCGCCGACCCGGGGTGGACGTGCCTTGCGCCAACGCTGGTAGTGGCTGCAGCACATGCCGCGCGAGTAGGTGGGCTTGCTGCACCCATCGGCCGCTGCAACGGCCGGAACTGTTCATCCGATCTGTCCTGTCCACCCCTCTAAAGAGGGGGTGGTGGTGGACACGGTGGACATATCTGGTGGACAGATGGTGGACAAGTGGACAGATGTCACTCGGTGGCCCCCTTGTAGAACGGTCGCTTGTCGGTGCCGTGGTTAATGAGGACGCCGGATTGCAGCAGGTCAGACAGTGCGCGGTGGAATGTTGCGGACGGCATATCGGCGGCTATCCGCAGTTCGGCCTTGGTCGCGCCGATCGAAGCGAAATGCTGAACAAAGGTGGACATGAGCTTGTCTGAACGCTCAGTTTGTCCACCCCCTCGGTGGACAGATATTGCGCCGCTTTCGGTGCCCGGGATCGGGTCGAACTTGACTTCATGGCGGTCGTATTCGGGTCCGTCTTTGCGCTTCTCGCGGTTGAGTTCGACGATGGCGCCGTCGCGTGTGGTCTTGTACACGGTGTCGGCGCCGGCTTCGAACGCAGAGGATCCGCGGAAGGTCTTGCCGTCCTTGCCTGCGTGGTGCACGCCGAGCACGACGCCTCGGCCGTCTGGCATGTGTCCAAGTAATCGCGTCATCGCGTCGACGACGATTCCGCAGTCCTTTGCGCTGTTCTCGTCGGCGCCGACCATGCAGCGCGCGAGGGTGTCCAGGACGACCAGTCCGTAGCCGTTCCATTCGATCAGCGCGGCAAGGTTGTTGACGTCCAGCGGCCTGGTGAGATTTACCGGCCTGGGGAGGACGTCGAAGTCTTCGTCGCCTATCTGCTTCTGCCATGCGGTTTCCCATGCGTCGATGCGCCGCTTGAAGCCGAATGCGCCTTCACCGGCGACGTAGAGCACGCGGCGGCGCTCGGTCGCGCGCCCTTGCCATCGGCGGCCGGTGGCGACCGAGACCGCCCAGTCGAGCGCGATGAACGTCTTGAGTGTGCCGTGGCGGCCAAAGAGAAGGGCCGTGGTGCCTTGGTCGAGGACGTTGCCGATGAGTGGTTGTGGGTCGGGTAACGAGCGCAGTGCCGATCGGTTGAGTAGCCGATCGGCGAGGACCGGCACCTTGGGAGGATCGTCCGGAATGTCGGGATCAGGCGGGCCGGGGTCGTCCGCCGGCCATTCCGGTTCCGGCCGCACCGCTGCCATGCGTCGAGCCGCGGCCAGGCCGGGGTCAGTGCGGGTCACGCGAGCTCGCCAAGCGTGAGCGCGTGCAGGAGTTCGGCGAGCTCGCGGTCGGTTCCGCCGCGCCGCCAGAGTGCTTGAAGCACTTCCGTTTCAAGCAGTGGGATGCGTCCGGTTGTATCCAGGATGTGGAGTGCGGCGTCGCGGCCGCCGTCGATCATGCGCTCAGTGAGCGGCGGTTCTGAGCATCGACAGGGCCACGGGTCGGGACAGCCGCAGTCGAGTGGCACGACCCGGCGCGCTGCTTTATGACGGCGTTTCCAGATGGCCAAACCGTTATGCTGGTCGGAGTCCGTTGCCGTGGACTTGCTGGAAGCCGCTTCGTTGCCCGCGAGGCGGCTTCTTCGTTGGTAGACCCTCATGCCGCACCGCCGAATGGTTGCATCGCGGCGTCGATCTCATTGAGGTCCAGGCGGACGAGGCGGGTGCCGCTGCGGTAGCCGGTCAGCCGACCGTCAGCGATCATCTGCCGAATTGTGCGGTCAGTTACCCCGAGGTACTCGGCGGCGTCCTGTTGGCTTACCCACCTACGCCGGGTGGGGGTGGGGGATTTCTGTTTCGCCATTGTGTGGTCCGTGCCTTTCGCGCATCGTCAAAGCGATACGCCTTTGGCCGGGACATCCCACGGGGGCGAATAGTCAGCACTATATCGGAAGATACGGGAGCTGCACGGAACCTACGCCTGCGTCAGCGCGTCGCGCCGCGCTGCGAACTCCCATTTACAACGCAAAGCAACTCCAATGAAACACGTTGGTCCGGGACCAATTTCGATACGGCTGCGAGTAGTTCCCCAAGACTGTATTCATTGACCCGGAGTGACCTGCCGCACGGCGAGTGCCGGAACGTCACCGTCGCACGTAGCCGAACCTCGCGGGTCTGGAGCTTTCTGAGCAGTTCCCTACGCTCACCAGCAGGCGCGTTCCGGATCATCCGGTGAGCGCCCTTCAACAATGGCGACCCTCCGCTCCGGCCGGTGCTCCACACCGCTGCCTCGCCCGCTGCGTTCACGTCGACGGCGCCGACAAGCTCTTCGGGGTGGCCGGCGCAGCCGCAGACGATCAGCCATCGCGACGCCTCGTCGGTCATGGCGCTCCCCCGTTCGCTGCGATCTTCGACAGCAAGGCGGCAATCTCGCGGTCGCGGCCCTGGGCGGCGTGCTGGTAGCGCATCGCGGCCTGCGGCGTGGAATGTCCTAGGCGCGCCATCAATTCGGCCAGCGATGCGCCTGTCGCGGCGGCGAGGACCGCGCCGGAGTGCCGCAGGTCGTGCCAACGGAGGTCGTCGCGTCCGGCCGCCTTGCGCGCCTTGTACCAATGCCGCATCAGTGTCGACGGCTGCAGATGTTCGCCGCGCTCGTTCGGGAATAGTAACGAATCACGCTTGCTACCAACATGTCTCGATAGGTGCTGCTCGATTTGCGGGATGATGTGCGGCGGGATCGCGACGTCACGGACGCCGGCATCTGATTTGGGTGTGGTTACTTCGAAAGTGCCGGCTTTGGTACGCACCGCGGCCCGGCGAATTCGGATCACCTCGTGAGACAGGTCGATGTCGCCGCGCTTGAGTTCGATCGTTTCGCCGAATCGCAATGCGCACCAGGACGCTAGGGTGACCATCAGCCGCAGCCGTTCGGGCATCTTTTCAGTCACTGTCGCCAGCTCTTCGACGCTGGCGGGCCGGATCTTGTGGACGCGCTTGGCGCGGCCGGCGCCGACGATGCGGCAGGGGTTGGCGTCGATCAGCTCGTCATTGACAGCGCTGCCCATGATGGTGCGCAACAGACTGTAGGCGTGGCTGCGCATGGTCGGCCGGTCTGTCAGAGTCTCGGAGTACCATTCGCGGACATCTTTGGGCTTGATCGCGGCGAGCTGCCGGTTGCCGAACGTGTCGATCAAATGGTCGTCCAGGATGGCCTGGTAGTGCTCGCGGGTGCGTGCCTTGATCGGCCTGCCGGCGACCTGGCGCCCAGCGAGCCAGCCCGCGGCGTAGGCACCGAAGGTGATTCGCTCTGGCTTGTCGTCGTCGGCCGTCCAGGTCTCGCGGTAGATCTCTTTGCGCTTGGACTCGACCCAGGCATCTGCCTCGGCGCGGTAGCCGAATGTCTTGGGAGCGTTGCGGCGGACTCCGTCAGGGCCGGTGTAGCGCACCTGCCAGCGTCGCGACGGGAGCTGTCGGATGGTGGCGAAATCTCGCTTAGTTCGGCGTGCCATGCGCCGGATACTCCCCTGCTTTTTCGTGCCCAATGTCGTGCCCGATAGCTTACAGGTGGTTCCTCTTGTCTCCGCATGATTCACGCGATACTGTGCAACGTGTTGCCAGTTCAGAGGCCATCTGCGCAGGTGACGATACGAATCAGCAAACACCGAGAACGCCTACTTCAATCCCAGTATCGCGCACCAGCTCCGATACAGGTCAAAGGCAGTTTCTGAGACCGGAATCGGACACCATGGGCCAGATATGGGCCAGAGGGTTACCGAGCTAGCAACCACCGAGAGGTAGCTAGCCATGCCCTATCTGCACAATCTCCGCCCCCAGCCCGTCGTGTCTGTCTACGACTTCAACGAGTTTCTGCGCCGGGTGGATACGGCCCTCAAACACTCCGGGTTGACACACGCCGACATCGCGGACTTCAACTACTACGGCTACTACAAAGCGCACATCACACCCTACGAAGCAGCAAAAGCCGCACTCGCCGCCAACGCCGGCTGCTGCTACCCAGCGACCGGCCGTCGCTGCGCGCCGACCGGTTGCGGCTACTGCAACCGGGGGACCGAGCACATTTCGCCTTAGCCCACACAGAAGAACTCACTAGCGGCAAGGCGCGCCGCGCTCTCTGAGCATCCCACCGCCCGTTCCATCCCGCGGGAATGCACTGACTTCGAGAAAGGAATACTCAAATGGGTTACGTCAACCCCAACCCGTCCTCGGTTTATGCCGAGGAGTGCCCGTGCGCCAACGGTCGCCCGTGCCGCGAGCACGGCGACCCCGGCCCGGCCGAGCCCGATGACCGCTACCTGTGCGAGAGCGAGGTGGCGTGATACCCCCCCAGCAGCCCCAACCCCACCCTGCCCTAACCCACCGGTGCCCGTTCTGCGGCGCCGACCCCGGCACACCATGCGTGAGCCGGCATGGCCGCGAACTCGTCGGACTACACCTCCGCCGAATCCACATCGTCCACCCACTACCGCCGACTCCGGTCAAACAGGCGTTGTGCTGCCAGTGCGGCCAGATCCGCACCTACAAGGACGCCTGGCGGGCGCAGGGCGGGTACAACTCGGCCGACAGGTGGCGGCGCCGGATGGTCGGCCGGCTGAAGTGCTCACACTGCCAGGCCATCACCGACCACGCGCTCCTGAAAGACCCCGAATGCAGGCACCGCGATGATGATGAGCGTGAGCAGCTGCTGGCGCTCGGCGACCCGCCGCGCGGCGCCTCCGAACGGGGCAGGGATCTTGAGCGGTTACGCCGGGAGTACCGAGAGGCGGCGCCGCGAAATCCCAACCTTGAGCACGTTTGGTGGATCAGCGACGCGAATCGAGCGATCGCGGAGAACGCTCCGACGTTGACGGTGCTGTGTGGTGAAACGATCCCAACACCGCAATCACGCCCGGAATCATGGCACCACCTGAACAACGACGCTGACCGTGGCAAGCCGCGCCCGGTGCGCCTCGACGAGTACGAGGACCACGAGACCGGGATGTCGTGGCGCGATGGTGATTGCGTCGATTGCCTGCGCGTGTACAACACAACTCGGCTAGCTCTGCAGCGCGGCCACCTGTACGACTGGTTGAATTACCTTGCGCACAATCTCCTAGATTCGCTTGACGCCGTGACCGTCGACGAGCTGATCGAAGCTGTCAAAGCCATCCACCGCAAATCTGGAAAGTCGCGATGAAGTGCGCCGCAGGGATTTCTGGGGCCGGGTTTATGCGGGCACCCTGTTTAACCGCGAGCCAGCCTCGGGCATAAAGCCTGTCGCTCTGCGGCACCCGGCTGGTGAGTCTAGCCGACATCACCGGCCAGGAGTAAAGTGGCGATCTTCGCTTGCCGCAGCGGAGTTCTGGACAGGGGTCCGCAATGGTCACATCATTCCGGCGGTGGTTGTCGCGCAAGCTCTTCCTATGGTCCTGCCGCATCCACGAGGACTGGCACGAAATCGAACTCACCGCCGACGACGGTGAGCGGATCCGATTCTGCTGCTATCACGACTTCACCGGCTCGTGGCCTGAACGCTGGCAGTTCAGCTGCTCATGCGAGCAAAGATAAGATAACCCGTGTGGCGGCGGTGCCCCGCAGCCCGCAAGAGCAGGACTCCGTTACCGATGACCTCTTACGGGGCTACGTGCCGGATAGGCGCACCGAGACAACTCGGAGGCACCACCCTTATCTATCTGCGTCATAGCGCGGGACGATCACGTCATCAGGCCAAACACGCAGATAACGCACCCGCGTTGGTGGCCACGGCACATTCAGGTGGCGCATCGAATGGCCATGCATCAGCGAATTCGACACGGTCACCGGCTGGCCCGCCTCCAAAGCCTCCAACAGGTGCCGCGACCGGCGGTAGAGGCGGTACTCAGCAGGCGCAGTGATCTCATCCGCATGATCACATCGGCGCCGCTCAGATTCGAGCAGCGCAGCATAAACACCGGGTACGACAACTTCATACCCACCAGCCCCACGTTCAGCACGGCGCCGGGCGCCCCGCGCGATCCTAGGCACCGTCACGCTCCCAACGCGTCCGCGCGGCCCGCGCAGCCTTCTGAGAACGCCTCGACGTCGGCTCGGGAAGTTTCGTCTTCACCTGCTTGAGCAGGCGCGCCGCCGAGGCCTCGAGCAGCCGCAGCTCGGCGCTCAACTTGACCCGCGTCTTCGCATCATCGGACTCCCGATACATCTGCTCGATGTCGGTTTTGCGGTCGATCTCGCAGGCGATGAGTTCGCGGACCGCGGCCTCAGCGGCGGTCCATTCCAGGCGCTGCCCGGACAGCTCGCCAGCATCGGCAAGTTCCGCGTCCAGCTCGGCGAGCACCGCCACCGCCTCCGCCGAATGGCGGCCTGCTGCGGGCTTCTGGACAGCGGGACGGTCAGACTCTCGACGGGGCTTAACCGTAACGGTGGGCACCGTCGAAGCGTTACGGTTAGCGCCCCGGCGCACGCGGTGCGCACGCTGCTTGCACGCCGGCGAACAATACCGGGCCCGAGCCGAGCCGATCATGCTGTTACCGCAGCTAGCGCACGTCTTCCTAGCCACCGCCATCAGCTCCCCATGCTTTTCCTGGGAACGCACAGGAAAAGCCGCATCCGGCGGCCGCGAACCGTAACGCGAACTCTGCGATTCTGCGTGCAGCCGGCCCGAGCGGCAGCACCGTATCGGCGGCCTCCTGGGGCTCAGGGGCTTCCGGGGGGTGGGTCTTGTTCGCGGTCATCGGAGGATTCCCGGGTGTAGTGGTGTGGGGCGTTGGGCTTTGCGTTGTGCTCGGGCGGCTGCTCCTTCTGCGCTGGCTTTGCGGGTGTTGCATGGCTGGCAGATGGCTTGGCAGTTGTTGGGGTCGAGTGGTGGTCCTCCTGCTGCGGTGTTGATGATGTGATCGACTTGGGTTGCGTGGCCGGTGCAGTAGGGGCCGCGGGTTTGGCATTGGTAGCGGTCGCGTTCGAGTACTTGTCGGCGTAGTCGTTTCCATGCGCGGGTGCTCGTGACTTTGGATGAGGCGGTGCGTGGGCCGCGCCAGTGTTGGGGCTGGCAGTCGTCGCAGTACTTTTGGCCGGGGTCGATCAGGTTGGTGCAGGTGCTGTTGTTGCCTGGGCAGAGGCGTGGTGCTCGTGGCATGTCATGACCTCCCGTTCTGCGGCCAGTGGTGTTTGAGTGCGCTCCGCTATCCCCTATACAGGCAGTCCTGTCATGCGGCTGCGTGCGCTGCTCATGGCTTGGCCTTGGGCTGCGTTGAGCATTGATACGGTCGACCCGATGCGGTCTTGCGGATTGATGACGTGGACCGACTGGTCAATGGTTGTGACGTTGCCGCCTTGCGCTGCGGCTGGTTTGGCGACGCTGTAGCCGCTGGGCACGGCGCCCGGGGCCCCGCTGGCGACGGGCGGCCCGTACTCGTCGGCCGCTGCTGCAGGTTGACCGACAGGCCCGTAGGGTTGGGGAACGATGCCGGGCAGCATGTTTCCCAGGCCGCTGAGAATGTCTCCACCGGGTATGTCTGCGCCGGCGCCGCCACTGGCATACGCGGACGCCGGCAGCCCACCGCCGCTGCCGCCCTTGCCGCCACCGGTGAGCACCGTCATGAGGCCTTTGAATCCCTTGAACAGCCCGCCCTCGAGAGGGTTCTTGACCAGTGAGCCGATGCCGAAGATTTCGAGGAAGCCGCTGAGGATGTCCTGGCCGAGTTGCTGCCCGGACGGGCCGCCAGCTGGCGTGACATACATCGGCTGGCCCTGCGTGCCGAGCGGCATACCGGTGGGTGAAACCCCGTACGGGGCAGCGGCTGTCGGCGTTGCCAGCGATGGCATCCCGGCGGCTCCGGGTGGCAGGACTGACTGCCCGAATCGGGTGTGAACATGGCCCCGATGCCCGGGGTAGTCGCCTGAGTAGTCGGTGTTGAACGGGAAGCCGGTATTTTGGCCGGTCTGCGGATTGCTCCAAATCACCTGCTCGGCAAGCCCATTGGTTGCCAGCCATTTCGCGAACGCGTCAAGGCGAGCGATCTCTTCTGGCGTGTAGCCAGCACCTTGCATGTTGGCTTTACCGGCTGGCCACCAGTCGATTCCGCGGTTCTGGCCGCTGCGCTCCTGATGCCCGGCATACGTGCTGGGCTCGAGTCCGAATGCGCGCCCAAGTTGATACACCCAGTCGGGGAACCCGGGCTTGCCTTGGCGAATGTCGGTGCCCACCGGTAACCCGTAAGGCACACCGCCCAGGCCACCAGGCGGCATGACTGCCGTCGCCCCGGGCACCGGAGTGCCGCCGGAAGGCAATGCGGCCGTCGGCGCAGGAAGCGCCGGGAGGGTCGGGACTGCAGTGCCTCCCTGCATAGCAGCAACAACTTGCTGCACATAATCTTGCGGCTGGGCATGTCCCTGCCAGTCAGATGAAAGCCCAGACTGTCCAACAACTCTCGCGATCCATTCAGCCTTTTGCTGAGCGGTGCCGCCAGCGGGGAATGGGCCCGCAACCGCAGCCCGATCCTTAAACTGCTGCGCCAACGCATCGACGTGCGCCTGCAGGTCCGAACGTCCGCCCAGTTGGGCATCCGTGAACCCGAGTGTCGGTTGTCCTGCCGCATTGAGGCCTTCGACTTGGCTGAACCCTTGGATGAGCTGGATCATCTCTGGGCTGAACCCTTTAGCTTTCAGCGCTGCGACTAGCGGCGTATCCCCGCCGCTGGGCGGCAATGCTGTCGCCGACGGGGTGGGCAGCGCGGACGGCGCGGCAGCAGGTGGTAACTCCACCGGCGCGGTCGGCACACCAGGCAGCGCGGGCAGACCACCGGGTGCTCCGGGTAATCCTCCGCCGGCGGGAGGGGTCGCGGGTGCGCCGGGCGTGCTCGGTAACAAATGGAAGCGTTCCAACCCGCCCAACAACTTATCGAGACCAAGATCGTGGATCGCGTTGTGAAGCAAGTCCAAGATGGGTTTGACGACGTTCCACATCGTTTCAACGCCGCGCTTGACGCTGTCCCAGAACACGCTGAACTTGGTCGACGCATCCTCCACCACAGCAATAACTTTGGGCATATTCTCGCTGGCGAACTGGTTGAACAGCTCCAGCATCCGCGTCACCAGCGGCAGCAGGAATTTCAGCGCGTCAATCCACGCGGGGAGTTGGGAGATCGCCAACTGAGTCAAACTCGGAATGAGCGGCTGCAGCACCGTCAGCCACATCAGCGTCTGCTGAACAAGCGGGCCGATGTAGGGAAGTAGTTGCTGGATAGCAGGAACTAGAGCCGCCACGAGTACCTGGCCGGTTTGTGCCAGCACCGAACCCAGCTGCTGTAAGACCGGCGTGAACGCCTGCACCACAACGTTCATGACCGGGCCGAGGGCTTGCATCAGTTGTGTCATCGACGGCGCCAACGCGGTGATGACGGTGGTGGCGACTTGCGCTAGCAGCGTCAGCATCGGCGTCAAACCGTTAGTGATGAACGACGCGAACAGATTCGACAGCGGGGCGATCGCCGGCGCCAACGCCGTCAGCACCTGGCCGAGGCCGCCGAGCGTCGCGGTGCCGATCGGCGCCAAATCCATGAACATCTGCAACACGGTTGGCAGCATGGTGGTCAACTGCCCCAACGCCACCAGCCCGGTCTGTAACCACGTCCCAAGCGCGGGTGAGCTCGCGAACTGAGCGAACGCTGTCGCGAACTGTCCGATAATCTTCCCCAGATCTGGCAGGAACGACGAACCCGTCACCGTCAGCTGCAGGAACGCCTGACCCAAAGTCGAAATGACCGGCAGGAACTCACGGAATGACGTGGTGAGGTTGTTGAGCAGCGTCTGCATCAACTGCATGGTGGCGGGCTGCTGCAGGAACCCCATGAACGCCGACGTGGCCTGGTTGATCAGCCCGGCCATCGTGGTGAACGCGCCCTGCAGCATCGGCATGTAGGCGGTGGCGAGCTGCTGGATCTGCGGGCCCAAATTGGTGAACAGCGCGTCCTGGATGCTGTTCTTGAACGACTCCCATTGCGGCTTCATCGCGATCAGCGTGCCGACGAACTGCTGCGCAGCCGGGGACAGCTTCGCCATCGCCTGCGCCGCTGTCTCGGCCGTCGACGACGTCTTGCCTTGCGCTTCAGCCAGACCCTGCTGCGCCGCCGCGACATTCTCGTGCGCTTTCGCCAGGCG
Source organism: Mycobacterium sp. 852002-51163_SCH5372311 (assembly GCF_001667115.1). Taxonomy (GTDB): domain Bacteria; phylum Actinomycetota; class Actinomycetes; order Mycobacteriales; family Mycobacteriaceae; genus Mycobacterium. The sequence continues at coordinate 3,641 of NZ_LZIJ01000069.1, read as the reverse complement.
CTCGTTGGCGGCGACCACCTGATCGGAACCCTCAACGCCTTTCGCGTTGGCCTCCGCCGCCTTGCCCTGCAGCTGCACGTTGCGTTCGTGCGCTTCGATCACCCGCTGGTCAGCGGCCTCGACCCGCAGCTGCGCCTGCTGATACTCGATCGAGTCGCGGAACCGGCCGGTCGCCAAATCCCTACGCGCCGCCTGCGCATCCAGGATCGCCTGCTTCTCATCGATCACGCCGCCACGCAGCTGAACATTCAAGTCCTCGAGCTGCTGGCGGGCATCCCGGCGCGCGTTGGCAACATCTTTCTGCGCGTTCGCTTCATCCAAAACAGCGTCACGCAAAGACTTTTGAGCCGACGCAACCGCCTTCGTCTTCGCTTCCTGGTCCTTGCCAGCGGAGTCCGCGGCCTTTCCGGCGGCTTCCCACGCCTCCTTGACGCCGTCCAAACCGATCGCCAGTGTGGCGACGACGCTGCCAGCCCCGGCCAGGCCGGCCGGCGCCAACCCCGCCAACCCCGACAGTGACGACGCGACACCGGCCAGCGCGGCGATCGCCCCCGTCATCAGGATCGGCTTCAGCGACGACATGATCGAGTTGCCCAGGATCTGCCCGATCACGGTGCCCTCGGGTCCGGCCGCCGACCCTATCGCCCCCGCAGCATCACCAAACCCCTGCGACATCGCCCCACTGAGAGCCTGTCCTCCCTGCTGACCCATCATCGTGAAAGCCTGTGTCCCAACGGACGACAAGGACATTGCCGCACCGGAAGCCAGGGCTGACCCCATCGACATCGCCGCCGACTCACCCAACCGTTCCAGGCTGGATGTGATTTCCCCGCCGAGGCGGTCCTTGTCCACGTTGACGTGGATCGTGGCGTGCCGGTCCCGGGCGGCTGCGTCGATCTCGGCTTTCGCTTTGGCGGTTTCGGCTTTGACGTCGACGTTGACGTCCTGGATGCCGGATTGGATCTCGCGGCCCCAACGGCGGCCAGCTTCAGCGGCTTTCGGGTCGACCTCCCGGAAGGCGCGCACGATGCCGTCGGCGATCTGCGAAGTCTCGGGGAGCACCTCTGCGTACAATGTGGCGATGGAGGTCATTGAATTAGCCTCCCGCCATTGATGATTCGCGGCGGCGCTGGCGCAGCAACGACTAGGCCCTGACAAGGTGTGCCGTCATGGCCGCGCTTGCCCGAAGAAAGGATTAATCGGGTTTGACGCCGTGCGCCGCCGCAAGTCTGAATCGTTCAGCCCCCCAGCGCGGTAACGCGGTCTTCGAGGGAGCGGATCGCGTCGAGGGTCGCTCGCAGCGCTTTGTCCGATGCAGTCGGGCCGATGGTGTTGCCGCCCATTGTCTTCGGGTAGGCGTCGAAGATCGCCCGGGTTAGCGGCGGTAGTGAGGTGTGGTCCGCTATACCGGCGTCGTAGGTGTCCATGGGTCAGAATCCTCCTGCCGTGGCGTTCTTCGCTGATTCGATTGTTTTTGCGGTTCGGGCGAACACGTGAGTCACATTCTTGAGGCGGTCGCCGCGTTCGGTGGGCGGCGAGAGGGTCGTCGGCTGTGGGTTGGCGCGTTGTTGCCGGTCAGCCCAATGCTGCTGCAACTGCTCGGGTGTGGGCACCCACGGTTCTGCGGGGCTGGTCACCAGCCAGCGCAGCAATAGGGGCTGTGAAGCCGGCCATGGCTCGTACCGGGGTGCGGGCCCGCGAACGTTGGTGACGGTGACGCCGTTCCTGGCGCCGCCGGTGCGCCATTCACGCCACACATCGTCCAAGTTCCGGATGTACAGGTCGCTGGCGTGCTCCTCGCCCCCAGCGGTGGGCTTCGATCGGGTGACGATGTCGTCGTCGATGCGGGCAAGCTGGAACCGGCGCAGTGTGGCGTAGTCGTCGGCCAACTCGCACAGGCGTTTCCAGGCCGGTCCCCGGTCGGAGGCGATGGCCTCCTGCGCGCTGCTGACATCGCCCAGCTCGGCGACCACCTCCGCGGCGTCGTCGAGGAGCCGCTCGAGTTCGCGGTGGAAACCCGCCAACACCTCATTGCGGATTGAGCGCGACACAGCCGCGGCCTGCCCCTGAGCCTGGCTGGCCAGCGCAATCAGGACGCCGCGCCGGCGTTCAAGCCGAGCCTCGGCGTCCTTGCGGTCGATCTGCGCGTCGATCCATTCCTCACGAATCTCACCGATCGTGAACGGATCCAACTCCTGTGCCGCCGAAGGCAGCGAGGGTGGCGTGGTGATTAAGCGCCGCGTTTCCTCAGCCACTTTCTTCGCGGTGTGGTACTCCTGCGGCAGAAGCTCCTGCTCGATAGCTGTAAGTCTTTCCTGAATGCTGGTCATGGGTGTCTAGTTGCCTCGCTTCCCGAATCGCCTCTCCGCCTCGGCAATCCCGCCCTGGCCCCGCCTGGGCTGTTCTGCCGGCGGGCGGGTCCGCGCCCACAGCGCCGCGGCATCCTCAGAGCTCATTTCAGCCAGCTGCTGTTCAAATACCGGGTCGATGTTCGCCATCGCCTGCCCGCCTTCCCGCGTAGTCCTTCACGTCGGATTCGCGGAACAGCCAACGGCCGCCAACAATCTGGCCGCCTAGGTCGATGGCGTGACGCTGAACTTGCCGGTTCGACCAGTCCAGGATCTGCGCCGCCTCCGAGGAACCGATCCACGTCTCCTCCCCTGACGGTGACTGATCCTCGTCAGCACAACCATTTTCGTGTCGCGTGGGCGACAACCGCACCCGGTGATCCAACCGCGCGTAGAGCCGTCCCACCTCGGGCGGCAGCGGCCGGCCACCCAGATTGCACTGCCGAATAAACCACGACAGCCCGTAATAGGCGGCCTCGACGTCGGTGTCATCGAGCCTCACCCGCCGCTCCCTGGCTCCTCGAAGACCGCCCACATTTTGCCGCCCTTCTCGTCAAAGTCGATGCGACAACCGGGCCAGTCCCGCACAGCCAGAAACGCCAAGACAACGGACGTGACATTCGACCCGACAGCATTCTTCGCGTGCAGGGCGCGTTTGGCGCCGCGGCGTTTCCACTCCGCCGGCATCGTGTCCAGACCGGCCGCCGGATCCCACTGCTCGAGCATGTCCTCGACGCTGATACCTAGCAGCAGCGCGACACCGTCACAGGTTGGTTGAGTGTCACCATCGCGGTACTCGCAGAGCAGTATTCGTCTCATGAGTAGACAATCTCGATGTCGGCGTCGCAGTCCTTATCCGCCCAGTACCGCAGCACGTCTTCGAGAGCATTGCTGCCGGTGTGGGCCCGCGCCTCGGCCGCGCGGCGTTTGGCTCGCTGCATCCACTGCGGTGGCATGTCGAACGGAGACCATGCCCCGTCAGATCTAGTGATGCGAGCGACCAATTCAGATGGCGACACTCCCCAGAGCAACGCCATGCCAGCCATGCTCACGACGGGCTCCCCGTGGGCGTAGGTGAATTCGATGCGGATGGTTTCCCGATTGGCGGTCACGATTCTCCTTGTTTGCTGGCGAGCTGGCGGCAGTGATAGCAAGGCTCGGGCTGGGCGGTGCACACGCACCCGTTGCGCCGCGGTGCCTCGTGTCCGTCTTTCTGTGGCACAGCTGGCACAGCTGGCACAGCCGCTGGTCACAGCGGTATGCCACGCCATGCCACTGGCACACCGCAGGCAC
>NZ_LZIJ01000068.1 GCF_001667115.1 Mycobacterium sp. 852002-51163_SCH5372311 | reverse complement strand
GCCGGTGCTGGACACGGTGATCCGGGCCGCCGGCGCCCTGCTGGGCAGCGCCGCCACCGATTTGTCGCCGGATGCGCATTTCACCGACCTGGGTGGAGACTCGTTGTCGGCGTTGACATTCGGCAACCTGCTGCACGAGATCTTCGACATCGACGTGCCGGTGGGCGTCATCGTCTCCCCAGCCAACGACTTGGCCGCCATCGCCGCCTACATCCAGAGCGAGCGCGCCGGTTCCAAGCGCCCGACGTTTGCCTCGGTGCACGGCCGCGATGCCGTCGAGGTCCACGCCCGCGATCTGACCCTGGACAAGTTCATCGACGCCGAAACCCTGGCCGCCGCGCCAGGGCTGCCGGCGCCGAGTTCTGAGGTGCGCACCGTGTTGCTGACCGGCGCGACCGGCTTCCTCGGCCGGTATCTGGCGCTGGAATGGCTCGAGCGCATGGCCCTGGTCGACGGCACCGTGATCGCACTGGTGCGCGCCAAGACCGACCAGGAGGCCCGGGCCCGCCTCGACAAGACCTTCGACAGCGGCGACCCAAAGCTGTTGGCCCACTACCGCGAACTGGCCGCGCACCTCGAGGTGCTCGCCGGCGACAAGGGCGACGCCGACCTGGGCCTGGACGCTGCGACCTGGCAACGCCTGGCCGACACGGTCGACGTCATCGTCGACCCCGCCGCCCTGGTCAACCACGTGCTGCCCTACAGCGAACTGTTCGGCCCCAACGCCGTGGGCACCGCCGAACTGATCCGCCTCGCCTTGACCGGCAAGCAGAAGCCGTTCACCTACACCTCGACGATCGGGGTCGGCGATCAAATCGCACCCGGGGCATTCACCGAGGACGCCGACATCCGGGAGATCAGCGCCACCCGGCGCATCGACGACAGCTACGCCAATGGGTACGGCAACAGCAAGTGGGCCGGCGAGGTATTGCTGCGTGAGGCCCACGACCTGTGCGGCCTGCCGGTGGCGGTGTTTCGCTGCGACATGATCCTGGCCGACACCACCTGGGCCGGCCAACTCAACACCCCCGACATGTTCACCCGCATGATGCTGAGCCTGGCCGCGACCGGCGTAGCCCCGGATTCGTTCTACGAGTTGGACGCCGAGGGCAACCGCCAACGCGCCCACTACGACGGGCTGCCGGTGGAATTCATCGCCGACGCCATCACCGTCTTGGGGCCACGGGAGGGGTTCCAGACCTACCACGTGATGAACCCCTACGACGACGGCATCGGCATGGACCAATTCGTCGACTGGCTTGGTGATGACGGGTGTGCGATCACGCGCATCGCCGACTACGGCGAATGGCTGCAGCGCTTCGAAACCACCCTGCGCGGCCTGCCCGAGAAGCAGCGCAACAGCTCACTGCTGCCACTGCTGCACAACTACCAGAAACCGCAAAACCCGATCAACGGATCAATCGCCCCCACCGACCGGTTCCGCACGGCCGTGCGAGACGCGAAAATCGGTGTCGACAAAGACATTCCGCACATCACCCCGCCGATCATCGCCAAATACGTCAGCGACCTACGCCTACTCGGCCTGCTCTAAC
>NZ_LZIJ01000067.1 GCF_001667115.1 Mycobacterium sp. 852002-51163_SCH5372311 | reverse complement strand
CCGAGCGTGTCTCGAAAGGCGGTGCGTGACAAGCGGAGTACTGGCGCTGCCGCCGACAACGACCAGCGCTGCCAGCTCCGGCCAGCCCTTCTTGCAACGCACCAGCAGGTGGTCGAACGCGTAAATCAAGCTGGTCAGCCGATCCTGGATGAGATCCTCGAGCTGATCCCGCGTTACCTCGATGCTGCACTTGTACCCGCGGAAGTTCGTGGACAATTCCGCCACCTGGTCGGTGGACAACCGTTCCTTGGCCACCCGGCACTGCTCCACGAGCTCGCTGATCCGTCCCGCGGCCTGGGTACTGGCCGAGTCCATATCGCCGCTGTGACCGATTTCCTCGAAGACATGCAGCAGCAACGCTTGGTCGACCTCGTTGCCGGAGAAGTCGCGGCAACGAATCGTGGGGCTGACGGCCTCGAAGTCCACGCCGAGTTTTATCAACGTGGCCGACGTGCCGGCGCCCCCGAAATCGAGCAGGCCGACCACACCGTCGTCCGGGAGCCCCAGTTCGCAGTCCACCGCGGTCAACGCGGCGACAGCGTCCGACACCAAACGCGGCGCCATTCCGCTGCGGACGAAGCCCACATGGGTGCGCAGCGCGTCCCGCAGCGCCTGAACCGTCGCGGGTTTCCAGTACGCGGGCACGGCAATGGAGATCTCAGAGGAACTCGCGTCCGCGCCGGCCGCGTTCACCATCGCGTCCAGCGCCTCGACCATCAACAGGTCGGGGTCGTGCGCGGACCCGTCGCTGGACACCAGTGCCACCGAGCCGCCGATGCGCTCGACGAACCCGCTGACCAGCACGCCGGGCTGGGCGAGGTTCGGGTTCGCCGGGTCGTCTTGAGGCACACCAACTTTCGGTGCGCAGTGTGGATAGAGCGTTAGTACAGCCCGACGTGTGACCGGCGGACTTGCGCTACGCGCTGCGACGAGGTTGGTGGTTCCGATCGACAACCCCAAAGGGTCGTACATAAAGCGAAAACTTTCGTCGATGGGGGTCTCTGGCCAGCGTCAACCATATCCGCGGACCAGTCCGATGCGGTTGGGTCGCAAGCCCATTGGTACACGGTCGATGCCGTGTCGTCACCGAAGCGGTACCGCCAACCCCTTGACAGCCGGCGTCAGGTCATACCACGGTGAGTGGCAGCGAACGCCTCGGCTCGAACTGGAACGACGAGCCGCGACTAACCTTGGCCACCATGACCTCCGGCAATTCGGTTGCGGCGGCTTCCGATTCGACAAGCTCAGCAACCCAATCCGTGTCCGTTCCGCTGACCTGAACCTGGACATGCGGGTTCACCGCAGTGGCGATCGCCTGCAACGGTTTCACGGATTCCGGTGAACACAGCGAAATCCAGGCGCCGTCGTCGTGAGCCGGCGAGCGTTGTACCGCAAGGCGGTTCGCGTTCACGTCCGCTACCACGTAACCGGCCGGGTTAAGTAGCGGGTGTAACTCCAAAACCCGTAGCACGCCGTCCTTTCCGTCGGGCAAATCGAGCGCTCGGTGAATGCGCTCGGCGGCGACGCCGGCCAACCCGATGAGCTGCTGCGTGTTTATCGAGGTCGCCATTTCGTCGTCGCGGGCCCGCTTTCGCACCGCGATGGCGTAGGACAAGTTGAGCAAGTGCATCTGCAGGCAGACCTCGTCGGCCACCCGTACCAGCGCCGAGTGCGAGTAGGCGCCGAAGTCGAAATCGGACATCAACGGACCCGAGTAATCCGCCTGTCCCTCCTCAGACCGATCGACAGGGTCGAGTTCCCATGTCGCGGCGCGGGTTTTGCGAACGACGTCCACCGCGGGAATGGTCTCGACCACTGGGTAGGACTCGTCGATGATGACGGTCCACGCGCAGTGCGGGTGCCGATCTGCCGGCGTCCGCGGCGGCCGGTGGATGGGCCGCATTTGCGCGTGCGGGTTGACGGCCGCTGCCGTGGCGTCGAACGTCGGGTCCTCGATGGTGTGGCACATGCCGCGGACGTACTTGTCGCCCATCGGTTCCACGTCAAGCAGTGCCCCACAGTGGTCGAGATGGAATTCGCCATGCCAGCGGTCGTGGATGGTGTAACGGAAATCCATGAACTGCGGCGGAGCCCCGATGTCAAGCTGGATGCCCTTGAAGATGGTGGGCACATCGTCGCCTTCGAAGTTCAGTGCGCGCTGCATGCGCTTGGTGTAGACCGGGCTGGCGCCCGCCCACTCCTCGATGGCGATCTGCAGCATTTCCTCGTGGCCGAACTCCTTGATGCACCACGCCATGCCGGAGCGGTCGATCAGCTGCCCGATCAACAGCAGCTCGGGTACCAGGACGGCCAGCTCCGCACGGGACAACCGCGCGTATCGAGATGCGCTCACTCGCCCAAAAATAGTCGGATCTATGTTATAAAGTCAACAATGTCCATTACCGCAGGCCAGAGGCGTTCGGTCAGCCCGACGCGGCGCACCAGCGCGCCGCGTAAGCGCGGCGACGACACCCGGTCGAAGATCATCGACGAGACGGTTCGCTGCATCGTCGAGGAGGGATTCGCGGCCGCCACCGCCAAGCACGTGGCCGAACGCGCCGGTGTGACGTGGGGCGTCATTCAGTACCACTTCGGCGACCGCAACGGGATGCTGATGGCGGTCGTCGACGAAGGGGTGGCCAGGCTGGTCGAGAGCCTGTCATCGGCCGATGTCAGCGAATTACCGCTGCGCGAGCGCATCGAGGTCGTCGTGGACACCGCCTGGGCGTGCTACAGCAGTCCCACTTCACTGGCGGCCTTCGAAATCCTGCGGGCCATCCGCGGTGGGCCGGACCAATCGTCGCGCCGCCACCTGCTCGAGATGAACGAGGCGATCGGACAGCTCGGCCGCTTGATAGCCGACGACCCGGCGAATGCCGGTGTGGCCGAGGTCATCTGGGCGGCGCTGCGCGGTGTGGTGCTGGCGCAGATGATCATCGGCACCCCAATCGACTGGTCCCAGGAGCGGCGCACGCTGATCGACATGGTCACCCACTACCTGGACAGCAGTTGACCTGTCGCCGTGTGCTGCAATGACGTGATGAGCCTTAACGATGTGGAAGCGATCAAGCGGGTCAAGTACCGGTACCTGCGTGCGCTGGACACCAAACACTGGGACGACTTCGCCGACACGCTGACCGACGACGTGCGCGGCGACTACGGATCGTCGGTCGGTAAAGAGCTGCACTTCACCAACCGCACCGATCTGGTGGAATACATGCGTTCCGCCTGCGGTCCCAACGTCGTCACCGAACATCGGGTGACCCATCCGGAAATCGACGTGACCGGGGATACCGCGTCGGGCAGGTGGTACCTGCAGGACAGGGTCATCGTCGCCGAGTTCAATTTCATGCTGATCGGTGCGGCCTTCTACCGTGACGAGTACCGCCGCACCGACGGCGAATGGCGAATCAGCGCCACCGGCTACGACCGAACTTACGAAGCGACGATGTCGTTGGAAGGCTTGAACTTCAAAGTCAAACCCGGCCGCGCGATGGCCGATTAGCTTGCGGTCGCGAGCAGACGCAGAATGGGCTGTTACAGGGCGCTGGGCGTGAACTGACGGCGTTAAGCGTGAACCTACGGCGTTAAGCGTGGACTGACGGCGTTGGCTGTGAAC
>NZ_LZIJ01000066.1 GCF_001667115.1 Mycobacterium sp. 852002-51163_SCH5372311 | reverse complement strand
TCGCTGGCCTGGCGTCAGCGCGAGGTATTGCGACTTGACCACGGCGATCTGTACCTGCAGCTGGCTCTGCTTGGACTGCAGACTTGCCCGTACCGCCGCGGCCTGCTCGGCCGCGCTCTTGGCGTCGGCGGCGGACTTGGCGGAAGCCTGCTCGGCCTTGGCGGCCTGCTCGCCGGCAGCCCGGTAACTGACCATCTGCTTGGACATTTCGGCCCCCAGCACTCGCTGCACCGACAAACTGTCGATCAGCTGCTGCGGCGACTTTGCCGTCAAGATGGCGTGCATTCCGTCGGTGCGGCCACCCATGTACGTGGCGGCGGCGAGTCTGTTGACAGCGCCCTGGAAGCTGGCCAGCCGATCCTTGGCGGCCTGTGCGGCGGCCTGGTCGTCGGCGTGCCGTCTCTCGGCGGCCTGCTGGACGGCCAGCTTCTTGGTCAAGTCGAGCTGGGCGGTGTGCATGGCTTCGGTTGTCTGCTCGGCCTGCCGGGATAGCTCGTTGAGCTTTGCCACCGCATCGGCTGCGGGGTCGGCGAACGCGTTGGTGGCAACCACAGCGGAGAAGACGGTGAAGCCCGCAAGCGTACCGACCATGGAACGCGCGATGGCACGCGCAATCGGATACTTACAGATGAGCTTCAAAGTGTTGTTTCCTTAAACTGCCGTCGACGCATGTCATCGAGCCGGTTTTAGGTCTCAAACAGGTTACGAAACGATATACGTGTTTGTCCAAAGCGGAGCATTAAGAAAATAGAAAGATTTCTGTCATTTCTTTGTGAGTGGCCTCGTGCACGATCCAGGAGTAAAGCGGCACAGGGCAATTAAGCGACACCCGATCCGCGATCGCGTCGAATCGGAACCAGGCGCAGCCGCGGAGCCAATCCGGCATCGGCGAGCACTTCTAAAGCGGCGCGCTCATCGGACAACAAAGTTTCCGGTACCCCGAGTATCACACTGACAACGCAGTCGCGGCACCCCGCACCCCGCGCCGCGCAGTCGTCGCAGTCGATCACCACTGGCGCGCTTGCCGCGCCACCGTTGCCGTCGGATGCAGTGCTGTGCGCCATCAGGGTCCTCTCGGTCGGCCTGCGTCGAGTTCCTTCGCACGCTAACCGGGACCACCGACATGTTTCCCGTCAGCTGTCGGTGGGCGTGCTTAACGTCACGGCTGTGCGAGTGAGCGGCGCGACCCAGCTGAGCTTCGCCGACCTGCGCCCAGGCGTCGCGGCCGATGAGATGCCCTTGCGTGAGACCACTTTCGTCGTGGTGGACCTGGAGACCACCGGGGGGCGCACGACGGCCCGCGGAGAAGCGCCCGCCGACGCCATCACCGAGATCGGGGCGGTCAAGGTCCGCGGCGGCGTCGTGCTCGGCGAGTTCGCCACTCTGGTGGACCCGCAGCGCAACATCCCGCCCCAGATCGTGCAGCTCACCGGGATCACGTCGGCGATGGTTTGCGACGCTCCGACCATCGACGGCGTGCTGCCGATGTTTTTGGAGTTCGCCGGCGGATCGGTGCTGGTCGCCCACAACGCCGGCTTCGACATCGGATTCTTGCGGGCCGCCGCGCAGCGCTGCGGCATCACCTGGCCCCGGCCGCAGGTGCTGTGCACGGTGCGGTTGGCCCGCCGGGTGCTCAGCCGCGAGGAAGCCCCCAGCGTGCGGCTGGCCGCCTTGGCGCGGTTGTTCGCTGTCGCCGCCCAGCCCACTCACCGTGCCCTCGACGACGCGCGCGCCACCGTCGAGGTGCTGCACGCTCTCATCGAACGAGTGGGCAACCAGGGCGTGCACACGTATGCCGATCTGCGCTCGTACCTACCCGATGTGACGCCGGCCCAGCGCCGCAAGCGCGTCCTCGCCGAGGGGTTGCCGCACCGGCCGGGGGTCTACCTGTTCCGCGGGCCGTCGGGAGAGGTGCTCTACGTCGGCACCGCCGTCGACTTGCGGCGCCGGGTGAGCCAGTACTTCAACGGCGCCGACCGGCGCGGCCGGATCAAGGAGATGGTGGGGCTGGCCGGCCGCATCGACCACGTCGAGTGCGCGCACGCACTGGAGGCCGGGGTACGCGAGCTGCGGATGCTGGCCGCACACGCCCCGCCGTACAACCGCCGGTCGAGGTTCCCGCACCGGTGGTGGTGGGTGGTGCTCAGCGACGAGCCGTTTCCGCGCCTGTCCGTGGTCCGCTCACCCCGACACGACCGCGCGGTCGGACCGTTCCGGTCCCGCACCGACGCCGCCCAGACGGCGGCCCTGCTGGCGCGGTTCACCGGGGTCCGGACCTGCACCACCCGGCTCGGACGTTCGGCGCTGCACGGTCCGTCGTGTCCGGAGGTCGAGGTGTCGCCGTGCCCCGCCGCTCGCGGAGTGACAGCCACGCAATACGCGACGGCGGTGGCGCGGGCCGGCGGGTTGATCGACGGACACGACAACGCCGCACTGGCCGCCGCCGTGCAAGAGGTCACCCGGCTGGCCGCGCTGCACCGCTACGAAAGCGCCGCGCGGCTGCGCGACTTCACCGCCACCACCATCGAAACCCTGTGGCGCGGACAGCGTCTGCGCGCATTGGCGGCGCTGCCCGAGCTGATCGCCGCCGCGCCGGATGGTCAAGGCGGTTACCACCTCTGCGTGATTCGCCACGGCCAGCTCGCTGCGGCCGGCGCAGCCCGCCGCGGGGGGCCGCCGAGGCGGGCCGGGGAGGCGATACGGGCCGGCGCCCCGGCGGTCATCCCGGCGCCGGCGCCGCTGGGGGGCGCGCTGGTCGAGGAGACCGCGCTCATCGCCCGCTGGCTCGCGGCCCCGGGAGTGCGCATCGTCCGCGTCGCCAACGTGGACGACGCCGGGTGGACCACCCCGTTGCGGGCGGCAGGGGCCTGGGCCCGGTGGGCCGCGACGGCTCGCTCCGCGCGGCTGGCAGCCGAGCAGGCGGACCGCGAATCAGACCTGCTGGCTGAACCGCACCCATCGCGCGAGCAGCTTTTCGGCCGCGCCGGTGTCGATGGCGGCGCTGGCCCGCCGCAGCCCGTCCTCCCACGCCGGCAGCCACTCGGCGCGGCTAGATAACCCGGCATGAGCCACGATCGCGCCGGCCGCATTGAGCACCACGGCATCCCGGACCGGGCCCTTGGCGCCGCCCAGCACCGAGCGCGCTTCGGCGGCGTTGGTCTGTGCGTCGCCGCCCAGCAACTCGTCGAGTTCCGCGCGCGCGAACCCGAAGCCCGCCGGATCGAAGGTCAGCTTGTCCACCGTGCCCGCCTGCACCCGCCAGATGGTGCTGGTGGTCGTCGTGGTCAGCTCGTCGAGCCCGTCGTCGCCGTGCACAACCAGCACACTGGATCGCCGCGCGGCGAACACCCCGGCCATCACTTCGGCGAGGTCGCCGAATGCACAGCCGATCAGGCCGGCTCGCGGCCACGCCGGATTGGTAAGCGGCCCAAGGAGATTGAACACCGTGGGCACAGCGATCTCGCGGCGCACCGTGGCCGCGTGCCGGTACGACGGATGGAATACCGGCGCGAAGCAGAACCCGATACCCAGTTCGCCGAGGCTGCGCGCGACCTGCTCGGGACCGAGATCGATGCGGACTCCCAGTGCCTCCAGCGTGTCGGCACCGCCGGACAGCGAGGATGCCGCCCGGTTGCCGTGCTTGACCACCGGCACCCCGGCCGCCGCCACCACGATCGAAGCCATGGTGGACAGGTTGACGGTGTTGACGCCGTCGCCGCCGGTGCCGACTATGTCGACGGTCTCTCCAATGTCTCGACGCATGGCGTCGACGGGCATCTGACGCGCGTGGCGCAGCATCACGTCGGCCAGTTCACTGACTTCGGCCGCGGTGGGACGCTTCATCTTCATCGCCACAGCGAAGGCGGCGATCTGGGTAGGCCTCGCGTTGCCCGTCATGATCTGGTCCATGGCCCACGCCGCGTGGCCCCGGGCCAGGTTCTGCCCGGCGGTCAACCGGCTCAGGACCTGCGGCCACGACGGCGCCGGCTCGACTGGCGGCTCGAATGACGCCCCGGATGACTCAGCCACGCGCCGATGGTCCCACGACGACCAACCGCTACCCAATCGCCGACGAGGTCTGGCTGGTAGCCAGATGAGTGCGACGCGCCACATTGATTTGCCGCCCCGGGTAGTGCTCAACAACTACAAAGCGTCATACTTGCGGATGTGACCAGCGCTGTGGGGACCTCGGGTACTGCGATCACGTCGCGCATTCATTCGCTGAATCGGCCGAACATGGTAAGTGTTGGCACCATAGTCTGGCTTTCCAGCGAGCTGATGTTCTTTGCTGGCCTGTTCGCCATGTATTTCACGGCCCGGGCCCAGGCCGGCGGTAAGTGGCCGCCGCCGCCGACCGAGCTGAATCTCTATCAGGCCGTTCCGGTGACCTTGGTTCTGATCGCGTCGTCATTCACCTGCCAGATGGGGGTGTTCGCGGCCGAGCGCGGTGACGTCTTCGGGCTGCGCCGCTGGTATGTGATCACCTTCCTGATGGGCCTGTTCTTCGTCCTCGGCCAGGGCTACGAGTACTTCCACCTGGTGACGCACGGCACCACGATCCCCAGCAGCGCTTACGGCAGCGTCTTCTACCTCGCCACCGGGTTCCACGGCCTCCACGTCACCGGTGGTCTGATCGCGTTCATCTTCCTGCTCGCGCGCACCGCGATGAGCAAGTTCACGCCGGCGCAGGCGACCGCGAGCATCGTCGTCTCCTACTACTGGCATTTCGTCGACATCGTGTGGATCGCGCTGTTCACCGTGATCTATTTCATCCGTTGAGCCGGCAGGCGCGAACAGGACCCGAACAGGAATGGACAGGAGTTCTCGGTTGAAGAAACTGCGGTTCACCCGATCCGGAGATAAGAAGCGCGACAACCGCTCCCGACGGCGGCTGCAGCGCCGATTGTCCGGAGGACTGCTGCTACTCATCGCGCTCACCATCGCCGGCGGCGTGGCGGCCGTGCTGACCCCGACTCCGCAGGTGGCCGTCGCCGACGAGGACTCCTCGGCGCGGCTGCGCATGGGCAAACAGCTCTTCGAAACCTCCTGCGTTTCCTGCCACGGCGCCAACCTGCAGGGCGTGCCCGACCACGGGCCGAGCCTCATCGGCGTCGGCGAGGCCGCCGTCTACTTCCAGGTGTCCACTGGCCGGATGCCCGCCATGCGCGGTGAGGCGCAAGCACAGCGCAAAGACCCGATCTTCGACGAGGCCCAGACCGATGCGCTCGGCGCCTACGTGCAGGCCAACGGCGGCGGACCCAGGGTGGTGCGCGAGGCCGACGGCAAAACCATCGCGATGCGATCACTGCGCGGCGCGGACCTCGGCCGCGGCGGCGACTTGTTCCGGCTGAACTGCGCGTCCTGCCACAACTTCACCGGCAAGGGTGGGGCACTGTCCTCCGGCAAGTACGCGCCCGACCTGGGACCGGCCAACGAACAGCAAATTCTGACCGCGATGCTGACCGGCCCGCAGAACATGCCCAAGTTCTCCGATCGCCAGCTCTCCATGGAGGCCAAGAAGGACATCATCGGCTACGTCAGGACGGTCGTCGAAGAACGTCAGCCGGGTGGCTACGGCCTCGGTGGGTTCGGACCGGCACCTGAGGGCATGGCGATGTGGATCATCGGCATGGTCGCCGCCATCGGGTTGACGTTGTGGATTGGGGCGCGCTCGTGAGCGACGTTGATGAAGTGAAAGGTTCGGACACCGACAAGGACGCCGGCTCGGCTCGGGAACCCGACGAGGCCGCGCTGGCCACTATGTCCAACGAGGAACTGCTGGCGTTGGGCGGCAAGCTCGACGGTGTCGAGACCGTCTACAAGGAGCCTCGCTGGCCCATCGACGGCACAAAAGCCGAGAAACGCGCCGAGCGCGGAGTGGCTTTATGGCTTTTGCTGGGCGGTGCTTCCGGGCTGGCGCTGCTGTTGGTCTTCCTGTTCTGGCCGTGGGAGTACAAGCCGAAGGAGGAGCACGGCAGCATCCTCTACACGCTGGCCACCCCGCTGTACGGGCTGACCTTCGGTCTGTCCATTCTGGCGATCGGCATCGGCGCTGTGCTGTACCAGAAACGCTTTATCCCCGAAGAGATTTCGATCCAGGAACGGCACGACGGTGCATCGCGGGAGATCGACCGCAAGACGGTCGTCGCGAACCTGACCAACGCCCTCGACGGCTCGACGATCAGAAGGCGCAAGCTGGTCGGCCTGTCGCTGGGCATGGGCTTGGGCGCCTTCGGCCTCGGCACCCTGGTGGCCTTTGCCGGCGGCATGATCAAGAACCCGTGGAAGCCGGTCGTCGACACAGCCGAAGGCAAGAAAGCCGTGTTGTGGACGTCCGGCTGGACTCCGCGCTACAAGGGCGAGACCATCTATCTGGCGCGGGCCACCGGCTCGCACGATTCCGCCCCGTTCATTCGCATGCGGCCGGAAGACATCGATGCCGGCGGGATGGAGACCGTGTTCCCGTGGCGGCAGTCCGACGGCGACGGCACCACCGCGGAATCCCATGAAAAGCTCATCGAAATCAAGTTGGGTATCCGTAACCCCGTGATGCTCATCCGGATTCGTCCCAGCGACATGCCTCGCGTAGTCAAGCGCAAGGGGCAGGAGAGCTTCAACTTCGGCGAGTTCTTCGCCTTCACCAAGGTCTGCTCACACCTGGGCTGCCCGTCCTCGCTCTACGAGCAGCAGTCCTACCGGATCCTGTGCCCGTGTCACCAATCGCAGTTCGACGCTCTGCACTTCGCCAAGCCGATATTCGGTCCCGCGGCGCGCGCACTGGCGCAACTGCCCATCACCATCGACGCCGAGGGGTATCTGGTCGCCAACGGTGACTTTGCCGAGCCCGTCGGACCGGCATTCTGGGAGCGCACAACATCATGAGTCCAAAACTCAGTCCCCCACTCGGTAAAATTCCCCCGGTCGGTGACGTCCTGGCCCGCCAAGGCGAGGACATCGACACGCGCTACCACCCCTCGGCGGCCGTCCGCAGACAGCTGAACAAGGTGTTCCCGACGCACTGGTCGTTCCTGCTGGGCGAGATCGCGCTGTACAGCTTTATCGTGCTGTTGATCACCGGCGTGTATCTGACGCTGTTCTTCGACCCGTCCATGGTCGACGTCAACTACCACGGCGCCTACCAGCCGCTGCGCGGTGTGGAGATGTCGCGCGCCTACGAGTCGGCGCTCAATATCTCCTTCGAAGTCCGCGGCGGGCTGTTCGTGCGCCAGATCCACCACTGGGCGGCGCTGATGTTCTCCGCGGCGATCATGGTGCACCTGGCCCGCATCTTCTTCACCGGCGCCTTCCGCAGGCCCCGGGAGATCAACTGGGTCCTCGGGTCATTGCTGCTGATCCTTTCCATGTTCGAGGGCTACTTCGGCTACTCGCTGCCCGACGACCTGCTCTCCGGCATCGGGCTGCGCGCCGCACTCTCCTCGATCACGCTGGGTATGCCGGTGATCGGCACTTGGTTGCACTGGTTCCTGTTCGGCGGCGACTTCCCCGGCAACATCTTGATCCCGCGGCTGTACGCGTTGCACATACTGCTGTTGCCGGCGATCATTCTGGCGCTGATCGGGGCGCACCTGGCGTTGGTGTGGTTCCAGAAGCACACGCAGTTCCCCGGCCCGGGACGTACCGAGCACAACGTCGTCGGCGTGCGGGTGATGCCGGTGTTCGCGGTCAAATCCGGCGCCTTCTTCGCCACCATCGTCGGTGTCCTGGGTTTGATGGGCGGCCTGCTGCAGATCAACCCCATCTGGAACCTGGGCCCCTACAAGCCTTCCCAGGTCTCGGCGGGCTCCCAGCCCGACTTCTACATGATGTGGACCGAGGGTCTGGCCCGTATCTGGCCGCCCTGGGAGTTCTACTTCTGGCACCACACCATTCCCGCCCCGGTCTGGGTGGCGCTGATCATGGGTTTGGTTTTCGTCCTGCTGATCGTTTATCCGTTCTTGGAGAAGCGGTTCACCGGGGACTATGCGCACCACAATCTGCTGCAGCGCCCCCGCGACGCCCCGGTGCGAACCGCGGTGGGAGCCATGGCGATCAGCTTCTACATGGTGCTCACGCTGGCGGCGATGAACGACATCATCGCGTTCAAGTTCCACATTTCGCTGAACGCGACGACGTGGATCGGGCGCATCGGCATGGTGATCTTGCCGCCGCTGGTGTACTTCGTCGCCTATCGGTGGTGCATCGGGCTGCAGCGCAGCGACCGCGCGGTGCTCGAGCACGGGGTGGAGACCGGCATCATCAAACGGCTGCCGCACGGTGCCTACATCGAGTTGCACCAGCCGCTGGGCCCCGTCGACGACCACGGCCACCCGCTACCGCTGGAATACCAGGGCGCACCGGTCCCCAAGCGCATGAACAAGCTGGGGTCGGCCGGCACGCCGGGTAGTGGGAGCTTCATGTTCGCCGACCCGGCGTCGGAGGATGCGGCACTGCGCGAGGCGGCGCACGCCGCCGAGCACCGGGCCCTCACCGCCCTGCGCGAACACCAGGAAGGCCTGAACGGCTCACCGAACGGGGAACGCCGGGAGCACTAGACCCCCGGGATCCGCACATATTGCGGTTTCACTGTGTATTAACGGCTTTCAGTGTGTAACTAGGGCGTTCGGAGTGAGTGAGCGGCGGAATTCGGCGCGAATTTTCGCCCACGTTGCACAGGCAAAGCCCAGGGTTCACAGCCGATCCGGGCTCCACGATGACCCTCCGAAGCACGAATGCCGCCCGTGCTCACAGCGGCCGCGCCTCAGCTAGTGAACGGCGATTACCTCACGCAGCTGACGGACATGTAGCCACTCGAGCGCGGGCATCGCCGCGGTGATCAGCCCAGCGAACGTATAGCCGACCCAGGACGCGCCGTCGTGGCCGACGGCCATCAAGTAGGTCGCCACTCCGACGGCAATCAGCGCTGCCCCCATCGTGCCGGTGAGGGCGACCGCGCCCCGCAACCAGATGCGGTCCACTGCCGCGCCTGACCACTCGTCGACGTGCCCGTACTCTTGCGCCCGCTCCGGACGCGGCCCCGCCGCGCCGCGCGCGGCCGGGTACCCGCCGGAGCCGGCCGACGACCTCGCGGGCCGGCCTGCCAGCGCGCCTGCCGGGCCGCCCGCCGGTTCGTCCTGTGCCATGCGGCGGGCGCGCAACAGCATCGGGATCGCGCCCGCGATGATCAGCGCGGAGACGACGATGACGACATACAGAATCCATGGCGTGTGCGGCGTCCTCGCCACCTTGTGGAAACCACGACCCAGATCCGCCAGCGCGACGATGGCCGCGACGCTCACGCCCACCAACAGCAACCACACCGCCGCGCACGCCCCGATCAGTATGCGATCGACGACGTCCGGTGGAACGGTGTCCGACCCTTGCCGGTATGCCGAGTATCTGCCGACCATCAGCAGCTCGTCTGCCATGCATCATTGGCGTTGGCCGACAACACCGTTCCGTCGCTCGTGGTGATGGAGCAGTTGAGCTTGCTGACCCGGAACAGGCTGGATGCTTCGAGCGAGCCGACGTCGGATTGCGAGATCGGGGTCACGGTCATCGACCACGGGATGTACACGTTGTGCTGGGTCCGCCGCCGACCCGAAGCGTCCACGTAGGTCACCGTGATGATGTCGCCGGGCGCCTTGATACCGGTCACCGAATAGGTGACTTGCCGCGGACCGGCGGGCGTGGTGGTCGTGGGAGGCGGCGGCACCACCGCCGCCGGGGGGCCACTCGCCGGCGGCGCCGCGACGGTCGGCGGCGGGGCCGATGACGGCGCAGGTGTCACGGTCACTGTCTGGGTCTCCGTTGATGTTGAGATTTCGGTGGAAGTCGGCGTCGACGACGGCGGCGGCGGTTTGGTCGTGGTCATCTCGTCCTGGGAGGGCAGCACGGACGCCGTGGTACCCGGGGTGGCGACTTGGTTGGTGTCACTGCGGGTGACCAGTATCGACACCGACGCAACCAGCGCGATCGCGGCCAGGATGGCGGCGACGCCGACCACCCACGGCCAGCGCGGAGCGGCGCGTTCGTCGATCAGGTCCGACGAGCCGTCATAGTCGTCGTAGTCGTAGAGCCGCAGATCCGCCGGCACATAAGGGCCACTGATGAATTGCTCGGACTCTGGCGCCGAGTAGGCCCGCGAGTAGATGTCGGTCTGGCCGGTGTGGTCGCTTGCATCGTCGCCGGCGTCGTCGAAGGGCTCCAGCTCGGCTTCAGGCTCGCTGCCGGAGTCGCTGTGTGCGCCGGCGGAATCGGGTTCCTCAAGATCCCGCCCGGGAGGATTCGGCACGCTCATGTTCGTCTGCTTCGTCTGCCCTGTCCAACTCCATCGTCGGCGCGTGCGGCTCCGCAGCTGCAGCGGTGCGCACGCGCTCGGGAGATTCTCATGGTCCTTCGGCAAACCCTACCGAACCGGTCAGGGCAAATAAGTCTGGGCGAACGGGCCACCGATGAAGTGATGTCCGGATTGTGACCTTCGGGGCGTCGATCAGTGCTTCTCGGGCCCGACGTAGTACTCGAACACCAGTCCGGCCGCCGACGCGAGGATGAACACCACCCCGGCAACGATGAGCCAAGGCAGCCACAACGCGATACCGGTCGCCGCCACCGACCCGGACAGCGCAATCAGAATCGGCCACCAGCTGTGTGGGCTGAAGAACCCCAATTCCCCTGCGCCGTCACTGATCTCAGCACCCTCATAGTCCTCCGGCCGGGTGTCCAGCCGGCGCGCCACGAACCGGAAGAAGGTGGCCACAATCAATGCCATGCCGCCCGTGAGCGCCAGTGCGGTGGTGCCCGCCCACTCCACGCCGCCGGTGGCGAACAGCGAAGTAAGCACCCCGTACAGGACCGCGGAGAGGACGAAGAACGCGGCGATGAACTCGAACAGCCTCGCTTCGATATGCATTGGGTGTCCTAACCTACTGGCTTCGGGCCAGCTCGCCACGGCGAGTGTCGAACGGATGGGTGGTGGTCGCAAGAGGTTCTTCGCCGATCGCCTTCAGCGCCTCGGCGTTGGTCGTCTTGTTGTCCATCCGCTTCTGCAGGTACTCCTTGAACTTGGCGGGTGTGACCGCGCGAACCTCGAAGTTCATCATCGAGTGGTAGGTGCCGCACATCTCGGCGCAGTGACCGACATACGCCCCCGGCTTGGTGATCCGTTCGATTTGGAAGCGGTTGATGGAGTTGTTCGCCTCGGGGTTGGGCATCACGTCACGCTTGAACAGGAACTCCGGCACCCAGAACGCGTGGATGACGTCTGCCGAGTTCAGCTGGAATTCGATGCGCGTATCGGTGGGCAACACCAGCACCGGAATTTCGGTGCTGGTTCCCAGGGTTTCGATCCTGTCGAAGTTCAGGTAGGTCCGGTCCTCGGTGTTGAGCCCGCGCACCGGCCCGACCCGCTCCTCACCGTGCTGGTCCTTGCCTTCCGGCTTGGAGACCATGGCCTTCTTCTTCGCCTCGTCGGCGCCGTCGTAGTCCTGGCCGTCCTTGAAATGGACCCGCTGGTAGCCGAACTTCCAGTTCCATTGGAACGATGTGACGTCGATGACGACTTCGGGATCCTTGGCCAGGTGCAGCATCTTCTCCTGCACCACCACGGTGAAGTAGAACAGCACCGAGATGATGATGAACGGTGCCACGGTGAGCACCAGCTCCAGCGGCATGTTGTAGCCGAACTGCCGCGGGAAGTCGGTGTCGCGAGCCCTCTTGCGGTGGAAGACGGCGGTCCAGAAAATCAGGCCCCACACGACGACGCCGACGACCAGGGAGGCGATCACCGCCCCGATCCACAGCTCCCGGTTCAGATGCGCCTCCGGGGTGACGCCCTTCGGCCACCCCATCGCCATCGCGTCCTCCCAGCTGCAACCGCTCAGGACGACGGCCAGCACGCCCAGTGTGCCGACCAGCGCCAGCCGTCGGACCGTGCCCGCGGAAAGGCGCTGAAACCTACCCTGCGACAAGCATTGCGAACGGCCTAGCTCGCGACGTGTCACGTTGGCGCCTCCTGTATCACAAGCTGGGTCGACGGGAGCTGTCCCGGCTCGAGCGAGAACTCGGGCGGGAACCCTCGGCTAACTCGGATGCGAATACTACGCAGCGTAGACCACGCCGCCCAGCAGGGCGACGACGTGTGCCATAACGACCCGTTGCACACGTAACCCCAGGACGCTCCATGAGCACTCCGAAGGCGATCGGCGCCCCGGATGCGGCATACTGGGGCGCCGTGTGTGGACTGCTGGCGTTCGTGGCGGCTCCGGCTCCCCGTGATGGTCCTGCGGCCGGGACCGACGATCTTGCCCAGGCCACCGCGGCCCGCGCCGACAATGCCATCGCCGGCGCCGCACACCTGATGCGCCACCGTGGGCCCGACGAGCCGGGCACCTGGGTGGACCCCGACGCCGACGGCTCTGTGGTGTTCGGCTTCAACCGGTTGTCCATCATCGACATCGCGCATTCGCATCAGCCGCTGCGGTGGGGCCCACCGGAGACGCCCGACCGCTACGTCCTGGTCTTCAACGGCGAGATCTACAACTACCTGGAGCTGCGCGACGAGCTGCGCACCCAGCATGGCGCCGATTTCGCGACCGACGGTGACGGCGAGACCATCGTCGCCGGCTACCACTACTGGGGCACCGAGGTGCTGGCGCGGCTGCGCGGCATGTTCGCGTTCGCGCTCTGGGACACCGCGAGCCGCGAATTGTTCTGTGCGCGCGACCCGTTCGGCATCAAGCCGCTGTTCATGGCGACCGGCACCGGGGGCACGGCGGTGGCGAGCGAGAAGAAATGCCTGCTCGACCTGGCCGAACTGGTGGGTTTCGACACCGAAATCGACCTGCGGGCGGTACAGCACTACACCGTTCTGCAGTATGTGCCGGAGCCCGAGACGCTGCATCGTGGCGTGCGCCGGCTGGAGTCGGGGTGCTTTGCGCGCATCCGGCCCGGGCTCGCCCCCGAAATCACCCGCTACTTCGTGCCGCGGTTCGCCGCGGTGCCGATCACCCGCGACACCGAGCAGGCCCGTTACGACGAGATCACCGCGGTGCTGGAGGACTCGGTGGCCAAACACATGCGTGCCGACGTGACCGTCGGTGCGTTCTTGTCCGGCGGCATCGACTCCACGGCCATCGCGGCACTGGCGATCCGGCACAACCCGCGGCTGATCACCTTCACCACCGGTTTCGAGCGTGAGGGATTCTCCGAGATCGACGTCGCCGTGGCCTCGGCCGAGGCGATCGGCGCCCGCCACATCGCCAAGGTGGTCAAGCCCGACGAGTTCGTCGCCGCCCTGCCCGAAATCGTCTGGTACCTCGACGAGCCCGTCGCCGACCCGGCGCTGGTACCGCTGTTCTTCGTGGCCCGCGAGGCCCGCAAGCACGTCAAGGTGGTGCTGTCCGGCGAAGGCGCCGACGAGCTGTTCGGCGGCTACACGATCTACCGCGAGCCGCTGTCGCTGAAACCCTTCGACTACCTGCCGGCGCCGCTGCGGCGCTCGATGGGCAAGGTGTCCAAACCGCTGCCGGAGGGCATGCGGGGCAAGAGCCTGCTGCATCGCGGATCGCTGACGCTCGAGGAGCGCTACTACGGAAATGCCCGCAGCTTCTCGGACCTGCAGCTGCGCGAGGTGCTGCCCGAATTCCGTGCGGACTGGACCCATACCGACGTGACGGCGCCGGTGTACGCCGCATCGGCCGGGTGGGACCCGGTGGCACGCATGCAGCACATCGACCTGTTCACCTGGCTGCGTGGCGACATTCTGGTCAAGGCCGACAAGATGACCATGGCCAATTCGCTGGAGTTGCGCGTGCCGTTCTTGGATCCCGAGGTGTTCGCGGTGGCGTCGCGGTTGCCGGTGGCCGCCAAGATCACCCGAACCACCACCAAGTACGCGCTGCGACGGGCCCTGGAGCCCGTCGTGCCGGCGCACGTGCTGAACCGGCCCAAGCTGGGATTCCCGGTGCCGATCCGGCATTGGCTGCGCGCCGGCGAGCTGCTGGACTGGGCGTACTCGATTGTCGACGCGTCGCAGGCAGACCACCTGGTCGACATCGCCGCGGTACGCCGGATGCTCGAGGAACACCGCTGCGGGACCGCCGATCACAGCCGTCGGCTGTGGACGTTGCTGATTTTCATGCTGTGGCACGCGATCTTCGTCGAGGGCAGCGTGGTGCCGCAGATCAGCGAGCCGGAGTACCCGGTCGAGTTGTAGCCCGTTCCGCGCCGGTGGCAGGCCCGAGCGCAGTTTCGACGCCATTAGTGCTGAGTTGCGAGCAGGCTGCCTGGGGCTCGGACTTCCAGCGTGAACCGAGGGCTTTCAGTGTGAACCGAGGGCTTTGAGTGTGAACCGAGGGTTTTGAGAGGGAGCTCACGGCGGATTCTGCGCCATTTTCTCGCCCTGGACTCACAGCCAACGCCGTCGGTTCACAGCCGACGATGGTCAACGCATTCAACGCATTCAATGAGTGCGAGCAGACGCAGAATCCCCTCTTACGGCATGCAACAGGGCATTTTGCGTCTGCCCGGCGTTCTAAGCGCCTAACTAAGCCAGTACCGCGGCGATCTCGGCGGCGGCATCGTCGCCGAAGGCGCCCGCCAACCGGGTAGCTGCAAGCCCGCGGTCCCAGGTCCACTCCTGCGTGCCGGTCGATTCCAGCACCAGCACAGCCACCAGCGAACCCAGCTGTGCTGAACGCTCCACGCTCAGCCCGGCGCTTCGTCCCATCAGGAACCCGGCGCGGAATGCATCGCCCACGCCGGTGGGATCGGTTTGGCTCGTCTCGGGCACTACGCCGACGTGAACACTGGTGCCGTCGCGGTCCACGATGTCGACGCCCTTGGCGCCCAATGTGGTGACCCGCAGGTCGATCTGAGCCATCACGTCGGCTTCCGACCAGCCGGTCTTGGACAGCAGCAAGTCCCATTCGTAGTCGTTGGTGAACAAGTAGGTGGCGCCGTCGATCAGTTTGCTGATCTCCTCGCCGGTCAGCCGCGCCAGCTGCTGCGAAGGGTCGGCGGCGAACGGCAGCCCGAGCTTGCGGCACTCTTCGGTGTGCACCACCATCGCCGCGGGGTCGTTCGCCCCGATGATGACCAGCTCGGGCTTGCCGATGGCGGACACCACGTCGGCCAGCGAGATGTCGCGCGCCTCCGACATGGCGCCCGGATAGAACGACGCGATCTGGGCCATGTCGAGGTCGGTGGTGCAGACGAAACGCGCCGTGTGCGCGGTCTTGGAGACCAGCACGTGCTCACAGTTGACGTTGTGGGCTTCCAGCCAATTGCGGTAGTCGGCGAAGTCGTCGCCGGCCGCACCCACCAGCGCGACGTCCCCACCCAGCACGCCGATGGCGAAGGCGATGTTGCCGCCCACCCCACCGCGATGAATCACCAGGTCGTCGACCAAAAAGCTGAGTGAGACCTTCTGCAGATGATCGGCCAGCAGCTGCTCGGAGAAGCGGCCGGGAAAGCGCATTAGATGGTCGGTCGCAATCGAGCCAGTCACCGCGATCGTCACGGAAATCCACCCTTCGTCTTCTACGGCCGTCCAGCCTACCCAGCGCTCTCGACGGCGCGGTCCGCGCGGTTGCGACTCAGGCTCGTCCACGGTCTGCGACAGGCCGTGCGCTAGCCTGCCAAGAGAGCTCACTTCGTTGCCTGAAACTCCAATTGCGGGGAACTCCACCCATTGGGCGGCAACCGCTCAGCCCCATCCACCACCGTAGGAGAATCACGATGGCCGGTCCGCAATCGCCGAACCCGACCGGCACTGACGGACCCCACTACCCTGAGCCCGGCTCCCCCGGTCCCCAGGGCCACGAGTACGTGGCGAGCGAGCCGGCGTTCGCAACCAACCCGCCAGAGCCGCAATCGTCGGTCCCCTATCCTGAGCAGCTGCCCCCTGCGCAGGCGTATCCCAAGCGCAGGCACAAGCGGCTGATCATCGGAGTGCTGGTGGCCGCCGCGCTGGTGGCCGTCATGACGGCGGCGATCGTGTACGGCGTTCGCACCAACGGCGCCAACACCGGCTCGACGTTGTCCGAGGGGACGGTCAAGACCGCGATTCAGGGCTACCTGGACGCACTCGAGCAGCGCGATATCGAAACGATCTCCCGCAACGCGCTGTGCGGGATGTACGACGGGGTGCGCGACCGGCGGCCCGACCAGGCCCTGGCCAAGGCGAGCAGCGACGCGTTCCGCAAGCAGTTCTCGCGGGTCGAGGTGACTTCGGTGGACAAGATCGTCTACCTGTCGCAGTACCAGGCCCAGGCGTTGTTCACCATGCGGGCAACGCCGGCGAGGGGCGGCCCGACGCGCGGCGAGATGCAGGCCGTGGCTCAGTTGCTTTTCCAGCGTGGCCAGATCTCGGTGTGCTCCTACATACCGCGCAGCACCGGCGCCTACTAGGTCGCCTCAGACCCGGAAGGTCAGTTGAACGAGTCCCCGCACGCGCAGGAGCCCGTGGCGTTGGGGTTGTCGATGGTGAAGCCCTGCTTTTCGATGGTGTCCACGAAGTCGATGGACGCGCCTTCCACATAGGGCGCGCTCATCCGGTCGACCGTCAGCGTCACACCACCGAACTCCGCCGTCAGATCGCCGTCCAGCGTCCGGTCGTCGAAGAAGAGGTTGTAGCGCAGTCCTGCGCAGCCACCCGGCTGAACCGCGATACGCAGCGCCAGGTCGTCTCGGCCTTCCTGATCCAGCAGGGACTTCGCCTTGGTGGCTGCGGCCTCGGTCAGAATCACGCCGTGGGTCTTGGCGCTCGACTCGTTCTGCACCGTCATTGCTTCTCCTACGTGCTCTTGCGTGGGTCAGAGTTCAGGTGGGTCCGCCCGGCGACTCATGGTTTGCGCACTGGAAGCAGCCCACCTCATCAACGGTACCTTGCTGGGCCGCTATTCCCGAGTCGCGCCGCCACCTCCGACGCCAATCCGATCAGCTGGTTGGCCGCGTCAGCCTGGGCCAACCCCACCGAACCGGCGTATTCGGCGATCGAGAGGGCCGACATGATGCCCGCCGCTCGCGAGGTGGATTTGTCCAAACTCACTTGTCCGGCCAGCACGATCACCGGAATGCCGAGCGGAATGGCGGCATCAGCCAGCGAGCCGACCACCTTTCCGTGCAGGGACTGCTCGTCGAACTTGCCTTCGCCGGTGACGATCATGTCCGCATCGGCCAAGTCGTCGGCGAGGTGGGTGTGCTCCGCGATGATGGCCGCCCCGGACTCACAGCGACCGCCGAGCGCCAGCAGCCCGGCCCCGATGCCACCGGCGGCGCCGGCGCCGTGCTCGGCGCTCACGTCGCGTCCGGCAGCGTCTTCCAGTTCCAGCGCCCACCCCTCGAGGCGGACTTCCAGCGCTGCCACGGCGGCGGTGTCGGCACCCTTCTGCGGCGCGAATACGCGGGCCGCGCCCCACGGTCCCAACAGCGGGTATTTGACGTCGGACGCGGCAATCAGGTCGACGGTGCTGAGCTTGGCGCGCGCAGCCTCGAGCCCACCGAGTTCGGCGATCATTCCCCTGCCGCCGTCGGTGCATGCGCTGCCACCCAGCCCGACCACGATCCGGGTCGCCCGGGCGCGCAGCGCCTCGTCGATGAGCTGCCCGACTCCCCTACTGTGGGCGGCCAACGAGGTCCTCGGCGTCGGCGGCCCTTCGAGCAAGGTAAGGCCGCAGGCCTGCGCACACTCCAGATATGCGGTCGACGAGGCCCGGTCGAACACCCACTTGGCGTCCACCGGCTTGCCCAGCGGCCCTGCCACCCGCAGTCGACGCGCCTTCCCGAACCGGCTGGCCAGCACCTCGACGAAACCGGGGCCGCCGTCGGACTGCGGGGCGACGATGAAGCGATCTCGGGACCGGGATCTGGTCCAGCCGGTCGCTATGGCCGCGGCGGCCTGCACCGCCGACAGGCTGTTGCCATAGCAGTCCGGAGCCACCAGGACGCACATCGCAGGCAGCTGGATACGGCCTGGCGCGAGGTCAGCGCCGGCGGGATCCGACGCCAAGGAGTCGTCGCTCACGGACAGCCGTTCATTACTCCGTAAGAGTAGGGCCATGTGACGCAACGCACTGGCGATGCACGATACGGGTTCTCTCCAGGGCTATTTGGGCCCTGTCCAGCCGCGAAGTAACCTGGCGACTGTGAAGCTCCTGGGCCGCAAGAAGGGCCAAGAAGACGGCCAAGACGCACCGCCCACATCCGACGACGCCGGTTCCGTCGTCGCACCCTCGCGCGGATCCCGCACCACGGGACCAAAGGGCCGGCCCACCCCCAAGCGCGACGCCGCCAGGCGCGGCGCCAGGAAGGGCCCGGTCGCACCGGCACCCATGACCGCCGCCGAGGCGAGGGCCAGGCGCAAATCTCTGGCCGGTCCCAAGCTCAGCCGGGAGGAGCGGCGGGCCGAGAGAACCGCCAGCCGGGCCCGGATGACCGAACGCCGCGAGCGCATGATGGCCGGCGAAGAGGCCTATCTGCTGCCGCGCGATCAGGGACCGATTCGCCGCTACGTCCGCGACGTCGTCGATGCGCGGCGCAACGTGCTCGGCCTGTTCATGCCGTCCGCGCTGGCGCTGCTGTTCGTCATGTTCGCGGTGCCGCCGCTGCAGCTCTACGTCTCCCCGGCGATGTTGATTCTGATGGCCGTGATGGGTATCGATGCGTTCATCCTGGGCCGCAAAGTCGGCAAGATGGTCGACGAGAAATTTCCGACGAACACTGAAAGCCATTGGAAGCTGGGTGTTTACGCCGCCGGCCGGGCCTCGCAGCTGCGCCGGACGCGCACGCCCAGGCCCCAAGTCAAGCGCGGCGCCGATGTGGGTTAAAAGCGCGGCGAAGGGCGTCTGACCCCGGTGCGCACGCTGGTGCTCGGCGGGATCCGGTCGGGCAAATCCCGGTGGGCGGAGGAAACCATCGCGCGGTCACTGGCACCTGACGAGCCGGTGTGTTACCTGGCCTCGGGCTTGGCCGCCGCGGCCGACGCGGAGTGGGCAGAGCGGGTCGCCAAGCATCGCGACCGCCGTCCCGCGCATTGGTCGACCGTCGAAACCGATGACATCGCAACACAATTGCGACAGTCACCGGCCATGCCGACTTTGGTCGACGATCTCGGCGCCTGGCTGACCAGTGTGCTGGACCGCCATCAGGCCTGGGACGACGGTTCGGCGGTGGTTTCGGTCCAGCAGACGATCGACGATGTGATCGCCGCGGTCGGCACGTTCGGTTCGACGCTGATGGTCGTCAGCCCGGAGGTCGGGTTGACCGTGGTGCCGGCCACCGCGTCGGGGCGCCGGTTCGCCGACGAACTCGGTAGCCTCAACCAGCGCATGGCGGCGCTGTGCGAACGGGTGGTGCTGGTAGTGGCCGGACAGGCTGTGCCGATCAAGCCGTCGGGAACGTGATGGAATTCGCGCCAGTAGATCCGCCGGACCGGGACGCCGCCGCGGCCGCGCGCGCCCGCCAGGACACGTTGACCAAGCCGAAGGGTGCGCTGGGCCGCCTGGAGGAGCTGGCCATCTGGGTGGCCTCGTGCCAGGCTCAATGCCCGCCACGAGATTTTCAGCGCGCCCGGGTGGTGGTGTTCGCCGGTGACCACGGTGTCGCCCGATCCGGGGTGTCGGCTTACCCACGGGAAGTGACCGCCCAGATGGTCGCGAACATCGACAGCGGCGGGGCCGCGATAAACGCCCTGGCCAGCGTTGCCGGCGCGACGGTGCGGGTCGTGGACCTGGCCGTGGATGCCGATACCGTGTCTGACCAGATCGGGGCGCACAAAGTGCGGCGCAGCAGCGGCGATATCGCCGTCGAGGACGCCTTGACCGAAGACGAGACGGTTGGTGCGATCGAGGCCGGCCAGCGCATAGCCGACGAGGAGGTCGACGGCGGGGCGGACCTGTTGATCGCCGGCGACATGGGAATCGGGAACACCACTCCCGCCGCGGTTCTGGTGGCAGCGCTGACCAACTCCGAGCCCGTCGCCGTGGTCGGCTTCGGGACCGGGATCGACGACGCCGGCTGGGCACGCAAAACTGCGGCAGTGCGCGACGCGCTGTTTCGGGCGCGGCCGGTGCTGCGCGACCCGATCGGTTTGCTGCGCTGCTGTGGCGGCGCGGATTTGGCCGCGATGGCCGGCTTCTGCGCGCAGGCTGCCGTCCGGCGGACCCCGCTGCTGCTGGACGGCATGGCGGTGACGGCCGCCGCGCTGGTCGCCGAGCAACTGGCGCCGGGCGCCCGGATGTGGTGGCAGGCCGGTCACCGGTCCACCGAACCGGGTCACAGCGTGGCCCTGGCGTCGCTCATGTTGGACCCGATCCTGGACCTGGGCATGCGGCTGGGCGAGGGCACCGGCGCCGCGGTGGCATTGCCGGTGTTGCGCGGCGGGGTGGCCACACTGTCGGGCATGGCGACTTTTCAAGAAGCCGGCGTTGCTTCCCCCGCGCCAGACCCTGCCACGCCGTGATGCGTTCGCTGGCAACAGCTTTCGCGTTCGCAACGGTCGTGCCGGTGCCGCGCGCCGGTGGGCTCGCGATGGGCCGTGGCGGCATGACCGCGCTGCCGGTGGTCGGCGCCGCGCTGGGCGGCTTGGCGGCCGCGGTGTCGTGGGCCGGCGCGCACATGTTCGGGCCCTCCAGCCCGCTGTCCGGTCTGCTCGTGGTGACGGCGCTACTGCTCGTCACCCGGGGTCTGCACGTCGACGGCGTCGCCGATACGGCCGACGGGCTGGGCTGCTACGGGCCGCCGCAGCGGGCGCTGGCCGTGATGCGCGAGGGGTCGACAGGGCCGTTCGGGGTGGCCGCGGTGGTGTTGGTCATCATGCTGCAGGCGCTGGCGTTCTCCAGGGTGGGGCTCGTTGCTATAGCCGTGTCGGTGTTTGCCGGACGAGTGTCCGCGGTGCTGGCTTGCCGGCAGTCGGTGCCGGCGGCCGACGGCAGCGCCCTGGGCGTGCGGGTCGCCGGCACCCAATCCATGCCGGTGGTGCTGGCCTGGCTCGCGGTGCTGCTGGCCGTCGCGGTGCCGGTTGGTCCGCGACCATGGCACGGCCCGGTTGCGGTGCTGGTGGCGGTCTGTTGCGGCGCGGGGTTGGTCGCGCACTGCGTACGCCGGTTCGGAGGTATCACCGGCGACGTGTTGGGCGCCGCTATCGAACTCACCACGACTGTGAGCGCCGTGGGGTTGGCTGTTGGGTGAGCAGACCTAACCCAGCCGCGTCATCCAGCCGTGCGTGTCGGCAAAGGTGCCACGCTGGATGCCCGTCAGGGTGTCGCGCAGGGCCATCGTCACCTCACCGGATTTGCCGTCGGCGATGGTGAACTCGCTGTCCCCGTACTTGACCCGCCCGATCGGCGTGATGACCGCGGCGGTACCGCAGGCGAACACCTCGGTGATCTCCCCGGCTGCGGTCTTCTTCTGCCACTCGTCGATGTCGATCTTGCGTTCCTCGATGGCGAACCCGGCGTCAGTGGCCAACTGCAGCAACGAATCCCGCGTGATGCCGGGCAACAGCGAGCCGGACAGCTCGGGGGTGACCAGTCGTGCCGACCCGCCGCTTCCGAACACGAAGAAGACGTTCATCCCGCCCATCTCTTCGACAAAGCGACGTTCGACGGCGTCCAGCCACACGACCTGGTCGCAACCGTTCTCGGCGGCTTCGGCCTGAGCCAGCAGCGACGCGGCATAGTTACCGCCGAACTTGGCCGCGCCGGTGCCCCCCGGGCTGGCCCGCACATACTCCGTCGACACCCAGACGGTGACGGGGTTGATCCCGCCCTTGAAGTACGCCCCGGCCGGCGAGCCGATCAGCAGGTACCGGTACTCCTTGGCCGGCCGCACCCCCAGCCCCGGCTCGGTGGCGAAGACGAACGGCCGCAGATATAAGGCCTCCTCGCCACCGGCCGGCGGCACCCAGGCGTTGTCGACGGCGATGAGCTCGCAGAGCGATTCGATGAACACCCCGTCGGGCAGTTCGGGAATCGCCAGTCGACGCGCCGACGAGCGCAACCGGGCGGCGTTGGCGTCCGGACGAAAGGACACGATCGACCCGTCCGCCCAGCGGTAGGCCTTGAGACCCTCGAACACTTCCTGCGCGTAGTGGAGCACGATCGCCGAGGGGTCCAGCTCGATCGGGCCGTAGCCGATGACCCGCGCGTTGTGCCAGCCTTTCCCGTCCAGATAGTCGATCGACACCATGTGATCGGTGTGGTATTTGCCGAAGCCAGGGTCAGCCAGTATCGATTCACGTTCGGCACGGGTGGCCGGATTTGTCGCGGGCGAAACCGTGAACTCGAGGGAGCCGCGGGTCATGGCGCTGATTGTATCTCCGGGTGCCAATGGTTATTTGCCGTGCAAATGCCGGTCCGCTACCGGGTCTTGACGGCGACGAACGGCGGTCGCACCACTTCGCACTCCACCGGTCGGCCCCGCACGTCGACGATGACTCGCTGGCCGTCCTCGACGCCGGCGTCGGTGTCGATGAGCGCCAACCCGATTCCGATCTGCAGGGTCGGCGAGAACGTCCCCGACGTGGTGACTCCCACCGGCGCGTCGCCGGCGAGCACCGTCAGCCCCGGACGCAGCACACCGCGTCCGACCATGCGCAGCCCGCGCAGTAGCCGCCGCGGCCCGGCCTCCTTCTCGGCCAGCAGCGCGTCACGACCGAAGAACGCGTCCTTCTTCCAGCCGACCGCCCACCCGCAGCGGGCCTGCAGCGGCGAGATATCCAGCGAAAGCTCGTGGCCGTGCAGCGGATAACCCATCTCGGTGCGCAGCGTGTCGCGGGCCCCCAGGCCCGCGGGCTCACCGCCGGCATCCGCGACAGCCGCGACGAGGGCATCGAACACCACCCCCGAGGACTCCCACGGGGGCAGCAGTTCGTAACCGTGCTCGCCGGTGTAGCCCGTGCGGCAGACCCGCACCGGCACCCCGGAGTAGGAGGCATCGGCGTAGCCCATGTAATCCATGTCGGCGGGCAGCCCCAGCGCCGCCAGCACATCCGTCGAACGTGGACCCTGCACCGCCAGCACCGCATATGACCGGTGCTGGTTGGTGATGCTCAGCCCGGCGCGTAAACCAGCCTCAGCGGCGGCCTGCAGCGCGTCGACCACGGCGGCGGTATTGGCGGCGTTGGGCACCAGAAAGATCTCGTCGTCGTCGACGTAGTAGGCGATCAGGTCGTCGATGACGCCGCCAGATTCGGTGCAGCACAACGTATATTGCGCTTTGCCCGGTTCGATGCGGCTCAGGTCGTTGGTGAGCGCGGAGTTGACGAACTCCGCCGCACCGGGACCGCGAACCAATGCTTTGCCGAGGTGACTGACGTCGAACAGGCCGACGGCGTTGCGGGTGGCTTTGTGTTCGCTGACCGTTCCGGCATACGACACCGGCATCAGCCAGCCGCTGAACTCAGCGAAATTCGCGCCCAGCTCGCGATGGCGGTCTTCCAGCGGTCCGTGCTGCAGGTCGGTCACGTCGTCCCACCCTAATGAGGGGTGCCAACTGATGCGGTCTGAGTGGTCGTTAGTTGTCAGTGGTGTGCTGTAGGAACGGGGCATGAATCCCGCTGGGTGGGCTGAACGCAACGGTATTTCGCGGTTCGGCTTCGAATATGTGCGGGCCGCGCTCGCGGCGCAGGGCCGCGAATTGGTCGTGGTGGATTCGTCTGGGGTTCATGACGATCTGGTGCGAGAGGTGACCTAGATTCTGACCTCGATACGTGCGCCGCTGTATGACAAACGCGCTGCGCAGAACGGTGCAAAGCGCGCCGTCGCTGCGGCTGCTACCGAAGACGCGGTGGCCTGATGGCAAAGTTTGAGGTTCCTGAGGGCTGGACGGTGCAGGCGTTTCGATTCACTCTGGACCCAACACGCGAACAAGCCGCCGACTTGGCGAGGCATTTCGGCGCTCGGCGTAAGGCATACAACTGGACCGTGGCCAAACTAAAAGCTGATATTGAGGCGTGGCATGCGACCGGCGCCGAGTCGGAGAAGCCGTCGCTGCGGATGTTGCGCAAGCGCTGGAACACAGTAAAAGACGGCGTGTGTGTCAACGCTGAGACAGGCCAGGTGTGGTGGTCGGAGTGCTCGAAGGAGGCCTACGCCGACGGCATCAGCGGCGCGGTCCACGGGTACTGGAACTGGCAGGCCTCGAGATCAGGCAAACGTGCTGGCAGAAGGATGGGCTTCCCCCGATTCAAGAAGAAGGGACACGACCCCGATCGTGTGTCGTTCACGACCGGTGCGATGCGTGTGGAGCCCGATCGCCGGCATCTGACGTTGCCGGTCATCGGGACCGTCCGCACGCACGAGAACACGCGCCGGATTGAGCGGCTCATCGCGAAAGGTCGAGCGCGGGTGCTGGCGATTACGGTGCGCCGGAATGGCACCCGGCTGGACGCGAGTGTGCGCGTCCTCGTCCAACGTCCCCTGCAACCGAAAGTGGCGGACCCCCTTTCACGGGTGGGAATTGATGTTGGGGTGCGGCGCCTCGCGACTGTCGCCAACGAGGACGGGACAGTGCTCCAACAAGTGCCCAATCCGCGGCCGCTCGACGCCGCGCTACACAAGCTGCGGCACGTTTCCCGGGCGCGGTCACGCTGTTCGAAAGGCTCACGGCGCTATGGTGAGCGCAGCACCAAGATTTCCAGGCTGCACCGCCGGGTCAACGACATCCGCACGCATCATTTGCACGTCCTGACAACGCGGTTGGCCAAAACCCACGGCCGCATCGTTGTCGAAGGGCTAGATGCGGCCGGGATGCTGCGGCAAAAGGGCCTCCCGGGTGCCCGCGCGCGTAGACGTGGACTCTCAGATGCAGCCCTGGGCACGCCGCGCCGGCACCTGTCGTATAAGACGGGCTGGTACGGTTCAGCACTGGTGGTCGTCGACCGCTGGTTCCCGTCGTCGAAAACCTGCCATGGCTGCGGGCATGTGCAAGACGTCGGCTGGGACGAAAAGTGGCGCTGCGACCACTGTTCGGTCATCCACCAACGTGATGACAACGCCGCGGTGAACCTCGCACGCTACGAGCAAACACCTAGCGTCGTCGGCCCAGTTGGGGCCGCCGTCAAGCGTGGAGCCGACCCTAAGACCGGGCTTGGCCCGGCAGGTGGCCGTGAAGCGCGGAAGGGACGCAGCCCCAAGGCTGCCGAACAACCCCGAGATGGGGTGCGAGTCGCATGATCACTAATGATCACTCACTCGCAACGGTATTGCTGGCAGACTTGGGCAGGTGTCCGATGCCGTGGCTGATGGTGGCGACCCGCCGCGCCCTGCATCGCCGCGCTTGCGATCGCCACTGGACTTCGACGCACTCGAGGCGGCCGGAATCGCGAACCCGCGTGAGCGTGCAGACCTGATCAAGTACCTGGACGACCTCGGCTTCACCGTCGACGAGATGGTCGAGGCTGAGCAGCGCGGCCGGCTGTTCGGACTGGCCGGGGACGTCCTGTCGTGGTCTGGACGGCCGATCTACACCTTTCCGGCCGCGGCCGAACAACTCGGGGTGGCGCCCGAGGAGGTCGCGCACGTGTGGGCGCTGCTCGGGTTGACGGTCGCCGGTCCTGACATCCCGGTGCTCAGCCAGGCCGATGTCGACGCCCTGGCGACGTGGGTGGCCATCAAATCGGTGGTGGGTGAGGACGGCGCGTTCGGCATGCTGCGGGTGCTCGGCGCCACGATGTCGCGGCTCGCGGAGGCTGAGTCGACAGTGATCCGCGCCGGAACGCCGGACATCCAGATGACCCACACCCACGACGAGCTGGCCACGGCGCAGGCGTATCGCGCGGTCGCGGAGTTCGTCCCGCGGATCGGGGCATTGATCGACGTTGTCCACCGCCACCACCTGATCAGCGCGCGCACCCACTTCGAGGGCGTCCTTCGCGACACGACGGCGAGCGTGGTGTGTGGCGTCGGTTTTGCGGATCTGTCCGGCTTCACTGCGCTCACTCAGGCGCTTGCCCCCGCGGAATTGTCGTACCTACTCAACGAATTCGCCGGCACAGTCTCAGAGGTGGTGCATGCCGACGGTGGCCGGGTGGTCAAGTTCATCGGCGACGAGGTGATGTGGGTATGCGGGTCGCCGGAGCGCCTTGCGCAGGCGGCGGTCGATCTCGTCGACCATCCGCGGGGACGCGAGGAGGGTCTGCAGGTCCGGGCGGGCCTTGCCTACGGCACCGTGCTGGCCATCAATGGCGACTATTTCGGCAGTCCGGTCAACCTGGCCGCGCGTCTGGTGGCGGCGGCAGCGCCATGTCAGATTCTGGCGTCGTCGCAGTTGCGCGACCAATTGCCGGACTGGCCCGCCGAAGCGCGTGGCCCGTTGACGCTCAAGGGTTTTGACGCCCCGGTGGCCGCCTTCGAATTGCACAGCGGGGACGGTGCCGACCTCAGCCCCGGCTGCGGTGGCTAGACCCGGTCGGCCGCTCACTCGGACGGCACCGTCCCCCGACTAGGGTGAGTGCGCGTGACCATCGAATCGGCCTACCAATCCCCCACCGTCACCGTCGCCAGCTCGCTGCCCAAGCGCAGCGTGGGTTCTTCGGTCTTGCTGGTGCCGGTCGTCTCGACCGGCGACGACGACCGGCCAGGGGCGGTCGTGGCGTCAGCCGAGCCGTTCCTGACCGCCGACGTGGTGGCGGAAATCGAGGCCGGCCTGCGCGCATTGGACGCCACCGGCGCCAGCGAACAAGTACACCGACTGGTGGTGCCGTCGTTGCCAGTGGGCAGTGTGCTGACCGTCGGCCTGGGCAAGCCCCGTCACGAGTGGCCGTCGGACACCATCCGGCGCGCCACCGGTGTGGCCGCGCGATCGCTCGGTAACGCCGAGACGGTGATCACCACGCTGGGCGAGTTGCCCGGCGAAGACACCTGCTCGGCCGTCGTCGAAGGGCTGATCCTGGGCGCCTACCGGTTCAGCGCGTTCCGCAGCGCCAAGACCGCGCCGAAAGACAGTGGACTGCGCCGGATCACCGTGCTGTCCACCGCCAAGGACGCCAAGAAGCAGAGTGAGCGCGGCGCGGCCGTCGCGACCGCCGTCGCGACGGCCCGCGACTTGGTCAACACTCCGCCGAGTCATCTGTTTCCCGCCGAATTCGCAAAGCGTGCAAAAGCTTTGGGCGAATCGGTCGGTCTCGAGGTGGAGGTGCTCGACGACAAGGCGCTGCGCAAAGCCGGCTACGGCGGGGTGATCGGCGTCGGGCAGGGCTCGTCGCGGCCGCCGCAGCTGGTGCGGCTGATCCACCGCGGCTCGCGGCTGGCCAATCCCCGGCAGGGCAGGAAGGCCAAGAAGGTGGCGCTGGTCGGAAAGGGCATCACCTTTGACACCGGCGGGATCTCGATCAAGCCGGCCGCGTCGATGCACCACATGACCTCGGACATGGGCGGGGCCGCCGCCGTCATCGCCACCGTGGCGCTGGCCGCGCAACTGGAGCTTCCCATCGACGTGATCGCCACCGTCCCGATGGCCGAGAACATGCCGTCGGCCACCGCGCAACGTCCCGGTGACGTGCTGACGCAGTACGGCGGGACAACCGTGGAGGTACTCAACACCGACGCGGAGGGCCGGCTGATCCTGGCCGACGCAATCGTTCGGGCCTGCGAGGACAATCCCGACTACCTGATCGAGACGTCCACGCTGACCGGGGCGCAGACCGTCGCGCTGGGCGCCCGGATTCCCGGCGTTATGGGCAGCGACGAGTTCCGCGACCGCGTCGCCGCGATCTCGCAGCGCGTCGGCGAAAACGGCTGGCCGATGCCGCTGCCCGACGAACTCAAGGACGATTTGAAATCCACCGTTGCCGACTTGGCCAATGTCAGCGGACAGCGATTCGCCGGAATGCTGGTGGCCGGGGTGTATCTGCGCGAATTCGTGGCCGACGGAGTGCAGTGGGCCCATATCGATGTCGCCGGCCCGGCATACAACACCGGCA
This sequence comes from Mycobacterium sp. 852002-51163_SCH5372311, assembly GCF_001667115.1. GTDB lineage: Bacteria > Actinomycetota > Actinomycetes > Mycobacteriales > Mycobacteriaceae > Mycobacterium. The sequence goes on along the minus strand of NZ_LZIJ01000066.1, from coordinate 24,949 downwards.
GCGCGTGGGGCTATACCCCCAAGGGCGCCACCGGTGTGCCGACGCGCACCATGTTCGCGGTGCTGGACGACATCGTGCAGAACGGCTAGCAGTCTGGCTTTCATTGTGAGCCTGCGGCTTTGGTTGTGAAGCTACGGCTTTGGTTGTGCACGTACGGCGGGAATCGGCGCAGATTTCCGCCCAGGACTCACAACCAAAGCCGTAAGTTCACAACCGACGCCACGGATTCGGAATGAACCCACGGGTCGGCCGGGCGTTACTTGGTGAGCAGCGAGATCGCCGCTCGGCTCAACTTGCGTCGTGGCCAACCGGTGACGCCGTGCGCGGCCAGCGCGGCATTGGCCGCGTTACGTCCACATGCGCCGTGCACGGAACCCCCGGGTGTGGCCGAGGCGCTGCTCAAATACAGCCGCTCGACCGGGGTTTCGGCGCGTCCCATCCCAGGGGCGGGACGAAAGATCAGCATCTGCTGCAGTGAGGCGGTTCCGCCATTCAGAGCGCCCAGATGCAGATTGGCATCGCTGGCCTCCAAGTCCGACGGGCGTTGCACGAACCGCTCGACCACTCGCGAACCGAAGCCCGGCGCATGCTCTTCGATTACCTGGTCCACCGATTTGGCCAACTGCTCCGCTGACTCATCGTCTGCCACGTTTCGCGGCAAATGCGTGTAAGCCCAAACGCTTTCGGTGCCGGCAGGCGATCTGCTCGGGTCGGCTGTGGTGGTCTGTCCCAGTAGCATGAAGGGACGGTCGGGTACGACCCGGGTGTTCAGATCGGCCATCCAGCGCACCAGCCCGTGCCCGTCTGCTCCCAGATGAAGAGTGCCGGGCGCCTGCAGGCTCGCCGACCGCCACGGAATCGGACTGTCCAACGCATAGTTGACCTTTACCACCGGCGGATCCCACACGTAGTGCTCGAGCTCGCGACGCAGGCCCTCCGGAACCACGCCTGCCGGCAGCATGTCGCAGAACAATCGCGGTGCGGTCACATCAGCCACGACCGCACGCCGCGCGCGGACCGTCCGACCCTCGGCTGTGCTCACCCCGACAGCCCTACGGCCGCGAACCTGGATGCGAGAAACGTTCTGGCTACATTCAATTCGCGCTCCGGCTGAACACGCCCGCTTGACCAGAGCGGACGTCAACTGACCGGAACCGCCCACCGGCACCGGCCAGCCATAGTCCTGGCCGAGCATCGTCATCAAGAACCCGAACGCGCCACTGCCCGGCGCATCCAGCGGGGCGTCGGCGTGCATTGCGTTGCCCAGCAACAACACTCGCGGCGCCTCGCCGTCGAACAGCCGATCCACCATGGTGTTCGCCGGCTGCACCAGCAGATGGGCCAGCCGCATCGCCTCGGAGGTACCGAGTTTGAGCAGCAACCGCAGCATCGGAACAACGGGTGGAAACGGCGCCAACATGGCGTCGAGCAGCGGCGCTTTGATCCTGTTCCACAACTCCACGACCCGCCACCAATTGTCGCCGTCGGCGCGTTCGCGACGCGCGAATTCCGAAGCGGTGCGCGCGGGATCGCGGTAGAGGACGGGCGGGTCGTCGTCATCCGGGCTGCGCGGATGGCCCACCACCGCCGGCGCATGCGACCATCGCAGCCCGTGATCCTCCAGCTGCAACGCCGCCATCGCGGGCGAGGCCACCGTCATCGGATAGAACGAGCTGAACAGATCGGTGATGTAGCCCGGTGTCAGCTCGGCGCTGCGTACCGCGCCGCCCGGTTCGGGCTGGGCTTCGAGCACCAGCACGTCCCAACCGGCATCGGCCAGCATCGATGCGGCGACCAGGCCGTGGTGTCCGGCACCGATCACGACCGCGTCGACGACATCCGTCATCGCTAATTGACCTGCCCGGGTTCGAGACGTTCGGCCAATGCTGTCAGCCGCAGCAAGCACTCCCGGTTGCGCGGATAGATGGCTGCCAGCGTCAGTCGGTCGGGAATCACGTTGACCAGACCGGCCGCCGGAACCTCGATCATCTCGACTCGGCAACCGTCGGGAATCTCGGTCAGCCGCATCGTTATCCGGGCGGCGCCAAGCGAACCCAGGCCGGCGAGCAGCACGAGTTCCCGGCCAGGGGTACAGCTTTCGACCGTGGTCTGGTCGTCAATCACCAACGGCCATACCCCGATCGAGTGCCGGATCGCCGACCCCGGCTGCGGCCAGTGCGAGTCGACCGCACGAGTCCTGCTGTTGCCCACCACCCATTGGCTGTACGTCCATCCGTCGGCCAGCACGTCCCAGATCTGCTGGCAGGACGCTCTCACCTCCCGGGTAGCGGCCATCTCTCGGGTCGCCGTCATAAGCGGTCCTTTCCTCGGGAACACACCGGCGGATACCCCGAGCAGCCCGAACTAATACTGGACCGGGCAAGTCGCTTCACAGAGTTCTCACGTTTAACCGCCCGATCTAGCGGCTAACCGTCTTACCAGGTGTTATTCGACGGGAGGCCAACAATGACTGCGCGACGGGTGATCATCGCGGTGGGAGCTTTGCTGTTGCTCGCCGGCGTGATCGGACTCCTGGTGCCGGTGTCGGTGTCCGACGGCAACGGCGGTTCCGTGGCATGTGGCAGCGGGATCGCCTCCGATCTCTCCGCGGCCAAGAATGCCAACGAAAGGAACGGGGCCAACATCCCGATCCTCAATCAAGTCATCCCGCACACCGACTTTGTGGCGCAATGCGAGTCGTCGCTGTCTACCCGGCGCAGCTGGTCCATTCCGCTAACGCTGGTCGGGCGGTCGGGATCGGCGGTGCGCTGCTGGTGCGACGCTCCGAAACGGCTCGCGTCTGAGCCTTTTCAGATCACGCGCATGCGTGCGGTGCTGCGCAGGGCCTGCGGCAAAAACCGCGAAAGGCCGTACAGCGCATAGGCTTCCGGAGCGACCGGACGAATCGGTTTCTTCTTCTTGACCGACGACAAAATGGCGTCGGCCACCTTGTCCGGCCCGTAACGGCGCACCCCGAACATTTTGTTCAGCTGGCCGCGCCGGTCGTCGACCCGCTCATCTCGGCCCACCGGTGCGTCGAAGCGGGTGTTGCTGATGATGTTGGTGTTTATGACACCGGGACAGATGGTGGTCAGTCCCACCCCGGCGAAGTCCAGTTCGGCCCGCAGGCAATCGGAGAACATGAAGCTCGCCGCCTTGGCGGTGCAGTAGGCGCTGAGCGACTGTAGCGGCGCATACGCCGCCATCGACGAAACGTTGACGATGTACCCGCCGGTGCCGCGCTCGACCAGACGTTGGGCGAACGACCGGCAGCCGTTGACCACACCGCCGAGGTTGACCTCCAGCACGCGGTCGAATTGGTCGGCGGGGGTGTCCAGGAACCGTCCCGCCTGCCCGATGCCGGCGTTGTTGACGACGATGTCGGGCAGGCCGTGCTCGGCAGTGACCCGCTCGGCGAAGGCCTCGACGGCGTCGGCGTCCGACACGTCGAGCACATAGGGATGCGCGACGCCGCCGCGCGCGGCGATCTCTGCGGCGGTCTCCTTGACGGCGGCCTCGTCGATGTCGCTGACCAATACCTCGGCGCCCTCGCGCGCGAACGCGAGCGCGGTCTCGCGGCCGATTCCGCTGCCGGCGCCGGTGATCGACACCAGAGTGTCGCCGAAGTACTGGCGCGGCCGCCCCACCTGTGCCCGCAGCATCGCCCGGCTCGGCGTCTTGCCTTCGGCCACATCGGCGAAGTCATGCACCGCGGCCGCCAGCACCTGCGGGTGCGACATCGGTGAGAAGTGTCCGGCCTTGATGTCGCGGCGCCACAGCCGCGGGACCCAGCGTGCGGTCTCGTCGTACCCATAGGGGCGCACGTACTTGTCTTGGGTGTTCACGATGAGCTGCACCGGCACGTCGACGATCGGAACCGGCCGCTTCCTGGCGAATGAGCGAAAGTAGTTGGCGGGGTAGGTTTTTACCGAATGGGCGGCATCGCTGGCCAATTTCGCGGAGTGATGGATCTTGTCCTCGGGGATGTTGTCGACCATGTTGCGCCGCGCCGACGCCCGCGACAGCGCCACCCGCAGGAATAGCGGCGCCAGCACGGGTATCGACAAAAACACCATGTAGCTGAACCGCAGTGCCTGGACGATCGACCGGGTGAACCTACGCACGCGCCACGGCCGGCGCAGCCCGCTGAAGATGTAGTGGACCACTTGGTCCTGGCTCGGGCCGGACACCGACGTGAAGGAGGCGACCCGGTCGCCGGCGCCCGGGCGGGTGAGGTACTCCCACACACCCACCGAACCCCAGTCGTGGGCCAGGACATGCACTGGCTGGCCGGGGCTGAGCTCGCCGGTGACGGCCGCGAAGTCGTCGGCGAATCGCTCCATGGTGTACGCCGATACCGGTTTGGGCGCCGACGACAACCCCACACCGCGGTTGTCGTAACGGATGATCCGGAACCGCTCGGCCAGCAGCGGAACGACCCCGTCCCACAGGACATGCGAGTCCGGAAAGCCGTGCACCAGCACCACCGTCGGCCCCTCGGGGTTGCCTTCCTCGTAGACCGCGATGCGCACGCCGTCCGCGCTGTCCACGAACCGCTGGGGCGCCTGTGGTGATACCGCCATCGAACCTCGCTACCTGGGAGTTGAGCTGTGGGCACACGGTAGCAAGCTGGCCGGCGCCGTCCCCCCGACCACTACGCCCTGAATGTGTGCCCACAAACGGGCGATGACAGGATAGTTTCGTTCTATCTGGGTTCCTCCTCCGGTACTCGACGGTGTGGTAAGCCAGATGACGACCTGGGCCGACCCACGAGTGATCGAGGAGTCAAACGAATGGCGTTCTCCGTCCAGATGCCGGCACTTGGTGAGAGCGTCACCGAGGGAACGGTCACCCGCTGGCTCAAGCAAGAAGGCGACACCGTCGAACTCGACGAGCCTCTGGTGGAGGTGTCGACGGACAAGGTGGACACCGAAATTCCGTCACCGGCCGCGGGTGTGCTGACCAAGATCATCGCCCAGGAGGACGACACCGTCGAGGTCGGCGGCGAGCTGGCCATCATTGGCGATGGAACCGATGGCGGAGCTTCGCAGGCAGACACCTCCGGGGGCGCCGCGGCGGCTCAACCGGAACCAGAACCACAGCCCGAACCGGAACCCGCACCCGAACCGCAAGCGCAGGCGCCATCAGAACCCGAGCCTGAGCCGGCGGCACGCGCCCAGCAACCCTCCGGCGGCGAGAGCGCGACGCCGGTGCTCATGCCCGAACTCGGCGAGTCGGTGGCCGAAGGCACGGTGACGCGCTGGCTGAAGAAAGTCGGCGAGTCGGTTCAGGTCGACGAGCCGCTGGTGGAAGTGTCCACCGACAAGGTGGACACCGAGATTCCGTCACCGGTGGCCGGCGTCCTGGTCAGTATCACCGCCGAGGAGGACGTGACGGTCGCGGTCGGCGGCGAGCTTGCGCGCGTCGGCGTCGCTTCCGAGACCGGTGCCCAGCCCGCTCCGGCTCCGGAGCCCAAGCCGGAACCCAAACCCGAACCCAAACCGGAGCCCGCCGCCGAAGCGGCCAAACCGGCCCCGCCACCGGAACCCAAACCAGAACCGAAGCCGGAACCCAAACCCGAACCCAAGCCAGAAACCAAGCCCGAACCGGCAGCCGAGCCGGCCGCGGCAGCCGAGGGTGACGGCGGGCCCTATGTGACCCCGCTGGTCCGAAAACTGGCCGCCGAGAACAACATCGACCTGGCAGAGGTGACCGGCACCGGCGTTGGCGGCCGGATCCGCAAGCAGGACGTGCTGGCCGCCGCAGAGCAGAAGCAACAGGCCAGGCAGGCACCCGCCGTCCCAGCGCCGGCCGCTCAAGCTCCCGCTGCGCCGGCGGCAGGCGTTTCAGCGGCGCCCACCGCGGCGCCCGCGCTGGCCCACCTGCGCGGCACCACGCAGAAGGCCAGCCGGATCCGCCAGATCACCGCCAACAAAACGCGCGAATCCTTGCAGGCCACCGCGCAGCTCACCCAGACCCACGAGGTCGACATGACCAAGATCGTGGCGTTGCGGGCCAGAGCCAAGGCCGTGTTCGCCGAACGCGAGGGCGTGAATCTGACCTATCTGCCGTTTATCGCCCGCGCCGCGATCGACGCGCTGAAGATTCATCCCAACATCAACGCGAGCTACAACGAGGAAACCAAGGAAATCACCTATTACGACGCCGAGCACCTCGGCTTCGCGGTCGACACCGAACAGGGACTGCTCTCCCCCGTCATTCACAATGCCGGCGACCTGTCGCTGGCCGGGTTGGCCCGCGCCATCGTCGATATCGCCGCACGGGCGCGCTCTGGCAACCTGAAACCCGACGAATTGTCCGGCGGCACTTTCACTATCACGAACATCGGCAGCCAGGGCGCGCTGTTCGACACCCCGATCCTGGTTCCGCCTCAGGCCGCCATGCTGGGCACGGGGGCCATTGTCAAGCGCCCGCGAGTGGTCGTCGACGCGTTGGGCAACGAGTCGGTCGGGATCCGGTCGATCTGTTACCTGCCGCTGACCTACGACCATCGGCTGATCGACGGTGCCGATGCCGGGCGTTTCCTCACCACCATCAAGAACCGGCTCGAAGAGGGAGCGTTCGAGGCCGATTTGGGACTGTGACGACGTGGCTCGAGCTGGTCGGAAGGCCGTTATCGCCATCGCGGGTTCGTCCGGCCTGATCGGTTCGGCGTTGGCCGCGGCGCTGCGCGCCAACGACCACCCGGTGTTGCGAATCGTTCGTCGTACACCGACGAACTCCGAAGAGCTGCACTGGAATCCGGAAAGCGGCGAGTTCGACATCGACGCGCTGGCCGAGGTGGACGCCGTCGTCAATCTGTGCGGCGTGAACATCAGCCGGCGTCGCTGGTCGGGAGCATTCAAGCAGAGCCTGCGGGACAGCCGGATCGCGCCCACCGAAGTGCTGTCCGCCGCGGTAGCCGACGCCGGCGTCGAGACGTTGATCAATGCCAGCGCGGTGGGCTACTACGGGAACACCAAAGACCGTGTGGTCGACGAAAATGACAGGGCCGGAACGGGTTTCCTGGCGCAGCTCTGTGAGGACTGGGAAGCCGCCACGTTGCCCGCGCAGTACGCGGGTTGCCGGGTGGTGCTGGCACGCACAGGGGTGGTGCTGGCCCCCGCGGGCGGTGCGCTGCGCAAGTTGCGACCGCTGTTCTCGGCGGGTCTGGGGGCACGGCTCGGCAGCGGCCGGCAGTACATGTCCTGGGTCAGCCTGGAAGACGAGGTGCGCGCGCTGCTGTTCGCCATCTCGCACTCCTCGCTGTCCGGCCCGGTCAACATGACCGGGCCGGCTCCGGTTACCAACGCCGAGTTCACCACCGCCCTCGGCCGCGCGGTCAACCGGCCGACCCCGTTGACGCTGCCCGGTTTCGCGGTACGGGCGGCACTGGGCGAATTCGCCGACGAGGGACTGCTGACCGGTCAGCGCGCCATCCCGTCGGCCCTCGAGGCGGCCGGTTTCCAGTTCCACCACAACACCATCGGCGAAGCGCTCGCCTACGCCACCGCGCGGCGCGACGCGGATTAGGCCCTCTCCGCGCCGAGCGTGGCCCTGAAAACCGGACGCGAGGGCCGCGCACACGCATCCGAGTAACCTCACGGGCATGAGTTCCATCCGGTCGTCAGCGTCCGCGATCGACGTGCGCTGGCTGCAGACGATCGACTACCGTGCCGCGTGGCAATTGCAGCGGGATCTGGCCGACGCCCGCGTCTCCGGCGGCCGCGACACCTTGCTGCTACTGGAACATCCCGGTGTCTATACCGCCGGGCGCCGCACCGAGCCACACGAGCGGCCGGTTGACGGAACTCCTGTTGTCGACACCGACCGCGGCGGCAAGATCACCTGGCATGGTCCTGGGCAGCTGGTCGGCTATCCGATCATCGGCTTGGCAGAGCCGCTGGATGTGGTCAATTACGTTCGGCGCCTTGAGGAATCGCTGATCAAGGTGTGCACCGATCTGGGCTTGGACGTGCGCCGGGTCGACGGCCGCTCCGGGGTCTGGCTGCCGGCCGACGGTGGCCGTCCGGCACGCAAAGTCGCCGCCATCGGCGTGCGGGTATCGCGCGCCACGACGCTGCACGGGTTCGCGCTCAACTGCAACTGCGACTTGGCGGCATACACCGCCATCGTGCCGTGCGGCATCAGCGACGCCGGTGTCACGTCGTTGTCGGCCGAACTCGGGCGCACGGTTACCGTCGAGGAGGTCCGCGCGCCCGTCGCCGATGCCGTGTGCGACGCCCTGGACGGACGCCTCGCGCTGACCTGGCAGCCGGCCAGGCCCGCCCGCGTAGCATCGATACCGTGACTTTGCCCGAAGGCCGCAAGCTTTTGCGCCTCGAAGTGCGCAATGCGCAGACCCCGATCGAGCGCAAGCCACCGTGGATCAAGACCCGTGCGCGGATGGGACCGGAGTACAGCGAGCTGAAGAGCCTGGTCCGCCGGGAGGGCCTGCACACGGTCTGCGAAGAGGCCGGTTGCCCCAACATCTTCGAATGCTGGGAGGACCGGGAAGCCACCTTCCTGATCGGCGGCGACCAGTGCACCCGTCGCTGCGACTTCTGTCAGATCGACACCGGCAAGCCTGCTGCCCTGGATCGCGACGAGCCCCGCCGGGTCGCCCAGAGCGTGCAAACGATGGGTCTGCGCTACGCCACCGTCACCGGTGTCGCCCGTGACGACCTGCCCGACGGCGGCGCCTGGCTCTACGCGGAGACCGTGCGTGCCATCAAAGAGCTCAATCCCGCTACCGGTGTCGAACTGTTGATCCCCGACTTCAACGGCGAGGCCGCCCGGCTGAACGAGGTCTTCGAGTCACGCCCAGAAGTGTTGGCGCACAACGTCGAAACCGTCCCCCGCATCTTCAGACGGATTCGGCCTGCGTTCACCTATCAGCGCAGCCTGGATGTGCTGACCGCGGCGCGCGACTTCGGCCTGGTCACCAAGAGCAACCTGATCCTCGGCCTGGGCGAGACACCAGACGAGGTGCGCACCGCACTGGTCGATCTGCGCACTGCGGGCTGCGACATCGTCACCATCACCCAATATCTGCGGCCGTCGACGCGTCACCACCCGGTCGAGCGCTGGATACCGCCCGAGGAGTTCGCCGAGTACGCGACATACGCCGAAGGGCTCGGGTACGACGGAGTGCTGGCCGGGCCACTGGTGCGGTCGTCCTACCGCGCGGGCCGGCTGTACGCGCAAGCGGCGGCCCGCCACCGCGCCGCGGCAGCGCGCTGATCGCAACTATCCTTGGTGACTATGGCTAAACCCCGAAGCGCCGCGGAGAACAAGGCCGCCCGAGCCGAGGCGAAGGCAGCCGCCAAGGCCGCCGGTCGTGAGCGGCGCGCTCAGATGTGGCAGGTCTTCACCACGCAGCGCAAAGAGGACAAGCGGCTGCTGCCGTACATGATCGGCGCCTTCGTGCTGGTCGCCGGGGTATCGTCGGCCGTCGGCGTGCTGTCCGGCGGGATCGCCATGATCATGATGATCGTGCTCGGCGTGGTGCTGGGCGCGCTGGTGGCGTTCATCATCTTCACGCGTCGTGCCCAGCGCAGCATCTACCGCCAGGCCGAAGGCCAAACCGGCGCCGCGGGGTGGGTGCTCGACAACATGCGTGGCAAGTGGCGGGTGACCCCGGGCGTGGCCGGCACCGGCCACTTGGACGTGGTCCACCGGGTACTCGGCCGTCCCGGTGTCATCCTTGTCGGCGAGGGGTCGCCGAGCCGGGTCAAACCGCTGCTGGCACAAGAGAAGAAGCGCACCGCGCGGCTGGTCGGCGACGTGCCGATCTACGACATCGTCGTCGGCAACGGCGACGGCGAAGTTCCGCTGGCCAAGCTGGAGCGCCACCTGACTCGTCTTCCGGTCAACATCAACACCAAGCAGATCGACTCGCTGGAGTCGCGAATGTCCGCGCTGGGATCGCGAGCCGGCGCCGGCGCCCTCCCCAAGGGGCCGCTGCCCAATGCCGGCAAGATGCGCGGCATTCAGCGCACAGTGCGCCGTAAATAGCTAGCGCCGCACCAGGCCTAGCGCCGGACGACTGCGGTTCCAGTGAGCCGGTCCTGCAGGCCCCGTCCGTCAGTGTCGGTGAACAGCGGCGGGACCACCAACCCGATCAACAGACCCCGCGCCGTCAGCCGGCCGATGCCCACCGGGATCCGGCCGTCCACGGCCGCGACCTGCAGGCCCGCCACCAATTGGCCGGGTGTGAATCCGAACAGACGTACCGACACCGCGCCGAGCACCAGCCAGACGACCAGAATCATCGTCGACAACATCGCCTTTGGGAACGCGCCGAATCCCATCGCCAGCAATGCCAGGCCGTAGGCAATCAGCCAGTCGATGATCAGCGCGACCAGGCGGCGGCCCATCGATGCGAGTGAGCCCGGCCCCGTCTGCGGCAACCCGAGCGTCTCGCCGGGGTATCCCGGCTGCGATCCTGCGGTCATCGATGTGGCCCCAGATCCCAGGTCAACGGACACCAGTTACGATCTTGCGGGCCATGGCCTCACAATAGGGCGACAGTTACCCGGAGTCCGTTGCGGGCGGCATGGTCGCGTAACGTCTGCGCAACACGGGGTTGACAAACGAGCAATAACAACTCCATAGCGTCGGCCGCGAATTACCAAGTAAAGGAGCCTTCAGTGACGGAAATGACGCCCGACGACGTCTTCAAACTCGCGAAAGACGAAGACGTTGAGTTTGTCGACGTCCGGTTCTGTGACCTACCCGGGATCATGCAGCACTTCACCATTCCGGCGACCGTGCTCGACGAGACCTTGTTCGAAGAGGGCGTGGCCTTTGACGGCTCGTCGATTCGCGGGTTCCAAGCCATCCACGAGTCCGACATGGTGCTGCTTCCCGACCCGGACACCGCGCAGATCGACCCGTTCCGCGAGGCGAAGACGCTGAACCTCAACTTCTTCGTGCATGACCCGTTCACGCTGGAGCCGTACTCGCGCGACCCACGCAACATCGCCCGCAAGGCCGAGGCCTACCTGGCCAGCACCGGCATCGCCGACACCGCGTACTTCGGCGCCGAGGCGGAGTTCTACATCTTCGACTCGGTGAGCTTCGATTCGACCGCCAACGGCTCGTTCTACGAGGTGGACGCGATCTCGGGGTGGTGGAACACCGGAAACGCGACCGAGACCGACGGCAGCGCCAACCGCGGCTACAAGGTGCGCCACAAAGGCGGATACTTCCCGGTTGCCCCCAACGACCATTACGTCGACCTGCGCGACAAGATGCTGACCAACCTGATCAAGGCCGGCTTCATTCTGGAGAAGGGCCACCACGAGGTCGGCACCGGCGGCCAGGCCGAGATCAACTATCAGTTCAACTCGCTGCTGCACGCCGCCGACGACTTGCAGCTCTACAAATACATCGTCAAGAACACCGCATGGCAGAACGGCAAGACCGTGACGTTCATGCCCAAGCCGCTGTTCGGCGACAACGGCTCGGGTATGCACACCCACCAGTCGCTGTGGAAAGACGGCAGCCCGCTGATGTACGACGAGACCGGGTATGCCGGCCTGTCGGACACGGCACGCCATTACATCGGCGGCCTGCTGCACCACGCGCCGTCGCTGCTGGCGTTCACCAACCCGACGGTGAACTCCTACAAGCGGCTGGTTCCTGGTTACGAGGCACCGATCAACCTGGTGTACAGCCAGCGCAACCGGTCGGCATGCGTGCGCATCCCGATCACCGGCAACAACCCGAAGGCCAAGCGGCTGGAGTTCCGTTGCCCCGACTCGTCGGGCAACCCGTACCTGGCGTTCTCGGCGATGCTGATGGCCGGCCTGGACGGCATCAAGAACAAGATCGAGCCGCAGGCACCCGTCGACAAGGACCTCTACGAGTTGCCGCCGGAGGAGGCCGCGAACATTCCGCAGGCCCCCACCCAGCTGGCGGACGTGATCGACCGGTTGGAGGCCGACCACGAATACCTCACGGAGGGAGGCGTTTTCACGCCTGACCTGATCGAGACGTGGATCAGCTTCAAGCGCGAAAACGAGATCGACCCGGTCAACATCCGGCCGCACCCCTACGAGTTCGCGCTCTACTACGACGTGTAGAGAAGGCCCCGGCTCCCCCGCGAGCAGACGCAGAATCGCCCATTTCTACACCGAAATGGGCGATTCTGCGTCTGCTCGGCGGTAATGGCCCTCACATTTTGGGGCGATGACCGATGATCCCGCGCGACATCCGTACCGGCGTTCCGTCGACCATCTCGACCACCTCCAGCCACGCACCTGGAGCGACATAATGCCGGTTGATGTCCTCGCGCTTCATCTGAATGATCAACACGCCGGCATCGGTGACCTCGAAGCTGTCGAAGGCACCGTAGTCACGCGCTTCACCATTCGCGAATACCACCGTAAACACCATGCGTTGCAGTATGCGTGCCCCCGCGAGCAGACGCAAAATCACCCAAACGGCCACGAAAATGGGGATTTTGCGTCTGCTCACGCTAGTCCAGCGCTAGTCCAGCGCCATGTCCTTACGGAACCGGCGCATGCCGTCGATCTTGTCGGCCAAGGAAGCGTCGGGCCCGGCGTAGAACATCCACGGCATGGTGATGATGCCGGTGATACCGACATCGGCGGCACGTTGGTAGTCGGCCGGAGTAAACGCGTCGGTCAAAGGTGTCAGGACGGTGAAATCGCGCATGGACAAGCCGTTTTCGGCCCGCAGTTCGCGCAGCCGGCGAACCGCCTCGATGGCCCGGTCGGTCTTGATCAAGTCGCCGATCCAGCCGTCGTTGCGGGCGGCGCGGCGCAGCGCGACCTCGCTGAGCCCGCCGACGTAGACCGGGATCGGCGGCGGCGTCGGCTGCATCTCCAGCCGCGGAGCCTGAAAGAACTCACCGTCGAACTCCGTCCAGCCCGGCTCCCACAGCGCCCGCATCAAATCGATGATCTCGTCGGTGCGTTTGCCGCGGGCGGCGAACTGTTCACCCATCAAGGCGAACTCCTCACGGCACCAGCCCACACCGATGCCAAGCTCCACCCGGCCGGACGCCAAAACAGCCGCGGTGCCAATAGCTTTCGCGGCCGAGTAGGGGTTGCGCATGGCGGGGATGTAGACCGTGGTGACGAACCGCAGCCGCTCGGTGACCTGCGCCAGCGCACCGACGAGCACCCAGGGATCCGGCCAGTCGGTGAAGGGCTGCCAGCGACGTTGCCCGTCCTTGGTATACGGGTACGGGGTCTGCAAAGTCTCCAGGTTGACGACGTGGTCGGGGATGCCGATACCGTCGTATCCGAGTTCATCTGCGACCCTGGCGATCTCGATGATCTCCCGGGTATTGAGAAAGGCACTGCTGACGTAGAACTTCACGGCCGGCGTTGCCCGTCCCGTGCCCACGCCGGCTCGATGAACACACCATCGGCCTCGACGGTGACCCCCGCGGCATCCGAAATAGTGCCGCGCGCAAACACTTTCACACCTTCCCTGCTGTCGATCCAAGCGTCGCAACGAAGCGGGCCCAGCGGCGTGCCGCGCAGGTATTTGACGGTGATGGTCCCGGTGAATCGCGGCTTGGACAGCCCTTCGCTGGCCGCCTCGCCGAGCATGTGGTCGAGTACCAGCGCGCTGACGCCGCCGTGCACCAGCTTGGGCGGGCCTTCGTAAGCCGAACCGAGGACGAACTCGCTCCAGCAGCGCCCGCCGCCCAGATGATTGACGACGATCGGCGGCGCGATCGGGTTGCACACGCCGACGACTGCGTTCCCCAGTGGCAGCGGCCGACCGTCGACCCGATAGCTCACCCCGACTGGCCGGGTGCGTTGCCGCAGCGACCGGGTGACGGCCTCGATCGCGGTGCGCGCCTGCGCGACGACCTCCTCGTCGATCTCGGTGCGAATCGTGGCGTCGACGAGTTCCCGTACCGCGTCGGCCAGCGGAGCGTACAGTGCCGTCACCCGCTGCGCCTCCGCCGCGCTCAACACCTCGAACAGGGCGTCCAGCGCGCCGGCGTCCTGACTCAACTTCCGAACACCTTGCGCACCACGGCTTTTGCCCGCCGGGTCACCCGCAGGTAGTTGTCCAAGAACTCGCTCCCGTCGTCGTTGGGCCAGCCCGCGGCGACCGCGACCGCGTTGAGCTGGCGGCCGGGCCCCGGTAGCTGGTCGGTGGGCTTGCCACGAACCAGCACCAGTGCGTTGCGCGCCCGGGTGGCCGTCAGCCAGGCTTGCCGCAGCAGGTCTACTTCCTCGGCCGGGACCAGCCCGGTCTCGGCGATCACGTCCAGCGATTGCAGCGTCGAGGTGTTGTGCAGGGCAGGGATCTCGTGGGCGTGCCGCAACTGCAGCAGCTGCACGGTCCACTCGATGTCGGCCAGGCCTCCGCGGCCCAGCTTGGTGTGGGTGTTGGGATCCGCGCCGCGCGGCAGCCGCTCGGATTCCACCCGGGCCTTCATCCGGCGAATCTCCCGTACCGCATCGGCTGACACGCCGTCGGGCGGATAGCGCGTCTTGTCGGCCATGAGCAGGAACCGCTGGCCCAGATCGGCATCGCCGGCAACCGAGTGGGCGCGCAGCAACGCCTGAATCTCCCACGGCTGCGCCCACTGCGCGTAGTAGGCCGCGTAGGACGCCAGCGTGCGGACCAGCGGACCACTGCGGCCCTCCGGCCGCAGATTCGCGTCGACCTCCAGGGGCGGGTCGACGCTGGGGGTCCCCAGCAGTGTCCGAACCTGCTCGGCGATCGTCGTCGACCACCGGACGGCCCGGGAATCGTCGACGCCGGAAACCGGTTCACAGACGAACATCACGTCGGCATCCGACCCGTAGCCCAGCTCGGCGCCACCGAGCCGGCCCATGCCGATCACCGCGATGGCGGCCGGCGGCTTGCCATCCTCGGACAGGTTGGTGCGGATGATCGCGTCCAGAGCGGCCTGCAGCACCGCCACCCACACCGAAGTGAGCCCCTGGCATACCTCGGTGACCTCGAGCAGGCCGAGCAGATCGGCCGAACCGATGCGGGCCAGCTCACGACGGCGCAGCGAGCGGGCGGCGGCGATGGCCCGGATCGGGTCGCTGTGCCGGGCAGCCGAGGTGATCAGGGCGCGGGCCACCGCGGCAGGGTCGGCTTCGAGCAGCTTCGGGCCGGCCGGCCCGTCGCTGTACTGCTGGATGACCTCGGGCGCGCGCATCAGCAGGTCCGGCAGATACGCCGAGGTCCCCAGCACGTGCATGAGCCGCTTGGCGACCGCGGGCTTGTCGCGCAGCGTCGACAGATACCAGGTCTGGGTCGACAGCGCTTCACTCAGCCGGCGGTAGGCCAGTAGCCCGGCGTCGGGATCGGGGGCATACGACATCCAGTCCAGCAGTCGGGGCAGCAGGACCGACTGCACCCGTCCACGCCGACCGCTCTGGTTGACCAGCGCGGACATGTGCTTGAGCGCGGTCTTGGGGCCTTCGTAGCCCAGCGCGGCAAGCTGGCGCTCCGCGGCCTCCGGCGTCATGCCACCGCCGGCGATGTCCAGGCCCACCGGCCCGATCGACTCCAGCAGGGGCTGATAGAACAGCTTGGCGTGCAGCCGTGACACCCGCACGTTCTGGTTCTTGAGCTCCTCGCGCAGCACGCCCGCCGCGTCGTGGCGGCCGTCGGGCCTGATGTGGGCCGCCCGTGCCAGCCAGCGCACCGCTTCGTCGTCGTCGAATTCCGGCAGCAGGTGGGTGCGCTTGAGCCGCTGCAGCTGCAGCCGGTGTTCGAGCAGCCGCAGGAATTCGTACGACGCGGTCAGGTTGGCCGCGTCCTCGCGCCCGATGTAACCGCCCTCGCTCAACGCCTTCAGCGCGTCGACCGTGGACGCCACGTGCAGCGACTCGTCGCCGCGCCCGTGTACCAGTTGCAGCAGCTGCACCGCGAATTCCACGTCCCGCAAGCCGCCGGTACCGAGTTTGAGTTCGCGGCCACGGACGTCGGCGGGCACCAGCTGTTCGACTCGCCGCCGCATGGCCTGCACCTCGACCACGAAGTCCTCGCGCTCGCAGGCCACCCACACCATCGGCATCAGCGCATCCAGGTAGCGCCGGCCCAGTTCAGGGTCGCCGGCCGCGGGGCGGGCCTTCAGCAACGCCTGGAACTCCCAGGTTTTCGCCCACCGCTGGTAGTAGGCGACATGCGACTCGAGCGTGCGGACCAGCTCGCCGCTGCGCCCTTCCGGCCGCAGCCCCGCGTCGACTTCGAAGAACGCGGATGAGGCCACCCGCATCATCTCGCTGGCCACTCGGGCGCTGAGCGCGTCGGCACGCTCGGCGACGAAGATGACGTCGACATCGCTGACGTAATTCAGTTCGCGCGCACCGCATTTGCCCATCGCGATGACGGCGAGCCGGGGCGGTGTGTTGGCACCACACATGGTCGCCTCGGCGACCCGCAGCGCCGCCGCCAGTGCCGCATCAGCAGTGTCCGACAGGTGCGCGGCCACCAGCGTGAACGGCAGCACCGGTTCGTCCTCGACCGTCGCGGCCAGGTCCAGCGCGGCCAGCACGAGCAGCTGGTCGCGGTACAACGCACTCAGCCGCGGCACGGCCGACCCGGACCCGGCCAAGGCGTCGTCTTGTAATTCGTCACAGCACTGGTTGAACGCCTGGGCCAGCTGTTCCCGGCTGGGCAGTATGCCTTTGCCGCGCAGCAGTTTCCAGGACTGCGGGTGGGCAACCAGGTGATCGCCCAGCGCCAGCGACGAGCCGAGAACGGCGAACAACCGCCCGCGCAGACTCCGGTCGGTGAGCAGGGCAGCGTTGAGCTCATCCCACCCGGTGTCCGGGTTCTCGAAGAGCCTTATCAGGGTTCGCAGGGCGGCGTCGGCGTCGGGCGCGCGCGACAACGACCACAGCAGCTCGAGGTGCGCCTGTTCGTCTTTCTGGTCGGTTACGTCATACCAGCCGAGCTGCGTCAGGCGCTCGCCGGCGCGGGGGTCGACCAAGCCGAGTCGCCCGGCACTGGGCAGCCTGGGTCGCTCCGTCGCGGGCTTGGTCACGAATCGACGTTAGCGCAACCGCTACAGCGAGAGGTAAGTCCTCAGCTCGTAGGGGGTGACATGGCTGCGGTAGTTCGCCCACTCCCGGCGTTTGTTGCGCAAGAAGAAGTCAAAGACGTGCTCCCCCAACGCTTCCGCCACAAGTTCGGAGGCCTCCATGGAGCGCAGCGCGCTGTCCAGGCTGGACGGCAGCTCACGGTAACCCATCGCGCGGCGTTCCTCGGGCGTGAGGTCCCACACGTTGTCCTCGGCCTGCGGCCCCAGCACGTAGCCCTTTTCGACCCCACGCAATCCGGCGGCCAGCAGCACGGCGAACGCCAGGTAGGGGTTGCACGCCGAGTCGGGGCTGCGCACCTCGACCCGTCGCGACGACGTCTTGTGCGGCGTATACATCGGGACTCGCACCAGCGCCGACCGGTTGGCCGCGCCCCAGGAAGCGGCGGTGGGCGCCTCTCCGCCGACCACCAGCCGCTTGTAGGAGTTGACCCATTGGTTTGTGACCGCGCTGATTTCAGAGGCGTGTTCCAGGATTCCGGCGATGAACGACTTGCCGACATCCGACAGTTGTAGCGGGTCGTCGTCGCTGTGGAAGGCGTTGACGTCGCCCTCGAACAGGCTCATGTGCGTGTGCATGGCCGAACCGGGATGCTGGCCGAAAGGCTTGGGCATGAACGTCGCCCGCACACCTTCCTCCAGCGCGACCTCTTTGATGACGTAACGGAACGTCATCACGTTGTCGGCCATCGACAGGGCGTCGGCGAACCGCAGGTCGATTTCCTGCTGGCCCGGGGCGCCTTCGTGGTGGCTGAATTCCACCGAGATGCCCATGAACTCCAGCGCCTCGATCGCGTGCCGGCGGAATGTCGAGGCCGATTCGTGCACCGCTTGGTCGAAGTAGCCGGCGTTGTCGATCGGTACGGGCGACGAGCCGTCGTCCTGGCCGGGCTCCAGCAGGAAGAATTCGATTTCCGGATGCACGTAGCAGGAGAAGCCGAGGTCGTTGGCTTTGGCGAGCTGACGCCGCAGTACGTGCCTCGGGTCCGCCCACGACGGCGAGCCGTCCGGCATGGTGATGTCGCAGAACATCCGCGCGGAGTGGTGGTGGCCGGTGCTGGTGGTCCAGGGCAGCACCTGGAAGCTCGACGGGTCCGGGTGCGCGACGGTGTCAGACTCCGACACCCGCGCGAACCCCTCGATCGACGACCCGTCGAAGCCGATGCCTTCTTCGAAGGCACCTTCGAGTTCGGCCGGCGCGATTGCGACCGACTTGAGGTAGCCGAGCACGTCGGTGAACCAGAGCCGCACAAAGCGGATGTCTCGCTCCTCGAGCGTGCGGAGGACGAATTCCTTCTGTCGATCCATACCCGAACAGTAGGCACCTTCTGTTAACGGCGTGTTACGGCCAAAGCACCGGCGCGCCCCGTTGCGTCGCGCCTGAACAGGCAAAACACCCAACGTCAGATCACGTGAATTGCCCGTGACCAAAGCCACATTATGGCCACGGCAGCCGAAAGCCGACGCGATCACCGACGGCTGGAAAGCGCTACTCGGCCTTCGGCTTCAGAAACCTCACACAGCTGTCGACTGCTTGTCGATGCAAGCCCGGAGAGCGGACAATTCATCAGAGATTGTGAGACCCCGTTGATTTGTTCACCATCATGCCGCCTTCGGTTTCTAATAAGAGTTTGAGTTGTTGGCCATATAGGTTGAGCGATTCCACAGTCAACATTTCTTCATGTGGGCAATCGACCGAGTACTCCGTAATGTCGCCGGCGATGTACGGCCGCCAAGCTTGGATGAGATATGAACCGCGATCGCTCTCATCCCGCGCAGCCGAAAAGATGGTCATATCACCGTCGAAGACACGAGGTTCGTGAGTTCGCTGCAACTCCATATTTCTATTGAAGTTTTGGATCAGCCAATCCACAAGCCGTTTGTACCGAGGGAATTCTGTGACTCCCCGTTCCAGCATTACCTTTTCCAGCTGCTGGTAGGTGAGTGGCTCATCCCGCTCGGGCATATCGATGCCATAGAACCGGAAGGCTTCTTCCAGCATCTGTTTGTCCTCTAAGGGATGGTTCGGCAGGCTCGCGCCTTCGAGACTGAATTGAGCATCGAAAATGATGAGGCGCCCAATCTCGTATCCACGTTGCCGAAGCTCGATGGCGAGTTCATGAGCGACGAGACCGCCAAAAGACCAGCCGAGAAGATTGTAGGGCCCGCTAGAATCGACCTCTTGAATCCTGTCGGCATAGATCGTCGCCATCTCGCGAATTGATTGAGGTTCAGCTTCCTCGCCCTGAAGGATTTGTTGAATTCCAATGATCGGGCAGTCCAAGTAATGGGCGAGACGCTGATACGGCCAACTCATCCCACCTCCGGGATGCATGCAGAACAGCGGAACACCGGTACCCTCTTTGAGGACCTCAACAGGGACTACTTCTAGCTCACTGGCGGGTGTCCCCAGCTGCCGGCTCAAGGTCCGAACGGACGGCGCATGGAATAGTGTTCGCACCGCAACGTGGGTCTCCAGGCGCGTGTTGATCTCGGCGATCACGCGCATCGCCGATAACGAATCCCCGCCCAGGTCGAAGAACGAGTCGTCGACCCCGACGCGCTCGAGCCCGAGCACCTCGGCGTAGATATCGGCGAGCGTCTCCTCAGTGGGGGTGGCCGGGGCGCGGTACCGATCGATGCCCTGATATTCCGGTGCTGGCAGGGCGCGTTTGTCAAGCTTTCCGTTGACCGTCACCGGCCATGCGTCAAGCGCCACTACCGCCGCGGGGATCATGTATGCCGGTAGCCGCGCGGCCAGCGCCACGCGCGTCTCGACCGGGTCTGCGACCCCGGTGATGTAGCCCACCAGGCGTTTGTCGCCGGGGTGATCCTCGCGGGCGATCACCACCGCCTGCTCCACCCCGTCCAGCCCGGCCAGCGCCGCCTGAACTTCGCCCAGCTCGATGCGATAGCCGCGGATCTTGACCTGCTCATCGGCGCGGCCCAGATAGTCCAGCTGTCCATCAGTGCGCCAACGCACCAGATCCCCTGTGCGATACATCCGTTGTCCAGGTCGTCCCCGCATACCCGCACCGTCCGCGAACGGACACGCCACAAACCGCGACGCGGTCAACCCGGCCCGGCGCCAATACCCACACCCGACGCCGCGGCCGACGATGTACAACTCGCCAACTACACCGGTCGGTACCGGGCGCAACCAGCCATCCAGTACGAAGAAGGCAGCCCCCGGCACCGGCGAGCCGATCGGCGGCGACCCCGACCCCGCCGTCAACGGCGCGCTCTTGGCCGCCCACATAGTCGTCTCAGTGGGGCCGTAGACGTTGATCATCACCCGCCCCGGCGCCCAGCGATCCACCAGCTCGGCCGGGCAGGGCTCAGCGCCGATGACCAACGACGCCGACTCCAACCCCGCGGGCGAGAGCATTGCCACAGCCGAGGGGGTCTGGGTCAACACGCTGACCCGTTCGGCAGTCAGCAGGTCGTGGAATTCCTCCGGCGAGCGCGTCACCTCGTCGGGCACCACCACCAGCCGTCCGCCGTACAACAGCGCACCCCAGATTTCCCACACCGAAAAGTCGAAGGCCAACGAGTGAAACTGCGTCCACACCTGCCCCGGCGCCAACTCCACGCCGGCATCCAGCGAGTCGAACAGCTGAATCACGTTGTAATGGTTGACCGCCACACCTTTGGGCACACCGGTGGTGCCCGAGGTGTAAATGATGTGGGCGATGTCGTCAGGGGCCGGCGCCGGTAGTGCCGTGCTGGGTTGGCTGTGCACAGCGGAGTCAGCGAAGTCACCGACATCGACGACGGCCAAATCGTGCCCATCCAGCCGCGATTGCAGTGCCGCCGTGGTGATTGCGGCGATCGGTGTGGCATCGGCGAGGATGAAGGCGATCCGTTCTTCAGGCAGCGCCGGGTCGACCGGGACGTAGGCTGCCCCGGTTTTGAGTATCGCCAAGATCGCCGCGATCGCCTCGGCGGACCGGGAAAACAGCAGTGCCACACATTGTCCCGGGCCCGCACCGTGGTCGGCCAGCAGGTGCGCCAACCGGTTAGCGGTGTCCTCCAGCTCGCGATAGGTCCACGAACAATCGCCGCACACAATTGCCACCGCATCTGGGGCACGCTTCACCTGCGCGGCGAACAACACCGGAATGGAAACCGGCGCGGGCGGTTCGGGCTGGGTCAATACTGCCCGATTACCGATCTCGTCGAGGCGGGCGTGGTCAGCTTCATCGAGCAGATCCACCGACGACAGCGGCCGGCTTAGGTCGGCAGTGATAGCCGCCAATACCCGCTCCAACCGTTTGATGAGCGCCGCTATGGTGTCCGCGTCGAACACGTCGGTGCGGAATTCCACCGCGCCGCCGATCCCGGCGGGTTCGCCGGCCTCGGTCCAGCGTTCGGCCAGCGAAAAGGTCAGGTCCATGCGAGCGGTGTGGGTGTCCACCGGCAGCGACGTGATCTGCAGGTCACCCGAGGCCAATCCGGCGGCGAGCTTCGTAGTGTCCTGCCCGGCGAAGTTCTGCCAAGCCAAAGCCACCTGCACCAGGGGGTGATGGGTCAGGCTGCGGGTCGGGTTGAGCCGTTCCACCAGCACCTCGAAGGGCACGTCTTGGTGTTCGTAGGCGGCCAGGCTGCGCTCTCGCACCTGGGCCAGCAGCTCGGCCAAACTGGGATCTCCGGTCAAATCGACCCGCAGCACCAAGGTGTTGACGAAAAACCCGACCAGCTCATCGAGTGCGGGGTCGCGCCGCCCGGCGATGGGGAATCCGACTGCCACATCTGCGCTGGCGCTGAGCTTGGCCAGCAGCACTGCGAGGGCGGCCTGAATCACCATGAAACCGGATGCGTTGTGCTCGCGTGCCACGCGCGCCACCTGCTGCTGCAGCCCCGCCGGCCAGTCCACCGCCACCCTGGCGCCGCGGAAATCAGCCGCCGGTGGATAGGGTCGGTCGGTGGGCAGCTGCAGGCGATCGGGCATGTCGGCCAGGGCGTTCTCCCAGTAGGCCATTTGTCCGGCGATGGCACTGTTCGGGTCGTGCAGCTCGCCCAACTGCGCGCGCTGCCACAGCGCGTAATCGACATACTGCACCGCCAATGGCGTCCAGCCGGGGGGTTGCCCCGCGCGCCGGCTGGCGTAGGCCATCCCCAGGTCACGCACCAGCGGGACGATCGACCAGCCGTCGGCGGCGATGTGGTGCACTACGGCTACCAGCACGTGCTCGTCCTGGCCGAGACGGAAAAGCGTGGCGTGGAGCGGGATTTGGGTGGACAGGTCGAACTTGTACCGCACCACCGTCTCGAGGGCCTCACCCAGCCGGGCGGGGGGCCAATCGCTGGCATCGACAATCTGCCAGCCGAAGTCGGCACGCTCAACCGGCACCACCAGCTGGCGCGGTATCCCCTCGACGGCCGGGAACCGCGTGCGCAGACTCTCATGACGACCCACCACATCGGCCAGCGCCGCACCCAACGCCTCGGTGTCAAGCGGCCCCCGCAGCCGCAACGACATTGGCAGGTTGTAAATCGGTGAAGGGCCCTGCAACTGGTCGATGAACCACAACCGGTTTTGGGCAAACGACAACGGCACCGCCGCCGGTCGCTCGGCAGGCACCAACGGGGCATACCGGCCTGCCTCCGCCCCGACACGCGGGGCCAACTGGGCAACCGTAGGCGCCTCGAACACCGCGCGCACCGTGACCTGGGCACGCAGCCCGGCGTTGACCGCGTCGACCAGACGCATCGCTGACAGCGAATCCCCACCCAGATCGAAGAAAGAATCGTCGACCCCGACGCGCTCGACACCCAACACTTGGGCGTAAATGCCGGCCAGAAGTTCCTCGGTTGGGGTGCTGGGGGCGCGATAACGATCCAGGGCCTGATATTCCGGTGCCGGCAGCGCGCGGGTGTCCAGCTTGCCGGTCGGCGTCACCGGCAGCGCCTCGATCACCACGATTGCCGCTGGCACCATATACGCGGGTAGCCGCTCACCCAACTGCGCGCGCGCCTGGGCCGGGTCGACGGTGCCGGTGACGTAGCCCACCAGACGCTTATCCCCCGGGCGGTCCTCGCGGGCGATCACCACCGCCTGCTTGACCCCCGCCACCGCGGCTAGGGCCGTTTGGATTTCGCCGAGTTCGATGCGGTACCCGCGGATCTTCACCTGCTCATCGGCGCGGCCCAAATACTCCAACTGCCCAACGCGCCAACACACCAAATCGCCGGTGCGATACATCCGAGTCTCCGGCCCGCCGAATGGGCAGGCCACAAACCGCGAGGCGGTCAATCCGGCCCGGCCCGCATACCCGCACGCCACCCCGCGACCGGCCACGTACAACTCCCCCAGCACCCCGACCGGCACCGGGCGCAACCACCCATCGAGCACAAACAGTGCCGCCCCCGCGACCGGCGAGCCGATCGGCACCACCCCCGCCCCAGCCGTCAACGGGGCGCTCATCGACGCGTATACCGTGACCTCCGTCGGGCCGTAGGCGTTGATCACCACGCGTCCCTGCGCCCACCGATCCACCACCTCCGGCGGGCAGGACTCCCCGCCAAGCAGCAACGCCGTCGACTCCAGCCCTTCCGGGGCGAGCGCCGCCGCCGCCGAGGGGGTCTGGGTCAACACGTTGACCGCTTCCGCAACCAGCAGGTCGTGGAAGTCATCCGGTGCGCTCGTCACCGACTCGGGCACCACCACCAACCGCCCACCCTGAAGCAGCGCAGCCCAGATCTCCCACACCGAAAAGTCGAACGCATACGAATGGCACTGCGTCCACACCTGTGTCACCGGCAGGTGAGGAGGCGAGGACTCCGCCAAGTGGGCCAAGTTGCGATGGGTGACGGCCACCCCTTTGGGGACCCCGGTGGTGCCCGAGGTGTAAATCAGGTAAGCGATGTCATCAGGAGCCGGCGCCCGCAGCGCGGTGCTGGGCTGGCGATCCACCGCAGGGTCATTGACATCGATGACCACCACATCAAAGCCGTCCAGCTGTGCGGACAGGTCCGCGCTGGTGACGACGGCCAGGGGTGCGGCATCGGTGAGCATGAACTCCATCCGCGACCGCGGATGCGCCGGGTCGACCGGCAGGTAAGCCGCCCCGGTCTTGAGTACCGCCAACATCGCTATGACCGCCTCAGCCGACCGCGACAACAGCAACGCCACACAGCCACCGGCACCGACACCCCGGCCAGCCAGCAGGTTGGCCAACCGGTTGGCGGCCTCATCCAGCTCGCGGTAGGTCCACGAACCCGGCCCGCAGCGAATCGCCACCGCCTCCGGGAGGCGCTGCACCTGCGCGGCGAACAACACCGGAATCGATGCCGCGCCTGGTGCGGGCCGGCTCAACGCCGACCGATTACTGAGCTGATCCAGACGCGCATGCTCGGGCTCGTCGAGCACATCGATCGACGACAACCGCCGGGCGGGATCGGCGGTGAGCGCCACCACCACCCGCCGCAACCGCGCGATCAGCGCCCCAATGCTGGCTGCGTCGAACACATCGGTGCGAAATTCCACCGCCCCGAAGATCCCGGCGGGCTCACCGTCCTCGGTGAAGCGTTCAGCCAGCGAGAAGGTCAAGTCCATACGGGCAGTGCGGGTGTCCACCGGGACCTGCGTGACGTCGAGGTCACCCAAGCTGAACGTGGCCACGGCGCCATCGTCGTGGGCGGCGAAGTTCTGCCAGGCCAACATCACCTGCACCAGCGGGTGATGCGACAGGCTTCGGGTCGGGTTAAGCCGCTCGACCAGCACCTCGAAGGGCACGTCTTGGTGTTCGTAGGCGGCCAGGCTGCGCGCGCGCACCTGAGCCAACAACTCGGCCATGGTGGGATTGCCGGCCAGATCGACTCGCAACACCACGGTGTTGACGAAAAACCCGACCAACCTGTCGAGCGCGGGATCATTACGGCCGGCGA
>NZ_LZIJ01000065.1 GCF_001667115.1 Mycobacterium sp. 852002-51163_SCH5372311 | reverse complement strand
CTGAGGCGGTGACCGGTATTGGCTCGTTTCACACCTGTCACTCCTGTGGGTTGACTTTCTTTGGGCTTGCCGGCCGGTCATCGCCGCCTTGGCGTGGAGTGGCTGAAGAGAGGCCTGCGTAGCCGAAAGTTGGTGTGCCCTCCTCGCTTTAACCCGTATCCATTCGAGTGAGGAGCTGAATTTGATGACATCAAGCGTGGCGATCGCAGTCGATCCGCATAAGGCATCGTGGACGGCGGCAGCCGTGGATGCCTCGTTGCAGCCAGTAGACGTCATCCGAGTACCGGTCAGCGACAGCGGTTACCGGGCGTTGCGCCGCTTTGCGCGTCGCTGGCCGCAAGCGCAGTGGGCCATCGAAGGCGCAGCCGGCTTAGGGGCACCCCTGGCCATGCGGCTCAACGCGGACCAAATCGAGGTCATGGACGTCCCCGCCAAGCTAGCTGCCCGGGTGCGGTTACTTTCAACCGGGCACGGCCGTAAAAACGACGACGCCGACGCAATCTCAGTCGGTATCGCCGCGCTGACCTCACCTACCCTCAATAGCACCGAGATCGACTCCGCCACACGGGCCCTACGCGCAGTCATCGAGCATCGAGACGATCTGGTCAAGACCCGCACCCAAACCATCAACCGACTCCATGTCGTACTCACGCACCTGATTCCAGGGGGTGCTGGGCTGAAGTTGACCGCCCAGCGCGCCGCCGAACTGGTGCGTAATGTTCGACCCCGGGACACCGCCGGCAAGACAATGCGCGCCCTGGCGGTCGACCTCATCGGCGAGGTCCGCCACCTCGATCGGCGCATCACCAAGGCTGCCGGCGATATTCAAGTTGTCGTCACCGCATCGGGCACCACCTTGACCCAGCTACACGGCATTGGCACTTTAACCGCCGGCAAGATTCTCGGCCGAGTCGGGACGATCACCCGATTCCGCTCCGCTGCAGCCTTCGCCAGCTATACCGGCACCGCCCCCATCGAGGTGTCATCCGGCGACGTCAAACGCCACCGGCTTTCCCGCGCCGGGGACCGCCAACTCAACTCCTGCCTGCACATCATGGCCGTTACCCAGATCCGGCAAGACACTCCCGGAAAAGCCTATTACCTGCGAAAACGATCCGAAGGCAAAAGTCAACAAGAAGCGTTGCGATGTCTTAAAAGGCGCCTATCCGACACCGTCTATCGCCAACTCCTCAACGACGCCACAGCGAAGCAAGAGGCAGGCCCGGCAGGACACACGGGGGCGGCTCTGATGTCCAGCGCGGCCGGCTCACACCCCTACACCGGCACTTCGGAGCAATCACTTACCGGGCCAGCCACCGGCCACGATACAACCGATCACCACAGCACTTGACACAGAGAGGCGCCCAA
>NZ_LZIJ01000064.1 GCF_001667115.1 Mycobacterium sp. 852002-51163_SCH5372311 | reverse complement strand
CACGCGGCGGCGCGATTAAATAGCCCGCACGTCATCCCGATCCATCACTACGGCGAAATCGACGGGCGCCTCTATGTGGATATGCGCCTGATCGAGGGCCGCGACCTACAAACCGTGCTCGCTGATGGGCCACTGGAACCCGCGCGAGCCGTGCGCATCATCGAGCAGGTCGGCAAGGCGCTACATGCCGCCCACGAGGTTGGCCTGCTGCACCGCGACATCAAACCCTCCAACATCCTGCTCGATCGCGACGACTTCGCCTACCTGATCGATTTCGGGATCGCCCGCGCCCTGGATGAAACGCGAATGACCAAGTCCGGCCATATGATTGGCACCTTTCAGTACATCGCACCCGAGCGGTTAGATAACAGAACAGAAGATGCCCGCGCCGACATCTATTCGCTGGCCTGCGTGCTCTATGAATGCCTGACCGGTCACCCACCGTTTGACGGCGACACCATGGCCCGCCTGGTCGCCGCGCACCTGAGCGCCCCGCCACCGCGGCCCTCGATCACCCGACCGGACGTGCCCACACCGGTCGACGAGGTCATCGCGACCGGCATGGCCAAAGACCCAGACCAGCGGTACGCGACCACCGTCGAGTTGGCTGACGCCGCGCGCGACGCGATCACCGTTCCCATTGCGCGGCCCGCAGTGAATCCGACGCGTGTGCGATCAACGGAACCGGCGTCACATCCGGTAACCGCTCTGCCGGCAACCGTCAGAGCCGAGCCGCCGGTACCCGCCGGGTCGGCGGTGCCACAGCAACCCGCCCCGCCCGTGCCGACAACGGCTGGCAGGATGAGTCGACGCACCACACTCACGTTGATCGGTGGCGGCGCGGTCGCCGCGATCGCAGCCGCCGTGGGCATCCCCACCCTAACGAAGAACCGGCCATCGCAGTCACCGCCTCGGACCTCATCGCTACGAACCTATGGCCCCCAGGTTGTGCTGCCGTTCACCGGCCTCAAGGGTCCGTATGATGTCGCAGTGGACAGCGCCGGCAACGTGTATGTCGCCGATGGCCACAACAAACGAGTGTTGAAGCTGGCCGCGGAGTCGTCCACCCAAACCGTGCTGCCGTTCACCGACCTCAGCAACGCCATCGAAAGCGTAGCCGTCGACAGTGGTGGCAACGTCTACGTCGCCGACCCATCAGGCGCCCGGGTGCTGAAGCTGGCGGCGGGCTCGTCCACACAGGAGGGGCTGCCCTTCACCGGCCTCAAAGAGCCCAATGGTCTAGCGGTGGACAATGCTGGCACCCTCTACGTCACCGACTGGAACACCAAACGGGTGGTGAAGCTTGCGGCGGGCTCGTCCACGCAGGAGATGCTGCCGTTCACGGGCCTCTACCCCCCCACGGGTGTGGCGGTGGACGGCGTCGGCGCCGTCTACGTCACCGACGGCAGCAACCGCCGGGTGGTGAAGCTTGCGGCGGGCTCGTCCACGCAGGAGGTGCTGCTCGCCGGCCTCGACTGGCCCCACGATGTGGCGGTGGACAGTGCCGGCACCCTCTACGTCACCGTCGGCGACGGCAGCAACCAGGTGTTGAGGCTTGCGGCGGGCTCGTCCACGCAAGAGGTGCTGCCCGTCACCGGCCTTCGCGACCCCCGCGGTGTGGCGGTGGACGGGACCGGCAACCTCTACATCACCGACCACGACAGCAACCAGGTGCTGAAGCTGCCGGTTGAGTGAGTATTAGTCTCGGGGGTAGTCCGTCGTTGGGCCCGCCGTAGGGTTCCTATTGGCCGCTTGGAGTCTCCGGACGTGTTGGCACAGATCAGATGTATAGCGGTCATCTCACACCGTCAAGGACTAACAAGACTACGAGCACCGGGAGATGGCCGAGGCCATTGGGTTGCGCCATTACGCGACGGCAGCCTTCCGAGTTGGGAACAAATTTGGGAACAAAACTCCGCGAAACTGGCCCAAGCCAGTGCAACACGGCGCAACCACCCGAACGCGTAACCCCGTCTGACCTGCACAAATGAGACAACGCGAACACCCGAAATCCCTGGCCCGTAGCTCATAACCCAGAGGTCGCAGGTTCGAATCCTGTCCCCGCTACCAGCGGAAATGGCCCTCGGAGATTTCTTCGGGGGCCGTTTTCATCCCGTTTGGAACGCGCTGTACCTGCGTCGAGTGTGACGGACTTCAACCGAAAACAGTGACGCAGTTCATAACCTCCTGAGCGTCAATTGGGTCATCCTGATCGTTCGTTTGCGTATCTATCTAATGGCTGGGAGCGCGATGGCCAACCTTGACTTTGCCTATGACCTGACCCTTGACGAGGCGCGCCGACGCAGCGCAGCGCTCGAAGCGATAGGTGGCGATTGGGACCCCGTCATCGTGCTCGCCGAGGAACAGAAGGCCTACGAAATGCTGTACTCGGACCTGGACGAGGAGCAGCAGAGGGTCTACGACGAGTTGGTTCGCGCCGGCGTCCTGCCCGAACGGACGACTGATCGTGTTACCGATTGATCCGACCGCCGACCGCAACCGCCGCGCATGGCTACCCTGCCCGTGCTGCGATCACGGCGCCAAATGTCGTGATTGTCGGAGCAGCCGAAACTGCGCTACCCACTGGCAGTACCTGCTGAGCAATCAGGGGACTTTGGTGCATCTGCAATGTGCGGATTGCGGTTATCTCTGGTCGACTGACACGCATCGCCACACGCGCGCCTTTGGCCGCTAGGGGTGGCTTCCGGCTCTACTGAGTCATTTGGGTGGCGGGGGATCAGCGTAGCGAGGTTACGAATAATGTTGTGCAACAACGCATAACACATCGGATCAGAACGGTCCGGATTTGACCGCAAAAGGTTTACGTCGATGTCGCCGTCTCAACTGGAGCGAATTAGCGCCCTGATGGCGCCCCGGCTGCAGGGCAGCTGAGCGCGTCGGACATTTCCGACCGGGCATTCGCCGCTGACCGAATTGTCCGAGTCGTGCGTCGCGCAGAGCTTCCCGCGTTAGTCTTTGCCGATGATCGCGGGCGATAAGGCGCCTGACTTCACTTTGTACGATCACACCGGTCGGCCTCGGACACTGTCGGCGCTCCTTTCCGACGGGCCGGTGGTGCTGTTCTTCTTCCCATTAGCGTCCTCGCCGATCTGTACAGCCCAGGCTTGTCATTTCCGGGACCTGAGCAACGAATTCGCCACGGTGGGCGCCCAGCGGGTGGGCATCAGTACCGACACCGTCGACAGGCAGGCCCACTTCGCCCAACAGCGCAAGTTCGACTATCCACTGCTCTCCGACGCCGACGGCGTGGTGTCGGAGCTGTTCGGGGTGCGCCGAGGCAGGTTCGCCAAGCTGCGTAGATCCGTCGTGGCGCGTGAGGCGGCCCGGGGTGGCCGGCACGCTCGGCGCCGTGGGCTGCTGGCCCGGCTGCTCCCGGTCAGACGGACCACATTCGTCATCGACACCGACCGCACCATCCTCAAGGTCGTCTCCAGCGAGCTGCGTGCATCTGTGCATGCCGACCAGGCGTTGTGGTTCTTGGAGAACCACAACATCCCGCAAAGGCGCACCGACGCGTATCAGCAGTCGGAGGGCAGGGGTGAACCGATTCGCGACTTGTTCACAGAACCGGACACCGTGGACGAACCGAGCCTGGTCCGGCCATACACGTTCACGGCAGGTCGCACCGACTCCGATGTCGAACTGCCACCCGAGGCGCCGGTCGAAGCCCTCAACGACCCAGCGAAGCCGCCGCGCTGGCCGAGAAATGATGTGCGGCGCCAGATCCTGACATTGTGCGTCCTGAGCCCCTCGGTCGCAGAGATCGCCGCTCGTCTGTCCTTGCCGCTCGGTGCGACGCGGTTCCTGGTCGGCGACCTGGTGACACAGGGTTATTTGCGGGTGCACGCTCCCCTCGGTGACGCGATGACAATCGACGAACGACGTGAATTGATAGGCAGGACCCTGCGCGGCCTGCGAGCACTCTGAGGCGAAAGTCGCGCATGGCGCCTGCCGAACCGGGCCGCATCGGGGCCAGGACTGCCAGTCGGGTGTTTAGCTTTGACTATGGAATTTCAACCTCGGTCGCACTGGCGCAAACGCGTGGTCATTCGGCTGATCGTCGCCCTGCTGGCCGGTGTCGTCATTGCGCTGGCGCTCGGCTCCACGACGGGATGGCGGTACGCGCCCGCCGTGGGATGGATTGCCGCAGCCGGCGTGTATCTCGCCTGGACCTGGATCGTCGTCTTGCCGATGGACGCCGAACAGACGCGTGCCCATGTACGTCCCGAGGACCCACCCAGAGGGTGGGTCACCGACGGCATCATCCTGGCCGCGAGTGTGGCCAGTTTGGCGGGTGTGGCCCATCTGCTTGCCGCCGGGTCGAAGTCCGGAGTCGAGAAGCAGGTCGCCGCGGCGGTAGGCGTGATCAGCATTGTCGCCGCCTGGTGCGTGGTCCACACGGTCTTCAGCGTCCGTTATGCCGACGTCTATTACTCGAACGAAAGCAGCGGGATCAACTTCAACGGCAAGGAGAAACCACGGTTCGTGGATTTCTTCTACCTGGCGTTCACCGTCGGCATGACTTACCAGGTGTCCGACACCAGTCTGGAGAACGGACAGTTCCGTGCTCTCGTGCTGTGCCAGGCGCTGCTGTCCTATCTTTTCGGGGCGGTCATTCTCGCGGTGACCATCAATCTGGTTGCCGGACTTAGTAATTAAGCAAGCTGACAACGCAGGCACGACCCTCGGCCGGCCCGCCGCGCTGTGACATATTCCACACCGCTGTCTGTTGTAACGTCTAGACAGCAGTCCATTTTTGCCGGTAACGTTCCTGAGCAATCCCGGCTATTCCGCTGTGCACGCGGTGACAAGACCTAAGCGTCGGCATCGACGGAGCGCAATAGCCGTGGCGAAATCGAAAATCTTGGTGCGAAGGATCAAGCAGTGAAACGACTTAGCGGTTCGGACGCGATGATGCTCTACAGCGAGGCCCCCAACGTGCCGATGCACACGGTCAAGGTCGCGATCGTCGATGCACCGAACGCCGGCAGTTTCTCGGTTGACACCGTCCGCAACGTTCTGCACCGGCGCCTGCACCGATTCGAGCCGATGCGACGCATACTCGTAGAGACCCCCTACGCGTTCCACCGCCCGATGTGGCGGCAGAACTGTCCGGTCGACCTCACATATCACGTCCGGCCACTACAGCTACCGGCCCCCGGCGGGCGGCGGGAACTCGACGAGGCGATCGCCCGATTGATCGAGGAGCCGTTGGACCGCACGCGGCCGTTGTGGGAGATCTATGTGGTCGACGGTCTGGCGGACGGACGGATCGCCGTCGTCACCAAGATTCACCACGCGCTCGCCGACGGTGTCGCGTCGGCAAATCTTCTCGCCGGTGCACTCGACAGGCCGGAAGCCTTCAGCGCTGCCGAGTTCGATCCGCTTCCGGGCAGGACTCGGCTGCTGTGCGACGCCGCCCGCGACCACCTGGGCCAAATCGCTGAATTGCCAAGCCTTTTACGCTATACCGGGGCCAGCGTCCGTCGGGTCCGTCGCATCCGACGAACCGGATCAGAAGCACGCATCAAAGCCCCCGAGTGCTTCACGAACCACCGGCTCACCACCGGCCGCCAGTTCGCAACGGCCAGCCTGCCGTTCGCTGATGCCAAACTGGCTACCCGTCAATTGGGTTGCACGATAAACGATTTGATCCTGGCCATGAGCGCAGGTGCGGTCCGGGAGCTGCGGCTGCGTTACGACGGCAGCTCGGACACTCCGCTGGTGGCCATGGTCCCGGTGTGCCTCGACTCGTCGCCGGGAAGGTCGGCCGGCAACAACTTCACCCAGATCGCGGTCGCGCTACCCGCAGACATCGCCGACCCGCTGCACCGCGTCAAACACAGCCACGACGCAGCCGTCGCCGCCAAGCGACTGCATACCATCCAGGGGCCGGAGCTATGGACGCGATGGTTCGACTACATGCCGCCCGGCCTGGCGCGGATGCTCACCGGCTGGATGGCGCGGACGGACACCCACAACAAAATGCAGAACCTGGTGGTCTCCAATGTGCCCGGGCCGCGCGAGCTTGTGACGGTCGCCGGCACGCAGGTCGCCGAGTTCTACTCCGTGGGCCCACTGGTGGCGGGGAGCGGCCTGAACATCACCGTATGGAGTTATGCGGATCAGCTGAACATCTCCGTTCTGGCGGACGCCGTGACGCTGAACGACGCCCACGAAGTCACCGACGCGATGATCCGCGAATTCGCGCAGATCAGTGCTGCCGCAGGATGTTTCATCAGCTCCGCCGAAGCCGGCCAGCGCGAGTACCAGGCCGTCGTAGCCTAAACCGAAAGGACACCGTGACTACCACCGATATCGCCGAACCCGAGATCGCGAAATGGGACCCGGTTCTCACCGAGCGAGTCATCGGCGCCATCCGGCCAATGCTCAAGCGCTACTTCCGATCCGAGGTGTACGGACTCGACAACGTCCCCGCCGGCGGTGCGCTGGTGGTCTCCAACCACTCCGGCGGTCAGCTGGCGTTCGACGTGCCGATCTTCGCCGTCGATTGGTATGCCGAGCACGGTTACGACCGCCCGATCTACACGCTCAGCCATGACATGATCATGGTCGGGCCGGTCGGGAACTTCCTGCAGAAGATCGGGTTCATCCGGGCAAATCACGACAACGCCGCCAGGGCGCTGCACAGCGACGGCCTCGTGGTCGTGTTTCCAGGTGGTGACTATGACGCCTACCGTCCGACGTCCGCACAGAACGTCATCGACTTCGACGGTCGGACCGGTTACGTGCGGGCCGCAATCGAGGCCGGGGTACCCATCGTCCCGATGGTCTCCATCGGCGGGCAAGAGACCCAACTGTTCCTCACCCGCGGCACCTCGCTGGCGCAGCGCCTCGGTCCGGTCGCTCGGTGGGCACGCGCCAAAATCGTCCCGATCACGGTGGGTTTCCCGTTCGGCGTGAGCCTTTTTGTACTGCCGCCGAACCTTCCGCTGCCGGCCAAGATCGTGACCCGAGTCCTCGAGCCGATCCACATCCGCGAGAAGTTCGGCAAGAGCCCGGACGTCGCAGACGTCGACGCCCACGTGCGCGAGGTCATGCAAGCCGGACTCGACGAGCTCGCCGCCGCCCGTCGATTCCCGATACTTGGCTGAACCACTCCCTCCGGAGGGAGGCGACCGCGTGGATGTAGTAGCGTCTAGACACATGTCCAACGGTATGTCGGTCGAGTCAGCACGTCGCCGGTTCACCGGTAAACGCGCCGACACCGTCCTGAAACTCGGGCGGGCCACCCTCGAGGTGCTGCGCGACGTGGGCTACCAAGAGCTGACGCTGCAAGCGGTGGCCGCACAGGCCGGACTGGCCCGCGCGACCGCCTACACCTACTTCTCGTCCAAAGAACACCTGATCGCCGAGGTCTTCTGGCGGCGGATGTCGAGTATCGAGCCGGCCGGCGACGAATCCGATGTGGTGGAGCGGGTGGCAGGCGTGTTGCGAGATCTGGCGTTCATCGTCGGCGACGAGCCGGCGCTGGCCCACGCCGTGGCGGTCACCATGAACAGTGGTGATCCGGACGTGGAACTGCTTCGCATGCAGATGGGCCGCTTCGTGCGCGACCTGCTCACCTCTGCCGTCGGCGAGGACGCCGATCCGGAATCGGTCGTGCTCCTCGAGCTGATCTATGTCGGCGTAATGGTCCGCGCCGCCAGTGGCACGATGTCTTACCGCGAGGTCGCCGACCACCTGGACGCTGCCGTGCGGCGCATCCTTTCCACTGATTCGAGACGATCAACCAAGGCGCGCCGTAGCCGCTAGACATGGTGCCAGCAGCGAATCATCCTGGCGGCCAACGGTTCCCAGACCACCTTGAAAGTCGGCCCTGAGCCGTGGTTTTCGTCGCGCGACCGGCGGGTATGAGTTCGGGATGGTCGATGAGACGAAGCTGCCCCTGCGCGCGCTCGGTCTGGTGTGCAGCCTGAAACCCAGTCCCGCACCGTCCAGCAGCGCCCTGATGGCCGAGCATGTGGCGGGCAAGCTGAGGGACGCAGACGTCGAAACGGAGCTGATTCGCTGCGTCGACCATGCGATCGCACCGGGTGTCGAAGACGACATGGGCTCCGGCGACGAGTGGCCACAGATCCGGCGCAAGGCGTTGGACGCCGACATTCTGCTCATCAGCACACCGATCTGGCTGGGCCATCCGTCGAGTGTCGCGCAACGCGTGCTGGAACGCCTCGACGCGGAGCTGTCCAACACCGACGACGATGGCAGACCCGCCATGGTCGGCAAAGTCGCGATTGTCGGCGTGGTGGGCAACGAGGATGGTGCGCACAAGGTGGTCGCCGATCTGTTCCAAGGGCTCAACGACATCGGATACAGCATTCCCGCGCAGGGTTGCACCTATTGGAACGGTGCGGCAATGGAATCGACCGACTACAACGATCTGGACGAAGTGCCGGATCAGATCGCGTCCGCCACCGCGGCCGCCGCCCGCAATGCAGCGCACCTGGCACGGGTTCTGCGGCGGCGGCAATACCCTCCTTATGACACGTAAGCAATTGCGCCCGACGTCATTTCGAGCGACAGCGACAGGACGATCCGAGCTGCTTCGGATGAAACATCTTGGCCCCCAAGCATTTCACTGTAGATACCGTCCGAAGGAGTTGCGATGGGAGATGTGACAGACGCCGGCGCCGAGGTGGTCGACGGCGCACGGCACGAAGCGCAGGTGTATCGCGGCGACAATCCCCGCCCGCTGGCCGGCTATCTGGTGGTGCTGGTTGTTTACGGCCTTTTGGTATCCGTCACGACGGTGATCGCGGCCCTCACCGGTCGCAGGCTGCCCGACCGCTGGCCGGTGCAGGACCTGGTCACGGTGACGTTGGGTACCCACAAGCTGTCGCGAACCTTGACCAAGGACGCCGTGACGAGCCCGCTGCGAGCAGCATTCACCCAGTACGCCGGCACCGGCGGGCCGGCGGAGGTGCATGAAGAAGCAAGACAGTCGGGCCAGCTGCGGCACAGCTTGGGTGAGCTGCTGACCTGCCCCTTCTGTCTCGACATGTGGGTCGCCACCGGATTCGTCATCGGCCTGATTTTTGCCCCGAGGTTCACCCGGCTGGTCGCGGGCACCTTCACCGCACTGGCCGGGGCGGACTTCCTTCAGCTCGGTTACGCAATGGCCCAACAGTCGGCCGAAGGTTGATTGGCTCCGCCTCAGGTTTCAGTCCACCCCGCACGGGTAGCCCTCGCAGGTCGCGAGTCTGTATCGAGAGGGCTTCATCGTTCCGCTGTGCGGATTGGTGCTCTTGCTGGCCGACGTCGCGGTGATGGTGACCTTGTTCAGAACATAGCAATGCAAATGGCCCCAGCCCGATTTCGGGCCGGGGCCATTTCTAGCTGCTGGCTACTGGTTGGCGCGCTCGCGCTCTTCCGCAGCGCTGGCCGCACCGCGGGCGGCTTCCGCCTCGGCTTCCTTCTTGGCGGCATTGCGCTGAGCGTCGGCCTTGTCCTGCTGGGCCTGGCCCTCACGCTTGACGTCATCGCGACCGGTCACGGCACCGATGACTTCCTTCGCCTTGCCCTTGACGCCTTCGACGACGCCTTCGACGGCTTCCTGGGGGCCACTTTTCTCGCCCATGAATTCCTCCCTCTCATCGCTTCTTTCGTCGGCTGCACGGGCCACTCTTCGACCTCGCGCACCCAGCGGACCCCGGTCCGGAGCGCGAGCCAACCGCGTCTTCCGTCCGATACCGCTTCGCGCAGTGTTTCCGGATGGCAGGGATCTGAAACATGTGGCGTGGCTCACCGACCTGGGCCGGCGCGATAGCCGGCGTGTCTGCCACCACGAATAACATTTGGGTCACGATAGGCCGTCACGGATTCCCCAGGGATCCCTAAGAATCGCGCCGCAATTCTGAGAATTCTCAACTTCGGGCCCCCAGTCTGGTTGCCCGCTTAGTGAAAACGCGCGGTTTGAGTGGTTTTGTGTGGTCGACGCCACTGAGTCGCCGGCTCTCCGGGGTCCGGACGGGTTCGTCGTGGGCGAACGTCAGATTCGCGCGGTTTCGCTTCGGCTACTTTGAATTTCGGGGCATCGGGAACCTCAACGATCAAGTCGCAACATTCGAAGGAACACATCATGAAATTCAGCAGTGTGCCCGCACGCCGGCGATTGGCCGGCGTCAGCGCGGGGTGTCTGCTCGGGGGACTGGCCGTCGGAATCGTCGGTACCCCCTCGGCGGCCGCAGCGCCCGACTGCAGCCCGGACGGCGTGAACGCCACCGTATCGTCGGTGACCGGCGCCGCGCAGCAGTACCTGGGTAGCCACCCGGGAGCCAACCAGGTAGTGACGGCGGCTTATGGCCAACCGCGTCCGGAGGCGGCTGCCAACTTGCGCAGCTACTTCACCGCGCACCCGCAGGAGTATTACGAACTGCGCGGCATTCTGGCGCCGATCGGGGACACCGAGCGTCAGTGCAACGTGACGGCGCTGTCGCCTGGTCTGGAGTCCGCCTACCACGAGTTCATGGCTGGCTGATTCGCTAGGCAGGTTCATACCAGGTTCATGCCTGCGTGCCGGACGCGGCGCGCAGGCATGAACTGCCGCTTGCGCGGGTAACTTCTGGTAAGCCAACGGAAGTGGAGAACGGTCATGCGTCTGCGTCGTAGCGTGGTGAGCAAACCGGGTATTACCCGCAAGCGCCGCGGGAAGGGTTTCGCCTACTACGATTCTGAGGGTGATCCGGTCTCCGATCCTGAGACTCTGCAGCGGATAAAGGATCTGGTCGTCCCGCCGGCGTGGAAGAAGGTGTGGATCAGCCCACACCCCAACGGGCACATCCAGGCCGTCGGCACCGATGCGGCCGGGCGCCGTCAGTACCTTTACCACGTCGCCTGGCAGCAGGAGCGTTCCGAGGAGAAGTTCGACCGCGTCCTGGAGTTGTCCAAGGAGCTGCCGGCGTGGCGGCAGCAGATCGCGCGTGATCTTGCGGGCCGGGGGCTGGCTCGTGACCGAGTGCTGGCGTTGGCGCTGTATCTGCTTGACCGGGGCTACTTTCGGGCAGGCGGTGACCGATACGCGGAGGAGAACGAGTCTTACGGCATCGCCACGCTGCAATGTCAGCATGTAACCGTCCGCGGTGACACAGTGCGGTTCGACTATCCCGCCAAGAGCGGAGTGCGCCGCACGCTCGAGATCCAGGATGTTCAAGTGGTCCGCGCAGTGCGGTCATTGCAGCGCCACGGCGATCGTTCGCGCCGACTGCTGGTGTGCCGGGCGGGATCCCAGTGGGCGGAAGTCCGGGCCGAGGACCTCAACACCCGGTTCAAGGAACTGGTGGGTGACGAATACAGCGTGAAAGACCTGCGAACCTGGCATGGGACCGTGCTGGCGGCAGCGGCGTTCGCCGATGGGGACCCGGCCGTGTCCCGGCGGGTGGCCAAACGTGTCGAGTCCGCTGTGATGAAAGAGGTTGCCGAGGAGCTGGGCAACACCCCGGCCGTGGCGCGTGGTTCGTATGTGGATCCGCGGGTCGTCACCGGTTACGAACAGGGCATCACCATCGGCGCTGCGACGCGACGAGCGGCGCGCACCCGCCGGTCCGACATCGCGCAGGAGATCCTGGAAAAGGCCACGCGATTGATGATACGGCGAATCGCCAAGGGCAGCACCGCATCTGGACCACCTACGCTGGCCAAATCAGCATGAGTCGTCAGCCCGGCTAGGCCGCGAGGGTCTCGCGGGGAACGGTGACTTCAGCGATGAAATCGCCGAGGTAGCGTATCGCCCGGCGCCCTTCCGGCAGAATGTCTGCTGCCAAAGGAAAGTCGTGGACCTGCCCCTGCCACACGTGCAAGTCGCACCGGACCCCGGCCTCGGTCAGCCGCCGTGCCATCAACTCCGCGTCGTGCAGCAACAATTCGTCGCCGCCGGCATGAATCGCCACCGGAGGCATTCGCGACAAGTCGGCATCGACGGGCGGCACCAGCACGCAAGGGGATTCGCCGGCGCTGAGGCGCTTATGACACCGTTCGACGTACTTGGCGAACACCGGCAGGACCCGGCCGCTGAACATGGCGCATCGGCGGGCGTTCGGATGAGCCAGCCTGCGTGCGGAATCCAGGTCTGTCAGCGGCGAAACAGTCGCGATCCCAGCCGGCGCGGCGTCACCGCACTCAATCATGTTCAGCGCGAGCATGAATGCCAACATGCCGCCCGCCGAGTCACCCGCGACCACCACGCTGTCCGGCGGATAGCCTTGGCGCCGTAGCCATTGCAAGGCGTCGACACAATCGGCGAGGGCGTCGGTGACCGCATGCCTTGGCAGCATGCGATACCCGACGTTGAGGACCACCGCGTCCGCGGCCCTGGACAGCCGCGCCACCATCGAGCGGTGGGTATTCAATCCGCATGCCAGGAACGCGCCACCGTGCAGATACAGCACCGCTCGCGACGTGGAAACACCATGCGCAGAAATCAACTCGGCTCTGCAATGCGGAAGCCGCACCTGCCGAATCGTCGCCTGCCCGCGCCACGGCACAAGTCCGGCGAGGAAATCTATCGCAGCGAATGGCCAGCTGAGGTTCGGCCGGAGCGCCCAGATCCGCACGGCATTCTTCACAAAAGCACGGCAACCCGCAGCTACGGCAACGGACTGCACACTGCGGCGCCGATGGAGTCTCCGCGGAACCACGTCCCCCGGATCCGACTCGCCTGCGGCTTCTCTGTACATTTGGTCAACTTTCTAACGTTGTAAGTCCAAATACCCGGCCGAGAACGCCATAAACGTCAGGGGTGGCCCAACTTTCGCATGCATCACGAGATGAGAGTCGGCGTGGCGCTCGAGTGATTACTGAGTTTGAGTGAGCCGGAGCAGTATTCGAGCGGCCGACGTCAACGTTCGATGTTGAAGAAGGATTCGCCGTCTTCCGGAGTTCCGTCGATCTGGCCGCGATCACGGCCGTGCCGGTCCGGATCGATATGGTCCAGGTCGTCGTCGCTGACTACGTTTAAGGCGCCGCCCGCCCGCGCGTCGTGTGCGTCGCTTGCGGTCGTTTCAGGATCAGAAACATCCGGCACATCCGCTTCGTCCGGCGTCTCGGCCGACAGCTTGTCGTCGAGCGACTCGTGTTCCTCGGCGTCGATCCACTGGTCGGGCGGGTCGACCACCTCGTCGCCGTCGTCGTTGCGTATCTCGTCGGAGTCCAGGCTCTCTGACTGATCCAACATGTCGTTGCCGAAGTTGTCGGTGTCCACGTCGGCCGATTGCCCGCCACGCCGGGACATTAAACCGAAACCCGTTTTGAAGGCCGCCGGAAGGGTATGTAGCAAAGCGTCTGAGCAGGAGTTCTCATGAAAGCTGTTACCTGGCACGGCAAGCGTGACGTGCGCGTCGAGACTGTGCCCGACCCGAAGATCGAGCAGCCCAACGACGCCATCATCGAAGTCACCTCGACGAACATCTGTGGGTCGGACCTTCATCTATACGAAGTTCTCGGCGCCTTCATGAACCCGGGGGACATCCTCGGTCACGAGGCGATGGGGGTCGTCCGCGAGGTGGGCAAAGAAGTGGGCGACCTGCGCATCGGAGACCGGGTTGTCATCCCCTTCCAGATCTCGTGCGGCAGCTGTCACATGTGCGGCGAGCAACTCTATACCCAATGTGAAACCACCCAGGTCCGCGACCAGGGTATGGGTGCCGCACTATTCGGCTATTCGGAGCTCTACGGTGAAGTACCGGGTGGCCAAGCCGAATTGCTACGCGTCCCGCAAGCCCAGTTCACGCACATCAAAGTCCCTGTCGTACAGCCGGATTCGCGGTTCGTCTACTTGTCGGACGTGCTGCCGACGGCCTGGCAGGCGGTAGCGTACGCCGACATCCCACCGGGCGGCTCGGTGACCGTGCTCGGCCTCGGTCCCATCGGCGACATGGCCGCCCGCATCGCCGACCATCTCGGCTACCGGGTGTTCGCCGTCGACCTGGTGCCCGAGCGGCTGGCCCGCGCCGCACACCGCGGCATCCACACCGTCGACCTCAGCCGTCTCGATGTCACCTTGGGCGAGCAGATCCGGGATCTGACCGACGGGCGGGGTACGGACTCTGTGATCGATGCCGTCGGGATGGAGGCACACGGCTCCCCGGCGGCACGGCTGGCACAGCAGGCCACCGGCATACTGCCGGATGCGCTAGCCAAGCGGCTGATGCAGACCGCCGGCGTGGATCGGCTCAGTGCGCTGTACTCCGCCATCGACGTGGTGCGCCGGGGCGGGACGATATCGCTGGCCGGGGTCTACGGCGGGATGGCCGATCCCCTCCCGATGCTCACTCTCTTCGACAAGCAGATCACCTTGCGGATGGGTCAGGCCAACGTCAAGAGGTGGGTGGACGACATCATGCCGCTGCTCATCGACGGCGATCCACTGGGGGTCGACTCCTTCGCCAGTCACGTGCTGCCTCTCGACGAGGCTCCGCACGCCTACGAGATCTTCCAGAAGAAGCAGGACGGCGCGGTGAAGGTGATGCTGAAGCCGTGAAATTTGGCTCACAATGCGGGGCAAAAGCGGTGCCGTGCAGGGCTTTTCAGGCATCGAGGCGCCGGCGGCGACCACGGCGCGCGGTTTGACGCGCACCACGGTAGGGTATGAACGCGCCATGACCAGCACACCCGCCCCCGCCCCCACACCCAGCGGTGAAGTGTGGCCCGGCAAGGCATACCCATTGGGCGCGACGTACGACGGAGCGGGTACCAACTTCGCGTTGTTCAGCGAAGTGGCCGAACGCGTCGAACTCTGCCTGTTCGACGCCGACGGGTCCGAGAGCCGGATACCGCTGCCCGAGGTCGACAGCTTCGTCTGGCACGGTTTCGTGCCCGCCATCGAGCCGGGCCAGCGCTACGGCTACCGCGTCTACGGTCCGTACGAGCCGGAGGCCGGGCTGCGATGCAATCCCAACAAGCTGCTGCTCGATCCGTATTCGAAGGCCATCGACGGCACGTTCGACTGGAACCAGTCGCTGTTCAGCTACACGTTTGGTGACCCGGACAGTCGCAACGACGACGACTCCGCGGCCAGCATGCCCAAGTCGGTGGTGATCAACCCCTACTTCGACTGGGCCAACGACCGTCCGCCGAACCACGAGTACGCCGACACCGTCGTCTACGAGGCCCATGTCAAGGGTCTGACCCGGACCCACCCCGACATCCCCGAACAGATACGCGGCACATACGCCGCCGTGGCTCACCCGGTGATCATCGAGCACCTCAAGGGCATCGGCGTCACGGCGATCGAGCTGAT
Source organism: Mycobacterium sp. 852002-51163_SCH5372311 (assembly GCF_001667115.1). GTDB lineage: Bacteria > Actinomycetota > Actinomycetes > Mycobacteriales > Mycobacteriaceae > Mycobacterium. The sequence goes on along the minus strand of NZ_LZIJ01000064.1, from coordinate 8,279 downwards.
GCCGGTGCACCACTTTGCCAACGACTCCACGCTGGTCGAAAAGAATCTGTCGAATTACTGGGGCTACAACACCATTTCGTTCTTCGCGCCCGACCCCAAATATTCCAGCGCAACTTCGGCGGGGGGCCAGGTGCAGGAGTTCAAGGCCATGGTGCGCACCCTGCACGAGGCCGGCATCGAAGTGGTCCTCGACGTGGTCTACAACCACACCGCCGAGGGCAACCACCTGGGCCCGACGCTGTCGATGCGAGGTATCGACAACGCCGCCTACTACCGGCTCGTAGACGACGACAAGCGGTACTACATGGACTACACCGGCACCGGCAACAGCCTCAACGCCGGGCATCCGCACGCGCTGCAGTTGATCATGGACTCGCTGCGCTACTGGGTGACCGAGATGCACGTCGACGGCTTCCGATTCGACCTGGCCTCGACATTGGCCCGCGAGTTCTACGACGTCGACCGGTTGGCGACGTTCTTCGAACTCGTGCAACAGGATCCGACGGTCAGCCAGGTCAAACTGATCGCCGAACCGTGGGACGTCGGGCCCGGCGGCTACCAGGTGGGGAACTTTCCGCCGCAGTGGACGGAGTGGAACGGGAAGTACCGCGACACCGTGCGCGACTTCTGGCGCGGTGAGCCGGCCATGCTCGACGAGTTCGCCTACCGGCTGACCGGGTCAGCCGATCTCTACGAGCACACCGGTCGCAGGCCGGTGGCGTCCATCAACTTCGTGACCGCCCACGACGGATTCACGCTGCGCGACCTGGTGTCCTACAACGAGAAGCACAACGAGGCCAACGGCGAGGACAACAACGACGGCGAGAGCCACAACCGGTCCTGGAACTGCGGGGTAGAGGGGCCCACCGACGACGCCGGTGTCAACGAGCTGCGTGGTCGTCAACAGCGAAACTTCATGACCACCCTGCTGCTGTCGCAGGGTGTGCCGATGATCTGTCACGGCGATGAGCTCGGCCGTACCCAGAACGGCAACAACAACGGCTACTGCCAGGACAACGAAATCACCTGGATCGACTGGGACAAAGCCGACACCGGACTGCTCGAGTTCACCGCGACGGTGTCAGCACTGCGTGCCAACCACCCGGTGTTCCGCCGCCGCCGCTTCTTCAGCGGCAAGCCGGTTGGCCGGCGCGGTCAAGACGGTCTGCCCGACATCGCCTGGTTCGCTCCCGACGGCACGGAGATGGCCGAAGAGGACTGGGGGACGGGCTTCGCGAAATCGGTTGCGGTGTTCCTCAACGGCCACGGCATTCTCGACCGCGATCCGCGCGGTCAGCGAGTGCTGGACGACTCTTTCCTGCTGTGCTTCAATGCCCATAACGAGCCGATCGAATTCACAGTCCCACCAACGGAATTCGGCGCCCGATGGCGAGCCGTGGTGGACACCGGGGACGGGGAGACGCTGGCTGCCTACGAAGTTGGCCCGGCCGCGAAGTTCACCGTCGACGCCCACACCGCCGTGGTGCTGCAGGCCGTGCCCGGCGAAGACCGCTGATCCGCGCAGCGGCACGATCCGCATCACGCCGGCGTGCCCGAACTGCGGACCGTCAGCCCGGGATCTTGCCGAGAACGTAGTTGGTGATCCCCACCGCCGGCTTGGAGCGATCAGTGGTGGTGCCCGTGGCGGCGTACGACAGGCTCACGTCGACGACGACGTTGGCTTTAGCGGCGATGGCCCGGACCGAGCGCCGCAGGCCCTTGGTCTCCACTTCGATGGTCGTGATGCCGTTGCCGGCATCGGTCGGAGGGCTTACCGAAAACGTCAGGATCTGACCCGACGGGAGAGTCACCTTCACTTCGCCGCCGCATTGGCGCCATCCGGAGAGCAATTGCGTGAGCTGCTTTGCGGCCGCGGCCGGCTCACGAAATGCCGCCACCGCCGCAACCACCTGTTGCGAGTTGGCTGCGTTGCTGGTGTCGGAAAATTCTGATGCGCGGTAACCGAATACGGCTTCGACCTGATATGCGTCCGAGCCGCCCGGGCCGATGCTTCCCCAGCACTCGGGGCGGTCGATGTGCCCTTCCCGGCTGTTGCTGGCGATACGGTCCCAGGTTTTGCCGGTCGCCAGGTTCTGGTCGCCGGTGATTTTCTTGACGTCGGGCAGGCCGGGCAGCAACCCGGCCAGATCGGCCGGCGCCACCGTCGGCGCAGGGGGTGGGCCGCTCGCGGCAGGGGGTGCTGCGTGCTGATTCGAGCTGATGGCGGCGACGGCGGCCCAACCGACCAGCGCGATCACAACGAGGGTGATGAATGCGTACGACAGCGCCACCCCCACCATGGCCCGGTCCCGGCCGCGCTCACCGGTACGACGGATTTGTGCAAGACCCAGGTGTCCCAGGATCGCCCCGGCGGGTGCGAACAGAAACGCGAAGACCAACGACAGGGTCGCGAACGCATTGACGGGCGGTTCCGTCGGTTCCGGGTAGTCCAGCGTCTCCGCCGCTTGCGGGTAGTCCAGCGGTTCCACCGATTCCGGGTAGTCCAGCGGCTCCGCCGGCGGCACACCGTAGGGAAGGCCGCCGGGCGGACCGTAGCTAACGGGCTCGTACCTAAAAGAATTGTGCCCGAATGGATCCTGTGGGTTGCTCACGCAGTGGTCCTCCTTGACCCCGCATGGTGGGGAGCATGTCGTCGAGAATAGTCGCGACTTGGTCGGTCCGGCTTCGATCGCGGCGGTCTCGATTGCGGGCGCCGTGGACGTGACGTGGCGTACACTTACCCATTAAGTCCGTTCTGGACTCTCTTCGCCGTTTAGCCCAAAGCGGTCGGTAGCCGCACGGTTGCCGGGCTGCGTGGCTGCGGCATCAGATTTCCCGGTCACCCAAGCCTGGTAGGCCGTGCGCCGCAGATAGCACGATCCGTCCCCGACGGATCCCGGTGCAGTGGGAGGGCCTTGCACAAGGTCCACCTCCGGGGGTGGCTGCTGCGTACGACTCACAGGAAGTGTGCCGGTGACGCAAGACCTGGCGCCTACGCCGATCAACCGGATCGACGACGTAATCGCTCCTGCCCGGCCCGCGCGGCCGGCCGAAGCACGATCGTCCGGGGATTCCTATGACGACGTCGTCGATATGTTCCTGGTGCTTCGCACGATGCCGCCCGAATCTCGCGAATATGCGCGGCAGCGCGAACGCATTGTCGTGCGATGCCTACCCTTGGCGGACCATGTGGCCCGTCGCTATGCACGTCGCGGCGAAAATCTTGACGACTTGATTCAGGTCGCGCGAGTGGGCCTGATGAATGCCATCAACCGGTTCGATCCCGCCAAGGGACCGAGCTTCATCGGGTTTGCCGTCCCCACCATGATGGGCGAGGTCAGGAGGCATTTCCGCGACCACACGTGGAGCATGCGAGTGCCCCGGCGGCTGCGTGAACTGCACGTCCAGATCGGCAAGGCCACGCCGGCGTTGATCCAGCGACTGGGACGAGCGCCGACAGCCAGCGAGATATCAGAGATGCTCGGAATCTCCCGCGAGGAGGTGGTCGAATGCCTGGTTGCGGGGGAGACCTATCGGCTCGAGTCGCTGGACGCACCCGTGGGTGCCGCGAGTTCGGGCAACGACAGGATGGTCGCTGAGTCGATCGGTGAGCTCGACCCACAGATCGACCACATCACCAACCGCGAGGCGGTGCGCGCCTTTGTTGCCGTGTTGCCGCAGCGCGAACGTGAGATTCTGCAGATGCGGTTCTTCGAGTCGATGACCCAGAGTCAGATCGCCCAGCGAATCGGCTGCTCTCAGATGCAGATCTCGCGCATCCTGGCCAACACTTTGCAACGCCTGCGCGACCAGCTCGAGTAGCCCGTGAGGGCTCGGGTCGCGCTGGTTTGAGCGTGGCACTGCCGGGTACCTAGCCACGGTGGGCCTTCTCGTCGAGACGTGGCCAGAGAGCTGGCATCGCAGTCGCCTCTTTCGATTACTCAGCCTCGGTGGTTACGTCGCGTTCGACTTGCCAAGGGTGGTGACCGGGTTGGGCGCGGTGCTGCTGTTGGGCATCGCGACGGCCCATGGGTACATCTTGGCCAGTGAGCCGTTGCTTCCCGGCTATTTCGTGGCGTATGCCATCTTCATGATCGCCGGCTGTCTGGCGGTCGCCGGCACTATCGTCTTTGGCAGGAATCCTGGTGTGGCACAGGCCGGCTGGTACTTCGGCGACCTACTCTCGGTTGTCTTCCTCGGGGTAGCTGTGGGCACCCGGATAGTGAGTCTGTCCGGTCTGGCCGCGCTGACCGGGCGATGGGACTTCGTACCCGTGACTTTTGCGCTTGCGTTCGCGGCGGCCTTCATCGCAGTGCACGGGTCGGTTCTGGTGGGCATCAATGTCGCCTATCCGCGGCGGCAGCAGTGGAGCGACTGAACGTACCCACGGCGAGGCGTCAACCGGCCGGCTGATGCCCGGTCGGTCGCTGCCGACACCTGGACCGGCACGTTTGATTCCGACACCCGAGGGTACGCAACATCAATGGGCCCTCTAGTTGGGTTGCGGCCGACAAGTTTTCGGCGCAGGTTGCCCAGAACATGACAGTGCTCGACTACCCGGTGTGGCTGCGCGTCGACCATTGGCTCAACGTGTTGTTCCTGACGTTGTTGTTGCGCAGCGGCATCGAAATTCTCTCCACTCACCCGAAGTTGTACTGGCGCGAGGACAGCAAGCCGGGCACCGAGTGGGCACGCTTCACCACCAAGCAGATGCCGACGGACAAGCTGTTCGACACGCTCGACGAGGAGGAGGACTACAGCTCCATAGTTTCCCTGCCCGGCCACAAGAAGCTCGGTATGGGCCGGCACTGGCACTTCATTTCGGTGATCGGCTGGATTGCGGTGGGCTTTTCCTACTACGTGCTGCTGTTCGCCACCGGCCAATGGCACCGGTACTGGCCGTATTCGTGGTCGATATTCCATGAGGCCTACGCCGACATCGTCACCTACATGTCGTTCAATCTGCCGCCGCTGCTGCCCGGCGAGCCGCTGGACGCGATTCAGAAGCTCACCTACGCCGGCGTCATCTTCCTGCTGGCGCCGTTCCAGATCCTCACCGGCGCCGCGCAGTCACCGGCGTTCGAGGCCCGGTTCCCTTGGTTCGTTCGGTTATTCGGCGGCCGGCAAGGAGCACGCAGCCTCCACTTCCTCGGGTTGATTGCGTTCGTCGTCTTCATCGTCATCCACCTGTCGATGGTCTTCTTCTGGGGCTGGGGACAGCTCACCGCGTCGATGATCTTCGGCTCCGTTCGCAACATCAATTGGGCGACGGCATTGTCCTTCGTGATCATCGGCACGATCGTCGCCATCCACATCGCGGCGACGGTGTGGAGTCTTCGCCGGCCCGTCCAGGTGCGCCGGGTGCTGGGCGCGGTGGTCACGCGGGCCCGGCTCATGCTGCTGCGCCCGCTGAACTCGCGACAGGATTATCCGAAAGAGAAGCTGTCGGAGGAACATCGGGTCAACGGCAAACCACCGTGCTCGAACGAGTACAAGGTGATGGCGGTACACAACTTCGTCGACTGGCGCCTGCGGGTCGGTGGACTGGTCGAACGGCCGGTGACCCTGGACCTGGCCGCGCTGCGTGCGCTGGCGGAACCGGAAAGCCAACGGGTACTGCACAATTGCGTGCAGGGCTGGTCGAGTATCGGCGAATGGAAGGGGCTGCCGCTGGCACGCCTCGCCGAGCTGGTGGGTCCGCTGCCCCAGGCACGGTACGTGTGCTGTTTGAGCATGCAGGACACCGGCCGTGACGAACCCAGTGCGGAGGGTGAGGGGCAGTTCTACGAGGTGATGGATCTCGAACTTGTCTACAAGCCGCAAACCATCCTGGCCTACGAGATGAACGGAAAGCCGTTGCCCATCAAGCACGGTGCGCCGTTGCGGTTGCGGGTGGAGACGCAGGTGGGATTCAAGATGGTCAAGTGGATCAACCAGATCGAGTTCGTCGACGACCACCGCGGCATCGGATACGGGTTGGGCGGTTGGCGTGAGGACAACGTGCATTACGACAAGGACGTGGAGATCTGAGATGAGCGCCTACGCGCGGCACACCGAAGATGTCATGCTGCGTCCCGAACTCGTCGCCCTCGACCAGGCGGCACGGGAACGCGTGCTGAGCCACGTTGCCGCGAAGGGCGGCTTCTGCGAATGCTGTGGCGGAAAGGAATTCGACGTCGGCTGCGCGCTGTACCTGGGATTCCTTTTTCTCGACGAGGAACTCGACGCCTATATGGTCGCGCTTACCTGTCGCAACCCGGGCTGCGCCAAGCCGAGAACCGCAATCAGATTGCCGGAGAAGGACTTTCTGGACGACGGGGACTACCGCGCCAAGAGCTGGACTGCCGGGGCGCCCGGTGGCGCTTAGCTTTCGCGGGTTTGCCTTCGGTGAAGACCGGCTGAGCGAGCCGGAACCGGTCGATCAGTCCGGTCAGCGTCCGCAATTCGGCACACAGTTCGTGAAATCTGTGTTCATCCGCCTCGGTGAGCATGCCCAACGCGCTGTAGTGCACCAGCCGTCGTAGCCGGCCCGCCTGTATCGTTCCCCATCGGATGCTGAAGTCGTAGCGCTGGCCTTCGCTGACCTGACCTTGGCTGCCAAGCTCTTTGAGCGCCCTGATCTGTTCGGTGAGCAATTCGACGTCGGCGTTGATGTCGACGCCGGTGCCTTCTGCGCCAGTGCGGTGCTGCGTCACACTCATCGGGTTCTCCTCGCGCCTCGTCGTCAGTCTGGTTGGGGTCATAAGTGGGGTTTGGCGACGCCAACCACATCGCCGGTCTCGGCCAGTGTGAGATAGACCCGGTGCGGCCCGATTGCCATACCGGACACGCGTGCCGATTTCACTGCCTCGTCAGGCAGAGCAGCCCGGTAGTCGATGACCCGGACGACTGGAATGGTGTGCTGCGGAAAGCCAGTGAAACTCGCGGTTTCGAGCACCACCAACTCGCGGTCGGTAGCGGCATAGATCCGGGTGTCATCGGTCCCCAGTGCGCGAATCGGCGCCGGCAGCCGGGTGCGGGCCAGCACTGTCATCCCGTGTCCGCCGCGGCGGGCGTCGAGAGCATAGAGCACGTTGTCGTCGTGTCCGGCAACGTAACTGCGCCCCACCGAGGTGCCGTCGCCCGCGGCGACAGCAACATCGATGCTCAGCGAGCCACGTTCCTCCGGCGGCGACGAGGGACCCTTGTAGTGGCGAACACCCGATGATCCGAAGAGGTGGTAGTCGATGTCGCGACCCCGGTTGGCACCGTCGATGGCGTCGGCCGGGTCGCCGCTGACTTTGGCGGTGGCCAGTTTGCGGAGCCCATACTGATCCACCGGTGTCACCGACTTTCCGTCGGCGGACAGCGCCAGCAACACGCGCAGTCCCGCGTCTTCGGAAAGATAGGCCGGGGCCGGGCCGGCGTCGAAATCGTCGACCTGGCGCAGACTTTCCAGGTCCACGCTGGCCACCCTGCCGCGCTCTGGCTGCGGCACGAACACGATTCCGTCGTCCTTCTGGCTGATCTGGAGGTTGCGTCCCGCCGCCAGCGGGGCTGAAATCTTTGTCTTGGGATGCTGGGGACGGTCGCCTGCGCTGATCTCGGCCACCCGGTGATCTTCGGTGAGCGCGACGAGGGCATGCATGCGATACGACCAGACGGGGTTGTGCAGCGCCGTGCCGACCGACCAGGTGACGACCTCCGGCGAGGTTTCCAACGTCGTCCCGGGGGCAGCACACCCGTTCGCGGCCATGAGTGCGCCGCACGTACCCAGGTGCAGCAGCCACGGCCAACGGCCCACGATCCCACCGTCCTTCCCGCGATGCCGTTATCTGGATGCAGTACCCGTGGATGGGGGCTGCTACACCACGTTCGGGTCGTCGGTTGGTCGGCTGGCCGACCCCCGCCGCGAGTCACCCAGTCCCCGTGCTCCGCGCTTGCGACGCCATCCCCGTTTCGGGCTGACAGGCGGGGGTATGCCCAGGAATATGACGTCACTGGGCTACTTCCTGTCCTGCGAAGCATTTCCTCGAGATGGCTTCTTCGACTTCTGGTCATCCGAGATCGCAGCTGAGTTCGCTGCCTGAAATCGAATCATGCCTACCACCAAGCCACCCGGGGCGCAGAGTTACCTTCCCGAAGATCAATCGCTAGAGTCGTTGCAGGCCGCGGCCGAAACTTGCCGGGGCTGCCCGCTTTTCGAGAACGCCACGCAAACGGTCTTCGGTCAGGGAAAGGCCGGGGCGGCGATGATGTTGGTGGGCGAACAGCCGGGCGATCAGGAAGACCGCGCGGGC
>NZ_LZIJ01000063.1 GCF_001667115.1 Mycobacterium sp. 852002-51163_SCH5372311 | reverse complement strand
TTTGGGCGCAACGCCGCCGGCACAACGGGGGCACGAGCCCCGGTGGGAACCGGCCCGGGCGCCCCGCCCGGCGCCCGACGCAGCGCCCCCCGGCGCGCCACCGGCTGAGGGACAACCCCCAGGCGAGGCTGCGCCGCCTGAAGGCGCTCCCGGCGGGGCGCCGGGCGGGGCGCCCGGGCAGGTTCCCACCGGGGATCGTGCCACCGTTGTGCAGGCGGCGTTGAGCCAAGTCGGATCGTCCTACGTGTGGGGCGGCGCCTCGCCGGGCGCATTCGACTGCTCCGGACTGGTGATGTGGGCCTTCCAGCAGGCCGGCATTTCACTGCCGCACTCCAGCCAGGCGCTGGCCCACGGCGGTCAACCGGTAGCGCTGTCGGACCTGCAGCCCGGTGACGTGCTGACCTTCTACTCGGACGCGTCGCATGCCGGCATCTACGTCGGCGACGGGATGATGATCCACTCCTCCACCTACGGAGTGCCGGTGCGGGTAGTACCGATGAACTCCTCCGGCCCGATCTACGACGCGCGCCGCTACTAGACGCCTCGTCGCTAAGCGCCTTCGCCGGTGGTCGCCACTGCTGGCTTGTTTGTTGGTGGGCGAGCTGATCGCTGCCGTGGTCGTGGCGGTGCATCCGGTGCCTTCACACCCCGGGCACGGGCCGTTGGCCCTCGGCGACCGCACGGTCCGGTTGATCGATCTCGGCGGAACCGATGCCGAACGCCTGCTGTCCCGCATCGCGTCGAACATCGGCGTCGCGGTCGACAAGGTCGAGGCCTTCTGGGGCACCGACTGGTCCCGCGAGATTTCGGTTGTGGCCGTCGGCTCGGATGAACAGTTTCGCGCTGCCGCCGGCGGCGGCCCGGCATCGCAGTGGGCCGATATCGCCGCGGTCACGGTCGTGGATCGCATTGATCCCGCTCACCGGGTCGCGGTGAACCAGCGGATGGTGTTCGCGCCGGGCGCGGTCAATATGAGCGAAACCGCGCTGCGAATAGTGTTGGCGCACGAGCTTTTCCATTATGCGGCAAGAGTAGACACCGCCGTGGACGCACCGCGCTGGCTGACCGAAGGGGTAGCCGATTTCGTCGCCCGGCCGCAGACCGCGTTGCCTGTCGACGCTTTGTCGGTTGCGCAGGCACTGCCGTCGGACGCCGATCTGGACGCGCCCGGGCCGGAGCGATCACTGGCTTACGACCGCGCATGGTGGTTCGCCCGGTTCATCGCCGACACCTACGGCACTGCGAAGTTGCGCGCGCTCTACCTGGCCACCTGCGGAGTGGGGCACACCGACCTGTCCACCGCCGTTCGCGACGTGCTGGGCATCGACCCCGGAGATCTGGTCACGGCGTGGAACCGGTGGCTGACGCGTTGACCACCGGCTAGCCTCACCCGAGTGAGCCGGGTCCTGCTGGTAACCAACGACTTTCCGCCCCGACGCGGCGGCATCCAGTCCTACCTGGGTGAGTTCGTCAGCCGGCTGGTCGCCGCCCGGTCCCACGACGTGACGGTCTATGCACCGCAATGGAAGGGCGCCGACGCGTTCGACGACTTGGCCCGCGAGACCGGTTATCGCGTGGTGCGCCATCCCGGCACGCTCATGCTGCCCGGCCCCGCCGTCGACGGCCGCATGCGCCGGCTGATCGCCGACGAGGCGATCGACACCGTCTGGTTCGGCGCGGCCGCGCCGCTGGCCCTGCTGAGTCAGCGTGCCCGCCAGGCGGGCGCCACCCGGGTGCTGGCCAGCACCCACGGCCACGAAGTGGGCTGGTCGATGCTGCCGGTCGCGCGGTCGGTGCTGCGCCGTATCGGAGATCAGACCGACGTCGTGACCTTCGTGAGCCGCTACACGCGGTCTCGGTTCGCGCCGGCCTTTGGACCCGCGGCGTCACTGGAATACCTGCCGCCCGGAGTGGACACCGACCGGTTCCGTCCCGATCCGGCCGCACGCGCAGAACTGCGCGCCCGCTACGGATTGGGGGACCGGCCCACCGTGGTGTGCGTGTCGCGGCTGGTGCCGCGCAAAGGCCAGGACGTACTGATCAAGGCGTTGCCCTCGATCCGGCGGCGCGTGGACGGAGCCGCGCTGGTGATCGTCGGCGGCGGACCGTATCTGGACACCCTGCGCAAGCTGGCGCGCGAATGCGAAGTGGCCGACCACGTCACGTTCACCGGCGGTGTGATGACCGCGGAGCTGCCGCCCCACCACGCGTTGGCCGATGTGTTCGCCATGCCATGCCGTACCCGGGGTGCAGGCATGGACGTCGAAGGGTTGGGCATCGTCTTCCTGGAGGCCTCGGCCACCGGCGTACCCGTGATCGCCGGTGAGTCGGGTGGAGCCCCAGAAGCGGTGCAGCACAACAAGACCGGGCTGATTGTCGACGGCCGCTCGGTGGAGAACGTCGCCGACGCCGTCGCAAAGTTGCTCGCCGACCCCGACCGGGCCGCCGCGATGGGCGCCGCCGGGCGGGAATGGGTGACGTCCCAGTGGCGCTGGGACATGCTGGCCGCCCGGCTGGGTGACCTCCTGCGCGGCGATCAGTCCTTGGTGTAGATGGCCTCGATATCGGAGGCAAACTTCTCCGCTACCACGTTGCGCTTGACCTTCATCGTCGGTGTCAGCTCGCCGGTGTCCTCGGTGAAGTCGACCGGCAGAATGCGGAACTTGCGGATCGACTCGGCGTGCGACACCTGCTGGTTGGCCTGCTTGACCGCCGCATCCACCTCGGCCACCAGGTCCGGGTCGGTGGCCAGGTCGCCCACCGACGCACCGGAGGACTTGCTGTTGCGCTGCTTCCACCCGTCGAACGCCTCGGGATCGATGGTGATCAGCGCGCCGATGAACGGCTTGTTGTCCCCGACCACCATCGCCTGGCTGATCAAGGGATGGCTCCGCAGCTGGTCCTCCAGCACGGCAGGGGCGACGTTTTTGCCGCCGGCGGTGACGATCAGCTCTTTCTTGCGTCCGGTGATGGTCAAGAAGCCTTCGTCGTCGACGGCGCCCAAATCACCGGTCCGGAACCAGCCGTCAGTGAATGCCTCCTCGGTGGCCTGGTCGTTCTTCCAGTAGCCGGTGAAGACCACACCGCCACGCACCAACAGCTCCTTGTCGTCGTCGGCGATGCGCAGGCTGTTGCCGGGAACCAGCTTCCCCACGGTCCCGATCTTCAGCGCGCCGATCTGGTTGACGGTGATCGCGGCACTGGTCTCGGTCAGGCCGTAGCCCTCGTAGATGGTCACGCCCACACCGCGGAAGAAGTGGCCCAGCCGCGCACCCAGGGGCGCGCCGCCCGACACCGCGGCGTGGCAGTCGCCGCCGAGCGCCTCGCGCAGCTTGTGGTAGACGAGTCGGTCGAACAGCGCATGCTTGGCACGCAACACCAAGCCCGGCTTGCCACCGTCGTGGGCGCGGCTCCAGTCGACCGCGGCCTGCGCGGCCTTCTTGAAAATCGGACCCTTGCCCTCGTTGGAGGCCTTCTGCTCGGCGGTGTTGTACACCTTCTCGAACACCCGCGGCACCGACACCACCACCGTGGGCTTGAACACCGCGAACAGCGGCAGCAGGTTCTTGATGTCGCTGGTGAATCCGACCGTCACCTTGCTGGCGAAGGCGGACAGGGTGAGTGCCCGGGCCAGTACGTGCGCCAGCGGCAGGAACACCAGCAACCGCTCGCCCTCGCGCAACAGCGTCGGCAGGCATTCCTGGGTGCCCCGGATCTCGTAAAGGAGGTTGGCATGGGTGAGCTGGCAGCCCTTGGGGCGCCCGGTGGTGCCCGACGTGTAGATCAGCGTCGCCGCGTGCTCGGAACGCAGCCCGTCCTGCCGCGCGGTCAGCTCGGCCTCGTCGACCGAGGCACCCTCCTCGGCGAGCTGGTCGAGCGCCTTGGGGCCCGATCCGTCGATGTGCAGCACGCGGCGCAGTTCGGGCAGGTCGCCGGCGAGCTCGGCGATCATCGCGGCGTGCGCGTCGGTTTCGGCACAGGCCAGCACGGCCGCGGAGTTCTGCAGCACCCAGCGCACCTGCTCGGCCGACGACGTCTCATAGATCGGCACGGTGACGCCGCCAACGGCCAGGATCGCGAGGTCGAGGATCGCCCATTCATAGCGGGTGGCCGAAAAGATGGACACCCGGTCGCCGGCCTGCACCCCCAGGGCGATCAAACCCAGTGCTGCGGAACGAATTTGGCGTGCCGCTTCGGCGCACGTGACGTCGGTCCATTCGCCGTCGATCAGGCGCTGATAGATGACGAAGTCGGGATCGTCGCGCTCGTGCTCGAAGACCACGGCCGCGACGTTGTCGCGCTCGTCGACCGAAAAGCGGGCAGGGGCACTTAACTCAGGCACTGGAATAACCTCGCTTGACCTCGTGTGATGTTGCCGGTTGCCGGCTTGCTGCCGCCAGCCTAATCCGAGTGTCTGGATAGCACTGAGGCGAGCGGCCGCAGCGGCGCAATGGTGTGCAAAGCTGAAACGATGAACAGCATCCAGATCGCGGACGAGACATTCGTCGCGGCCGACGGCGCGCGGGTCAACGCTGCCATCGCAGATCGCGCGAGCTGGCGCCGGTGGTGGCCGGACCTGCGGCTGCAGGTCGTCGACGATCGTGCTGAAAAGGGCATTCGCTGGTCGGTGACCGGCGCGTTGACGGGCACCATGGAGGTCTGGCTGGAGCCGTCGCTGGATGGGGTCGTGCTGCACTACTTCCTGCATGCAGAACCGTCCGGTGTGGCCGCCTGGCAGCTGGCAAAGATGAATTTGGCCAAGATGACACATCAGCGTCGAGTGGCCGGGAAAAAAATGGCATTCGAGGTGAAGACAACCCTGGAACGCTCGCGTCCGGTGGGTACTTCTCCGGTAGGTTAACCGGGTCGGCAATGCCCGGGGTCGACCGCGCGGGAGAGAGGTAAGTAGCCAGGTGGCGGAGAAGACGACGCAGAAGATTTTCATCAATGCCGATCCGAGCACCGTGTTGGAAGTGATCGCCGACATCGATACCTATCCGGAATGGATCTCGGAGTACAAAGAAGCCGAAGTGCAGCAACGCGGCGACGACGGATATCCGAAAGTCGTGCGGTTCGTGATGGACGCCGGCGTCATCAAAGACACGATGGTCATGTCCTACACCTGGCCGGAAGACCGCAAATCGCTGAGCTGGACCCTGGTCTCCAGTTCGCTGCTGAAGTCGCTTGAGGGCTCGTATCACTTGGCGCCCAAGGACTCTGGCACGGAGGTCACCTACGCGCTCACCGTCGACCTCGCCATCCCGATGATCGGGATGCTCAAGCGCAAGGCCGAACGCAGGCTGACCGACACCGCTTTGAAGGATCTGAAGAAACGAGTTGAGGGCTGAGTGATTCGAGCGAATTCGGGCAGCCGTCCCGCGCCCGGATCAGTCTCTTCGTCGGCAAGGGCGGGGTAGGCAAATCCACCCTGGCGTCGGCCACCGCCGTCCGTGATGCGAGCGGGGGCCGACGGGTCCTGCTGGTGTCCACCGACCAGGCTCATTCGCTGGGCGACGTGTTGGGCGTCGCAGTACCGCCGACCGGCTGCGGCGATCCTGTTCGGGTACTCGTCGACTTCGAAACCGGGCAAGCCGACGCTGGCGGGTTTCTCGACGCGCTGGCGCTGGACACGCTGGCCCTGCTCGAGACGCGGTGGCGCGATGTGGTTGACACACTGGACCGCCGATTCCCCGAATCCGAGTTGAGCAGCATTGCCCCGGAAGAGCTTTCGGCACTCCCGGGTATCCAGGAGGTGCTCGGCCTGCACGCCGTGGGCGAACTCGCGGCGGCCGGGCGGTGGGATCGCATCGTGGTCGACTGCGCCTCCACCGCGGACGCGCTGCGGATGCTGACCCTGCCCGCCACCTTCGCGCTGTACGTGGAACGCGCCTGGCCGCGACACCGCCGGCTTTCCGTCGGCGCCGACGATCCCCGGTCGGCCGCGATCGTGGAACTGCTGGAGCGCACCAGCGCCAGCGTCGAGCGGCTCAGTGCCCTGCTGACCGACGGCGACCTGGTGAGCGCGCATCTTGTGCTGACGCCCGAACGGGTGGTCGCCGCCGAGGCGACACGCACGCTGGGTTCACTGGCGCTGATGGGCGTTCGGGTCGAAGAGCTGATCGTGAATCAGGTTCTGCTGCGCGACGAGTCCTACGAGTACCGCAACCTGCCTGACCATCCGGCGTTCTACTGGTACGCCGAACGCATCTCCGAACAACGTTCTGTGCTCGCCGAACTCGACACCACCATCGGGGACGTGGCGCTGGTGCTGACGCCACACCTGGCCGGTGAGCCGATCGGCCCGAAGGCGCTGGGCGAGCTGCTCGACGGTGCCCGTCGGCGTGGCGGAGCCGCCCCGCCGGGCCCGTTGCGGCCTATTGTGGACTTGGAATCCGGGTCGGGGCTTGCGTCCGTGTATCGAATGCGGGTCGCGTTGCCCCAACTCGATCCGGGCGCGCTGACACTGGGCCGGGTCGACGACGACCTGATCATCAGTTCCGGCGGGCTGCGGCGCAGGGTTCGTTTGGCGTCCGTATTACGGCGGTGTACGGTGCTGGACGCGCATCTGCGGGGCAGTGAGCTCACAATTCGTTTTCAACCAGATCCGGAGGTGTGGCCGAAGTGAATGGGGCACATCCCGACCTCGGTCCCGAGCTGCGCCGGCTTGCCCAAGCGCTGCTGAACGGGATCGACCCCGCGCTGCGTTCGGCGGCCACGCTGGCGTCAGCGGCGGGCTCGGCGAATTCGACGGGCGAGCAAGGCAAATGCCAGCAGGTGTGGTGCCCCGTGTGTGCGCTCGCGGCGTTGGTCAACGGCGAACAGCATCCGCTGGTGACCGTCATCGCCGACCACAGCGTCGCTCTGCTGGACACGATCCGCTCGATTGTCGACGACATGGACCGGCCGCAGAACCTTCCGCCAGACGAGCAGGCGGAGGCCGTCACCACCAACGGAAGCGAGCCCGACAAGCCCGCCGTCAAGACTCGTTACCAGCCCATCCCTGTCACTGTCGAGGAGTGAGCGGCCCGGCTCCGAGGTGGTCGGAGTCGTCACACATGGGTACAGTTGGACACCATCGAGTGTGGGTGAGAGGGAGGGCCATGTGGTACTGGCTATTCAAGTACATCTTCATGGGCCCACTGCTCTCCCTGCTTGGACGGCCGAAAGTCGAAGGCCTGGAACATGTTCCGAATTCCGGCCCGGCGATACTCGCAAGTAACCACTTGGCGGTCGCCGACAGCTTCTTTCTGCCGCTGGTGGTTCGGCGCCGGATAACGTTTCTGGCGAAGGCCGAATACTTCACCGGCACCGGCCTGAAAGGCTGGTTCACCCGCTGGTTCTATACCGTCGCGGGCCAGGTGCCGATCGACCGCAGCGACGCCGATGCCGCACAGGCGGCGCTGACCACCGCCGAGCGGTTGCTGGAGCAGGGCAAGCTACTGGGCATGTATCCCGAGGGCACCCGTTCGCCCGACGGCCGCTTGTACAAGGGCAAGACCGGGCTGGCGCGGCTGGCCCTGCAAACCGGGGTTCCGGTGATCCCCGTTGCGATGATCGGCACCAACGTCGTCAACCCGCCCGGCAGCAAGATGTGGCGGTTCGGGCGGGTGACCGTCCGGTTCGGCGAACCGATGGACTTCTCCCGCTTCGAGGGGCTGGCCGGCAACCGTTTCATCGAGCGGGCCGTCACCGACGAGGTGATCTACGAACTGATGGGACTGTCCGGTCAGGAGTACGTCGACATCTACGCCGCCACCGTCAAGGACGGCGGCAACGACTCTTCCGGGCAGGGATCGAACAGCGAAGCAACCCGGATTCCGGAGACCGCCGCGGGCTAGTCCGGTCTCGATCAGCCGACGGCCGGGACGGGCGTCAGTTCAGGCGCGGTGGCCTGCTGCGAAGCTGCCCGGGCGCTGACTGTGACCCCGACGACGACGATGAACGCCAACGCCCACCACACGTAGGACATCCCCAGCAGCTGACGCCACCAGTTCGCGGTTGCCTCGTGATGTTTGGGGAGCAAGTCGATTGGCGTCCACCTCATCAGCGCCACTCCGACGACGCTGAGCACGGCCAGTGCCACGTTGCGGCGCCGCCACGCCAATACGGCCGTCACCAACACGGCCGGCAGTACCCACACCCAGTGATGCGACCACGACACGGGTGAAACCACCAACCCGAACAGGGCGACACAAATCAGCGCCAAAGCCGGCTCACCGGCCCGCAGCACCCGCTGCATCGCCCATACCGTGATGGCGAGCACCAGCAGGCATGCGCCCGCCCACAGCAGGAAGCGTTCCTGCTCTCCGAGCCCGAGCCGGGCGAGCGCGCCCGCGATGTTCTGATCGGTGTTCAGCGCCGCGTCGCCGATCCGTGCGGTGTTGCGCGCCGTGTGAGTCCAGTACTCCCACGAGTCGCGCCACGCCAGCGCGAAGCCGACCAGCGTCGCGGCCACGAAAGACGCCAGGGCGGTCAGAGCCGCCCGGCCGTCGCGACGCAGCAGGAAATACAGCAGGAACACCGCAGGGGTGAGTTTCAGCGCTATTCCCAAGCCGAGCAGCAGACCGCGGGGCCACGGCGTGTGCCGTGGCAGGCAGTCGGCGATCACCAGGGTCATCAGCACGACGTTGATTTGACCGAAGGCGAAGTTGGAGCTGATCGGCTCGAGCCACAGGGTCGCCGGCGCCACGATGATCACCGCCAGCCACAGCCGGCGCAACCAGGCCGGCCCGGGCAGGACGTTCGAGCTCGCCCAGACGTCGAGGCGGGTCAGCACGATGGTCGTCGAGACAATCAGCAGCAGCAACGTCAACAGCGTGATCGCGACGCTGGCCGCCGGCATGTGCAGCCACGCGAATGGACAAAACGCGATAGCCGCCAGCGGGGGATAGGTGAACGGCAGCTTCAACCCGATGGGTGTGTTGAACAGCACATCGCCCGTGTACAGCGGATGTCCGTCCAGCCAGGCTTGACCACCCATCTGATAGATGTCGATGTCGATGCGGTAGGGCGTGTGCCAGAACAATGTCCAGGCCACGTAACCCAGCGCCGCGGCAGCCGGCACCCAGAGCAGCCAAAACCACCAGACTCGTCCGCGGCTGCTGTCAGGAGAGCCCACGTCGGGCGCCTGCGAGTTACTCATGTCGCGAACAAGCCTAATGGTTGACGCGCCGGTGATCGTCGGAGCAGCGCGGCTCCCGCCTCGTGTCGACATCTGGGCGTAGCTTTTTGGGGGTGTTCCGTTGGTTTCAACACGACATCGTCGACCGTGGCCGCCTGCCCCTGTTGTGCTGCCTGATCGCCTTCATCCTGACCTTCTTCGTCACGCGAACTTTCGTGCGGTTCATCCGCCGTCGCACCGACAACGGCGCGCCGGCGCGCTGGTGGCAGCCGCGAAACATCCACATCGCCTCGATACACATCCACCACGTGGCGTTCGGTGTGGTCCTGGTGATGATTTCCGGGCTGACGCTGGTGTCGCTGTCCGTCAACGGGCAGGAACCCGAATTCACCGCGGCGGCCGTCCTTTTCGGAATCGGCGCGGCACTGGTTCTCGACGAGTACGCGTTGATCCTGCACCTGTCCGACGTGTACTGGGAGGAGGACGGGCGAACCTCGGTGGACGCCGTGTTCGCCGCGGTCGCCGTGGCGGGGCTGTTGATCCTGGGCCTGCATCCGCTGATGTTCTTGCTGCCGATCTGGAACGACACCCGTTCGGTGGGGCTGCACCTGGCGCTGCTGGCCGGGCTGGTGCTGACGCTGCCGCTGGCCATTGTGGTGCTCTTCAAAGGGAAGTTGTGGACCGGCCTGCTGGGCATGTTCCTGGTGGTGCTGCTGGTCATCGGCGCGATCCGGCTGTCGCGTCCACACGCTCCGTGGGCCCGGTGGCGATACTCTGACCAACCGGACAAGATGCGCCGTGCCCTGGAGCGGGAGCGCAGATGGCGTCGACCCGTGGTGCGGGCCAAGCTGGCCGTGCAGTGCCTGATCGCCGGTACTCCGCGCTTGCCCGACGAGCGCACAGTGGACGCCCAGCTGGACCAGGATGTGCATCCGGCGCCGCCCCCTGAACCCGTTGGCGCCGGCTTGCCGGACTAGGGTGCGCCCGTGCGGTACTTCTATGACACCGAGTTCATCGAGGACGGCCGCACGATCGACCTGATCTCGATCGGGGTGGTCGCCGAGGACGGCCGCGAGTATTACGCCGTGTCCACCGAATTCGATCCCGAACGGGCCGGCAGCTGGGTGCGCGCCCACGTGCTGCCCAAGCTGCCGCCGCCGGCCTCGCAGTTGTGGCGCTCGCGCAAGCAGATTCGCGAGGAACTGGAGGAATTCTTCGGCGTCGACGACACCGACCCGATCGAGCTGTGGGCCTGGGTCGGCGCCTACGACCATGTCGCGCTGTGTCAGTTGTGGGGGACGATGCCCGAATTGCCGCGGACGATTCCTCGCTTCACCCGCGACCTGCGGCAATTGTGGGAGGACCGGGGGTGCCCCCGGATGCCACCGCGGTCGCGCAATGTCCACGACGCGCTGGTGGATGCTCGGGATCAGTTGCGCCGGTTCCGAATCATCACCTCGGGCGACGAAGCGAAGCAGACGGGCGATCCCCGGTGATGTCGCGGCGACGTTCGCCCTGATCAGCCGTCACGCTATGGTTCAGGACCCGGTTACCATGGACCGATGAACTGGACAGTCGACATACCGATCGACCAGCTGCCGCCACTGCCGCCGCTGCCGGCCGACCTGCGTGCCCGGCTGGACGCCGCGCTGGCCAAGCCCGCCGCGCAACAACCGTCGTGGGACCCCGACCAAGCCGCGGCGATGCGCACTGTGCTGGAAAGTGTGCCGCCGGTGACCGTGCCGTCCGAGATCGTCCGGCTGCAGGAACAGCTGGCTCAAGTCGCCCGGGGCGAGGCGTTCCTGCTGCAGGGCGGCGACTGCGCTGAGACATTCACCGACAACACAGAGCCGCACATCCGGGGCAATATCCGCACCCTGCTGCAGATGGCTGTGGTGCTGACTTACGGCTCAAGCATGCCTGTGGTCAAAGTGGCCCGCATTGCGGGTCAGTACGCCAAGCCACGATCGGCGGACATCGACGCGCTGGGCTTGAAGTCCTACCGCGGCGACATGATCAACGGCTTTGCCCCGGACGCCACGGCGCGCCAGCACGATCCGTCACGGCTGGTCCGTGCGTACGCGAACGCCAGCGCCGCGATGAACCTGGTACGTGCGCTGACGTCGTCGGGTTTTTCGTCGTTGCACCTGGTGCACGACTGGAACCGGGAATTCGTGCGGACCTCGCCGGCCGGCGCCCGGTATGAGGCTCTGGCCACCGAGATCGACCGGGGACTGCGTTTCATGAGTGCCTGCGGGGTGGCCGACCGCAATCTGCAAACCGCCGAAATCTACGCCAGCCACGAGGCTTTGGTGCTCGACTACGAGCGCTCCATGCTGCGGCTGGCGGATGACCCCGAGGGCCCCAAGCTCTACGACCTGTCGGCGCATACCGTGTGGATCGGCGAACGCACCCGCCAGCTCGACGGGGCACACGTCGCGTTCGCCGAGGTGATCGCCAACCCGATCGGCGTCAAAATCGGCCCGACCATGACCCCGGAGCTCGCTGTCGAGTACGTCGAGCGGCTCGACCCGCACAACAAGCCGGGTCGCCTCACCCTGGTGAGCAGGCTGGGCAACAACAAGGTGCGCGACGTGCTACCGCCGATCATCGAGAAGGTCCAGGCCACCGGCCACCAGGTGATCTGGCAGTGTGACCCGATGCACGGCAACACCCACGAGTCGTCGAACGGTTACAAGACCCGGCATTTCGACCGCATCGTCGACGAAGTGCAGGGGTTCTTCGAGGTGCACCGTGCGCTGGGCACCCACCCGGGCGGCATCCACGTCGAGATCACCGGTGAAAACGTCACCGAGTGTCTTGGTGGCGCGCAAGACATTTCGGACACCGACCTGGTCGGCCGCTATGAGACCGCGTGCGACCCGCGGCTGAATACCCAGCAGTCGCTCGAATTGGCCTTCCTGGTCGCCGAGATGCTGCGCGATTAAGGTCTGCTCGCCCTACAAGAGGCCGGCCAGGTTGGCCCCGATCGTCCAGGCCGCCGTCGCGACCAGGCCGGTGATCGCCACGACGATCGCCACCCAGATCAACACCATGCGCCGGCCATGCTGTCGCACCCAGACCAATTCGTCCAGTGCGACACCGCCGAATTGTTCTGGAACCGCATCGGATTCGGATTCGCCGGGCTCTGGCTCGAGCTCGGCGGCAGTTTCCGGGTCGGACCATTCTTCGGGTCCCCGGGTGAACTGACGCGTGGCGTGCAGCGGCGGCTTGCCGGGTGGCTTACCGGACGACGCCGGCGGCGGCTGCGCGCTGTCCCGGCGTGCGGCAACTCGGGTGTGATGCAGCGCCGCCGAACGGTGCTGAGCGGAGTTGCGCGGAGCCGGCACCCGGAAATTCGGCAACCCCAATTCCTCGGCGATTTCGTCCACCTCGGCGCCCATCTCAATGGCATCGGCGTATCGGTGGGCGGGATCTCGGGCGGTTGCGCGCGCCACCAGCTCGTCGAACTCGGGTGGCACGCCGTCGATCACCGCGCTGGCGCGGGGCACGTCGTTGTCCAGTCGCTGGTAGGCGATCGACAACGGCGTATCGCCGGTGAACGGCGTAACCCCTGTCAGCAACTCATAGGTGAGGATGCCAACGGAGTAGACGTCGCTGCGCAGACCGGCACTGCCATCGCGAACCTGCTCGGGGGACAAGTAGGCCGCGGTGCCCAGGATGACGCTGGCGGACGTGATGCCGGCGGCCGCGACCGCGCGCACCAGCCCGAAATCGGCGATCTTGATCTCGCCGTCGTCGGAGATCAGCACGTTTTCTGGCTTGATGTCGCGGTGTACCAGGCCGGCGCGGTGTGCGGCGGCCACCCCGCCCAGCACCGAGCGAAGCACCGCCGCGACGGCGTGCGGCGGCATCGGGCCGCGTTCATTCAGCAACTCACGCAGGGTTCCGCCCTCGACGAGCTCCATCACCAGAAACGGGTGCCGGCCGTCCAGACCCTGGTCGTAGACCGCGACCACTGCGGGATGCTTCAGCCGGGCGACGGTACGGGCCTCCAATTGGAATCGGGTCAGGAACTGCTCGTCGCCGGCGTACCGCGAGTCCATCACCTTCAGCGCGACCGGGCGGTCGAGCCGCACGTCGACGCCGCGGTACACCGTGGACATGCCGCCGCTGGCGATCTTGGTGTGCACCAGGTAACGACCGTCCAGGTAGGTGTCTTCCAACGGGTCCACGGTGCCTGGTCGAGCCACGGGGTCATCGTAGGTGCGGCGTTGGAGTTTGGGGCACGCCAGAGCCTGGAAAGTAGCGTCGAAAAGCCCCATCCCGGCTGCGTACCAGGATTTACACTGGCGAAGTGGGCAGCATTCCGGCCGGCGACGACGTATTGGACCCCGACGAGCCAACGTACGATCTGCCCAGAGTGGCTCAGCTGCTCGGCGTGCCGGTCAGCAAGGTGCAACAACAGCTACGGGAAGGCCATCTGGTCGCGGTGCGGCGCGGGGGCGGCGTTGTGGTGCCCCAGGTGTTCTTCACCAATTCCGGTCACGTCGTGAAGAGCCTGCCGGGGTTGTTGACCATCCTGCACGACGGCGGCTACCGCGACACCGAGATCGTGCGCTGGCTGTTCACCCCGGACCCCTCGTTGACGGTCACCCGCGACGGCAGCCGGGACGCGATGTGCAACGCCCGGCCGGTCGACGCGCTGCATGCCCACCAGGCTCGTGAAGTGGTGCGCCGCGCCCAGGCGATGGCTTATTAAGGGCCTGTTAGGGCGAGCCGCTCGCCCGTTCTGCGGCTGCTGACACTTCTGGGGCATTTACGGCGCGCTGATCCTCGGTTCGGTGCAGCGCATACCAGGCGGCCAGGGCGCACCCGGTGGCCAGCGAGAAGTGCAGCCACGAATACATTCCGTGTGATCCGTCGGGTTTGAAGATGACCATCACCCACGTGGACAGCCCGGCGATCGCGGCCATCGCCCGCTGCGACTGGGCCAGCGGGGCGGCTATCGCCAACGGCCACGAGTAGTACCAGGGCAGCGCGGCGGGAACGAACAGCACCACGATCACCATCGACCAGGCGATGCCGGTCAGAGCGGCCCGATCGTCGCGTCGGTACCACCACCACAACAATGGCAGCGACACCGCGATGATGCCGATGCCGACGAGGCGGGTCAGTCGCAGGGTGGTGTAAAAGTCGACCGCGAAAAACCCGCTGAAGACAGCGTGGATGACGTTGGCCACCGCAGTGGGGACGGTGAGCCAGTTGATGATCTTCACCGAGCCGGCCAGCGCGGTCAGCCAACCCAGGCCGACACCGGCGACCGCGGACAGCACCGCGAACACCAAAGCGAAAATCAGCAGCGAAATGGCGGCGGCCGCCAAAAACGCCTGCGCCGGTTGGTATTCCCGGCGTTCACGCAGGTGGCGCGCCCACACCCAGACCAGGAACGGCAACGCGATTCCGGCGGTCGCTTTGACGGCGATCGCGACCGTGAGCAGCATGATGCCCGCGACATTGCGACCGGCGAAGGTCAGCGCGATGCCGGCCGTCATCAACCCGACCATCAGCATTTCGTTATGCACGCCGCCCATCAAATGCATGAGCACCAGCGGGTTGAGAACGCAGATCCACAGGGCGGTCGGCCCGTCGGCGCCGAGGTGGTGGGCCAGCCGGGGAGTGGCCCAGATCAGCAGTGCCAGTCCGGGCAACATGCACAGCCGCAGCAGCATGGTTCCGGCCACCACATTGTTGCCGACGAGGATCGTGACGAACTTGGCCACCAGGATGAACGCCGGACCGTAGGGCGCGGTGGTGATGGTCCAAATGGGACTTACGTCGTCCAGCAACGAATTCGGGTTGCCGACCGGACCAACCGCATAGGGATCGAATCCGTCGCGCAGCAGTGCGCCCTGGGCCAGATACGAGTAGGTGTCGCGGCTGAAGACCGGGACCGAAAGCAGCAGCGGCGCCAACCAGAAGGCGGTGGTCGCCCGCATCACGAACTCGCTGGCATTGCCGGCCAGGACCAGCCGGCCCAGTCGCAGCCAGGCGATCAGCATCAGGCCTACGCCGACCCACAACAGGATCGACGACATCACCAGTCCGTGGCCGAACCGCAGCCAGGACAAGTGAATGGACTCCAGCAGGGGGTCGTGCTGGCGGGTGCTGCCGGCCCCCAGCCCGCCCACGGTGATCAGCGCCGAGCCCAGAAAACCCAATTTCGCCGGTCCGGCCTCCGGCGTTGCGGCAAACCCGTGCAATCGTGAAAAGTATTGCGCCAGAAAGTGTTGCGACGCCGTGTCGGTGGCCATCGGTTCAGGCGGACCGGTTCGTGGCCAGACTGGCCAATTCGGACAGCCCCACCTTGGCCGCCTCGTTGACAGGTGCGGCCGCCAGCGTGGCCAGTGCACGTTGGGTCAGCATGGCAATGCGGCGCTCCGCCGCGGCCAGTGCGCCCACCGCCTTGATGACCTCCCGCAATTCGCGCACCTGCGCGTCGGTCAGTTCGGTGCCGATCGAGGCTCGCAACAGCTTGGCCGCCAACGGATCTGATTTGTCTGCCAAGTCCAGCGCCTCGGCCACCAGCACGGTGCGCTTGCCGGACCTGAGGTCGTCGCCGGAGGGTTTGCCGGTCACCGCGGGGTCCCCGAACACCCCGAGCACGTCGTCTCGCAGCTGGAACGCCACACCCAGGTCGGCGCCGAACTGACCGAAGGCTGCCAGCACGTCGGGCCTGTCGGCAGCGGCGGCCACGCCCAGCTGCAGCGGTCGCGTCACCGTGTAGCACGCGGTCTTGAACTTGGCGACGGTCATCGCGGACGCAATCGATTCGGCGGCGGAGGCCGGAATCGAGGCCTCGGCGACGATGTCCAGATACTGCCCGCCCAGCACCTCGGCACGAATATCGGCCCAGACGCGCTGAACGCGCTGCCGGGCGTCAGGGGACAAGGAAGCCCGCAAGATGATGTCGTCGGCCCACGCGTGCGCCAAATCACCGGCCAGGATGGCGGCCGACGTTCCGAACTGCTCCGGTGACCCGCGCCAGTTGCGGTCCCGGTGCAGGGCCGCGAAGTGCATGTGGGTGGTCGGCCTGCCGCGCCGGGTAGCGGAAGCGTCGATCACGTCGTCGTGGACCAATGCCGACGCGTGCAGCAGCTCCAGCGCGGAAAACAGGAGCAGCACACCGGGATCCGGGTTTTGGGCCGCCACTGCGCGCCAGCCCCAGTAGGCGAAGACCGGCCGCAGCCGTTTGCCACCGCTCAGCACGAAATCCTCGAGTTCCGCTACGAGGACTCCGTAGTCGCTACCCAAGTAGGCGGTTTCGTTGCGACGCTCGCGCAGATACTGCCGCAGTTGGTCGGTGATTTCGCCGGCCAGCTCGACGGTTGCCGCTGCTACTGCAGCTTTTGGGCTCAGCGCCGCACCCCTTTCTCACTGGTCCTGTCCCGGCCCGACAAGTGTATTCGCCGCAAGCCCGCACACAGCCTGCTCCTCGTTCTCAGAGCCGGTGCGACTTGCCTCGAACGGCTCGCCGAGCCGCCCCTATGCTGTCTGATGGATCGGGCCACCCGGTCCCTCTGCGTGCATTGCCCGCCAATGAGCCCGCCAGCGACGAAGCCCGCCACCGATGAAGAGGAGCCGTGTGACCCTCAACACCATCGCGCTCGAGCTGGTGCCACCGAACGTGGACGGCGGTCGGGAGCGGGCAGCCGAAGATGCGCGCAAAGTGGTGCAGTTCTCGGCCGATTCCGGGCTGGAGGGCCGGATTCGGCACGTGATGATCCCGGGAATGATCGCGGAGGAGGACGATCGGCCGGTCCCCATGCAGCCCAAGCTGGACGTGTTGGACTTCTGGTCGATCATCCGTCCGCAGCTGCCGGACATCAACGGCCTGTGCACCCAGGTGACCGCGTTCATGGACGAGGAATCGCTGCGCAAGCGGCTCACCGAGCTGTCAGGGGCCGGGATGGAGGGCGTGGTTTTCGTCGGCGTACCGCGCACGATGAACGACGGTGAAGGTTCCGGCGTCGCGCCGACCGACGCCCTGTCGATCTATCGCGACGTGGTGGCCAACCGCGGCGTCATCGTGATTCCCACCCGGGAAGGCGAACACGGCCGGCTCAACTTCAAATGCAACCAGGGCGCGACCTACGGCATGACCCAGCTGTTGTACTCGGATGCGATCGTTGGTTTCCTGACCGATTTCGCGAAGAACACCGATCATCGGCCCGAGATCCTGTTGTCGTTCGGCTTCGTGCCCAAGGTCGAGGACCGGATCGGCCTGATCAACTGGCTGATTCAGGATCCCGGGAACGCGGCTGTGGCCCAAGAGCAGGCCTTCGTCAAAAGGTTGGCCACGTGCGAAGCCGCTGAGAAGCGCCGGCTGATGGTCGATTTGTACAAGCGCGTCATCGACGGTGTCGCCGAACTCGGCTTTCCGCTGAGCATCCATCTGGAGGCCACCTACGGTGTCTCCGCGCCGGCGTTCCAGACCTTCGCCGAGATGCTCGACTACTGGTCGCCCACGCGGAACAGCTAGCTGGTGATCTGGTCGCGCGGTGTGGTGAATCGCTCGGAGCGGTCCCGGCTCACCCAGGCGAGCAGGGCTACCACGCCGGCCACCGCGAACGATCCGATGCCCAGCCATACGCCCGCTCCGGTGAACGACCGCGTGTTGGGATCGGTGTAACGGGCCTGGGCGCTCATGGTGGTCACCACGCCCGGCTTGAGCTTCCACTGCACGACCTGGGGCTCGATGCGGTCACCGTTGGTGGAGGTCACCGCACCGGGGAACGCCACGGTCAGTTCCACCTCCGCGTCGGGATCGGTCACCGACGTCAGATCGGCCCGGCCTTCCAGCAGCACCAGGTTGCCGTTTCGGCGCAGCGAGAGATTCACGCCGGCGGCGTCGCGGTTCATGTGGGCCAGCTGCGGTACCTCGCCGAACGTCAAATCGGAGAACACAGCCTGTGACCCCACATACCCGTCGCTGCTGTAGTTCGAGACCGCGACCTTCTGGCTGAAAGGCAAATTGCTGTCGAGCTGGGGACCGGGATCTTTCGGGCTCTTCGGTTTGGCGGCGGCGATGATCTCGCCGGACACCAGGTCGTCGGGAGAAATGGTGATCGAGGCCCGGACCCGCAGACATCCAGTCGCCAGCGGTACGAGCATCAGCAGCATCGCAACGGCCAGCAGACGACGTCGTCGAGCCCTGAAATCACTGGATCGTCGGGCCAGGCGCGGGTGCAGCACCAGGTCATCGTGCCAGACCCGGCGAACGGTGTCGCCGAACCGTCCGCTAAAGGGCCACATCAAGAGGCAGCGCTAGAGAGGCAGCGCTAGAGAGGCAGCGCTAGAGAGGCAGCGTGCGGCCCAGGATCGCGAAAGCGCGCGGGTCGCCGGCGAAGTGGTATCGACGGATGATGTCCGTGAAGCCCAGGCGGCGATAAAGCCGCCACGCGCGGTTCGCCTCACCATTGGTCTCCGGCGTGGAGAGCAGGACGTTGCGTTCCCCACGATTGGCCAGCAGTCGTCGCGCCAGAGCCTCGCCAAGGCCGTGGCCCTGGGCGCGCGGATGAATATGCAGTTCGGTCAACTCGAAATAACTGGTCATCAGCCGGGCGATCTCCTGAGGCGGCAGGCCGCCGCGCTCCAAGCCCAAGACGACCTGCTGCTGCCACCACTGGCCGGGGGCCCCCGGATAGCCGTACGCCACGCCGAGCAATGGCGCGGTGCCCAGTTCCGAGGCCGACGGTGTTGTCCCCCGAGGAGTCGGAGTTTCCGCGGTTTCTGCCGCTTCTACCGCGGCGACCGCCTTCCAGCCGGGCCGCCGCATGTGTTCCAGCCACATTGCCGCGCGCTGATTTTCGGTGCCACGCGGGTAGCGCATTGCGTCGACATACACCCCCAGAGCGTCATTGAGGCGGCGCTCCATATCGTTCGGCGACAGATCGATGAGGAATATCGCCAACTCGCGGTGTCCTCCTCATGCCATGGCGGGCGGATGCTGTTATCAGTATCCGGGTCGACTCTCGCGGTCATTATCTGACGGCAGCGCCACCGATCGACGAGCGGTGCGACGGCACCCTCCCCGGTCGCGTCTGCGCTGTGGGGCAACCGGATAGAATCGGCCGCGAACCAGTGGTACGGCACAGATTGACCTCGTATCATCTGAATTAGTTGCCCACGTAACGGGCATCCGCGTGCTACCGATATACGTGTCGGCCTGTCGGCAAGGAGGGACGAATGCCACTCTCCGATCATGAGCAACGAATGCTCGATCAGATCGAGAGCGCTCTCTATGCCGAGGACCCCAAATTCGCATCGAGTGTTCGCGGCGGCGGGTTCCGTGCGCCCAGTGCGCGCCGGCGCCTGCAGGGTTCGGCGCTGTTCGTCATCGGTCTGGCGATGTTGGTTTCCGGTGTCGCGTTTCCGGCCACGATGATCAAAAACTTTCCCATTCTGAGTGTCTTCGGCTTCATCGTGATGTTCGGCGGCGTGGTGTTTGCTATCACCGCCCCGCGGTTGTCCGGACGGGCCGACCGCTCCGGATCGGTCGCCGGCGCGCCCCGTCAGCGTCGCGCCAAGGGCGCGGGGGGTTCGTTCACCAGTCGCATGGAGGACCGATTCCGCCGCCGCTTCGACGAATAGCGGCTCGGATCCAGTCATAGCGGGGAAGCCGAGGCTTCCCCGTTTTGCATCCGGTGGCCGTGTCTCGATTCTGCGGTGAGGGCGCGTTTGAGTGCGTGAGGTGCGCGCTTGGCGCATGCTCGACGCCACCAGCGCAGGTTCGGATCCCGTAGTCCATATTGAGCCGCACTTGTGTCCGAGTTGTATTCCCAACATGCCCCACTTGGCCCCACCCAAGCGGTACTGGCTCATTTGAGCCGTTGAAATGCGCTTTCTTGGCGGCGTTGGCGGTCACGTGCTCGCCGACGATGCTCCCGAAACGCTCCGGAGTGGTGGATAAGGCGGAAAACGCCACGGCGACACTCTAGGAATGGGGAAAAGTGGGGGATTGTGGGGTATGGTGACGGAAGTGTTTGGGAGCGGGTGGGACACCCGGGAAAGCGGCTCCGGGCGGGAGGTGAGCTGGTGTTTCTCGGCACCTACACGCCCAAACTCGACGACAAAGGGCGGCTGACGCTGCCCGCCAAGTTCCGCGACGCACTGGCAGGGGGATTGATGGTCACCAAGAGCCAAGATCACAGCCTGGCCGTCTACCCGCGGGCGGAGTTCGAGCAATTGGCGCGCCGGGCGAGCAAGACTTCGCGAAGCAATCCCGAAGCCAGGGCGTTCCTGCGCAATCTGGCGGCCGGTACCGACGAGCAGCATCCCGACGCGCAGGGCCGGATCACGCTGTCGTCCGACCACCGTCGCTACGCCAACCTCTCCAAGGACTGCGTGGTGATCGGAGCGGTCGACTACCTGGAGATTTGGGACGCCCAAGCCTGGCAGGACTATCAGCAGACCCATGAAGAGAACTTCTCCGCGGCCAGCGATGAAGCACTCGGCGACATCATCTGAGGCGCATGCCCATGCACCCTGGCCTCTGCCCGAACCGACCCTGGCGTACTTCCCCAACGCCAGGTTCACAAGTTCGGACAGGGACCAGGCTGCATCGGTCGCGCCCCTTCGGGCCGCTGGGGCTGCATCGGTCGCGCCCCTTCGGGCCGCTGGGGCTGCATCGGTCGCGCCCCTTCGGGCCGCTGGGGCTGCATCGGTCGCGGCCCGCCGGGCCGTCGAAACCCTCCAGACCCGGGGAGGTGTTGCGGTGGCTGACGCAGATTTCGGTCACGTGCCCGTCCTGGCCGATCGTTGCGTCGAACTGCTCACCCCGGCGCTGACCCGTCATCACCCGGACGGGTCGGATGCGGTCGCCGTCGACGCGACCGTCGGCGCGGGCGGCCACGCCGAGCGATTGCTGTCCGAGTTGCCAGGACTTCGGTTGATCGGACTCGACCGCGACCCCGGTGCCTTGGACATCGCCCGCAACCGGCTGGAGCGATTCGGCGATCGGGTCACACTAATACACACGCGCTACGACAGCGTTGCCACTGCGCTGACCGAAACCGGTTATGCCGCTGAGGAATCGAT
Organism: Mycobacterium sp. 852002-51163_SCH5372311; assembly: GCF_001667115.1. GTDB lineage: Bacteria > Actinomycetota > Actinomycetes > Mycobacteriales > Mycobacteriaceae > Mycobacterium. The sequence goes on along the minus strand of NZ_LZIJ01000063.1, from coordinate 6,733 downwards.
CGACGGGATGCTGTTCGACCTCGGCGTCTCCTCGATGCAGCTGGACCAGATCGAGCGGGGCTTCGCCTACGCCCAGGACGCTCCCCTGGACATGCGGATGGACCCCGAGTCGCCGCTGACGGCGGCTGACATCGTCAATACCTACGACGAGGCTGCGCTGGCCGACATCCTGCACCGATACGGCGAGGAACGGTTCGCCCGCCGCATCGCCGCGCGTATCGTCCGGCAGCGTTCCCGAGCACCGCTCACCTCCACGGCCGAGCTGGTCGCCCTGCTGTACGAGGCGATTCCCGCGCCCGCCCGGCGCACCGGCGGACACCCGGCCAAGCGCGCCTTCCAGGCGTTGCGCATCGCGGTCAACGACGAGCTGGACACGCTGCGCGGCGCCCTTCCCCCCGCACTGGACGCACTGGCGGTCGGCGGGCGCATCGTGGTGCTGGCCTACCAATCGCTGGAAGACCGGATCGTCAAGCGCACGTTCGCCGACGCTGTCGCCTCCCGGACGCCGGCGGGTCTGCCGGTCGAACTTCCCGGCCACCAACCGCGATTCCGGTCGCTGACCCGCGGTGCTGAACGTGCCGATCCCGCTGAGATCGAACGCAACCCCCGCAGCGCCCCGGTGCGGCTGCGGTCCCTGGAACGAGTTCGGAAGGGCGATTCATGAAGGCCAAACGTGAGGCCCCTGGCAAGCGCGACAGCAGCCGGCGCGCGCGCGACGGTTCTGGGCGCACCAGCGGGCGGCCCGCGACGGAGGCGACCGCACGCCGCAGCCGGCCGCGCTCCGGCAATGCCTCAGCGCCTGCACGCGAGGCGCGGAGATCCGGACCTCAAACCAACCCGATCGCCCGGCCCGTCGAGCGGCCGGCCCGGGCCAAGAACACCAAGCAGGCCAAGGCGCGGGCCAAGGCTCGGAAGGCCAAGGCGCCCAAGGTTATCCGGCCCAAGTTGAGCGAGCGGCTGGCCACCCGGCTGGCCTCGGTCGATCTGCGGCCACGCACGCTGGCGAACAAGGTCCCGTTTGTGGTGCTGGTCATCGGGTCGCTGGGAGTGGGGCTGGCCCTGACGCTGTGGCTGTCCACCGACTCCGCCGAGAGGTCGTACCAATTGAGCCACGCGCGCGAGAAGACCCGGATGCTGCAGCAGCAGAAGGAGGCCCTGGAACGCGATGTGCGCGAGGCGGAGTCAGCGCCGGCGCTGGCCGAGGCGGCCCGCAAACAGGGCATGATCCCGACCAGGGACACCGCCCACCTGGTCCAGGCGCCGGACGGTAGCTGGGTGGTCGTCGGCACACCCAAGCCGGCCGACGGGGTCCCGCCGCCGCCACTGAACACCAAACTTCCCGAGGAAGGACCTCCGCCGCCCCCCAAGCCGGCGGCGGTTCCCGCAGAGGTGCCGGTTCTGGTCTTACCGGCGCCCGGCGGCCCGACGCCAGCGCCGCGGGGGCCAGAGGCGTTGCTGCGCGCTCCCGACGGCGCGTCGACGCTGGGTGGTCAGCATCTCTCTCCGCCGACCGTCCCGGGCCTGCCCGGAACGCCTCCGGGTCAGCTCCCGGGGTTGCCTGGTGGAGCGGTGCCTGGCGCGCCGGCGGTACCGGGGCAGCTCCCGGCCGCCGGACCGGTGCCCGCGGAGGTGCCCGTTCCGCTACAGCCGGGCTTGGCGCCCCCAGCCCAAGTCCCGGCCCCCGTGCTTCCTCCGGCGCCGCAAGCGTCGGGTCCGCCGCCGGCGGCCGCCCCAACCCCGCCGCGCGGTGAACAGTTCGGCCCGGTTGCCACCTCGGTCCCGGCGGCGCCACGGTGAGGCGCGGCGACTCGGGGCGAGCGCGCCCGTCGCAGCCGTCGCGGGGCCGCCGGAAGAACCCAGCAGCCGGCGAAGCCGGGAAGGCGAAGCGGCTGCGCAAGCCGGATAAAGCGGGAAAGACCAAGCAGCCCAAGAAATCCGGCGCAGGTGGGCGAGCGGAGACCATCGGCCACTCGGCACGCGAGCGGCGTACCCGCCAGGTGGTGGAGGCGGGGACGCGCGGCGCGTCATTCGTCTTTCGGCATCGCGCCGGCAACATCGTCATCCTGGCGTTGATGCTGGTAGCGGCCACCCAGCTGTTCTTGCTGCAGGTTTCCAACGCCGCGGGCCTGCGTGCGCAGGCGGCCGGACAACTCAAGGTCACCGACGTCAAGAAGGCGGTTCGCGGCAGCATCGTCGACCGCAACAAGGATCAGCTCGCGTTCACCATCGAATCCCGCGCACTGACCTTTCAGCCCAAGCGAATCCGCCAGCAGTTGGAGGAGGCCAGACAGAAGAACTCCGCCGCCCCCGACCCGCAGCAGCGGTTGCAGGACATCGCCAAGGAGGTCGCGAGCCGGCTCAGCAACAAGCCGGACGCCCCCACCCTCCTGAAGAAGCTGCAAAGCGACGAAAACTTCGTCTATCTGGCCCGCGCGGTCGACCCCGCCATCGCCAGCGCGATTTCGGACAAATACCCCGAGGTGGGTTCGGAACGACAGGATCTGCGCCAGTACCCGGGTGGTTCGCTGGCCGCCAATATCGTCGGCGGCATCGACTGGGACGGCCACGGATTGCTGGGGCTGGAAGAATCCCTGGACTCCGTGCTCGCCGGAACCGACGGGTCGGTCACCTATGACCGCGGCTCCGACGGTGTGGTCATCCCGGGCAGTTATCGCAACCAGCACCGCGCGGTCAACGGTTCGACTGTCCAGCTGACCCTCGACGACGACATCCAGTTCTACGTGCAGCAGCAGGTCCAGCAGGCGAAGAACCTGTCGGGGGCGCACACTGTATCGGCCGTTGTGCTCGATGCCAAGACCGGTGAAGTGCTAGCGATGGCCAACGACAACACCTTCGACCCGTCGCAGGACATCGGCCGTCAGGGCGACAGGCAACTCGGCAACTTGCCGGTGTCCTCGCCGTTCGAGCCCGGCTCCGTCAACAAGGTCATCGCCGCGTCCTCGATCATCGAGTACGGGCTGTCCAACCCTGACGAGGTTTTGCAGGTGCCGGGCTCGATCCAGATGGGCGGCGTCACAGTGCACGACGCCTGGGAGCACGGCGTGATGCCCTACACCACCACCGGCATATTCGGGAAGTCGTCCAACGTCGGGACGCTGATGCTGGCCCAGCGCATCGGCCCGGAACGCTATTACGACATGGTCCGCAGGTTCGGACTGGGCCAGCGCACCGGCGTGGGCCTGCCCGGTGAGAGCGCGGGACTCGTGCCGCCGATCGACCAGTGGTCGGGCAGCACGTTCTCGAACCTTCCTATCGGCCAAGGTCTTTCGATGACCTTGCTGCAGATGACCGGCATGTACCAGGCCATCGCCAATGACGGGCTGCGGATACCGCCGCGGATCATCAAGGCCACCATCGCACCCGACGGCTCCCGCACCGAAGAACCGCGCCCGGACGGCGTTCGGGTGGTGTCCGCGCAGACCGCGCAGACCGTACGGCAGATGCTGCGCGCCGTCGTCCAGCGCGACCCGATGGGCTACCAGCAGGGCACCGGCCCGGCCGCCGCGGTGCCGGGCTATCAGATGGCCGGAAAGACGGGCACCGCGCAGCAGATCAACCCCGGATGCGGCTGCTATTTCGACGACGTCTACTGGATCACCTTCGCCGGAATGGCCACCGCGGACAATCCCCGCTACGTCATCGGCCTCATGATGGACAATCCCCAGCGCAACGCGGACGGCACTCCAGGCCACTCGGCCGCCCCGCTGTTTCACAACATCGCGGGCTGGCTGATGCAGCGCGGAAACGTCCCGCTGTCACCCGATCCGGGGCCTCCGCTCACTCTGCAGGCCACTTAGTAGTAGTAGGCGGGCCAATCCTCCGAAATTCGGGTCACTGCGCTGTAATCTGGCGAACCGATTGGCCTAGGAAAACCTTGAGAAATGCCGGGTTGCGGCCGCACGCCGCCGGGTTGGATGAGAGACCGAGCGAGCCTCGTCCCTGGAAAGAGGCGATGCTTTGGCTACTGCTGATGGCGCCGGGTTTCCTGCTCGCTTACGCCGCAGCCAATCTCTACGCCGCGCAGCTGCCACCGGCACGGGTGCACGAGATCAGCATGGCCTGGGAGCGTTGGATCCCGTTCCTGCCGTGGACGATCTTGCTGTACGTGAGCATCGACCTGCTGTACGTCGCCTCTGCGTTCCTGTGCCGGACCCGGCGCGAGCTGCGCGCTCACGCCGCCCGCTTCGCCCTGGCGACTGTGATCTCACTGGTTTGCTTCGTAGCATTCCCGCTGCGCTTCGGCCCGGCGCGGCCCCCAGTTGACGGCCTTCCCGGCCTGCTGTTCGACCTGCTGGGCTTGGTCGACCATCCCTTCAACCAGGCGCCGTCCCTGCACATCAGCCTGCTGGTGATCCTGTGGGCCTGCTATCGGCGGCATTGCCCGTCGCGCTGGACCTGGTTGCTGCATCTGAGTTTCGCGTGCATCGCAATGTCGGTGCTGACGACTTGGCAGCACCACTTCTTCGACGTCCCCACCGGCTTTGCCGTCGGCGTCCTCGCTTGCCGGCTGATCCCGATGGATGTAAACCCGCGCGCCGCCCTTCCTCAGCCGATCCTCCGGAGCTGATATTCGCGGCGGCGATCTGCCCCGCTCAGGTGCGGGGGCGCTTCGGATCTGCACTTACCGGGCAGCCATCCGCACATACTTTGGTAATCGCGTACTGACGGCATTCGGTGTGTACTGACGGCTTTGCGTGTGCACTGACGGCTTTGCGTGTGCGCTGGGGGCGGGCTAAGGCGCGAATTCCCGCCCAGACTGCACACGCAAAGCCCAGGCTGCACACGCAAAGCCCAGCATTCACACTGAAAGCCCGGCATTCACACTGAAAGCCCAAGACAACGAATGTCGCCGCGGGCTTTCCGATGCGGATCAACAAATTGGCCCGGCTCGAAGCGCAACCACCCGGCTCGTTGTTGCCTCGATCACTCCTCGCCCGTTGTCGCCAACGCAGGGCGCGGGAATGCCTGGTGACCGGAGTGCCTGGGTAGGGTGTCATCGCTGGTCGTTGCTTTGATGAAACGCTGGACGGAGGTGGTAGAAGGTGCCCAGCGACGGTGCCGGCGTGCCGCTGGCCGCCCTTGCGGCGCAGGTCGGCGCGGTACTGGCGGAGCGTGGTGCCGTCGTTCCGGACGTGCCGATCACCGGTGTCACGCTGCGTGCCCAAGATGTGCGGCCCGGCGACCTGTTCGCGGCCCTGTCCGGCGCGACCACGCACGGCGCGCGATTTGCCGGCGAGGCGATCGGACGCGGCGCCGTTGCTGTCATGACCGACGCCGCCGGGGCCGACGAATTGGCCGCCGCACACGCCACGACGGTGCCGGTCCTGGTCCACCCCGCGCCCCGTAGCGTTCTCGGCGACCTCGCCGCCACCGTGTACGGACGCCCTTCCGATCGGGTGACCGTGGTGGGGATCACCGGAACGTCCGGCAAGACCACTACGAGCTACCTGGTCGAGGCCGGTCTGCGGGCCGGTGGGCGGATGGCCGGGCTGATCGGCACCATCGGCATCCGCATCGACGGCGCCGACATCCCCAGTGCGCTGACCACTCCCGAGGCGCCCGCGCTGCAGGCGATGCTCGCGGAGATGGCCGATCGCGGGGTGGACACCGTGGTGATGGAGGTGTCCAGCCATGCGCTGGCGCTGGGCCGGGTGGACGGCACTCGGTTCGCGGTCGGTGCCTTCACCAACCTGTCCCGCGACCACCTGGACTTTCACCCCACCATGGCCGACTACTTCGAGGCAAAGGCATTGCTGTTCGACCCGGCGTCGTCGCTGCATGCCCGCACCGCTGTGGTGTGCGTCGACGACGACGCCGGACGTGCGATCGCCGCCCGCGCCGGCGCTGCGATCACCGTCAGCACTACCGACCAACCCGCGCACTGGCGCGCCAAGGATGTGGTGCCGATGGGCGCCGGGGGACAGGAGTTCACCGCCGTGGACCCCGCCGGCGTGCAGCATCGGATCGGCATCCGGCTACCAGGCCACTACAACGTTGCCAATTGTCTTGTCGCGCTTGCCATTCTGGACGCCGTCGGGGTGTCACCTGCGCAGGCGGCGCCGGGACTGCGGAACACGCGGGTTCCCGGGCGATTGGAACAGATCGACTGCGGCCAGGATTTTCTCGCGCTGGTCGACTACGCCCACAAGCCGGGCGCCCTGCGCGCCCTGCTCACCACACTGCTGCAACCGGGCCGCCGCCTGGCGGTGGTGTTCGGCGCCGGCGGAGAACGCGACCCCGGCAAGCGGGCTCCGATGGGCGAGGTCGCCGCCGAGCTCGCAGATCTCGTCGTCGTCACCGACGACAACCCGCGCGGGGAAGACCCGGCCGCGATCCGCAGCGAGATCCTGACCGGGGCTACCAAGGCCGGCGTCAAGGCGCAGGTGGTCGAAATCGCCGACCGGCGGGCGGCGATCAGGCACGCCGTCGCCTGGGCGGGCCCGGGCGACGTGGTGGTGGTGGCCGGAAAGGGCCACGAAACCGGACAGCGCAGCGCGGGCGAGGTGCGCCCGTTCGACGACCGGGTGGAGCTGGCCGGGGCTTTGGAGGCCCTCGCGGCCCCTGAGGGCCTGGAGGGCCCAAGCCCTCGAGGGGCACGCCGGTGATCGACCTGACCGTGGCGCAGATCGCCGAGATCGTCGGGGGCACACTGGCCGACATCTCGGCGGATGCCGCCGCGGCGACCCGCGTGACAGGAACAGTCGCACCACGC
>NZ_LZIJ01000062.1 GCF_001667115.1 Mycobacterium sp. 852002-51163_SCH5372311 | reverse complement strand
ACGACTGCTCGAACCCATGCCCAGAATCTTATGGAGACCCACTGACAAGAATTGCCGCGATGTGACCACTGAAGCTAAAGTGACACAAGGTACAGCGATCCAACAGGCAGCGCACTAGCCGACCCGCAGCCGCTCGGCGCCTTCGATCGCGCTCTCAGCAAGCGCTTCCTCGAGCAAGTCGGCAACGCGATGACGTTCCCACAGGCTCAACACATTTGACAACATCTGCAGCGGAGCACGAACGCTTTCGTCATCTTTGATGTGCGGGTCCTTGCGGCTAATCGGTGCAGCGTCGCCGAACCGCCTGCGGATCAAGGCGGGTACGTCCAGCAGCCAGGCCACACCCATCGAAGCCGCATAAAGCAGAGTGTGCCGGGCCAGCCGGGCCGGGTCGAGATCCGGGCCGCCACAACCACGGACTCCGGCGACGAACGCCGCCAGCAGTTCGTCGAAATGGCAATCCCACAGATCGGTTTCGGCTCCTGACATGGCTCCCCAGATGGCCATGCCCATGTTCATTTGGCTGACGCAACCCCAATCCATCAGGCCGCAGCGCAGCACGTCATCGGTGTCGCGCCAGAACCAGGCGTTGTCGACGTTGGCGTTCCAATGGCACAGCGCGACATAGTCGTCATCGGCGGCAAGATGGCGCACGATGAACTCCTCGTGCTGCGCCAGCCGCGGCGCCTCGTCGCGCAAGCGCGACAGGAACGCCGAATCGACGTTAGGGGGCAGCAACGCGGTATGGGTTTCCGCGAATTCGGCGAGCTGTGTCAACTGCCGATCCAGCTTGTCCATTCTCATGGGCGCCCGCTCACCCACTGTCGCCGCCTGCATGTCAGCCGCGAACCCTGCGGTCAGGTGGGCGGGCAGGCGCCCGGAGCGGTGTGTGCCCGCCAGCCGGGCGACCGTTGTGAGCAGAGCGCGATAGTGCGCAACAGGTTCGGGCATCTCGTAATCGAGGCACTTGTGGTACTGACGTTCGATTCCATTGGTGCCGAATCGGATTCGCTCGGTGATCAGCACGCCCGTCGCGGTAGGGCGGTGGTAGTCGCCGAACAGCACGTCGGGTACCGCGATAGGAAATCCAGGTGCGCGTGACAACGACGCGAAACGCACCTCCGACTCCATCTGCGTCTTTCCGCGGTCACGTGTCGAGTCGCCGAAATCACGGGAGAACTTGGCGAACAGCTCGGTGTGCAGTCCGGGCGACGCCTTGTCGTATTCGACCGACAGGGCAACCTTGCGTCCGGTGCTCCCGCCGGCGATCTGCCGAAAGCCGGTGATGCTTCTGACGGCGTTGTCCGCACCGAGTACACCCGACATCCGGAATGCGTCGGTGAGAAAATTCGGCCCCCCGCGGCGCAAGGCTTCGGGGTCGGCAGGAATCAGCCGCCCTAACTGATCGCCGGTGACCCAACGGTCAGTGTCTCCGCCCATGCGTCACCAAGTCTGTTCGGCAGCGCGGACCAGCATATGGTTGACCGCAACTCGGCGGTCCCGAGTCACCATGTATAGCACCGCATCGGCGATATCTTCAGGCCGCAACTTCACCATTCCGGCGGTCCGCTGTTCGAACGCCTTCCTCGCCGGTGCGGCCAGGTGATCGAAGATTTCGGTGTCGACGGTTCCGGGGCCCACCACGCCGACCCGGACCCGTTTGCCCAGCAGTTCTTGGCGGAGCCCTTCACTGAAGGCATTCACACCGAATTTGGTCAGCGAGTAGACCGCGGTGCCGGGCCTGGCCACCCACCCCGCGGTCGAGCTGATGGTAACGAGATCGGCCACCCCCCGCGGCGATTCGGCGGCCGCGTCGATCAGGTGCGGTAGTGCTGCCCGGGTGGCGTAGAGGACGCCTTGAACGTTGACGGCCACCATGTCATCCCAGTCTTGCAGGGCAGCCTCGGCCGCGGGTCCTGATTGCATCAAGCCGGCGTTGTTCACCAGAATGTCAAGACGCCCCAGCTCACCGACGGCATGCTGCACGGCTTTCGATACCTGCCCCGCATCAGTGACATCCGCCGTCGCGACAAGCGCTGTGCCACCTGATGATTCGATCTCGGATTGCAGCTCCTGCAACCGATCCGTCCGGCGCGCCAACAGGGCCACCGTCGCGCCGTGCGCAGCCAGTGCCTTCGCCGTTGCGGCGCCGATGCCGCTACTGGCACCGGTCACCAGGGCAGCGGTGTCGGCAAGTGCCGGCGTCATGTCGAGGCCCCGGCTTGCCAAGCGGCACCGAGTATCTCGCCCAGAACATAATCATTGTGCTCACCGAGGTCGGGTGCGCCCCGTTCGATCCGCGCCGGGTTTCTTCTCATCCGCCACGAAGGTCCCAGTATCGGGCGCTGGCCCTCCGGGTGGTCGGACACAAAACGAAACAACTCTCGCTCCCAAAGTCGTTGATCGCCGATGACGTCGACGGCCGTGGCGCTCTTGCTTGCCGGTACACCCGCCGTCCGCAGACGATGCGCGAGTTCCTCGGCTTCATGATTTCGTGTAGCGGCTGCCAGGTCGGCATCGAGCGCCGCACTGTGAGCACGCCGATCAACCATCGTCGGGTAGCGCTCGGCCAGGCGCATGTCGCCGAGCACGTCGCAGAGCCGTTGCCACTCATCGTCGTTGGCCACGGCCACGCTCACCCAGGAGCTGTTCAGGCAGGGGTAGCAACCGTGCGGGCACATGTCGGGGTGGCTATTGCCGTTGGGTGCCAGGTCTTCTCCGGTCAGGCTTTGCTCAACCAGGCAGTCACCGATCATCGAGGAAAGGGTCTCCACGGCCGAGACGTCGACGAATTGCCCCGCGCCGCAACGTTCGCGATGCAACAGTGCAATCACCGCCGCATACGCGGCGGCGGCCCCAACCGTGGAGTCGCCGTAGCGCATGCTGATCCCAAGGGGAGGCCCGCCGGGATAGCCGACCAGAACAGCCAGCCCAGCCAGGGCGGCGAATGATGGCGCATAACCGGTTTGATGGCCCAGCGGGCCGTCATTGCCCCACATTTTGATCGACACCGAGATGATGTCCGGCTTGATCAACCTCAGCTGGTCGTATCCCAGGCCTTGGCGCTCCATCGCGCCCGGGCGAAGGTTGTTGATGACGATGTCGCTGTGTGCGACCAGATCGCGCACCAACGCCATACCGTCGGCCGACTTGATATCGATGTCGACACTGAGGATTTCGGGGTTGATGCTCAGGAAGTAGGGGGCATGGTTGATGTCGGTGCCGCCATAGGCGCGCATCTCCTCTGGATTGCCGGCTGTTTCGACCTTGATCACCTCAGCGCCCAGCAGGGCCAGCAGCTTTCCCGCGTACGGTCCGGCCCACACCTTGGTGAGCTCGACGACGCGTACCCCTTCCAATGGACCACCGCGCCGGTACTTGTTCGCCTTGAGTTGTGGCGATGTGACCGTCAGTGGCGGGCGCGCCGAGTCTAGCCCGCTCACGACGGACGCGGTGTGCTGGCCGAGAGTGGGTGCCGCAGAGCGGATCTCCGCCGGAGATGCGCTCAGGGCATACGGAACGGTGGGATACGCCGCGGTGCCGAGTACCGGGTGGATTACCTCCCGGAAAAAGCCGCGGTGCCGATATTGCGGCGAGTTACGCAGGTCCGCGGCGTCGTTCACCGGGACCAGCGGCACATTCAGGCGCTGCGCTTGCTCTGCCGCGGTCTCTTTGGTCAACCCCTTGACCCACGCCGCGAACCCGCGCTGAAACGTGGCGACTTTGTCTGCGGTGACGGAGAACTCCAGCCAGTCATCGTCGAACTCGTCGAGCCACTCGGGCTGACCCATCAGCGCCTTGACTCCGAGCCAGTGTGCGCGACTGGTCATGTACAGGTAGACATAGCCGTCGGCGCAGGCAAAAAACGATGCCGGGCCCTGCTGGTCGTAGTCGTCCCGAGTGCCGTGAGCGGGCACCTCGCCTGTGATGAAGCGGCCCAGAATGCAATCGGCGCGGGAGACCAGCACCGCATGCTGCGAAATGTCGATGACCTCCCCCGCGCCGGTGTGCAGCCGCCCGAACAGCGCCGACACGATGCACAGCGCCGCGTCCAGTCCCGCTTCGTAGTCGGCGAGGAATCGGCCGGGCCCCTGCAGCGGTGGCTGTGTCGGGTCGGCGTGGCTGGGCGTGTGATAACCCCATCCGCTGGCATGGAACACGTTGATGCTCTTGGCGTTGCCGAACTCGGTGGGCGCCTCCTGCCCGAACGGCGTGATACCGCAGAACACCACAGACGGGTGCCGTTCAGCCCAATCCGTGGCGCGGCTGTCGATCACCGCATCAGCGGTGTCGATGAGCTTGTGCACGTGCTCGCTGTCTAGCACGACGGATTGCTTGTTGGTATTCAGGTAAGCGAACAGGGCACTGCCCTCGGGCCCGGCGTCACGCCTGACGACGGGCGCCATCCTTCTGGTCCGGCTGCCTCGTCCTGGCGCCTCCACCTTGATGACTTCGGCACCGAAGTCGCCCAGCAGCTTGCCGCAGTACTCCCCTGCGACGGACTCGGCCAGCTCGACGATCCGGATACCGGACAGTGCCGACATGCCTGGCTCAGGGCTTGTTTCGTCCGGAGCGGCTCAGGCGCCACTCCGGCGGGAAGTTCATGTCGTTGTCCTTCACCACATTGTTGAGGCCCTTGCTGAAAGTGCCCTCGGTGAGGTCGACTTCGTTGTCCCGGTCGTTCGCGATCATCGGCAGCATCCCTTCGACCATGCCGGTCAGCAGACTGCCGAAGTATTCACCCTTGTGCTGCTTGTAGAGCTCCAGGAACGTCTTCTGCACCGCGACCGTGTCCGTGGGGCGTGACCGTGAACATGCCATCGCGTACTTCAGCGTCTCTGCTTCCAGCTTCTCGCGGGGCACGACGCTGTTGACGAAACCACACTCGTACATCTCCTTCGCGCTGAACGGTCTTCCAGTGAACAGCATTTCGGAGAACTTTCGCAGGCCCATGGTCTCGGCCCACCACCACAGTCGAGGTCCCCAGCCAACGTAGCGGAAGGCCGGGTGCCCGAATAGCGCGTCTTCCGACGAGATCACCAGATCGGCGTCACCGGCCTGGTAGAAGTGCCACCCGTAGCAGTAGCCCTTGGCCTCGATGATGCTGATCTTGCGAAGTTCCTGTAGTGGACGGTTTCCCGCGCGTGCCTTGGCATAGAAGTCGGTGACGGTGGACAGATACCGGTATGACCCGCCGGGCGGGTACTTGACGTTGTCATCGTTGATGGCGAGTTCGTGCAACAACGGCATACCTGGGTTTTCCAGCATCCCGCGCTGTTCGGGGAGGTCTCCACCACTTCCGAAATCTTCGCCTTCCCCACGGATTACCACGACCTTGACGTCGTCGTCGACGTTGCACTTGTGGATCAAGTCGGCGTAGTTCTGCCGCATCCCCAACGTGGTCGAGTTCTGCGCGTCGGGACGGTCGAAGGTGATATAGGCGATTCTGTTCTTGACGTCCTTCTCGAACTTGATGTATTGCTCGGCTTCCTTCTTCATCTCTTCGTAATCGTATTCAGGCATTGGTTTTCTCCTATTTGAGTAATGCGCCCGCGTCGACGGGCAACGAAACGCCAGTGATATAACGAGATTCGTCAGAGGCGAGGAACAGAACGGCGTTGCTGATGTCGATGGGTTCCACCCAGGGCACCGGCAAAGTATGCGTCATCTGCGAGAACGGGGCGAAGTCCTCGGGTCCCGGATTTTCCAGATCCGGACGGAACAAGCGAAACGTCAAGTCGTTCATGGTCATCGGTGTGTTGACCTGGCTGGGGTGAACGGAATTGACCCGAATGCTGTGCTGGCCCAGCTCAACAGCGAAGGAGCGCATCAGCCCCATCACACCGTGTTTGGCTGCGATGTAGTGGCCGGTGTAGGCGAGCGCCTTGTGTGACCCGACGGACCCGGTGAGCACGATGGAGCCGCCTCGTCCCCCGGCGATCAGGTGCGGCACACCGGCTTTAACGGTCTTCCACACGCCGGAGAGGTTGACGTCGATCATGTCCTGCCAGATGTTCTCGGGAATCTTGTGCAGTTTCTTGCCGATGGTGCCGATGCCCGCGTTGGCGACGATGATGTCGAGGCGGCCGAGTTGTTCCACACCGCCGTCCACCGCGGCCTTGAGGGCGTCGTAGTCACGCACGTCGACTTCCGCGGTCACGATGCGTCGGTCAAGCGCCTTGACCTGGTCGGCGGTTTCGGCGAGATCCTCCGGGGTCGACGCCGGATAGGCCATATTCTCGATTGGCGCGCAGATGTCAACGGCGATGATGTCGGCGCCCTCTTGGGCCAGCCGCACCGCATGGCTGCGGCCCTGCCCGCGGGCGGCTCCACTGATGAACGCAACCTTGCCCTCGACCCGGCCCGTCATGACGCCACCAGCGCCGGCATGGTCTCCCAGCCCCGCACCGTCGACGTCGGACTGAGTGTGGCCCGAGACAGATCGACCTCCCACTCTGGGAACCGTCTGAGGATCTCCTCCAAGGCGACCCGGCCTTCCAGGCGGGCCAGCGCCGAGCCCAGACAGAAGTGTGTCCCGACGCTGAAGGTCAGGTGCGGCCGGGCTGTGCGATGGATGTTGAATTCGCCGGCATCCGGCCCGAACTGACGCTCGTCGCGGCAGGCCGAGCCGATGAGGTTGATCATCACGCTGCCCTCGGGGACGGTCTGGCCGTGGAAGGTGACGTCGCGAGTGACGTAGCGCGCCGTGTGCGGTGCGGGCGGCTCGTACCGCAACAGCTCCTCGATCGCCTGCGGGATCAGCCCCGGGTCCGCGACGAGTTCGCGACGCTGATCGGGGTGCTCGGCGAGAACCTTTCCCGCCCAACCGATCAGGCGCGTCGTTGTTTCGTTGCCCGCACCGGCGACGACGTTGAGGTAGACCAGAATCTCGTCGCGCGTCAGTCGTCGGGTGGTGCCGGTTTCGTCCACGAATTCGACGTTGAGCAATTCGGTCATGATGTCGTCGGAGGGATTCTCCGCGCGCCAATCGATGTACGCGGCGAACTGCTCACCTACCGACAGGCCGTGTTCAGCGGCCTGCATGGGCTTGCCGGCCTCGGTGCGCAGCTGTGCGTTGGCACGATCGCGGATGTACTCCTGATCGTCTTCGGGGATGCCGAGCAGGGCGCTGATGACTTTCATCGGCATCTGGGCACCCAGGTCGGTGACGAAATCGAACCGGCCCGATCCCACAAGCGGATCCAGCGCTTGAGCGCAGAACTGCCGGATCATCGGCTCCAGCGCGCTGATTTTGCGCGGCGTGAACATGCGCGACAGCAGCCTGCGGTGCACGTCGTGAATCGGTGGGTCTTCGAAGATGAGCATTCCCGGCGGGATCTCGAGATTGGCCTTGATCAGCTCCAGGATCGCGCCGCGTGCAGAGCTGAACGTGACGTGGTCGACCAGCGCCTTGTTGACATCGGCGAACCGGCTCACCGCGAAGAAGTCGTATTCGGCGTTGTAGTAGAGCGGCGCCTCGTCGCGCAGTCGCGCGAACATGGGATACGGGTCGGCGATGAGCTCGACATCGTATGGATCGAACCGAACGTGGCTCTCGGTGCTCGTCGTCACGAAATCCCTCCTGGACCTTTATCCATACCCGTACCGAGCGCTTCAGCCCGACGCCCGGGATGGCCGGGATGTCGAGGTTCCGCGGCGCCGGGTCGAACGACGTCCGCCGGCCCGAGTAAGCCGCCCCTTGTCGGGACTTTTCAGGATGCCGGTGGCGATCGCCGCCAGGATCCCGTCCAGTTGTTCGGCGCTCTGGATGATCCGGTCGCCGTGGGCGACCCGCTGCAGCAGACCGTTGATGAAGGTCAGCGTGATGTTGCTCAGGTCCTCGACCACAGCCGATTCCAACTGAGCGCCGTGCGGCATCAGCTGGACCAGGATCTCCCGGTGCAACTTGGTGAATCCGTCGGTGGCCTGTTGCATGATCGCGGCCAGCGCCGGATCGCGAGTGGCCTGCATGGTCAGCTCGTATCTGGCTTTGGTGCGGGATAACTGGGGCTCGCTGCCTGCTTGTATGACCACCTGCGACAACCGCGAGGGCGACGGATTGTCGCCCCGGCCGTCGGCCCCGTCGACCACCGATTGCAGGCTGGCCAGGTCCAGCTCCGCCAGCCGCTCTGCGACGGCACGCAGCAGCGCCGAGCGGGTGCGAAAGTAGAACGATGTGGTGCCGTCGGGCACGGCGGCCTTGCGGTCCACCTTCAAATGGCTCAGCCCCTTGGCCCCATCATCGGCCAAGAGCTGAATCGCCGCATCGCACAGATCCCTGCGGCGCTCCACTGGATTTGGCTTTCGCCGCTGGGTTGCGGCGTCGGCGCGTTGGGCCATGAGGCGGAAACTTTCCTACGGTGTTGGGTCCAATGTCTGGACCGAGAAGCTTACTCTATGTTCGTAGTGTGAGCAAAGGCTGTCTTCGTACAGCGCCTTCGTCAAGCCCATGGTGAAAATCGGCGTGCGACACGCCGCTTCGCGCATCGTTACCGGTGGCCACGGTCATCTACCTTGAGCTCAGTTGTGCGACAGAAGGCTCGACGGGAGGGCGGGCAGTGAGCCAAAGCCAAATCGAGGGCAAGGCTCACCATGGGATAGCGGCCGTCGTCGCCCTCGGTGCGCTGTTGTGTGGCTGCCATTCGACCCCCCACCACCCGCCCGCCGCGTCCAGCACCACCAAGACCACCACCGCCTCGCCGCCGGCGCGGGCTCCGGCGCCGACGACATCATCGATCGCGCCAGCGGTGCGGATTCGGCCATTGCCGGTCCGGCCGGTGCAGAGGTCGAAGATGACCACGGCCGACAAGTGCCCCGCCACAAACCCGAACGCCCCTGTCGCGCCGACCGGGGTCCTGGTCACCTGTGACCTTGCCCGAACCAACCTCTACACATTGGGTCCAGAGACGATGCAGCTGACGCTGACGCGCGTGGACCCACCCACGCCGTTGACGGCGGATTACTTCGAAGTGCATCTGACGATGGACCCGTCGTCGGCGGCTGCGTGGGCGTCGTTCACCACGGACCACCTGCACGCCCACATCGCCTTCGTCCGCGACGATCTGGTACTGGAGGCGCCGACCATCCAAGAACCGGTCACTTCCGGACAGATTGCCCTGACAACCCAAACGGCAGCCGCGGCCGACGAATTGGCCCGGCTGGCGGGCCAACCGGGATGAGGCCGCTCGCTATTGGGTTTTTGAGTGTATTCGCGCTTCCACCAATAGAATTCGTGAGCCTCGCGGAGGAACTTGGTTGTCGGCACATCTCCACGGTCGTGCAGGGAGTGCCGTTGCTGCCGCTGGGCTATCCGCCCTACTCGCTGCGAGATGAACCCGCATTGCGCAGGGAATTGCTCGCTGCGATGAACGATCGTGGCGTGACCATCACGCTCGGCGACGGGTTTCTGGTGCTGCCCGGCGCTGAGATGAGCACGCACGGTGCGGATCTCGACGTGTTGGCCGAACTCGGCGTTCCGCGGATAAACGCGGTCAGTCTGAACCCCGACCTGGGCCGCACCTTCGACCAGTTCGCGGCGCTCGCCGAACTCGCCGCCCAGCGTGGCATCCAGACCGTCGTCGAACCTGTGCCCGGCCTGACCGTCGGCGATCTACCTACCGCGCTGGCCGCATTGGAGCATGTAGGGAGACCGGACTTCCGCCTGTTGATCGACACCATGCACCTGGTGCGGTCTGGATCGGGCGCCGCCGACCTGGCCGCGCTGAATCCCGACTACATCGGCTACGCCCAGCTCAACGACACCACGTTACGACCACGCATCGAAAACTACCTGGAAGAAGCGATGTACGAGCGCATGGTTCCCGGGGAGGGCGAACTTCCGCTGCACGATATCCTCACCGCGCTGCCCACCGACATCGTGGTCGAACTCGAAATTCCACAGCGGTCACTGGCATTGGCCGGAGTGAGTCCCGCTGATCGTCTCCGCCCCGGTGTCGAAGCGGCACGACGACTGTTATCCGAAGTCGCCGACTGATTCAGCTCGGCTCGCGCAGCGGGAGGCCGGCCGCGCGATAGATCGCGTCGATGACGGTCATGTTTTCGACCGCGTCTTGGGGCGTCGTTCGCACCGGCACACCGCGGCGGACGGCGTCGACGAACGCGTCGAGCTGCGTGTTTTCAATCCCGTCATGCCGCAGTTCTACCATCGGCTCGCGGTCCGATCGTCGGACGGCAAGCGCGTCGAACGTCTCGGGCGTCGACCGTCCTACGCCTACCAGCTCGACGCGTTCGTCGACGCCGTCCGCCGCGGTGTGCCGGTGCGAACGACGCCCCAAGACGCGGTCGAAAACAT
>NZ_LZIJ01000061.1 GCF_001667115.1 Mycobacterium sp. 852002-51163_SCH5372311 | reverse complement strand
ACCGTGCAGCTGACTTTTGATCCCGACGTCGAAGCGTTTCGGACGGAGTTCTCGGCCTTCCTCGACGAAAACCTGCCGTCCGCAAGCGAAACCGAGGAGCGGCCCCGGTCCGTGTCGCATATGCCGGCCTGGGCACGCCGATGGCAGCGGCTGCTGTTCGACAACGGCTGGCTGCTGCCCAGCCAGCCACCCGAGTTCGGTGGGCGCAACGCCACGGTGCTGCAGCAGTTCGTCTATCTGGAGGAACTGTGCCGGCGCCGGATCTACCACAGCCTCAACCCGCAGGGCGTGAATATCGTTGCGGCATCGTTGTTGTCGTTCGGCAGCGAGGAGCAGAAGCATCGCTGGGCGGTGCCGATCCTGCGGGCCGAGATCACCGCTTCGCTTGGCATGAGTGAACCCAGCGCCGGATCGGATCTGGCGTCGTTGCGCACCAGTGCGGTGCGAGACGGCGACCACTTCGTGGTCAACGGACAGAAGGTGTGGACCTCCGGCGCTCACGATGCCGACGTCTTGCTGACGTTCGTCCGCACCGATCCCGATGCGCCAAAACACAAGGGCATCAGCGCATTAGTGATCCCGACCGATAGCCCCGGCCTCGTGTGCCGTCCGTTCCCGTCCATCTGCTCGGCCGATGACCTGGATTTCAACGAGGTGTTCTTCACCGATGTGAAGGTTCCGGCCGAGAACCTGGTCGGTGCGCTCAACGGCGGATGGGCGGTGGCCAACGGATCCCTGGGACACGAGCGCACGATGATGTGGCTGGGCTTCGCCGATCGGCTGGACAATATGATCGCCGACTTCCGCCCGGCCACTGCGCTCGACCGCGACCACTATGCCACCGCGATCATGGACAAACTTGCTTTGCGGCTCTTGGGCTCGGTGGCGCTGGCCCGCACGGCCCGCGGCGAAGACGACGTCGCTCAACTGTCGGTACTCAAGCTGCTCGGCTCTGAAGCCGAGCGCACCGCATACGAACATGCCCTGGCCGCTGCCGGACCCGAGGGTCTCATTCACCCCGCGCTGAGTGGCCCGTATGCGCCGATGAACTTGGACCACTATTTCGCGAGCTGGTTCGAGCGTTACGCGCGCAGCTTCTCCGGCACCATCGCCGGTGGGACGTCCGAGATCCAGCGCAACATCATCGCCCAGCGCGTGCTCGGCTTGCCGCGCGGCTGAGTTCTACTGGCGAGCAGACGCAGAATCGCACAAAAGCGGTGCCTATGGTGCGATTCTGCGTCTACTCGCGGGGGAAAGTTAGACCGGGTCGAACTTGGTGATCAGCCACTTGCCGTTGACCCGCGTCATGCTCACCAGCACGCTGCTGGCCGCCATCGATGGATCGGGCCTGTCCCTGCTTGTGGTGCTCTGGTCGATGAACACCAGAACCACAGCCGAATCCGGATGCAATTCCGACACGCCGGCACCGATCACCTGAGCGGTGGTTTTCAGCGACTTCTGTTTGGCCGCCGGGGCCACGATCTGCTCGGTGAACTGGTTGTAGTACGACAGGAAATCCCCGGAAAGGTGTGTCTTGGCGTTGGCGAAGTCTTTGTCGAGCGACTCGGGTGAGTAGGACAACAACGCAACCGTTCCGTCGGACGCCGCCTTGGCCACCTCCCGCGCGACGCCGGGATCGGTCTGTTGCTTCGGCCGGTACTGCTCGAAGTACAGCCACGTCGCCGCGCCGGCAGAGAGCAGTAGCAACAGGACAAGAAGCGCGGGAACGACTTTCACCTCGCGCAGCGGGCGTGACCACTCGCGCCGGCCAGGCTCGGGAGAGCTGTCGACTTCGGCGAGCGTCTCGGTCACCGAGGCGTCGTCCTCGGCTTCAGCGACGCCGGAAACGTCCTCGTCCTCGTCCGCGATCTCCGCGGTTTCGACGTCGCGGGTTTCATCGCTCACGTTATGAAGTCCACTTTCGACATCTTGTACTGTCCGCCTTCTTCGGTCACGGTTACGCGGAGCCGCCACATGCGTAGTTCGTCCTTGGCGCCCGCAGAGTTGCTGATCCGCGACGTCGCCGAAACCAGCACGGAAGCGGAATGCTCGTCCATTGATTCGAGCGCCGCCGCGGTGACCGTTCCCTGGGTGACGACTTTGGATTGCTCGACCACCGACGTGAAATCCTTTGCCCGCTGCTGGAAGTCGTCCCTGAACTGACCGGTGGAGCTGTCGAGCACTCGCTGGACGTCTTCCTTGGCTCGGTTGAAATCCAACGAGGTCATGTTGACGATGCCCTGCCTGGCCCCCGCGACGAAGTTCGCTGCGCGTTGCTCGCGCTTGGTGGCCTCATGGTCTTGCCACGCCATGTATCCGCTGATCCCGGTAAAGGCGCAGATCAGCACAATGGCCGCCACTTTCCAGGTGGCCGACAGTGACGGCAAACGGCGTCGCCCTCCGGCCGGACCGGATTCCGGTTCGACGTCCTCGAGGGTCTCCTCGGCGGCCTCGTCATCGACTTCCTCATCGCCCTCGCCAGCCTGGGTAACCTCGGCGGCAGCCGCGACTGTGTCGTCAGGCTGGGTGGACTCCACCGTCTCGGCCTCAGTCTCGAAGGTCTCGGCGTCGGCCTCGGCGGCCTCGGGGGCTTCCGGTTTCGCCTCTGCCTCGGCCTCGGCCAGCGCTTCGCGCCGTAGCCTGGCGGCCCGGGCGCGGGCGCGCGCCGCGGCGGCGAGTGCTTCGGCCTCGGCTGCTTCGGCCTCGGCTTCTTCGAGCAAGGCCATCGCCTCGGCTTTGGATCTGACCGAATCTTCTGGCGGTTTTTCCGCCTCAGTCATTCGCGTTTACCGCCCGTCGCCATCGTCAACCACTCAACTCGGATCGCCGCTACCATCGCACGAGCGAGAAGGGGTAGGTGTCGCTGCCCCCCGGCCCGCCGCCGCACCCCGTGTCGTATGTGGAGACCACCTGACCGGCCAGTGAGACCGCGTCCCAGGTATAGACGTCGTGCGAGGGAAAGAACTGGACGACGCAGCGCACACCATCTGGCACGTCGACGGTCAGGGTGTAGGTGTTGTTGGACAGATGAGCATCTTCGGCCCACCACGCCGCCTGCCCGTTGGGTTGGGGTATCGCTTGGACGCGTAAGCAGTCCGGTGTGTGAGAAACGCATGGTCGAATCAAAAAAAGCCAGCTATGCCCGGGATCGCGATTGGTGTCCACTCTGTAGTTGCCAACCTGCATTTCCGCGTGGGCGGTGGGCGTAAGGGTCAAAGCGGCCATGGCCAACGCAAGGCCGAATGCGAATGTCTTCACCGACGCATCTCCCATCTCCGCAATGTTCCAAATATAGGGTGCGGTGGCGCTGACCAGGCCTACTCGAAAAAATCCGGGCAGTCAACGCTCGCCTAGTCGATGACCGCGGCCTCTTTACGTTCGGTGACGGGCCGGGCGAGTTCCTGCTCGTCGCAGATGCGCTGCAGCTTGTCGAGTGTCTCGTCGAGGCCGGCGCCGACGCGCGGACCGGGTGTGAACGTGGCCGGCAGCTTGCGCATGCCCTGGATGACGCCGATGGTCTCGTAGTGCACTACCCCGTCGGGGTCACAGCGGTAGTCCGGCATACGGTCGAGTACCGCGTTCAGCATGGACTTGAATACCGTGCGCGCCACGTTGGACCCGATGCAGCGGTGCACGCCGATACCGAAGCTGAAGTGCCGGTTGCCCTTACGGTCGAGGACGATCTTGTCCGGGTCGGCGAACACGGCGGGGTCGCGGTTGGCCATGGCCCATGAAATCCAAAGCCGCTCACCCTCTTTGAACTGTACGCCATCCAGTTCGACGTCGTCGGAGAAGGTTCTGCCGTCCCCGGGTGCCGGCGTGAAGTAACGCAGGAACTCTTCGGTCGCGGGGTCGAGCAGGGTATCGCGGTTTCGCCGCAGGCGCTCGCGCTCGTCGGGGTTTTCCGAAAGCCATTCCAGCGAATGGGCTGTCAGCGCAGTGGTGGTGTCGAAGCCACCGCCGATAACCAACCCGAGATTCCCCAGAATCTCCAGATCGGGAGCGGGCTCGCCGTCGATCCGCATCTGCAGCAGGGCATTCACCAGGCCGGGCCGCGGGTTCTGACGAATCTCGATCATGTTGTTGACCATGTCGAGTCCCATCTGCCGGTGCATCTCGGTGACGCGCTCGATGTCCGGCGAGTGCTCGGGCGTGTACACCGCGGCGTGGACCGGCTCGCTGTACATGTTCCACTTCTTCAGCGGGATGCCGAGCATCGCCAGAGTCAATACCGCGGGAACGATATTGGCCAGATCGTCGACGAAGTCGATGTGGCCATTTTCGATCTTCTCGTCGAGGCAGGCGCGGGTGATGTCGTCGATGAACGGCTCCCACCGCTTGACCGCCGCCGGGGACAGGTACGGGTTCAGCACGGTTCGATAGGTGCGGTGCTCGGGATCATCCATTTCCAGGATGCCGCCCCTGACGACGTTGGCCCGGCTGGCCGTAGGGATCGAAATGCCTTTGTAGCCACGGCGTTCGCCGTGGATGTCATGGTCGTTGGACACTGCCGGACACCGGGCCAGCTCGAATACTTCGTGGCTGCCGGCCGCCACCCAGTGGCCGCCGTAGGTGTCGGTCCAGGCCATCGGGCACTTGGCGTGCATCTCCTCGGTGATCGCCTTGAACTGCGATCGGTATTCCGCGGTGTGCCTGTCGAAGTGATAGCGGTGCTTCTTCCGATCGCTGTCGCTGACGATGCCGTCGACACTCAAGGTGTTGTCTCCCTTTACGTTTCGTCAGTGATGAGGATGGCCTGCTCGGGGCAGGAGTGCGCGGCTTCACGCACCTGGTCCTGTTGGTCTGGCGGGACTTGTTCGTCGACTGCCGACGAACTGCCGTCAATGTCGCTCAGCTGGAAGGAATCCGGAGCGATCATCGAGCACAAGGTGTGGCCCTGGCAGCGTTCTGGATCAACCCAGACCTTCACGGTGTCTCCTAAGGGTTTCAACTGGGCTTGCCGCTCGAAATGGTTTGGTGCTCAGGTGTTGCGTCCGCCGTTGACACCCAAGATCTGTCCGGTGATGTAGCCGGCTTCCTCGGACACCAGAAATGCGCATGCTGCGGCGATGTCTTCCGGCTTGCCCATCCGGCGTACGGGCGTCCGGGCGATGTTCTGCTCGACGTCGCCGAGGAACCCTTGCGACTCCGCGTTGCGCAGCATCGGGGTGTCGATGAATCCCGGTGGCACGGCGTTGACGGTGATGCCGCTGGGCCCGTACTCGAGTGCCAGCGATTTGGTGAGGCCGTTGACCGCGGACTTGGCCGCCACATAGTGCGCCATGTATGCCACGCCGGAATGCGTACTCGACGACGAGATGTTGACGATGCGGCCCCATCCGGCCTCCACCATGTCGGGCAGCACCGCCTGGATCATGTGGAAGACGCCGTGGAGGTTGACGTCGATGACCCGTTGCCAGTCCTCGAAGGTGATGTGGTTGAAGCGCTTGAACCCATCCAGGCCGGCGGCGTTGACGAGCACCGTGACCGGCCCCAACCGGTCGCGAATGGCCGACAGGGCGGCGTCCACCTGGGCGCGCTCGGTGACGTCGGCGGTGAAAGCCAGGTCGTCGTCGGAAGGTCTGAGATCGACGGTGGCCACGTCGAGACCGTCGGCGCGCAGCCGCCGCGCCACGGCCTGACCGATGCCGGATCCGCCACCGGTGACTACTGCGGTTTTCATGCGGTCTTCATGCTGATCATCACGTCTGCAACACCCAAACCCCTGGGGCGACCGGCGGCGTCTCCGCTGGAAAGAACCACCCTTACATTTATGAGAACCTTACTCTCACGCTGAAGGGGCTTGCAAGGCGACCATGAAACCGCTCGCAGCCTGCAAAGAAAGTGCCGTTAACTCGACAGCTGTCAGATTGCAGCGCAGGTCAAGGGACCCATCCCCTTCCTGAGAATTTCTTGAATTCTCGAGAGTCGAATGTAAGATTCGCCGATGAGGAGAATCAAATTTTCGTGACCGCAGCGGGGGGTTGAATGGCATCGCAGGACGCGGGTTCGACCATCGTGGACGCGCCCGCAGCCGATGCGGCCCCCGTTTCCGCCGACGGCGCGCCCGCCCACCGGCTGTTGATCGACGGCCGGCTCGTAGCCACCGATCGGACTTTTCCGTCGACCAATCCCGCTACCGGCGAGGTCTTGGGATACGCGCCGGATGCCGGCGCGGAGGAGGTAGCGCAGGCGATTGCGGCGGCCCGTCGTGCTTTCGATACGACCAGTTGGTCAACCGATGTCGGGTTGCGCATCCGCTGCCTCGATCAGTTGCATCGGGCGCTGGTCGGTCACGCCGACGAGTTGCGTGAGTTGACCATCGCCGAAGTGGGTGCCACGCGCACACTGACCCACGGCGCACAGCTCGACGAGCCGATCGGCATCGTGCGGTTCTACGCCGACCTGCTGGGCCGCTATCAGTTCTCCGAGGACCTGGGTGAGACGGAGTCGCGCGGTATGCGGCATCGCCGCTGGGTGGAAAAGGAAGCCGCCGGCGTGGTGGGGGCCATCATCGCCTACAACTATCCGAACCAGCTCGCGCTGGCCAAGCTGGCGCCGGCGCTGGCCGCCGGATGCACCGTGGTGCTCAAGGGGGCCCCGGACACGCCGCTCGTCACGCTGGCGCTGGGCGAGCTGATCGCCAACCACACCGAGATCCCGGACGGCGTCGTCAACGTTTTGAGTTCGTCGGACCCCGGCGTCGGAGCAACCCTGACCATGAGTCCTGACGTCGACGCCATCACTTTCACCGGCTCGACGGCGGTCGGCCGGCGGATCATGGCCGACGCCAGCCACACCGTCAAGCGCGTCTTTCTGGAGCTGGGCGGCAAGTCGGCGGTGATCATGCTCGACGACGCTGACTTCGCGGCCGCGAGCATGTTCGCGCCCTTCAGCATGGTCACCCACGCCGGTCAGGGATGCGCGCTCACCTCGCGCCTGCTGGTGCCCAGGCGGCACCACGACGAAATCGTCGACCTGATAGCGCGGAACTTCGCCAAGGTGCGCCACGGCGACCCGGCCGATCCGAAGACGTTCATGGGACCGCTGATCAACGAGCGCCAGCGGGACAAGGTGGACGGCATGGTCCAGCGGGCCATCGGCGCGGGGGCGACCCTGGTCACCGGCGGCAAGCGGTTGGATCCCGGCTACTTTTATGCGCCGACCCTGCTCACCGACGTCGATCCCGACAGTGAGATCGCTCAGGACGAAGTCTTCGGGCCGGTGCTCGTGGTCATCGAGTTCGAAGATGACGACGACGCCGTGCGCATCGCCAACAACTCGATCTACGGACTGGCCGGCGCGGTTTTCAGCCGTGACCAGGACCGGGCGCTCGCGGTGGCGCGCCGGATCCGGACGGGCTCGTTTTCCATCAACGGCGGCAACTACTTCGGGGCGGACAGCCCGTTCGGCGGTTTCAAGCAGTCCGGTGTCGGCCGCGAGATGGGCGTCGCCGGCCTCGAGGAGTTCCTGGAGCGCAAAACGTTTGCGGTCCCGACCGGTCCGGCTTCCGGTGGTCGCGCGTGAAGCCGCTCGAGGGCATCCGCGTACTGGAAGTCGCCATGTACGGCTTCGTCCCGTCGGCGGGCGCCGTGCTGGCCGAATGGGGCGCCGACGTGGTGAAGGTCGAGCACGCGGTGACCGGCGACCCTCAGCGCGGGCTGCGCCAGACCGGCATGCTGCGCGTCGAAGGCGACCCCAATCCCAACATCGAGCACGCCAACCGCGGCAAGCGCAGCATCGGACTGGACATGTCTGTGCCGCAGGGCAAGGAGGTGCTCTACGAGCTGGCCCGCCGCTCCGATGTGTTCCTGACCAGCTTCCTGCCCGACGCCCGGGAAAAGTTCGGTATCGACGTCGACGACATTCGGGCGGTCAACCCGGCGATCATCTACGCGCGCGGCAGCGCCCTGGGTCCCCGCGGCGCAGAGTCCGTCAAGGGCGGCTATGACATGACGGCTTTCTGGTGCCGGGCCGGAACCGCCGCCACCATCACGCCGGCCGGGATGCCGGGCATGATCGCCCCGCCGGGACCCGCGTACGGCGACACAATCTCCGGCACCAATCTCGCGGGTGGCATAGCGGCGGCATTGCTCAAGCGGGAGCGCACCGGCGAGCCGTCCGTTGTCGACGTGTCGCTGCTGGGCAGCGGACTCTGGTCGCTGGGCCACACGGTGGCGCTGACGAGGCATTTGGGTCAGCGACTGGAAGCGCCGCCGCCCGGCATCCATGGGTCACCCATCAATCCGTTGGTGGGCGTGTACGCGACGTCCGATGGCCGCTACATCTCCCTGGTGATGATGCAGCCCACCAAGTTCTGGGCCGACGTCTGTCGGCACATCGATCGGCCGGAACTGGCCGACGATCCCCGGTTTGCCACCGTCGACAAGATCGCCGCCAATACCGCAGATGCCGTGGAGATCTTGACCAAAGTCATTGCTACCCGCACGCTTGCCGAGTGGAGCGAACGCTTTGCGACGCTCGCGGGTCCCTGGGCGCCGGTGCAGGACACCCTGCAAGTGGCAGACGACACGCAGATCCGGGCGAATGAATACTTGGTGCGCGCAGGCGAACTCGAGCTGGTCGCCAACCCCGTCCAGTTCGATGTCACCGCCCCGCAGACCGGTCCGGCCCCCGGCTTCGCCGAGCAAACCGACGACATACTCATGGAACTCGGGCTCGACTGGGACCGCATCATCGAACTCAAGACGGCCGGTGCCGTCACCTAGGACCGGAGTTGTTTGAGATGTTCACGCGGAATGCCCATTCAGTGGCACAGGACTCGGGCGGGACGGCTATGGTCTGCGACAGTAACGGTTATGCGGTTTCGGCACCGCCCGCCCGCGCCATGAGTCATAATCGCCGCACGCTGCAAGACGTGGGGGCGTGGCCGGCCTGCATTGCCTCGGAGCGCCGACTCACGCGAAAGAACGGAGGACCGGCGTGAGGATGGGAGCCGGTTTGGCGCACAACAGAGTTGGTGTGCGCGCGTTGAATTGCGGACCCTTGCCCGCCACTGTCCGGGAAGGATCTCGAACCGGTGGCGACTAAAGGAGCCGACCGCTGGTCGTCGGGACTGCCGGCGTTGAAATTCAAATGGGACCTATCGGGGCCCATGCAGGCGGTCGGGGGCCTGTTTGCGATGTCAGCGGACGCGATCAAGTTCGCGTTCCGCCGGCCGTTTCAAATGCGCGAGTTTTTGGAACAGTCATGGTTTGTCGCGCGAGTCTCGCTGGCCCCCACGTTGTTGGTAGCCATCCCGTTTACCGTCCTGGTCAGCTTCACGCTCAACATTCTCCTGCGCGAGCTGGGAGCAGCCGACCTGTCCGGCGCGGGCGCCGCGTTCGGTGCGGTCACCCAGGTCGGGCCGCTGGTGACGGTTCTGATCGTGGCGGGCGCGGGTGCCACGGCAATGTGCGCGGACCTTGGATCGCGAACGATCCGCGAGGAAATCGACGCGATGGAAGTGCTGGGCATCAACCCGGTGCAGCGCTTGGTCACGCCTCGCATGCTGGCTTCAGGGCTGGTGGCCATGCTGCTCAACAGCCTGGTGTGCATCATCGGCATCCTGGGCGGCTACGCCTTCTCGGTGTTTGTGCAAGACGTCAATCCCGGCGCGTTCGCCGCGGGTATCACCTTGCTCACCGGGGTGCCCGAGGTGATCATTTCCTGCGTCAAGGCACTGCTTTTCGGCCTCATCGCCGGATTGGTCGCCTGCTATCGCGGCCTGATAATCAGCGGCGGGGGAGCGAAGGCCGTCGGTAACGCGGTGAACGAAACCGTGGTCTACGCATTCATGTCCCTGTTCGTCGTCAACGTGGTCGTCACCGCGGTCGGCATCAAGATGACGGCGAAGTGACGGGGAAGACGCAATGACGCTTCGAGCCGCGTATCCCAGGCTTTTCCGCCAACTCGAGCGGCCGGTCGGCACCTTCAACCGGATCGGCGACCACACGATTTTTTATGGCAAGTCGCTTGCCGGGATTCCGTTCGCCGCGGTGCATTACCGGCGCGAAGTCATTCGATTGATCGCTGAGATCAGCATGGGCGCAGGCACTTTGGCGATGATCGGCGGCACCGTCGTGATCGTCGGCTTCCTGACCTTGGCCGCGGGTGGCACGCTGGCCGTTCAGGGCTACAGCTCGCTGGGCAACATCGGGATCGAGGCGCTCACCGGCTTTCTGGCGGCGTTCATCAACGTGCGTATCTCGGCCCCGGTCGTCGCAGGGATCGGTTTGGCGGCCACCTTCGGCGCAGGGGTGACCGCTCAGCTGGGTGCCATGCGGATCAACGAAGAGATCGACGCGCTGGAAAGCATGGCGATTCGCCCGATTTCGTATCTGGTGAGCACCAGGATCTTGGCTGGAATGCTCGCGATCACGCCGTTGTACAGCATCGCCGTGATCCTGTCGTTCGTCGCCAGCCAGTTCACCACGACGGTCTTGTTCGGGCAGTCGAGCGGCTTGTACGACCACTACTTCAACACGTTTCTGAACCCGATCGACTTGTTGTGGTCGTTCCTGCAAGCCGTCCTCATGGCGCTGACCATATTGCTGATACACACCTACTACGGCTATTTCGCTACTGGCGGGCCATCCGGTGTCGGCAACGCGACGGGAAACGCGGTGCGGACCTCGCTCATCGTCGTGGTGTCCGTAACGCTGCTGGTTTCGCTGTCGATTTACGGCAGCAACGGCAACTTCAACCTGTCGGGATAGGAGAGATGGGAACAGAAGAGTGACGGGAAATCTCGGGCCGGGTCCCATCCACCGGTCCGAAACCACCAGTGCGGCAGGGCCGGTCGGCGCCAGGACGGGCCATCACTTCGGCGCGCGATCCTACGTCCGCCCGCTGGCGGGCCTCGCGACAGTCGCGGTGGTCGTCGCGATCTTCGCGCTGTCGGTGGGCCTGTTCCAAGGTAGCTTCACCCCCTCCGTGCCGGTGACCGTGTTGTCGCCGCGCGCCGGTCTGGTGATGAACCCGGACGCCAAGGTGAAGATGCGCGGCGTGCAGGTGGGCAAGGTCGACTCGATCGAATCGCTGCCGAACGGCCAGGCCGCTCTGCACTTGGCGATGGACCCGTCGCAATTGAAATTCATTCCGGCCAACGTGCTTGCCGAGATCACGTCGTCGACGGTCTTCGGTGCCAAGTTCGTTGAGCTCGTGCCACCCGACCAACCCTCAGCCCAGCGCCTGCACGCCGGCCAGGAGCTGCGGGGCGAGCACGTCATGGTCGAGATCAATACGGTGTTCCAGCAACTGGTTTCGGTGCTGGCCCAGATCGACCCGCCGAAGCTCAACGAGACACTGGGCGCGCTGGCGAAGGCGTTCAGTGGCCGGGGCGCACAGCTCGGCCAATCGCTGAGCGACTTGGATTCCTTTCTGGCCGAACTGGAACCGAGCCTGCCCGCACTGCGACATGACCTAG
Organism: Mycobacterium sp. 852002-51163_SCH5372311; assembly: GCF_001667115.1. Classification (GTDB taxonomy): domain Bacteria; phylum Actinomycetota; class Actinomycetes; order Mycobacteriales; family Mycobacteriaceae; genus Mycobacterium. Next base: position 1,059 of record NZ_LZIJ01000061.1, on the reverse strand, counting down.
CGGTCTTACCCGCGGTGTCCAACGCCTATGCCGACGCGGCGCCAGACCTGGTGAAGACTGCAGCCAACGCGACCCGGGTCAGCCAGACGATCGTCGACGAGCAACACAACCTGGATGCATTGCTGATCAGCGCGATCGGCTTGGCCGACATCGGCAACGACGTCTTGTCGACAAACCGCCAAGCGCTGACGAATGTGCTGCATTTGTTGGTGCCGACCACCGATCTGACCAGCGAATACCACGAGGTGTTCACTTGCAGTTTCGGCGGTCTTATACAAATAGCGCATGGTCCGCCGTTGTCGGAGCCGAGCATCAACATATCGGCGAGTCTCACGTGGGGCGGCGAACGTTATCGGTATCCGACGAACTTGCCGAAGGTTGCCGCGACGGGCGGCCCGCATTGCCTGGGGCTGCCGAGGCTCCCGTTCAACACGAATCCGCCGCAACTGATTACCGATATCGGTGCCAACCCGGTGGGGTACGGAAACCCACAGCTGCTGATCAACTCCGATCTGCTCAAACAGCTGTTGTACGGGCCGATCGCCGGCCCACCGCGCAACTCCGCTCAGATCGGACAACCGGGATGAGGACGCGCGCGACGTTGATCAAGTTCGCGATCTTCGCGGTCGTGATGGTGATGATGACCGCCTTTCTGTTCTTCATCTTCGGCCAGTACCGGACGGGTGCGACGACTAAGTATTCGGCGGTGTTCGCCGACGTGTCGCGTCTCAAAACCGGGCAGTCGGTGCGGGTCGCCGGGATCCGGGTGGGTACGGTCAACGGCGTCTCGCTGCGGCCGGACAAAAAAGTCGTGGTGAAGTTCGACGCCGACCGCAACATCGTCCTCACCGAGGGCACCCGGGCGGCAGTTCGCTACCTCAACCTGGTGGGCGATCGCTACCTCGAACTCATCGACGGTCCGGGCTCGACCAGGCGTCTGTCGGCCGGCGCTCAGATTCCCGTCGACCGCACGGCGCCGGCACTTGACCTCGATCTGCTGCTCGGCGGACTGAAACCCGTTGTCCAGGGCCTGAATGCGCAGGATGTCAACGCGCTGAC
>NZ_LZIJ01000060.1 GCF_001667115.1 Mycobacterium sp. 852002-51163_SCH5372311 | reverse complement strand
GGTCAAGTCCATGGACGTGGTGTATGACGCCATTGTGTGATTCTTCGTTTTGATGGTTCAGGCAGTAAGCGCCGCGGGGGTTGCCTCCTGTTCTGTCGAAGTGTCTCCGACGGTGCGTGATTTGCTCAGGACGTCCAGGCCGAGGTAGCGCCGGGATTCGGCCCATTCGTCGTGTTGTTCGGCCAGCACGGCACCGACGAGGCGGATCAGCGCAGGGCGGTCGGGGAAGATGCCGACGACATCGGTGCGCCGGCGAATCTCCTTGTTGAGCCGTTCCTGGGGGTTGTTCGACCAGATCTGGCGCCAGATCTGTTTTGGGAAGGCGGTGAACGCCAGCAGGTCCGCGCGGGCGTCTTCGAGGTGTTCGGCAACTTTGGGCAGCTTGTCAGACAGCGCTTCGATGATCCGATCATATTGCGCCCCAACAGATTGTGTGTCGGGCTGATCGAACACCGAATGCAGCAGTGTGCGCACCCACGGCCACGACGCCTTCGGTGTGAGCGCCATCAGATTGGTCGTGTAATGCGTGCGGCAACGCTGCCAGGCAGCCCCGGGCAGCGTCGCCCCGATCGCGGCTACCAGTCCGGCGTGCGCGTCGCTGGTGACGAGTTTGACCCCGGACAGCCCGCGGGCGGTCAGCGAGCGCAGGAAGGTCAGCCAGCCCGCGCCGTCCTCGGCGGTAGTGACGTCGACGCCCAGGATTTCGCGGTACCCGTCGGAGTTGACGCCGGTGGCGATCAGGGTGTGCACGTTGACCACCCGACCACCCTCACGGACCTTGAGCACCAGCGCGTCGGCAGCGACGAACGTATATGGGCCGGCGTCCAACGGCCGGGTCCGAAACGCCTCCACCGCTGCGTCGAGCTCCTTGGCCATCACCGACACTTGGGACTTTGACAGGCTGGTGATCCCGAGGGTCTCGACGAGCTTGTCCATCCGCCGCGTCGAGACCCCCAGCAGGTAGCACGTGGCCACCACGGTGGTCAGCGCCCGCTCGGCGCGTTTGCGGCGCTCCAGCAGCCAGTCCGGGAAATACGAGCCATGTCGTAGTTTGGGGATCGCGAGATCCAATGTGCCTGTCCGGGTATCGAACTCGCGGCGACGATAGCCATTACGTTGATTGGTCCGCTCAATGCTGCGTTGCCCATACCCAGCACCGCACAGGGCGTCGGCTTCCGCGCCCATCAAGGTGTGGATGAACGTGGCCAGCAACTCGCGCAGCACGTCGGGGTGGCAGGTGGTGAGTCGTTCGGCCAACACGGTAGGCAGGTCGATATCGTGGGCAGTGGTCATCGCGTCGATTCCTTTGCTCGAGTGACTTTGGACGGTCTCTCGAAGAATCACGCGATGACCTTCAATCACTCGGCTACGACACGCCGGTACCGATGATCAGGGCCCCGACTCGTACACCACTCTGCTGGACGCAACCC
>NZ_LZIJ01000059.1 GCF_001667115.1 Mycobacterium sp. 852002-51163_SCH5372311 | reverse complement strand
ATGCCATCGGCCCAACTGAACTCGCTAGCGCCGGTATCGCCGTTTTCCAGATACGCGAGGTTGCGCGCAAGCTGGTCACCGAGACCGGACGCGTCGGCTCCGCTTCTACTCATCTTGTGAACCGGCTCCAAGAGTAGTAATGGGACTGAGACACATTGGTTTCAGCAGTTGAGCCGGCCAGGGTGGCACCGGCCTGAGCTACCGCGACCACGACTGCAGTCAGATTGGCCTGCAGCCAATCTAGAGGCGTCACTTCGGGATCACCGGCACGTCATAGGAACCGCTGGCCTTGATCTGCGTGAGGCAGGCCTGGCCGCGACGGCGCACGCCAACACCGAAGCTGCGCTGGAAAAAGCTATCCTGCAATGGAAATGGGCCGATACCCGGGATATTTCTTAGACCCTGGTACTGACGCTGAGGGTGCTGTCTGAACCCGATGGCGTTGTCAGGGCTGTTAGCTCCATAGGTGGCAACAACCGCCAAGTAGTCTTCCGGAATGAAATCGCTTTGGATAATCCAGGTTTCGCCGTAGCTACCCTGCACCTTCAGACCGTTGTAGGACTCCGGCGCAACCTGACCCACAATATTTTCCGGTTGCAAGTAGGCCGGAGCGCCAGCGGACGGAATGTAGTCGTGTTTGGCAATAATGCCGCTGGCGTTTTCTTCGCCAGCTTTGAAGGTTGACACCACTTCCGCCTGTGCCGGGTTCATCAGCGCCAACAGCCGTGAGTTTGATTCAGTGCCGAAACCGTGCTCGGTCACATGGCGAACGGCAGTTTCGAGGTCTCCGGAATCAATGGTGGCGCTACCGGAAACGAGGTAGTGCTGGTGTGCCGCCGCAAACTGCTTGCCGAGATAGGCCGGTGGAACCATGGTGTCACCGTTGTACAGGCCATACACCGGGTGCGACCACTCGTTTGCTATCTGCGTTGGGTCAAACAGCCGCTGCAAGATCGTCCCGGTTGTCAGACGGTTGTCGGCCTCCAGCGCGTAGTTGGCAATTGCGCGGACTTGCTCAGCGGTGCTGTCCCGCAAGAATTTCCACGTCCAGCGGCTTGCCTTGTCGTAGTCCTTGAAGGTGTAGCCCATGAGGTG
>NZ_LZIJ01000058.1 GCF_001667115.1 Mycobacterium sp. 852002-51163_SCH5372311 | reverse complement strand
ACGGTTATCTGGCGATGTACTTCGGAACCGGCGTGCTGCTGCCGCTCTGGGAGTACCAATGCGTGTTGCGATCCTCCTGGTTTCTGGCCATCGCCGGGATCAGCACCGCGCAGTCTGCCGTGCTGGTGGTCGCGCTGCGCCTAGCACGGCGCCGCAGATATCAGCAATCGATCACGCTGGTTTGTATCGGTAACTGGGTCGCCGTTTTGCTCATCACGTTCGTCGCACCGGTCCTGCTGCCGGTGATGGTGCTCGCGGCGCTGATACCCGTCGTTTTCGCGGAACCCTACATCCGCCGGCGGCGCGGGCTGGCTTTCACCATGATCACCGCGGGCTGCGTCCTGGCTCTGGCTGCAATAGCGCGCTTTCAGAATGTCGCGCACTCCGCCGTGCAAGCGCCTCGCTGGATCGAGACTGCGTTCATAGTTTCAGCGATGCCGGTCAATGCCCTTCTCATTCTGGTGATTGTCTGGAACAACGCCAATGCACTGCGAACGTCGGAGAAACTGCTCGCCGAGCGGGCTGCCCAATTGGAGGCGTCACGTGCCCGGCTGATCACCGCGGCCGACGAGGAACGGCGCCGTCTGGAACGGGATCTGCATGACGGCGCCCAACAACACCTAGTCGCCCTGGCGGTACTGATCCAGCTCGCTCGCACCGCCGGACCGGACCGATATCAACCGCTGCTCGCCGAGGCGTCCGGGCTGGTGGACACGGCGATCGCCGAGATCCGTCGACTTGCCCACGGGCTCTACCCCCCGCTGCTCGTCAGCGGCGGTCTGGCCGCGGCCCTGCCGGCCGTCGCCGCGCACGCCCCGATCCCCGTGCAATTGAATCTGCAAGGCCTCGGCCGATACGAGGCGTCGACCGAGGCCGCCCTGTATTTCTGCTGCAGCGAAGCGCTGCAGAATGCCACCAAACACGGCGGCGAGGGCACCACGGTCACGATCACGGCCGATTCCGACGACCGCACACTGACGCTCACGATCAGCGACACCGGCCAGGGATTCGACCCCGC
>NZ_LZIJ01000057.1 GCF_001667115.1 Mycobacterium sp. 852002-51163_SCH5372311 | reverse complement strand
CGGCGGGGCATTTGTCGGTGTCGTTGGATGCCGAGACGACGCGGATGTTGCTTGGGGAGGTTCCTGCGGCGTTTCACGCCGGGGTCCATGAGGTGTTGTTGATCGCATTCGGGTTGGCGGTCGCGGAGTTCGTGGGTAGTGGGCGTGCGCAGATCGGCATCGACGTGGAGGGCCACGGCCGCCACGAGGAGCTGGCAGCCGACCTGGATTTGTCCCACACCGTGGGGTGGTTTACCACCAAATACCCCGTGTCGCTGGCAGTCGGTGATATGAGCTGGGCGCAAGTTGCGACGGGCGAGGCGGCGCTCGGCGCGCTGGTCAAGGATGCCAAGGAGCAGTTGCGCGCCCTGCCGGATCCGCTGAGTTATGGCCTGCTGCGGTATCTGAACGCCGATGTCGAGCTGGACGGCCCGGAGCCGGTGATCGGGTTCAACTATCTGGGCCGGCTGGGCGCGGGCGCCGACGTACCCGATGATTTGTGGCAGTTGTGTCAGGACGGGTTGTTGGCGAGTGGGGTGGCCGCAGCGATACCGCTGCCGCACACCGTGGAGCTCACCGCTGGCACGGTTGATGCCGAGAGCGGCCCACACCTGCACGCCGACTGGTCGTGGGCACCGTCGGCTATCGATGGCGAGCAGGTCAGCCGGCTGGGCCGGTTGTGGTTTGAGGCCTTGTCGGGCATCTGCGCGCATGTGCGTCGCGGCGGCGGCGGGTTGACGCCGTCGGATATCGCTCCGGCCCGGTTGACCCAGCAGCAACTCGACGAACTTCAGCAGCACGAGAGCGTCGCCTGCGTCTTGCCGTTGACCCCTTTGCAGCAGGGGCTGCTGTTTCACGCCAGCACCGCACAGGGTCTCGGCGACGATGTGTATGCGGTGCAACTCGACATCACGTTGAGCGGCGCCCTCGATCAGCAGCGGCTGCGTGACGCCCTGCACCGCGTGGTAGTTCGGCATCCGAACCTGGCGGCGCGTTTCTGCACCCAGTTCGACGAGCCGGTCCAGGTGATTCCGGCCGACCCGGAAATGCCCTGGCGGTATATCGACTTGGACGGCGCTGACCTGGATGTCGATGAATGGGTCGAGGAGATTTGCGCTGCTGAACGCGTAGTGGTCTGCGACCTGGCCGAGCCGCCTTCGTTCCGGGCGGTGTTGATCCGCACTGCAGAAGATCGGCACCGGCTGGTGCTGACCAACCATCACATCGTGCTCGACGGCTGGTCGTTGCCGATCCTGATGCGGGAAATCTTTGCAGGGTATTCGGGGAAGCGGCTGGCCGCGGCCGCGCCGTATCACCGCTTTGTGAGCTGGTTGGCCGAGCGGGATCGCGCTGCGGCACAGGCGGCCTGGCGTGAGGTGCTGGCTGATTTCGACGCCCCGGCTCTGGTGAGTCCGCCGCAACGATCAGGGTTGGGGCGGCGAGAGGTCGCTTCGTTCTGGGTATCCAAGGAGATCACCCGCGCCGTCGGCGAGTTGGCGCGCGCGCAGCACACCACCGTCAACGTCGTGCTGCAGGCCGGCTGGGCGCAGGTGCTGACGTGGCTGACCGGCCAGCATGACGTCGCCTTCGGGACCGCGGTATCCGGTCGGCCGGCCGAATTGGCCGGCGCGGACTCGATGGTGGGCCTGTTGATCAACACGGTGCCGGTCCGGGCACGTATCACTGCGTCGACCACGATCGGCGATTTGCTGGACCAGCTCCAAGAGGCCCACAACCAGACGGTGGAGCATCAGCATCTGGCGCTCGCCGAGATCCACCGCGTCACCGGACACGACCTGTTGTTCGACACCTTGTTCGTCTTCGAAAACTACCCGGTCGACACCGCTGAGCTGGTGGGCGATCAGGAGCTGGCCATCAGCAATTTCGCCATCTACGAATCGACGCACTACCCGCTGACGGTGGCCGCCATTCCGGGTCACGAGTTGGGCCTTCGCGTGGAATACCACACCGACGTGTTCGACGCGCCCAGGATCGAGTCACTGTTCGGGCGGTTGCAACAGGTGCTGGCCACCATGACCGCCGCTGACACCACCCGCCGGTTGTTGTCGATCGATCTCCTTGATGACGATGAGCACGCCGTGCTTGACGAGTGGGGCAACCGTGCCGCGTTGAGCCGTCCGATGTCGGTACCGGTCTCGATCCCGGAGTTGTTTGCTGCGCAGGTGGCGCGGACGCCGGACGCGGTGGCGCTGACGTGCGATGGCCGCTCG
>NZ_LZIJ01000056.1 GCF_001667115.1 Mycobacterium sp. 852002-51163_SCH5372311 | reverse complement strand
TCGCGGCGATATCGAGCCATGCGTCGCTGTCGCAGGTGAGCTGCTCCGCCGAGGGCACGACGTGCGCCTGGCCGTCTCGCCCGACCTGGTTGCGTTCACCGACTCGGCTGGGCTCGATGCCGTCGCCTTCGGGCCGGATGCGGGGACGTGGCACGACCTACACCGCGACTTCTTGATGCACGTGTTCCGCAACTTCTGGAAGATCCCGGAGCTCATCAGGTTAGGGCGCAAGGATTGGGAGTTGTTCACCCAGTTTTGGGAAGAGGCCAACACGACAGTGATGTCGCTGGCGGACGGGGCAGATCTGCTGTTCACCGACGCCGGTTTCGATCGTCCCGTTGCCAATGTCGCGGAGTATTACGACATTCCGTTGGCCATGCTGCATTGCATGCCGTCGCGGGCCAACGGCCAAGTCGTTCCGTTCCTGCCGGCGTCGCTGGTGCGCTTTGCAATGACAATGGACCGCTGGCTGGTTTGGCGGATGACGAAGACGGCCGAGGACGCGCAACGCCGTGAACTCGGCCTGCCGAAGGCAACAGGCCCTTCACCGCGACGCATAGCTGAACGGGGATCGCTGGAAATTCAGGCCTACGACGAGGTTTGCTTTCCCGGTCTGGCGGCCGAATGGGCGAAATGGGATGGCCAGCGA
>NZ_LZIJ01000055.1 GCF_001667115.1 Mycobacterium sp. 852002-51163_SCH5372311 | reverse complement strand
GAGCAATCACTTACCGGGCCAGCCACCGGCCACGATACAACCGATCACCACAGCACTTGACACAGAGAGGCGCCCAACTCCCGAGGCCACGAATGTCCCCGCCACTGAAGCCCCTGTCGTTGTGCCCGGCTCATATTAGTGACAACTATTGCGCACCAGACGATTCGCCCCAGTTCGCGCTAAGTCTCCTCACCGGCCAGCGCAAACCGGCCGTCGCCGGTCTGAGTAACCAGGCCGTCGTCCAGCAGCGAATACAGGGCCCGGTCGCGTTGGGCGGTATCGGTCAGCCAAGCCCCGTCCAGCTCGGCCCGCGACACCGGAGAGTCTTTGGCGCGCAACACATCCAGCAGCCGCCCGCGGACCTGACGGTCGGTTCCCGCATAGGGCTGAACCCGTCGGGCCGGGCCGGTCGGGGGCGGATAACCGGCCTGCCGCCACGCGCATTCGCCCAGCGGGCACAACCCGCACCGGGGCGCCCGCGCAGTGCACACGGTAGCGCCCAACTCCATCAGAGCCGCCGAAAACTCAGGCGCTGCATGGTCATTGGGCAGCAGGGCTGAAACGTCGGCGTGGTCGCGGGCCGCCGACGGCGCTGCGGCGTCGGCTCGGCCGTGCACGGCACGGGCCACCACGCGGCGCACATTCGTGTCCACCACCGGAACCGGCTGCCGGTAGGCGAAGCACGCGACCGCCCGTGCGGTGTAGCTGCCCACCCCGGGCAAGGTCAGCAGGGTGTCCACGTCGTCGGGCACCACGTCGGCATGGTCGCGGGCGATTACGGTGGCGCACTCGTGCAGCCGCTTGGCCCGCCTCGGATAGCCGAGCTTGCCCCAGGCGCGCAGCACATCGGCCGCCGAGGCCGCGGCGGTGGCCGACGCTGTGGGCCAACGGCGCACCCACTCCGTCCAGACCGGCAGTACCCGGGCCACCGGCGTCTGCTGCAACATGAACTCGCTGACCAGGATCTGCCAGGCGCTAACGCCGGGGTCGCGCCAGGGCAGGTCACGACGGGATCGCTGGTACCAGTCCACCAGATTGGTGACTGGTATGTGTTCGGAGCCGGTCACCGCGGCGTCCGGCAGAATGTTGGCCATGCCCAACACCAATCCGGTAACCGCGTGGAAAGCACTCAAAGAGGGTAACGAGCGATTCGTCGCCGGCAAGCCCCAGCATCCGAGCCAAAGCATCGACCATCGCGCCAGTCTCGCCGCAGGCCAGAAGCCGACCGCGGTGATCTTCGGCTGTGCCGACAGCCGGGTGGCCGCCGAGCTGATCTTCGACCAGGGCCTGGGCGACATGTTCGTGGTACGCACCGCCGGGCAGGCCATCGATGCGGCTGTCCTGGGATCCATCGAGTACGCGGTGGCTGTCCTCGACGTGCCGCTGATCGTGATTCTCGGCCATGACAGCTGCGGTGCGGTCAAGGCCGCCCTGAGCGCGCTCGATGACGGCGAAATACCAGTCGGTTTTGTGCGGGACCTGGTGGAGCGGGTTGTCACGACGATTCTGTTGGGCCGCCGCGACGGGCTGACCCGCGTCGACGAATTCGAGGCGCGGCATGTACGCGAGACGGCCGCACAGCTCATTGAGCGTTCGACGGTCATCGCGGAGCGGGTTGCGGCCGGCACTCTGGCAATAGCGGGCATCACGTACCGTCTTGCCGAGGGGCGCGCGGTGCTGGTCCACCATGTGGGTGATATCGGAGACGAGCCGCAGAGCTGAATTCGGCCGAGCTGACCCTACGACGCCCCGGCGGTCGGGTTCCGGTCCGGTAGGCCGCCCCTAACACGTCTTGTGCTTTCTAGAGCTCAGCTAACCGCGCGACACGCCGAGCCGGGTCGAACGAGTATGCGTGACCTGGGCCTACGGTGTGAATGTGCTGGATCTGGAACCGCGTGGCCCGCTACCCACCGAGATTTACTGGCGGCGCAGAGGTCTGGCGCTGGGCATTGTGGTGGTCGTGGTCGGGATCGCGGTTGCGACGATCATTGCCTTCGTAAGCAGCAGCGCCGGAGCCAAACCCTCCAACGCCGAGAAAGCGGGTTCGGCGCAAAGCCATCCCGGGTCGCCCGCGGCGCAAGCGCCGCCCCCCGCCGCGCCGCAGGGCAGCCCGCCGGTGGCACCGCCACAGGGACAACCCCCCCAGGGGCAGAACCCCGAGTCCCCGACACCGACGGCCGCGGTACAGCCGCCGCCCGTGCTCAAGGAGGGTGACGACTGCCCCGATTCCACCCTGGCGGTCAAAGGCTTGACCAACGCGCCCCAGTACTTCATTGGTGACCAGCCGAAATTCACCATGGTCGTGACCAACATCGGCCTGGTGGCCTGCAAACGCGACGTCGGCGCAGCGGTGCTTGCCGCCTACGTTTACTCGCTGGACAACAAGCGGCTGTGGTCAAACCTGGACTGCGCGCCGTCCAACGAGACGCTGGTCAAGACCTTTACGCCCGGCGAGCAAGTGACCACCGCGGTGACTTGGACCGGGATGGGCTCGGCGCCGCACTGCCCCTTGCCGCGGCCGGCTATCGGAGCGGGGACCTACAACCTGGTGGTGCAGCTGGGCAACCTTCGCTCGCAGCCCGTTCCGTTCATCCTGAATCAGCCGCCGGCACCTCCCGGGCCCGCGCCGGCCGGCCAACCGGTTCCTCCGCAACCCGAAGGGCCGCCGGCGCCCGGTCCCGCCCCCGCGGGATAGCTCCGAAGTCAATCCATCGGATCGGCGATCGTCGACTCTGCCAGCTGCGACAGGCCCTCACGCACGTGGCGCGCCCACATCGCGCCGATGCCCTCCACCGATTGCAGGTCGCTGGCGCTGGCCGCGAGCAGACCCTGCAGCGTTCCGAAGGCCCGCACCAGCAGGTCCACATGCGCGAACTGGAGTCGGGGAATCTCGGCCATCGCGCGGTAGCCACGCGGGCTCAGTGCCGAGTCCTGCGCCTCAGCCGTGGTCGGATACCCGAAAACCTTTGCCAGCGCGGTGAGTTCGAGCAGTTCGGTGTCGGACAGGCTGTCCAGCTCCGCCAGGGTGGCCGCGATTTGCGGATCCGACGGTGGCTCGGGATTGGCGTGGTAGTCGCGGACGACCAATTCCCGGGCGGTGTCGTTGCCGCCCAGGAGCTCCTCCAGCTGAAGTCGCAATTGGCGGCCGTCGGTGCCGAGCTCGACGGTTTCGTAGTCGATGACCAAACCGATGCGACGCACCAGCTCGAGGCGCTGGACCACGGTCATCACGTCCCGCAGCGTGACGAAATCCTCGATCTCGGCTCTGGACAGTTGCCTGCTGACCTCGTCGAGCCGGGTCTTGTACCGCTCCAGGGTCGCGATGGCCTGGTTAGCCCGCGACAGGATGGTCGCGGAGTCCGTCAGCACGTGGCGTTCCCCGCCCACGTAGACGGTCACGATGTTCATCGAGTGGCTGACTGAGATCACCGGGTAGCCGGTCTGGATCGCAGCCCGTTCCGCCGAGCGATGGCGGGTCCCCGATTCGTCGGTGGGTATCGAGGGATCCGGAACCAGCTGCACGTTGGCCCTCACGATGCGGCTGTAATCGGTGGACAGCACGACTGCGCCGTCCATCTTCGACAGTTCGCGCAGCCGCGTCGGCGCATACCGGACGTCCAGCGAGAAGCCGCCGTCGCAGATGGCCTCGACGTTCTCGTCGTGCCCGAGCACGATCAGGGCCCCGGTGCGCCCGCGCAGAATGCGCTCCAGGCCATCCCGGAGCCCGGTGCCAGGTGCCAGGCGGGCGACAACCTCACGCAGCGTCGGTCGCGTCACAGCGTGCATTCTGCTATGTCCCGGCCGATTAGGGGGACCCTATTGGGACTTGTCCAGCCGGTAGGACTTGGCTGGGGTCGCGCTGCGGTGGTCGGCGATGTCGACCATGTGCTCCAGAGCAGCAACGATGTTGGGCGCACACAGGGCATGCATGCCCGCCGGTAGTACCCGGTGACCCGGCGGGATCAGCGCGATGTTGAACCCCTGCCGGGCCGCCTCGGCAAGGCGCCGTTCCATGCCGTGGACCCGGCGCAGGTCGCCGGCCAGACCTACCTCACCGATCACCACCGCCGTAGCCGGCAAGGGCAGGTTCACGTGCGCCGAGGCCAGCGCGATCGCCACCGCGAGGTCCGACGACGGGTCGGTCAGCCGCATGCCGCCGACGGTGGACAAGTAGATGTCGTTGACCGCGAGGTTGAGCCGGGCGTGCTTTTCCAGCACGGCGGTGATCATGGCGGCCCTGGCATGGTCGATGCCGCTGACGGCACGACGGGGTGAACCGCCGTTCGGTGTCGCCAGCAATGCCTGGACTTCGCCGATCAGTGGTCGCTTCCCGTCCAGCGCCACCGTGATCGCCGTGCCGGCCACCGGGGCGGGCCGTTGATCCAGGAACAGGCTGGAAGGATCGGCGACGTCTTCGATTCCGTTGTCGTGCAACTGAAAACACCCGACTTCGTCGGCAGCGCCGAAACGGTTCTTGATCCCGCGAACCATCCGCAACGTGCTGTTGCGGTCGCCTTCGAAATGCAGCACCACGTCGACCAGATGCTCGAGTGACCGCGGCCCCGCGATGGCCCCCTCCTTGGTGACGTGGCCGACCAGGATGAGCGCGACGCCGTTGGCCTTGGCCGCCGCGGTCAGCGCGGCCGTCACCGCCCGCACCTGTGTGACGCCGCCGGCGACGCCGTCGGACGCGGTGGTCGAGATGGTCTGTACCGAGTCCACGACGACCAGGGTGGGCCGGACCGTGGCGATGTGCTCCAGCACCCTGTGCAGGTCGGCTTCGGCGGCCAGGTAGAGCTCGTCACCGACGCACCCCATCCGATCCGCACGGAGCCGGATCTGGCCGGCGGACTCCTCGCCGGAGACGTACAGCACGCGCCGGCCGGACTGCGCCTGCCGATGGGCGACCTTGAGCAGCAGCGTCGACTTGCCCACCCCGGGGTCGCCGGCCAGCAGCGTCACCGAGCCGGCCACCACACCGCCGCCGAGCACCCGGTCCAACTCGTCGACGCCGGTGGGGCAGGGTTGCACCTGGTTCGCGTCAACCGAACTGATCGGAACGGCGTGGGACGCGGCGGCTCCGGAACGCCGACTGGCACCGCCGACCGCGCTGAGCATGGCCACCTCGTCGACGGTGCCCCAGGTTCCGCACTCCAGGCAGCGCCCTACCCATTTAGCGGTGACGTGACGGCATTCCGAGCAGCGGTACTGGGTACGCGTGGTCGCCACGACATGACCGTATCGGGCTGGTATGACAGCCCGCCGGATTCACACGCGCTGCGGCTCCGGTCCGGCCGAAATCGGCACCATCACGCTGCCCTGACCGGCCACCTCGAACTTGAAGTTGAACTTGTAGGTGAGGCCGTTGCTGATCGGCTCGGCCAAGGTGACCACCGCCTTGGCGGCGTTGCTGATCCCGATGGGACCCGGCGCCTCGGCCCGCTGGCCTTCGGGCGCACCGACGAAAAGCATCCCGCTGGGCTGCAGACGAGCGTCGTTGGTTATCTCGACCTTGCCGATGTCACTGGTGATCTCGACCAGCCTGTCGGCAACGTAGGGCGACTGATTGACAGCGACGAACACCAGGTCCACCGTCCGGCCCCGCTCGATGAAGTCACCGGTCTGCGCGGCCTGGATGCGGATGTCGCGCAGCTCCACACGCTGTTCGCCATTGGTGATGGTGAGCCTGTTGCCGTTGACGGCGGGCTCCTGGTTCGCCGTCTGCGCAATCTGGCCGGCCCCACAACCGCTGAGCACCGGCGCAACTAAGGCAACGACACCGACGAATAGTAGGGCGGGGAGGCAGGTCTTGAAGCGGTTCACTCAATGCCTCCTGCTGCATTGGCCTCTGGTTCAGGGGAAGGACGCGACGGTGGAACGTACAACTATGCACAGTAGTAGGTGAGGTGCCGTCGACGATAGCCCACTGCACCGAGCCGGAAGGGCGGCCGGCAGGGCAGCTGACCGTTGCTGAGGTGTCTCCGGCGGCCCCGGGACCAGCGCAACAGCACCCCGGGAAGGCCGTCGGCGGTGTGACGCCTTGCACGTCTTGCCTCGCCTGTCAACCCCTAATCTGCGAGCGTCGTGCCCCTGACCTGCACCGTTGTTCCGCGGGTGTTGGACGGCCGTGTTAGCATGGAGTAACGAAAGGGGCTCGAATCAGATGATTTTCAAGGTCGGAGACACCGTTGTATACCCACACCACGGTGCTGCGTTAGTCGAGGCGATCGAAACCCGAACCATCAAAGGGGAGCAAAAAGAGTATCTCGTCTTGAAAGTTGCGCAGGGAGACCTGACGGTTCGAGTGCCCGCGGAGAACGCCGAGTACGTCGGCGTCCGCGATGTGGTCGGCCAGGAAGGCCTGGACAAGGTTTTTCAGGTCCTGCGCGCGCCGCACACCGAAGAGCCGACGAACTGGTCCCGCCGCTACAAGGCCAACCTGGAAAAGCTCGCCTCCGGCGACGTCAACAAGGTGGCCGAGGTGGTGCGCGACCTGTGGCGTCGTGACCAGGAACGCGGTTTGTCCGCCGGCGAGAAGCGCATGCTCGCCAAGGCTCGGCAGATTCTGGTAGGCGAGTTGGCGCTCGCTGAGAGCACCGACGACGCCAAGGCCGAGACCATCCTGGACGAGGTTCTGGCCGCCGCGTCCTGAAGAGCACCGTCGTCGCAATAGTTCCGGCCGCAGGGTCGGGTGAGCGGCTGGCTGCCGGGATTCCCAAGGCGTTCTATCAGCTCGACGGGCGCACCTTGCTCGAACGGGCCGTCGGCGGCATCCTGGATTCCGGTGTCGTCGACAACGTGGTGGTAGCCGTACCCGCCGGCCGTGTCGACGATGCGAAGCGTGTCCTCGGCGACACGGCGATTGTGGTGACCGGTGGCGCCAACCGCACCGAATCGGTCGCGCAGGCGCTCCAGGCTGTGCCGGAAAACCCGGAGTTTGTGCTGGTCCACGATGCCGCGCGGGCGTTGACCCCACCGGGGTTGATCGTGCGGGTTGTCGACGCCCTGCGGGCCGGCAATGGTGCCGTGGTGCCCGCGCTGCCGGTCTCTGACACCATCAAAGCCGTGGATGCCAACGGGGCGGTCCTCGGCACACCTGAGCGAGCCGGACTGCGCGCAGTGCAAACGCCGCAGGGGTTCGCAAGAGATCTGCTCGAGCGGGCCTATCGGCACGCAACCGGGGCTGACTTCACCGATGACGCGTCCCTGATAGAGCACGTCGGCGGCCAGGTCCAGCTGGTTGAGGGCGACCCGCTGGCGTTCAAGATCACCACCCGGCTCGATCTATTGCTGGCCCAAGCGATCGTGCGGCAGTGAACGAACTGCCACGCGTCGGTTTGGGTACGGACGTGCACCCGATTGAGCCAGGACGGCCGTGCTGGCTGGTGGGGCTGCTATTTCCCGATGCCGACGGCTGCGCCGGACATTCCGACGGCGATGTCGCGGCGCACGCGCTGTGCGATGCGCTGCTCTCGGCGGCAGGGTTGGGCGATATCGGTGGCGTGTTCGGGGTTGACGACCCGCGCTGGAAGGGTGTCACCGGGGCCGACATGCTGCGCCATGTTGCCGAGCTGCTGTCGCAGCAGGGCTTCCGGGTCGGTAACGCTGCCGTGCAGGTGATCGGCAACCGGCCGAAGATCGGCCCGCGTCGCGCCGAGGCGCAATCCGTGCTGTCGGGCCTGGTGGGGGCGCCGGTTGCGGTGTCCGCCACCACCACCGACGGACTGGGCCTCACCGGCCGCGGGGAGGGCGTCGCCGCCATCGCGACGGCGCTGGTGGTGCGGGTCACCTGACCCGTCGTTCGCGGCCCGAGCGGTCGCGGGCCGCGCCAATTGGCCAGGTAAGCTGGCACGTCGTGACCTTGCGGCTACGCGACACGGCGTCTGGGACGGTGCGTGACTTCGTCCCGCTGCGCGACGGGCACGTCTCCATCTACCAGTGCGGCGCCACCCCGGACGCGCTACCGCACATCGGGCACCTGCGCAGCGGGGTGGCCTTTGACATTCTGCGCCGCTGGTTGCTGGCCCGCGGCTACACCGTGGCTTTCATCCGCAACGTCACCGACATCGAAGACAAGATCCTGACCAAGGCCGCAGCGGCGGGCCGGCCGTGGTGGGAGTGGGTCGCCACCCACGAGCGGGCATTCACCGCGGCCTACGACGCCCTGGATGTGCTGCCGCCGTCGGCCGAACCACGCGCCACCGGTCACATCACCCAGATGATCGAATTGATGCAACGCCTGATCGAAACTGGTCACGCGTACACCGGCTGCGGCGACGTGTACTTCGATGTGCTCAGCTACCCGGATTACGGTCAGCTGTCCGGGCACCGGATCGACGATGTCCACCAGGGCGAGGGGGTGGCCACCGGCAAGCGCGATCAGCGCGATTTCACCCTGTGGAAAGCCGAAAAGCCGGGCGAGCCGTCGTGGCCGTCGCCGTGGGGCCGCGGACGTCCGGGCTGGCACATCGAATGTTCGGCGATGGCCCGTACCTACCTTGGACCGGAATTCGATATCCATTGCGGCGGAATGGATTTGATCTTCCCACACCACGAGAACGAGATTGCGCAGAGCCGCGCCGCCGGCGACGGATTCGCCCGCATCTGGCTGCACAACGGCTGGGTGACGATGGGTGGGGAGAAGATGAGCAAGTCGCTGGGGAACGTCGTTTCCATACCGGCGATGTTGCAACGGGTGCGCCCGGCCGAACTGCGCTACTACCTGGGCAGCGCGCACTACCGCTCGATGCTGGAGTACTCCGAGGCCGCTCTGCGCGACGCGGTCAACGCCTACGTCGGGGTCGAGGACTTTCTGCATCGGGTGCGCAACCGCGCCGGGGCCGTCGTGCCCGGCGAATGGACCCCCCGGTTCGCCGAGGCGCTCGACGACGATTTGTCGGTTCCGACCGCGCTGGCCGAGGTGCATCAGATGCGCGCGGAGGGCAACCGTGCCCTTGATGCCGGCGACCACGAGGGCGCCTTGAAAAGTGCCAGCGGAATTCGGGCGATGATGGGCATTTTGGGCTGCGACCCGCTTGACGAACGCTGGGAATCGCGCGACGAGACGTCGGCCGCGCTGGCCGCCGTCGACGTGCTGGTGCAAAACGAATTGGAAAACCGGCAAAAAGCCCGCGAGCAGCGCAATTGGGAGCTGGCCGACGAGATCCGGGACCGGCTCAACCAGGCTGGCATCGAGGTCACCGACACCGCCGACGGGCCGCAGTGGTCGCTGCGGTCGGACGGCAAGTAGATGGCCGGTAACTCCCGCCGCCGGGGGGCCGTGCGCAAATCCGGCACCAAGAAGGGACCCACCGTCGGCTCGGGTGGACAGCGCCGGCGCGCGCTGGAGGGCCGAGGTCCCACGCCGCCCGCGCACCTGCGGCCCAACCACCCCGCCGCCAAGCGGGCGGCTGCGCAGGCGCGTCGGCCGGCCCGTCGGACCGACGAAACCGAGACGGTGCTTGGCCGCAACCCGGTGCTGGAATGCCTGCGCGCAGGTGTTCCGGCTACCGCGCTGTACGTCGCCCTGGGCACCGAGGCCGACGAACGGCTCACCGAATCTGTCTCCCGTGCGGGGGATTTGGGCATCGCCATCCTCGAAGTGCCGCGCAGCGACCTGGACCGGATGACCGCCAACCACCTGCACCAGGGCATCGCGCTGCAGGTGCCGCCGTATGGTTACGCCCATCCCGACGACCTGGTGGCAACAGCGCTGGAGACACCGCCGGCGCTGCTCGTCGCGTTGGACAACATCTCCGATCCCCGCAACCTCGGCGCGATCGTGCGTTCGGTGGCGGCGTTCGGCGGTCATGGCGTGCTGATTCCGCAGCGTCGTTCCGCCTCGGTGACGGCGGTGGCCTGGCGCACCAGCGCTGGTGCCGCGGCCCGGATCCCCGTTGCCCGGGCCACCAATCTCACCAGGGCACTTAAGGATTGGGGCGATCGCGGGCTGCGGGTGATCGGGTTGGACGCCGATGGAGATACGCCGCTCGACGAGCTGGACGGGACTGACCCGCTGGTTCTGGTCGTCGGTTCGGAAGGCAAGGGGCTGTCCCGGTTGGTGCGGCAGAACTGCGACGAGGTGGTGTCCATCCCGATGGCCGGTCATACCGAGTCGCTGAACGCCTCGGTGGCAGCCGGGGTGGTGCTTGCCGAGATCGCACGCCAGCGACGGGGCTGACTTCATTGGGCGGGCAGACGCAAAAGCTCGCGACACGCCGCGCGTGCGCGAGCTTTTGCGTCTGCTCGCGGGCGTTGGGTGCGCTGCTGCTCGGTGTCGCGTTGCTCCATTGGCTGGGGACGGCGCACGCCCAGTCGCCCGACTTCGACGTGCAGGCGCATGCGGGCGGGCGCGGCGAAGCTACCGGGGAATCGCTGCGAGCCTTCGCCAAGGCGATCCAAATCGGTGTCAACACATTGGAATTCGACATCAACATCACGAAGGATGACCAACCTGTGGTGTGGCACGACCCGGCGATCGATCCCCGGCAGTGCTCCGACACCGGGCCAGCGTCCCCAGGCGATGCGGCATACCCCTACGTCGGCAAGCTCATACACGAGCTCACCCTCGCACAGATCCGCACCCTCGACTGCGGCCGGCCCAGCGGTGAGTTTCCGCAGGCGGAAGTGGTTCGGCACAACAAGATAGCGACCTTGCCCGAAGTCTTCGAGGCCACCGGTTACGCTGACGTCCGCTACAACATCGAGACCAAGGTGGCCGCCGACCGTCCGGAGGTCTCGGCTGACCCGCAGGAGTTCGTCGATGCGGTACTGGCCGCGGCCAGGACGGCGGGCAAGGTCGACCGGATCGAAATTGAGAGCTTCGACTGGCGGACGCTGGCGATAGTACATCAGGCCGCGCCGTCGATTCCCTTGGTGGCGTTGTGGAATGAGGAAACCTGGACACCTGGTTCGCCGTGGCTGGCCGGTATCAACCCCGCCGTGGCCGGCGATCCGATGATCGGCGCGATGATGGTGGGTGCAACTTGGCTGTCGCCCAGGTACACGCTGGTCGACAAGGCGTTCGTCGATAGGGCACACACGTTGGGGCTCAAGGTGATTCCGTGGACGGTCAACAACGCCGATGTCATGCGCGAGTTGATCGCCGACGGCGTCGACGGCCTGATCACCGACTATCCGGCGCTGCTGCGCAGCTTGCTTTAGGACCGCGAGCAGACGCAAACTCGCGTTAAATGGCGCATTTTAGGGCGATTTTGCGTCTGCTCGCGGTTACGAGCCGAGCAGTTGCACCCCGGTCCATAACGCCAACACTGCCGCAACCAAAGCGGTAGGCACGGTGCACAGCCCCAGCAACGTGTACTCGCCGACGCCTGCCTCGACGTCATGCTGTCGCAGCACTCGTCGCCATAGCAGGTTGGACAGCGAGCCGACGTAGGTCAGGTTCGGCCCGATGTTCACTCCGATCAGCACCGCCAGCACCGCCGCCGGCCCGCTGGCCGTGACCAGCGGCATCAAGGCAAGCGTCGCAGGCAAGTTGTTGACGATGTTGGCCAAAACAGCAGCCAGCGCCGCGATTCCGAGTAGCGCCGGTAACCCTGAGCCCGAAGGCAGCACCGCCGACATGTGCGTCGTCATCCCGTTGAGCATGACGGCCTGCACCACCACGCCCAGCGCCAGGACGAACACCAGAAAGGACACGTTCACCGAGCGCACGATCTCCACCACCGAGGTGCGTCGGTGGTAGAGGCTGCGCAGCGCCAACACCGACGCTCCGGCTAACGCGGCCCAGGCCGGAGCAAGCCCGACCGATTCGGCGAAAGCAAAACCGACAAGAGTCAACCCGACTACAACCAACACGAACACCGGCGGACGAGGCGGAGCGCCGAGTTGCTCAGGGTCCGGCGCAATGCGCAGATCGCGTCTGAAAAACCACCGGAAGACCACATATATCGTGCCGACCGCGGCCAGCCACGGCAGTGCCATCACAAGCGTGAACTTGGTGAACGACAGGTCGGCGACGTGGAAGGCCAGCAGGTTGGTCAGGTTGGACACCGGAAGCAGCAGCGACGCCCCGTTGGCCAGGTGTGCGGTGGCATAGGCGTAGGGCCGCACCGGAGTTCGCAACCGCCGGACCGTCGCCAGCACCACCGGAGTCAGCAACACCACCGTGGCGTCCAGGCTGAGCGCGGCGGTGATGGTCGCGGCGATGACGAACACCTCGCGCAACAGGCCCCTGGATCCCAACCGCTGCGCCATGGCCGCGCCGGCGGCCTCGAACAGCCCTTCGTCGTCGCACAGCTTGGCCAGTACCAGCACAGCGCCCAAAAAGACGACCACACCGGCCAGCCCGCTCACCTGCGCCGCCGCTTGCCTTGTCGAGATCGCGCCTGTCGCAATGAGAATGAGTGCCGCCGGAACCGCTGCCAACGCCTCCGGCCAGCCCCGGGGCCGGGCAACCGCGAACCCCAGCACGACAACAAGCAGCAGCAGAGCAAAGACCAGCGTCAAGGTGCTAGACCCAAGGGTCCTCGCGCCGCCACACGGTCGGCATGTGCAGCGCGACACCGTCGGACGCCGCCAGTTCGTCGAGGATGCGAATGGACTCATCCAGGTCGTCGGCCGCATAGGGGAAGGCGCGCAGAGGTTCTGACAGCGGCCGCATGAAATCGTCCCAATGCACGAGAACCACTCGCCGCGCTCCCACCGCCCGCACCACCTCGGTCCAGTAGTCGACGAAGTAAGACCGAGGCTGCACACCCAGCTGCCCGACCCCCAGATACACAACTTCGGCGCGATGGCCGTCCAACGCGCCCTTGACAAAACCGGCGCTGCCCTGGATCAGCAGCCTGCGCCCCGTCGGGCGATGATGGACGAGCGTTGACCACGCCTCACCACAGCGATACGCCGACGCGCGCACCGGCGGCACCACCGGCTCGCTGATCACTCCGGGAAACCGGTCCGGCAGGCAGTGATGCGACTCCACCAGCGTTACGTCGTAGGCGCCCAATTGAATTGGCTCACCCGGCACCACCACGACAATACGGTCGTCGGTCAGCCCATATCCGCGCCCCACGTTGGCCGCCGACTCGCCTCCGACCAGTTTCGCCCCAGTCCGGTCGGCCACCAGCGCGGAATCCATCGCGTGGTCGATGTGCGTGTGTACGGGTATGACGGCCTCCAGCCGCGAAATCCCCGCCCGTGCAAGGCATTCGTCGACGCGCTCGGCTGACGGCGACACCTTGCCGAAGGCCAGCTGGGGCAGGCCCGGGCGGGAGAAGTAACCGTCGGTCAGCACTGCCGATGAACCGTCGTCGAGCAGTAGTGTCGTCACACCGAGCCAGGTAACCGAAAGCGGCGCACCGGATTCGGCGACGGGCACATCGAATCGGTCCGAATACCGCCCGATATCGGGACGCCCCAGCTTCATTCGCATCAGCAGAAAGCCTTGATCTCGACGCCGGCAGCTTTCAGCCGATCGCGCACCGCGGCCGCGATCTGCACCGCACCGGGTGAATCACCATGCACACAAACCGATTCCACCACGGTGACGGGGACCGCAGTGCCGTCGACCGCGGCGACCTGGCCGGTGGCCACCATGTCCAGTACCCGCTGCGCGATCAGCGCCGGATCGTGCAGCACGGCGCCGGGCTCGCGTCGGGAAACCAGCTGGCCGTCGGCACGGTACGCGCGATCTGCGAATGCCTCGGGCACCGTGTGCAGCCCGACACGGTCCGCCTCTTCGAAGAATGCCGACCCGGTCATGCCCAGCACCGGCAGCCCGGGGTCGACCATCTGTACCGCGGCCGCCACGGCGGCGGCCTGTTCGCGATTGCGAACGATCGTGTTGTACAGCGCCCCATGGGGTTTGACATATGACACCGCCGAGCCGCAAGCCCGCGCGAGCGCCTGCAAAGCGCCGATCTGATACACCACATCGGCGAGCAGGTCGTCGGCGGCGACGTCGATGAAACGCCTGCCGAACCCGGCCAGGTCGCGATAGCTCACCTGCGCGCCGATCCGCACGCCGCGCTCGGCGGCCGACCGGCACACGCGAAGCAGGCCGGCCGGATCTCCGGCGTGAAAACCGCACGCGACGTTGGCGCTGGTGACGATCCCAAGCATGGCGTCGTCATCACCGAGACGCCAGACACCGAAACCCTCGCCCAGGTCGGCGTTGAGGTCGATGCGGGTCATCGAACCAGCTTATGGGCTGGCGCACCTCGACACCCGGGCAACTAGCTGGATGGTCTGGCGCCACGCTCTATCGCCTATTGCCTAGCGACCTTGGCCGCGATCCGCCTGGCGATGTCGCTTGCCGCCGAACCGGGTTGGGTGAAGGCGCACGTCGCGATATCGACGGCGACATTGTTGCGCACCGTCAATGCTCGCTGACAGGCCCATCCGCTGCCGCCTTCCTGGATTTCCGAGGTGCCCAGGGTGCCGTCGCGATTGGTGACCTCGGCCACCGCCCACACGGTGTCCGGCTGACCCGGAGTGGGGTCGGAGAACCGGCGATTGGAGCAAGCGGGCCAGCTTTGCGTGGAGGACATGAAGAAGGACGCGGCATCGCGGCCGGACGGGAAAGCCACCACGGCCTGGATGGCGTAGTGGTCGCGCCTCTTGGAGCCGTCCAGGCTGTCGTCGAGCCGCTGACCCCGCATAGCGGTCCAGCCCGTGTCGGCATAGACCTTGGTCTGTGCGGGTCCATCTACGGCCAGGCAATTCCGGTCGGTCACGTCGGCGCTCCAATCCCACATCTCCCGGGCGTCGAACCAGATCTTCATCGACGTCGCGCCCAACGCGGAATTGATCTGTGCCACGTCGAGCAGCAGGCCGTCAAGCGCGGACACCGGTAGCGGCGGTTCGGCAAAGGGGCCGGACTTATCGGCTGGTGACGCGGTCCCACTGACACTTTCGGTACATCCGACGGCCAGCGTGCAGGCACTCAGTAGCAAAAGCACCATAATGTGCTGACGCATGATCGCTTTCCCTACTCCGCGCATGAGCCGGGGCAACGGCCGGCTCGGCCGGTTGCGTTGGAACAGCTTAAGTGCTGGCGTACTGATGACGGCGCCCGATCAGCCAACAAAACAGGTAGATCAGAAAGGAAATAGTCGCGACGAACACCGAGACCGGAACGCCGGGCGCCAGGGACAGCAGGATGCCCCCGACGGCAGAGACTTCGGCGAACACCACGGCCGCCACGATCGCCGCGACCGGCGAGGTGACCACGCGGGCCGCCGCTGCCGCCGGGGTGATCAGCAACGACATCACCAGCAGTGCCCCGACGATCTGCACGGCCTGAGCCGCCACCACTCCGACCAGCGCGGCGAACACAATGCCCAGGGCGCGTACCGGCACGCCACGCGCGGCCGCCACCTCGGGGTCGACGGTGGCGAACAGCAAGGGGCGGTAGCAGACCGCCAGCACGGCTATGACGAGCAGGCAAACGGCTGCGAGCATCGCCAGCCCGGAATATCCCACCCCGACGATCTGGCCGGTCAGCAAAGCAAAACTGGTCGCTGTCCGACCCGGGTAGAGATGGATGAACAGCACCGCCAATCCCAGCCCGAATGCGAGCACCACCCCGGTCACCGAATCCCGCTCCCGGGCTCGCTGACCGAGCACGCCGAACAGCGCCGCTGCCAGTGCGCTGCCGATCAGCGCACCCAGGCCCACCTGGAACCCGACCAGCAAAGCGAACGCGGCGCCGGTCAAGGAAAGTTCGCTGGAACCGTGTACGGCGAACGACATCTGGCGCATCACGATAAACGGGCCGATCAGCCCGGCCACCAAGCCCAGCAGGGCCGCCGCGACCAGCGCCTGCTGTACGAAGTCGTGCCGGAGCAGGTGTGCGGTGATGTCGAAGGAGAACAGATGGTCCAATACCTCGGCGAGCCGGTAGTTCATTAGGCCCCGTCCGGCGCGCCGACGACCACATACCGTCCCTTGACCTTCACCACCTGGATATCGGCCTGGTAGAGCCGCGACAGCGTCTCGCTCGTCATCACCTGCTCGACAGCGCCGACGGTGAACCGGCCGTCGACCAGATAGAGCACCCGGTCCACATACGGCAGGATCGGGTTGACCTCGTGGGTGACGACGATGACCGTGGTCTCGGCTTCCCGGCGGCGCCGGTCGATCAGCGCCGCTATCAATTTGGCGTTGGCCGGGTCCAGCGTCAATAGCGGCTCATCGCAAAGCAGGAGCATGGGGTCGCTGGCCAGTGCCTGCGCTACGCGCACTCGCTGCAGCTCGCCGCCGGACATCACCCCGACGCGGACATCGGCCAGCCGTTCAGCGTTGACCTGACGCAGCGCCTGCCGCACGGCCTCGCGCCGTCCGGCCCGATCGGCGGGGCGCAGCGACACCCAGCCCCAGCGGCGTCCGTCGATGCCGAGTGCGACCAGGTCGCGCCCGCGCAACATCACGTCGCGGTCCATCGGCCGATGTTGCGGCACATACCCGATGTGGGCGCTGCCCGAGGTGATGCGTTTGCCTTCTACCAGCGCGAGACCGGCACTCAGCGGAAGCTGCCCCAGCAGCACCTTGAGCAATGACGTCTTGCCGGTGCCGTTGGGCCCCAATACCGCGATGAACTCTCCGCGGGACACCGATAGGTCGAGGTGATCCCACAGCACGCGATCGCCGAACGCCAGCCCGGCACCCTGAAGCGAAACGCTCTGCGCACCGCGGTCGACGACCCCGACAGCCTGGTGACTCACGCGCTCATCGACCCGACCGCAGTGCGACGAGCAGCTGGTTGACCGTATTGCGTTG
The DNA here is from genome assembly GCF_001667115.1 of Mycobacterium sp. 852002-51163_SCH5372311. Taxonomy (GTDB): domain Bacteria; phylum Actinomycetota; class Actinomycetes; order Mycobacteriales; family Mycobacteriaceae; genus Mycobacterium. Next base: position 218,180 of record NZ_LZIJ01000055.1, on the reverse strand, counting down.
CCACGTCAGGTAGTCGGTGCCCGGCGGTAGGGTTTCGGTTACTTCGGCCACCGGGACACCTGCGCGCCGGGCAGCGTCCTTGAGGCTGTTGGTCGCGGCACTGGACGTCTGCGGGTTGAGCAGTAGTGCCGCGACCTGCCGGTGGTTGATCAGGTCCAGTACGGAGGCCACGTCGGCCGGTGACGGATCGGTTTCGTTCTCATTGGCCGCGGCAAATGCGGGCGGGGCGCGATTCACCAGGCCGGAAGCGGCGATCAGGTAATGCCCGACGGGTTCGGTCGCGATGACGCCGGTAGCGGGGTAGTTGGTGGCGATGGCGTGTTCGGAGATGGCGATCGCGTCGGCGCCGCGGCAGAACTCGGCGGCGTTGGCGTGGTAGTCCGCGGCATTGCCCGGGTCGATGACCGCCAGTCGGTCGGCGATCAGCGCGGCCACCGACTTTGCGACGTTGAGGTCGTAGAAGACGTGTTCGTCGGGGGGCCCGCCGGCGGAAGTGGCGGGCTCGAGAAGTGAATACGCGTTGACCGATTTGATTCCGGGATGGCCGGTGAGCACTTGCTCGACCCACGGGTCGTACCCACCGCCGTTGTAGACCACCAGCGCGGCGTCGGCGATGGCTGCCGCGTCCGACGGGCTGGCCTGGTATGAGTGCGGATCGGTCTCGGCGCCGGACAGGAGGGATCTGACGGTGAGATGGTTCTTGGCGACGGCGCGTGCCACACTGCCCCACACATCGGTGGAGGCCACCACGGCGCCCGCGTGCGGGTGCGCGCCATGGCTGGTGCCGCAGCCGGCCAACATCGTCGAGCCGATCAAAATGGCGATGACAGCGCAGCGCCAGCCACCGTTGACTCGTGGCGATCGCAAGCGCGGCGTGGCCGGGCGCGGCGGGTCGCCACCATTGACTAAGCCCATTCGTGTCTCATTAGAGCCGTCCGCACGCCCGATTTCCTCTCGCCGGCCCTAAGCTGACCACTAATATTAATGAAAATCGTTTCCATTAGTAAAGCGGGGCCCTGCGGCGCTTAACTGAGTCGACCAACCCGCTGTAGCGTGGCCGAACGTGAGTCCCACACCGCGTCGGCGTGCGACTCTGGCGTCCTTGGCGGCCGAGCTGAAGGTCTCGCGGACCACCATCTCGAACGCTTTCAACCGACCGGATCAGCTTTCACCGGAACTGCGGGAGCGGGTGCTCGCCACGGCCAAGCGGTTGGGTTACGCCGGACCGGATCCGGTGGCGCGTTCGCTGCGTACCCGCAAAGCCGGCGCGATCGGTCTGGTGATGACCGAAGCGCTCACCTACTCCTTCAGCGACCCCGCGGCCCGGGATTTCGTTGCGGGAGTGGCGCAATCGTGCGAAGAACTGGGGCAGGGGCTGTTGCTGGTAGCGGTGGGGCCCAGCCGCAGTTTGGCCGACGGAACCGCTGCCGTGCTCTCCGCGGGAGTGGACGGTTTTGTGGTGTATTCGGTCTGCGACGACGACCCCTATCTGCAGGTGGTGCTGCAGCGGCGGCTGCCCGTTGTGGTGGTTGACCAGCCGATCGACCTGCCCGGAGTGTCGCGGGTGGGTATCGACGACCGGGCGGCGATGCGCGAAATCGCAGATTACGTAATGGGATTGGGGCATCGCGAGATCGGCCTTCTCACCATGCGTCTGGGCCGGGACCGACGCCACGGACTGGTGGACCCGCAACGGCTGAAGTCGCCGACATTCGATGTGCAGCGCGAGCGCATCATCGGGGTCTGGGAGGCGATGACGGCTCACGGCATCGACCCGGATTCGCTCACCGTGGTGGAGAGCTACGAGCACCTGCTTACCTCCGGCGGCGCCGCCGCAAAGACGGCACTGGACGCCAATCCGCGCATCACCGCGCTGATGTGCACCGCGGACATGTTGGCCTTGTCGGCCATGGATTACCTACGGGGACATGGCATTTACGTGCCCGGTCAGCTGACCGTCACGGGTTTCGACGGCGTGCCGGAGGCGATCGGCCGCGGTCTGACCACCGTGGCGCAGCCGAGCCTGCAGAAGGGACGCCGGGCGGGTGAACTTGTGCAGAAGCCGCCGCGATCCGGTCTGCCGGTTATCGAACTGTTGGCCACCGAGCTGATCCGGGGCCGCACCGCGGGTCCGCCCGCATAGCCCGTCGCGTGCCGACATACTTTGCGCCGTAGCCGCAAATTCAGCTGCGGGAGTTTTCGCCGTCGCCGATCAACAGCCGCACGGCCAGGTCGAGCCGCTTACTGACGTCGGTCGCCGAGGCTCGCCGGGTCAGCCAGGCCAGCAGGTTGTTCGTCCATACATCTGAGATCACGCGGGCGACTTGGTACTGGTGCTCGGTCGGCTCGCCGTCGGCCATCGCGCGCGCGAACATGCTGTCGATGAGCTTCTCGACATGGTCGACCTCGCTTGCGGCGGAGGCGTCGGCGAACACGTATGCGCGGGTCATCGCCTCGGTGAGCAGCGGATTGCGCTGCATCGCCCGGTTGAGCTTGTCGACCATGAATTTCAGTCGCTGAAACGGGGTGCCGCCGGCAACGGCCGAACGGTCTGTCTTGGCGTCGATCCGGCTGAATTCCCGGCCGAGCGCCGACACCAACAGATGCACCTTCGACGGGAAATACCGGTACAGCGTCCCGACCGCGACGTCAGCCCGGTCTGCCACCGCCCGCATCTGCACGGCCTCGTAACCGCCTTTGGACGCGATGGCCATCGTCGCGTCGAGGATGCGCTTGCGCCGTTCTCGCTGCGCCTCCGAACCGAGCTCGGACTCAGCCAATACCGCCACGTTCACCACCTCTCGGGGCTGCGCATATTCCGCCTGGGAGGCGGCGCGGCCCGGGTTTGTGTTCGTTGGCGACATCTGAGGGGTAGCTCCTTTTCCGGCGGTCCGTTCGCAAACGATACGCATTTCGTGTGTGAATTTCCCACCTCCCTGCCGCCGACACAACCGCGTGTCCTGCTGCAATGGCGTTCGACTTGACGGTCGACTACTGGCACTATTAGAACACGTTCTAGTCCGACGACGATGCGGCTTGCGGAGCAAGCCGAGGAGGAGTCGGACAATCGGGACCAGTCGACGACGATGCGGCTTGCGGAGCAAGCCGAGGAGGAGTCGGACAATTAGGTAGCGGCGGCATCGCCCCTCTTGTCACGTCGAACAGCACGCGGAGGACTCACACGTGGTAGCGACCGTCACCGACGAACAGTCTGCCGCGCGTGAGTTGGTGCGCGATTGGTCCCGCAACTCCGGCTCGTCCCAGGCCGTCCGCGCCATTGAGCAAGGCAACGCCGACGCCTGGCGGCCGGTATACGCGGGGCTGGCCGACCTGGGACTGTTCGGAGTCGCCGTCCCCGAAGAGCACGGCGGAGCGGGCGGCAGCACCGAAGACCTTTGCGCGATGGTCGAGGAGGCGGCCAAGGCACTGGTGCCGGGGCCGGTCGCAACCACCGCGCTGGCCACTCTCGTCGTGTCCGACCCGACGCAACCCTCAGTGCTGGGCGCGCTGGCGTCCGGCGAACGATTCGCCGGTGTCGCGCTCGAAGGTGACGTGCGATTCGACAGAGAGACTTCGCAGGCGTCAGGCACCCTGCCGTGGGTGTTGGGCGCCGCGCCCGGTGGGTTCCTGCTGTTGCCGGTCGCGGAGCATTGGTTGCTGGTCGACAGCACCGCCGACGGGGTGTCGATCGAGCCACTGCGGACCGCCGACTTTTCCCGGCCGCTGGCCCGTGTGGTGCTGACCTCGGCTGAGGCGTCGTTGCTGGGCGAGCGGCCGGTAGCCGACCTGGCCGCAACCGTGCTGGCCGCCGAGGCGGCCGGGGTGACCCGCTGGGCCCTGGACACCGCCGTCGCCTATGCCAAGGTGCGTGAACAGTTCGGCAAGCCGATCGGTAGCTTCCAGGCCGTCAAGCACCTGTGTGCAGAAATGCTGTGCCGGGCCGAGCAGGCCGAGGTGGCCGCCGCCGACGCGGCCCGGGCCGCCGGTGATTACGACGAAAGCCAGTTCGCCATCGCCGCGGCTTTGGCCGCGAGCATCTGCATCGCCACGGCGAAGGCCAACGTCAAAGACTGCATCCAAGTGCTCGGCGGGATCGGTTGCACGTGGGAACACGACGCGCACCTGTATTTGCGGCGGGCCCACAGCATCGGCCGCTTTCTCGGAGGCTCCGAGAGTTGGCTGCGGCGCGTCGCCGCCCTGACCCAGGACGGTGTCCGGCGTCGTCTCGGTATCGATCTGTCGGAGGTCGAAAGCCTGCGCCCGGAGATCGCCGCGGCCGTCGCCGAGGTTGCCGCGCTGCCGGAGGAGAAGCGCCAAGTAGCGCTGACCGATTCAGGTTTGCAGGCGCCGCACTGGCCGGCGCCGTACGGGCGCGACGCTTCACCGGCCGAGCAACTGTTGATCGATCAGGAACTGGCTGCGGCCGGCGTCGTGCGTCCCGACCTGGTGATCGGTTGGTGGGCGGCGCCGACCATCCTCGAGCACGGCACTCCGGAGCAGATAGAGCGCTTCGTGCCGGCCACCCTGCGCGGTGAATTCCTTTGGTGCCAGCTGTTTTCCGAGCCCGGAGCCGGTTCGGACCTGGCGTCGCTGCGCACCAAGGCCGTGCGGGCCGAGGGTGGCTGGCTGCTCACCGGGCAGAAGGTGTGGACTTCGGCGGCGCACAAGGCGCGGTGGGGAGTCTGCCTCGCCCGCACCGACCCGGACGCCCCGAAGCACAAAGGCATCACTTACTTCCTGGTGGACATGAAATCGCCTGGAATCGAAATCCGGCCCCTGCGGGAGATCACCGGCGACTCGCTGTTCAACGAGGTCTTCCTGGACAACGTGTTCGTTCCCGACGAGATGGTGGTCGGCACGGTGAACGACGGCTGGCGGTTGGCCCGCACCACGCTCGCCAACGAGCGCATCGCCATGGCGACCGGCACCGCCCTGGGCAATCCGATGGAAGAGCTGCTCAAGGTGCTGGCCGAGCTGGACCTCGACGCTGCCGATCAAGACCGGCTCGGACGGCTGATCGCCACCGCCGCCACCGGCGCATTACTCGACCAGCGCATCGCCCAGCTGGCGGTCGGCGGTCAGGACCCGGGTGCGCAGTCCAGCGTGCGCAAGCTCATCGGCGTGCGCTACCGCCAGGCGCTGGCCGAATACGCGATGGACGTGTCCGAGGGTGGCGGTCTCGTCGAAAATCGCGCTGTACACGACTTCCTCAACACCCGGTGTCTGACGATCGCCGGCGGCACCGAGCAGATCCTGCTCACTGTCGCCGCCGAGCGGTTGCTCGGATTGCCGCGCTAGCGGTGCTGCCGGTGCGCGCCAAGCGCCCTTGATGATCGGCTTTGAGTGTGCGCCTAGGGATTTGACTGTGAGCTCAGGGCTTTGATTGTGCATTCACGGCGGGATTTCAGCGCTCCCCACGCCCCGGGCTCACTGCCAAAGCCGTGAGCTCACAGTCAAACGCGATCGCCACTGACTCATATGCGGCGGGCCCGCAACGGGTCAACCCCTACGAGAAATTCGCTTGGGCGCAGGTGCTCGGCGAGGTGATGTTGACCCCGGGGTAGACCACCTGGATGTGGGTGCAAAGGAAGACGTTGATGTCGGTCTTGGGCTGGCCGGTCGACCAGTCGGTCGAGTCGATGCGGCCGGTTGTCTGGTATTTGTCCGGCGGTCCGTCACCGAAGTAAACGGTGGTGATCTCGTCGCTTCCCATCGACTTGTGGATCCGCTCGTATTGGCCGTTGGCGTGTGCGTCCAAGTAGGCCAGCCGGTTCGACGAGCGGACCTCCGTGGTCTGGCGTGCCCAGAGCCCGGACGGGAAGCCCGTCACACCCTCGGGGGTTTGCATGTCGGCTCCGACCGTGAAGTCGCAGCTGCCGTTCGCTTTCATGCAGTTGAGGAGGGCGTGCGTCTCCAGCTGATTCGGGCCGTCCAGCGGAAACAGGGTCGTGGCGGTGTTGCTCGCCGCATGACCGGTACCCGCGGGCGCGAAGGGGAACATCAGTCCGACGACAGCGAAGCCCATCACCAGCCGCTTCATCTTGCTTCCCTTCCCTCGCGTCGACCTCAAGGAGAACTTAACGCGTGCGACCATTTTCCGAAGGTCACTTCTGCCGAACAAGATTGCAAAAGACATCGACAGGCCATATCGGGCGGCCCCCATTGCCCTGGGCCCCCAAACGCGCGACCCTGCGGTCATGGCATCGATCCTGCGGCCAGTGCGTCGCCGAAGGCGGTTCGGCCGCCCTGGATGCAGTTTCGCTGCAGCAGCCAACTTAACGCTTGCGACTATTCGTCGTAGGTCACTTCCACCGAATCGGTTTCCGGGTGCGACTGACAGGCCAATATCAGCCCGTCGTCGAGGTCCTGCTGTTCCAGCACGTCGTTGACTTCCATGGTCACGTTGCCGCCGCGCAGCGTGCAGGCACAGGCGCCGCAGTGACCTTCCCGGCACGAGAACGGCGCGTCGAGGCCCGCGGCCAGCAACACGTCGAGCAGCTTGGCGTGGCGCGGCCATGACACGGTGTGGGTTTCACCGTCCAACTCCACGACCGCGGTGGCAGGCGCCTCGTCTCCGGTGTCTTCGACCTTCACCGCGGCAAACGGATCCGAATCCAGCGACTTGAACACCTCGATGTGCACTAGCTGGGCAGGAACGTCCAGTGCGGTCAACGCTTCCCTGGACGCCTGCATGAACGGGCCGGGCCCGCAGATGTATACCGGCCGCCCGGTGTAGGGCGCGGCCAGCTTCGCCAGCGCGGTCGCGCTCGGCAGTCCCTGCAGCGACTCCAGCCAGTGCACCACGGTGAACCGGTCGGGATACTTGGCGGCCAGTTCGCGCAGCACCTCGCGGAAGATGACCGAGCGGTCGTCGCGGTTGGCGTACAGCAGCGTCACGTGACCGCTGCCCTCGGACAGCGCGGATTTGCAGATCGCCATGATCGGGGTGATCCCGCTACCCGCAGCGAGCAGCAGAAAGTCGTCGTCCAGCGTTTTGGGCACGAAGTTGCCCGACGGCGCCAGGACGTGGATCCGCATGCCCTTGTGGGCGTTGTCGCACAGCCAGTTGGATGCGTATCCATCGGCGGTGCGTTTGACGGTGACGGTCAGCGCGTCGTCGGTGTACGGCGAGCTGCACAGCGAGTAGCAGCGGGCCACCGAGCCGGTGCGGTCGCTGGGGACGCGCAACGTCAGGAACTGGCCGGGCGCGTAGCGCAGCCGCTCCGCCGGGATACCTGGGTCGTTCGGGCCGTCCGGCACCTCGAAAACCAGTGATCGCGCCTCGTCGGTTTCGGCGACGACTTCGGCGATCTGCAGTTCAAGGACGTGGTCGCCGAGTGGCTCGTCGGGTATCGCGTCGGTCACCGCCCGTCCTCTCTCCGTCACGACCTGTGACGATCCGCTGCGCCGCTCTTGCGGTCGCAACGGATGCCACCAGTGTCGACCCGCTGCGACCGGTTGTGCCGCTCTGGCGATCGCCACGCAACTAGAACATGTTACAGAAAAGCCGATTGGTATCGCTACCAGCCGCAGGAATACCCTGCTCGACACAAATCGGAACGTGTTCTAGTCTCTGTGTAAATCCACCCGGAAGGTCTGGCCCAGGAGGCAAACGTAAGTGACGTCCATTCAACAGCGCGACGCGCAGTCGGTGTTGGCCGCCATCGATGATCTGCTTCCCAAGATTCGGGAGCGCGCCCAGGCAACGGAGGACCTGCGCCGGCTGCCCGAAGAGACGGTCCAGGAGCTCGACGAGGTGGGCTTCTTCACCCTGCTGCAGCCGGAACAATGGGGTGGCCTGCAATGCGATCCGACGCTGTTCTACGAGGCGACGCGACGTATTGCGAGCGCATGCGGATCCACCGGCTGGGTGAGCTCGATCGTCGGCGTGCACAACTGGCATCTGGCGCTGTTCGACCAGCAGGCCCAGGAGGAGGTGTGGGGCGAGGACCCCAAGACCCGCATCTCGTCGTCGTACGCCCCGATGGGTGCGGGCGTCGTGGTAGACGGCGGATACCTGGTGAACGGGTCGTGGAACTGGTCGTCGGGTTGCGACCATGCCTCCTGGACATTCGTGGGCGGCCCGGTGATCAAGGACGGCCGCCCTGTGGACTTCGGCAGCTTCCTGATCCCCCGCAGCGAATACCGCATCGACGACGTGTGGCATGTCGTCGGATTGCGCGGAACCGGTAGCAACACGCTCGTGGTCAAGGATGTCTTCGTGCCGCGGCACCGGTTCCTGTCCTACAAGGCGATGAACGACGGCACCGCCGGCGGATACCGGACGAATACCGCGCCGGTGTACAAGATGCCTTGGGGCACAATGCATCCCACCACTATCTCGGCGCCGATCGTGGGTATGGCCTACGGCGCGTACGACGCGCATGTCGAGCACCAGGGCAAGCGCGTGCGCGCGGCGTTCGCCGGCGAGAAGGCCAAGGACGACCCGTTCGCCAAGGTGCGAATTGCCGAGGCGGCCAGCGACATCGACGCCGCGTGGCGACAGCTGATCGGAAACGTCGGCGACGAGTACGCGCTGTTGGCGGCCGGCAAGGAGATTCCCTTCGACCTGCGAGCCCGTGCTCGTCGTGACCAGGTGCGGGCGACCGGGCGCGCGATCGCTTCGATCGACCGGTTGTTCGAGGCGTCCGGTGCCACCGCGCTGGCCAATGATCAACCGGTGCAGCGCTTCTGGCGCGACGCACACGCCGGCCGGGTGCACGCGGCCAACGACCCCGAACGGGCATACGTGATCTTCGGGAACCACGAGTTCGGGTTGCCGCCCGGCGACACGATGGTTTGATGCCGGTGACCGCCACGACAGAGGACCTGACGTTCGAATCCACCTCTCGCTTCGCAGAAGTGGATGTCGACGGACCGCTGAAGCTGCACTACCACGAAGCCGGCGCAGGCAACGACCAGACGATCGTCCTGCTGCACGGCGGCGGCCCCGGCGCATCGAGCTGGACGAATTTTTCCCGCAACATCGCGGTGCTGGCCCGGCGTTTCCATGTGCTGGCCGTCGACCAGCCGGGCTACGGTCACTCCGACAAGCGAGCCGAGCACGGCCAGTTCAACCGGTACGCGGCGCGGGCGCTGAAGGGGCTTTTCGACCAGCTGCAGCTGGGTCGGGTTCCGCTGGTTGGCAATTCACTGGGCGGTGGCACCGCGGTCCGGTTTGCGCTGGACTATCCGGACCGGGCCGGGCGGCTGGTGCTGATGGGCCCGGGCGGGCTGAGCGTCAACCTGTTTGCGCCCGACCCGACCGAGGGCGTGAAGCGGCTCGGCAAGTTCTCCGTCGAGCCCACCCGCGAGAATTTGGAGGCGTTCCTGCGGGTGATGGTCTACGACCAGAAGATGATCACCCCCGAACTGGTGGATCAGCGTTTCGAGTTGGCAAGCACGCCGGAATCACTGACCGCTACCCGGGCAATGGGAATGTCGTTCGGCGGGGCCGATTTCGAGCTCGGCATGATGTGGCGCGAGGTGTACAAACTGCGGCAGCCGGTGCTGCTGATCTGGGGCCGCGAGGATCGGGTCAATCCGCTGGACGGGGCGCTCGTGGCGCTGAAGACCATTCCGCGTGCGCAACTGCACGTCTTCGGGCAATGTGGACACTGGGCGCAGGTAGAGAAGTTCGACGAGTTCAACAAGCTCACCATCGATTTCCTGGGAGGTGCGTGATGAGCATTCGCTCGCTGGGCTGGCTGCGCATCGAGGCCACCGACATGTCGGCGTGGCGCGAGTACGGCCTGAAAGTTCTCGGCATGGTCGAGGGCAAGGGCGCGACCGAGGGCGCTCTCTATCTGCGGATGGATGACTTTCCGGCTCGGCTGGTGATCGTGCCCGGCAAGCAGGACCGGCTCGCGGAGGCCGGCTGGGAATGCGCGAATGCCGAAGGCCTGCAAGAGATCCGGAACCGGCTCGACGTCGAGGGGACGCCGTACAAGGAGGCCACCGCCGCCGAACTCGCCGAACGGCGAGTGGACGAGATGATTCTGTTCTCCGACCCGTCAGGCAATCCACTGGCGGTGTTTCACGGTGCGGCGCTGGAACACCGTCGGGTGGTCAGCCCCTACGGCCACAAGTTCGTCACCGGTGAGCAGGGCTTGGGGCACGTGGTGCTCACCACCCGCGACGACGCCGAGGCGCTGCACTTCTATCGGGATGTGCTGGGATTCAAGCTGCGTGACTCGATGCGGATGCCCCCGCAGATGGTGGGACGCCCCGCCGACGGCGCGCCGGCATGGCTGCGCTTCTTCGGCTGCAACCCGCGTCACCACAGCCTGGCCTTCCTGCCGCTGCCGACGCCCAGTGGGATCGTGCATTTGATGGTCGAGGTGGAGAACGCTGACGACGTGGGCCTGTGCCTGGACCGGGCACTGCGCCGAAAGGTGCCGATGTCGGCCACCCTGGGCCGCCACGTCAACGACCTGATGCTGTCGTTCTACATGAAGACACCCGGTGGCTTCGACGTCGAATTCGGTTGCGAGGGCAGGCAAGTCGAAGACCACGACTGGATCGCCCGGGAGAGCACCGCCGTCAGCCTGTGGGGCCACGACTTCACCGTCGGCGCGCGCGGCTAACCCGATAGCGAAAATGGCTGCCGCGCCGATTGACCCGCGCACGTTCCGCAGCGTGCTCGGTCAGTTCTGCACCGGAATCACGATCATCACCACGGTGCACGACGACGTCCCGATCGGCTTTGCGTGTCAGTCATTCGCGGCGCTGTCACTCGACCCGCCGCTGGTGCTGTTCTGCCCCACCAAGGTGTCGCGGTCCTGGAAGGCCATCGAGGCCAGCGGGCGGTTCTGCGTCAACGTGCTGACCGAGCAGCAGAAGGACGTTTCGGCGCGGTTTGGCTCCAAGGAACCCGACAAGTTCGCCGGAATCGATTGGCGCGCTTCGCCACTGGGTTCGCCGATCATCGATGGCTCGCTGGCGTACATCGACTGCACGGTGGCTTCCGTCCACGACGGCGGCGACCACTTCGTGGTGTTCGGCGCGGTCGCTTCGCTGTCCGAGGTTCCCAGGATCAAGCCGCGGCCGCTGCTGTTCTATCGCGGCGACTACACCGGCATCGAGCCGGACAAGACCACTCCGGCTCAGTGGCGCGACGACCTGGAAGCCTTCCTCACCACTACCACCCAGGACACCTGGCTATAGCGCGCCGCGAAGACGCACGAGGTGGGGCGGGCCTGAAGCGGGGTACCCCACCGCTCACCGGTTCGGCGCGCATTTATCACGAGTCCCATCCGTCACGGAATTTCGGACGTGTGTCTTTTGTCCAGCTCGAAGCGACAATCGGTGCGCGGCAAGTCGATTTGTCGCTTTCAGGTGGACAAAAGACCTAAGCATCTTCTCCGGTGATGAGTGACCGGTGTGACAGGCCAATTCGGTGGTGTAGCGCGCCAATTTCGAACCAGCCTGCATGCGGGGGAGAGGCGGACAATCGGGCTATCGCGCTTGAGTTTTCGCGCCACCGTCGGGCCGGCTCCGAATGTTTGGGACTCCCCGAATCGGCAATGCTTCGAGAATGCAGGCCACGCGGGCGCTTGCCGGTTACCTGAATACCCAGATCGATCAGATAATGGCCGGTGACCTAGGCCTGCGTCGTGGAGAAGACCCCATCCACGACACGCGCGTGGCGATCCGGCGGTTTCGGAGCACACTGCGGGTATTCGGCAAGGCGCTGGACAAGGCGGCCGTCGGCGACCTCGACGCCGAACTGAAGTGGTGCGCCGGGCTGCTGGGCGAAGTCCGCGATTGCCAGGTGCAGCAACGCCGGTTCGGCGATGCGCTCGACGAAATGCCCGACGAATTGATCCTGGGCCCCGTCCGGGCGCGGATCCGCAACCATCTGCAGGGCGTCGAGCTGCCGGCGCGCACTCGGGTGAGTGAGGCGATGGATTCCGAGCGCTACGCCGCTCTGGTGGCCCGGTTGCGGCAGTTACGCGTCGAACCGCCCGTTGACCAGGACATCACCGCCAAGGACCTGTGGAAGCAGGCCCGGCGTGCCCAGCGGAAGGCGGATCGTCGGCGGGCATCGGCCCTTCAGAGCCGAACCGGCGACGGTGCTCTGCTGCACCGGGCCCGGAAAGCCGCCAAACGTGCCCGCTACGCCGCCGAGCTGTATAGGCCGCTGGACAAGTCCGCGAAACGAGCGGTCAAGCGTTACAAGCACATTCAAACTGTGCTCGGCGATCATCAGGACACTGTGGTCGCCGCTGAGACGCTCCGGCAGCTCGGCATCACCGCGGGAACGGCCGGAGGCGAGAACGGCTTCACCTACGGCTTGCTGTACGCGCGCGAGCAAGAGATCGCTCGCCGGTGCCGTCAAGATGCCCGACGTTACGGCCGGGGGGCGTGACGCTACTGCGAAATATCAAAGGGGGAAATTTCGCAGTAGCGTCACGCGGACAGCTGGCTCAGGCGGATGGGGCACGATGGTCGTGCCCGCCCGTCTCCGCATCGGTTGTCGGTTCGTATGATTCGTCGCCCGACACCTCGTGGCGGCCCGGCACCGACCGATCCCGGTCTTCACGTGCGTCCTTCTTGACACCCGGGTCGATGCTGTCGGCGCGGTTCCACTGCTCGTCAAGTTGTTCACGCGAGGCGGCGGTTTCGCTTTGATGCTTGGCTGCTCGTTCCTGCAGCCTGGCGGCCTCGGCGGCCTTGACCTCGGCCTCTGCTTGCGCAGCACGCGCCTTGGCGGCTGTTTCCTCGGCCAGCGCCTCCCGACGTTCGAGCTTGGCCGTCTCGAGTCTGGCCTGTTCGCGGATTTGTTCGGCCTGCCGTTGACGGCGGCTTCTGGATGCCCGGCTGGCCGCGAAGACCAGGGCCGCGATGACCAAGATGGCCACGACCGCGGCAATCACGATCCAGACGGTATTGCTGGTACTCATGTTGAGCTCCGTTTGACAGACGGTTTGTGGTTGCTGGCTGCAGCCGTCCCTACCGAATCCCCATATTCGACATAACTAAAACAAGCGAAACCGTCGTGCACGGAAAGCTACATGAAGTCCAACGCCTCGACCGTCGCGATCGGGCCTTCATGGGATGGCCGGTTCGCTCCGCCGATGACGTAGACCGTGTTGCCGACCGTTGCGACCACCTCCGCATGACGCGAGGTGGGCATCGGAGTGAGGGTGCTCCACTTCTTGTCGGCGATGTCGTACATCTCGACCACGTTCACCACCTGCGTCGGCTCTTCCCCGCCGACCACCACGATCCGGCCGTCGATATACGCCGCGCCGTAGCTGCCGCGCGGAGTCGGCATACCCACCAGCTTCGTCCATTTCCCCGACGCCGGATCGAACTGCTCGAGCGCCGCGGTGTTCTTGGAAGCGGACAGGAACCTACCGCCAATCGCGTAGAGGTAGGTGCCGTCGGACACCGCCGCCAGGTGCTCTCGAGGGGTCGGCATGTCGGCGGCGTCCTTCCACGAACTGCCGTCGAAGACCTCGGTCTGCGGGACGAGCTGCTTGGCGCTCTGCCCGCCGACAGCCACGAGTTTGTCCCCGACCACTGCGGCGGCCGGCGCCACGCGTGCGTGCTTGAGGCTCGGCAACTCCACCCAATTGTTGCCACGCAGCGCGAACACTTTGTTGGTCCCGTTGCCGATGTTCTTTTCGCTTTCGCCCCCGAGTACCACCACCTCGCCGCGGTAGGTCGCCGCGGCGGCGTGATGCAGTGGGATCGGCAGAGGCGGTCCGGGCTGCCAGACGCCCGTCTTCGGGTCGTAGCTTTCGACCGTCTGCAGCGGTACGCCGTTGCGAAGGCCACCCATGATCCAGATCTTGTCGTTGAGCACGGCCCACGCCATCATCAGCCGGGCGGTCGGGGCGTCCGGCAGGGAACGCCATTGCGACGCGGGCTGAATCTTGCGGGCCGGCAAGTTCAGCACTTCCGCCGTGGCGACCACCTGACCGTCTCCGACTGCGGTCGACCCGCCGACCGCATATACGGCCTTGTCCACCGCGTCGACCGCCATACCGTGCCTCGGGCTGGCCATGTCCGGTAAGGCGTCCCAGGTTTTCGCCATCAGATCCAGCACCGAAACGCTCTTGAGGACTTCTCCATTTGACACGCCGCCCACAGCCACCAAGCGCCCGTCGGCGATTGCCACACCGAGGTCGCTGCGCGGCTGAGGAAGTCCGGCCAACGCCGTCCAGGATTTCGCCGCCGGGTCATACGCCTCGACCGTCGTCAGGTCCGCGTTGCCGTTCGATCCGCCGACCGCGTACATCAGCTTTCCGTCCGAGGCCCCGGCCAGCAGCTGTCGAGGCGTCGGTATCGGTGGGCCCAGGGTCCACGCGGTGCCGTCGAAGATTTCGGTGGTGTTGAGCAGTGCTCCGTTCGCACCCACACCGCCGGTCACGATGATGCGGTCTCCCACGGCCGCCGCTGCCCCCGCCGACCTTGGCTGCAACAAATGAGGCAACTCCACCCACTGACCGTTGACTACTCGCCACACCTTGTCGGTTGCGACTCTGTTGCCGCTCTCCGTCCGCTGGCCGCCGAGCACTATCGGGTTGTCCTGCCATGTCACCGCCATGGCGTGCTGAACACCGGCCGGTAGATCGGCGCCGGCCTTCCACGCGTCGACGACCGGGTCGTAGCCCTCGTGCACAGCGGTGACGGCACCGTCGGCCCGGATGCCGCCGAAGATCCAGATCGTGCCGTCGGTCTGGGTGGTCGCCGCCGCGTCGCGCGCGATGGGCGCGTTCGTAATCGCCTTCCATTGGACCGGGGCTTGGGTGCTGGGCTGACTCGCGACGTTGTGGTCGTTCTTTTTATTGCCCGTCAGCAGATAGAGACCGCCGACGACCAACAGGACGACCGCGAGGACCGCCGCGACGGCCATGGCTATCCGATTCGATTTCTTTCCCGGCTCGGCGAACCACCCCGCCAGACCCGATCTCCTGCCGCTGGGCGGGACCGGACCCGTTGGCCTTGGCGACGGTGGGCCGCTGGGCGGGCCTGAAGGCGGTCGTGTGGTGCCCGATGGCGTCGAGATGCTGGTCGGGTCGGCGTATGGCGGAACTACTTGAGTTGCGCCCGTCGGGGGCGAGACGGGCGGTGGTGGTTGTAAGCCGCGGCCACCGCGCAGGACGTCGGCGGCTTGCGAGAACTCCTCGCGACCAGCGGATCCCGCTTCCGGACCGATCGGCTGCCGGACCGAGGACGTTGAGCCGATCGGATCTGCAATATGTTGCGTCGACCCGTGAATGCTGGACTCAGCCGCAGTCGCTGATTGCATCGCTGTCTGCGCGGCGGTCTGCCCGCTGGGCGGTCGAGCGACACCTGTCGGCGTGACGACCGTGTGGCTCGAACCAGTAGCGGTGTTAGTGATTGCCATCGAATCGGGTTTGAA
The DNA here is from genome assembly GCF_001667115.1 of Mycobacterium sp. 852002-51163_SCH5372311. GTDB lineage: Bacteria > Actinomycetota > Actinomycetes > Mycobacteriales > Mycobacteriaceae > Mycobacterium. The sequence continues at coordinate 202,804 of NZ_LZIJ01000055.1, read as the reverse complement.
GCCACAGCTGCGCTGCGCGGCCTGCAGCTCGCGGCCGAACTGCTCCGCAGACACCGGCCGTGCCGCAGGATCGATCGACATCGCTTTCTCGATCGCCGAGCACACCGCATCCGGGATTCCTTCCGGACGCATATCCGGGACCCGGCTGGTACTTATCCGCAGGTACTGAGCAATGAGGTCTTCACCGCTCTTGCGCTCGTGCGCGGCACCGCCCGCAATGAGCGCATAAATGGTTGCGCCAAGTGAGTAAAGATCGGACGCGACCGTTGCCGGATTACCGGTCATCACCTCGGGCGCGGTGTAGTCAATTGTGCCGGAGAAGAACCCGGTGGCCGTCTCATATCCGCCCTCGATGTGCGCGATCCCGAAGTCACTCAATAACGGTTCGCCGTAATCGTTGACGAGCACATTCGCAGGTTTGATATCGCGGTGTAACGTTCCGGTCTTGTGCGCGGTCTCCAATGCGCCGCAAAGCTTCACGGCGATCCGCAACGCCTCGGGCCATGGGAGGGGCCCTTCATGGCGTAACCGCACCGCCAGCGAATCCGCGGCGTGGTAGGGCATCACGATGTAGGGCTTGCCGCTCGGAGTCACCCCGACGCGCAGGATATGAACGATGTTCGGATGCCCGGAGAGCCCGCCCATCGCGTAGCCCTCTCGCAGAAAACGCTCCCGGCTCTCCTCGTCGAAATGCGACGGCAGGACCTTGACAGCAACGTTTCGGCCGAGCGCCGTTTCGTAACAGCGGTAGATCACCCCGGCGCCGCCCCGAGCCACCTGTTGTGCATTCTCGAATCCGGCTTCCGCCAGCTCCTCCGCGAGCCCGCTTGACGGGCGGCCTGAGCCGGTTGTGGGTCGATCAGCCATATCTTGGCCTCACCCTCCAATGCGATGGGTCGTTCGCGAGGTCAAGACTAGCTAAACGTCAACTCAGCGGGACCGGTTTGGCGAACGTTTCAGGGCGCCCTCCGGAATATGAATATTGCTCAGGCCAGAATGGCCGTATGGCACTGGAGCTGACCCGATACTTCGACCGCGTCAACTACTGCGGCGTCGTCGTGCCGAGCCTGGAAGTATTGCAGAATCTCGTCACGGCTCACACCAAAAGCATTCCGTTCGAAAATTTGGATCCGCTGCTGGGCGTGCCGGTCGACGACCTCAGTGCCGACGCGCTGTTCGACAAGCTGGTGCGCCGGCGTCGGGGTGGCTACTGCTACGAGCAAAACGGTTTGATGGGTTACGTACTGGCGGAAATCGGCTTTGGGGTGCGCAGATTGGCCGGCCGCGTGGTGTGGATGGCGCCGCCCGGCGCCCCGTTGCCGGCGCAGACCCACACCGTGCTCGCCGTTACCTTCCCCGGTTCGCACGGGTCTTTTCTCGTCGACGTCGGCTTCGGCGGGCAGACGCCGACGTCGCCGATTCGCTTGGAAACGGGCAGCGTCCAGCAGACAACGCGCGAACCCTATCGCCTCGAGGACCGCGGCGACGGGCTGGTGTTGCAGGCGCAGCTGCGCGACGAGTGGCAGTCGCTGTATGAATTCACCACCAGGACGGCGCCGATGATCGATCTGAAGGTGGGGAGCTGGTTCGTCTCGACGCACCCGTCGTCGCAGTTCGTGACCAATCTGATGGTGGCGAGGGTCACCGACGACGCCCGGTGCAACCTCGCTGACCGCAACCTGACCGTCCACCGAAACGGCGAGACCGAGAAGATCCGGCTGGACGATTCCGCGGCGGTGATCGAGGTGCTCAGTGACCGGTTCGGGATCAACGTCGCGGATGTCGGCGAGCGCAGTGTGCTCGAAGCACGTATCGACCGGCTACTGGACGCTCAACCAGCGCCCGATTCGCCGTAAGCCTTCCTCGAGGTCGCTCGTCGGCCCGGCGAACGACAGCCGGACAAACCGATTCCCACGCGCCGGATCGAAGTCGATGCCCGGTGCGATCGCAACGCCGGTGTCACCCAACAGCTTTGAGCAGAACGACAGCGAGTCATCGGTGAAGTCCGAGACGTCGGCGTACACGTAGAACGCGCCGTCGGTGGGTGCCAACCGGTCGATCCCGATCGCGCGCAGCCCGTCGAGCACCAGCGAGCGGTTGCTCGTGTAGTGCTGTAGGTTGCCGTCTGCCTCGGCGGTGGACTCCGGGGTGAACGCGGAAACCGCGGCGAATTGCGACAGCACCGGGGGGCAGATGGTGAAGTTGCCGGTCAGGCAGTCCACTGCACGACGCAGCTCGGCCGGAACCAGCAGCCAGCCCAGCCGCCAGCCGGTCATCGCGTAATACTTGGAAAAGCTGTTGACTACCACGGCATTTCGCGAGGTCTGCCATGCGCAGCTGGTCGCTGGCGCCCCCGGGTAAACCAGGCCATGATAAACCTCATCGCTGATCAGTCGCACCCCGGAGCTGTCACACCACGACGCGATCGCGGACAACTCACCGGGCGGTATGACCGTCCCGGTGGGATTGGCCGGGCTGGCGACGATGACGCCCTGTACCGGCGGGTCGAGTTCAGCGAGTATCTGCGCAGTGGGCTGAAACCGCGTCTCGGGCCCGCATGGGATCTCTACGACCTCACACCCCAACGCCGACAGAATGTTTCGATAACAGGGATAGCCGGGGCTGGCCAGCGCCACCCTATCCCCGACGTCAAAGCAGGCCAGAAAGGCGAGCAGGAACCCACCCGACGATCCGGTGGTGACAATCACCGCGTCGGGCTCGACCTCTATTCCATACTGGCGCTGGTAATCCGTCGCTATCGCAGTCCGCAGTTCCGGAATGCCCAGTGCGACAGTATAACCCAGTTGGTTGAGATGCAGTGCGGCGGCGGCTGCGGCCCGAACCGGCTCGGGGGCACCCGCGCTGGGCTGGCCCGCCGACAGGTTCACCAGATCGCCGTGGGTGCGCTGGCGCTCCGCGGCCGCCAGCCAGACATCCATCACATAAAACGGTGGAATGCCGGCGCGCAATGCCACCCGGTCGTTCACGGGGCGGATGCCGCCGCACAGACCTGGGATTCCAGCTGAAGCAGCAACTCGCTCGGCGAGGCCAGCAGCTGCGAACTACCATGTGCGCGTTTGAAATACAGATGCATGTCGTGTTCCCAGGTGATCGCAATGCCGCCGTGTATCTGGATGCCCTCGGCGGCCACGGTGGACAGCGTCTCGCTGGCGGCCAGACGCGCAGTCGCGGCATTGGTAGCCGTGGGGTCGTTGCACGCGTCATTGACGACCGCCCTGGCCGCGGCCACCTTGACATAGAGGTCGGCCATCCGGTGCTTCAGCGCCTGAAAGCTGCCGATCGGCCGGCCGAATTGCACTCGGCTCTTGGCGTATTCGACGGTGAGTTCCAGGCACCGTTCGGCGGCGCCGATTTGTTCGGCGGCCAGCAGGATGGCCGCCGTGTCGGCCAGGCCCGGGTCGGCGGCCAGGAATTCGGTGTCGTCGGGCTGCACCTTGGCCAGCCTGCGAGTGGGGTCCATGGTGGCGACGGGTTGGGCAGTGACCCGCGTCCATCTGCTCAGCCGACCGTCCATCGCGGCGACGACGACGTCGGCGATATCACCGTTGACGACATAGTCGGGATCAATCACCAGCGCCCCGACCGAGCTTCCGCTGGCCAGCGCCTCCAACGTCTCGGCGTCTGGTTCCGGCGCGGCGAGCAGGGCCAGTTCGGCCAGCGTGGTACCCAGCAACGGGGAGGGCACCAGCGTCCGTCCCAGCTCCTGCAAAACCGTTGCGGCATCGGCTAGTTCACCGCCCGCGCCGCCCAACTCCTCGGGGACCACCAGCGCGGCTGCCCCGACCTGTTCGCAAAGCAACTGCCACAGCGACTCGTCGTAGCCGCGGTCGGACTCCATTGCCGCACGCACGGCCGACGGGTTCGCGTGCTTGGCGACCAGATTTGCAACGGTGTCCCGCAGCATCTCCCGTTCTTCCGTCAATTGCGCCGCTCCTCCTCATCACTTCGTTCTGCATCGTCGCCGGCGAAGGTCATTACAGCGCCTCCAGGACTCGTCGGCGGTGCTCCTGCGGCGTACCCCACGCCGACCGCAACGCCTGCACCCGCAGCAGCCATAGTGACAGGTCATGTTCCTGGGTGAACCCGATGGCGCCATGAGTCTGGAGGGCAGAGCGCGCGGCCAGCAGGCCCGCCTCCGCGGCGGCAACTTTGGCGGCGCTTACCGCGCGGGCGCTCGCGGCCGGTTCATCGGCCAGCGCCAAAGCGGCGCCATAGACCAGCGGACGAGCCAGCTCGATGGCGATATGCACGTCTGCGAGTTTGTGTTTGATCGCCTGATACGAGCCGATCACCCGGCCGAACTGAGAGCGCTGCTTGGCGTAGTCGACGGCCGCGTCGAGCAGCGACTGTGCTGCGCCGACGAGCTGCGCCGCGGTGGCCAGCACGCCCAACTCGTAGGCTCGCGTGACTTCTCCCTTTGAGGCCTGCCAGCTCGCGCCGGTTGCTGCGACGTCGTAGAGGCGACGGCTGGGGTCGACGGACTCATACTCTGTGCCGGCTTCGGCCTCGGCGACTGTGCTGCCGTCGGCCAGTAGCACCAGCCCGGCCGTATCGGCGTCGACGGCGCGCGGTACGTGCGGTGGCATTGCGACGGTGGCGATCAACTCACCGGAAGCCAGCTCGGCACAGCGACCGTCTTCAGCAAGCAAAACCGGTGCCACGGCAATGGATTCGGCGACCGGGCCAGGCACGCACCAGCGGCCGAGTCGTTCGAGGGCCACCACCAGGTCGACCGGATGAGCCTCGATACCGTCGAACTTCTCCGGCACCAGCAGGGCGGTGACGCCGAGGTTGGCCAACTGTTCCCAAACCTTGCGGCCGGGTGTGACGTCGCCCGCTGACCACGCACGCACCGCGCCGGGCAGGTCCGCGGCGCCGAGAGCGGCGTCGATGCTGGCGGCGAAGTCGCGTTGCTGTTCGTCGAGTGCGAATTCCATCAGCGTTTTCTACCCCTTCTTTTCTCGAGGCAGACCCAGCAGCCGTTCCGCAATGATATTGCGCTGGATTTCGTTGGTGCCGGCGTAGATGGGCCCGCCCAAGGCGAACAGCAGGCCTTCGGTCCACCGGCCGGCGAGCTCTCCGTCGGCGGCGAGGAGGTCCAGCGCGGTCTGATGCAGTTCGACGTCGAGTTCGGACCAGAACACCTTGGTCACCGACGATTCGGCGCCCAACTCTCCGCCGCTGGCCAGCCTGGTGACCGTGCCGAAGGTTTGCAGTCGGTAGGCCTGGGCCCTGATCCATCCGTCGGCAACCCGTTCGGCGAACTCCGGTGGCGAGCCGCGGTCCTTCCACAGCTGCACCAGCCGTTCTGCCACGGCGAGAAAACGGGCCGGACTGCGCAACGACATACCGCGTTCGTTGCTTGACGTGGACATGGCCGCGCGCCATCCGTCGTTCGGGGTCCCGATGACGTCCTCGTCGGGAACGAAGACGTCGTCGAGGAAGATTTCACCGAATCCGGTGTCGCCGCCCAGCTGGACGATCGGGCGCACCGTGACGCCCTTGGCCTTCAGGTCGAACATAAAATATGTCAGCCCGCTATGTCTTTCGGCCGCGGTATCGGACCGGAACAGCCCGAAGCCCATCTCGGCGAAGGGGGCTCGCGAACTCCAGATCTTCTGTCCGTTGAGCAGCCAGCCGCCGTCCGTCCGGGTAGCGGTGGACCGCAGCGACGCCAGGTCGCTGCCGGATTCGGGTTCCGACCAGGCCTGCGCCCAAATCTGTTCGCCACTGGCCATTTTGAGCAGAATGCGGTCCAGCTGGTCTTCGGTACCGTGCGTGAACAGCGTGGGGGCCAGCATCGAAGTGCCGTTGGCGCTGGCCCTTCCCGGCGCCCCGGCGCGGAAGTACTCCTCCTCGAACACCACCCAGTGCAGCAGCGGTGCGTCGCGGCCGCCGTACTTCTCCGGCCAGGTGATGACCGACAGGCCGGCGTCGAAAAGCACTCGATCCCAACGACGGTGCTGGGCAAAGCCTTCCGCGTTGTCGTAGGACTTGGTGGGGATCGACTCCCGGTTGGCGGAGAGGAAGTCCCGGACTTCGGCCTGGAAGGCCAGCGTCTCTTCGTCGAATGCGAGGTCCATTTCAGGTCCGTTTCAGTCCAGTTCTCGCAGTTGGGGTTTGACCACTTTGCCGCCGGCATTGCGGGGCAACGCGTCGACGAACCGCACCGATCGCGGTGCCTTGAAGTTCGCCAGATGCTCACGGGTGTAGGCGATCACCGACGCCTCGTCGAGGCCGGCGCCGGGCCGGGCGACCACGAACGCTCGGCCGACCTCGCCCAGTCGCTCGTCGGGAACACCGATCACCGCAGCGTCGACCACGCCGTCCATCCGGGCCAGCACCTGCTCGACCTCGGCGGGGTAGACGTTGAACCCGCCGCAGATGTACATGTCCTTTAGCCGGTCGGTGATTCGCAGGTTGCCGGCGTCGTCGACGGTTCCGATGTCGCCGGTGTGCAGCCATCCGTCGGCGTCGATGGCGGCGGCGGTTGCTTCCGGGTCGTCCAGGTAGCCCAACATCACGTTCGGTCCGCGCAGCAGGACTTCTCCTGTTGCAGAGCCGTTTTGCGCGTCGATGCGCAATTCGAAGTCGGCGAAGGGCCGTCCGCATGTGGTGGCCACGGTCACCGCGTCGTCTTCGGCGCGGCACATGGTCCCCATGCCGTTGGCCTCGGTCAGTCCGTAGGCCGTCAGCACGATGTCGATGTCGAGTTCGGACTGCATGCGTTCCACCAGCACCACGGGCACGGTGGCCGCGCCGGTGACAGCGAAGCGCAGCGAGCTCAGGTCGTAGTCGCGGCGCGCTGGGTGGTCGAGCAGCGTCTGGTAGATGGTCGGCGGCCCGGGCAGCACAGTGATGCGGTGTCGCTCGATTGCCTGCAGCGTGCGCAACGGATCGAAAGTCAGGTGCGGGATCAGCGTCGCCCCGGTTTGCAGGCAGGCCAGAATGCCGGCCTTGTAGCCGAAGTTATGGAAGAACGGATTGATGCACAGGTAGCGGTCGTCGCTGGTGATCTTGCCGTTGGCCGCCCAGGACGCCGACCCGGCCAACGACTGCCGGTGGGCGCACAGCACGCCTTTGCTGCGGCCGGTGGTGCCGGAGGTGAACAGAATGTCGCTGACGTCGTCGGGGGTGACGGCGGCGGCGCGGGTGACCACCTCGGCGGGGTCGCCACCGGCAGCCATGAAGTCGTCCCACGTGCCGTCGTTTTCCTCGATGGGAATCCGCACGATGTGCCGCAGCGCGGGCAACGCTTGAGAGTTCGGGCGGTCGAGGTTGCTCGCCCGGTCGGCGCCGAGGAACCGGCCCGCCGCGAACAGCACCGGCGCACCGGTCCGGCCCAGGATGTCGGCGGCTTCCTCGGCCGTATAACGCGTGTTCAAGGGCACCATGGCGGCGCCGGCGTGGTGGATCGCCAGGCAGGCCACCACCCAGTGCCAGGTGTTCGGCGACCAGATGGCAACCCGGTCTAACGGCTGCACACCGAGGGTGATCAGCGCAGCGGACGCACGGTAGACCTCGTCGCGCAGCGACGCGGCCGTGAAGCTGCGATCCTCGGTGATCAGCGCGTCGTGGTCGGGCAACCGGCGCGCCAAACGATCCAGCGCCGCGGGCACGGTGCGGGGATCGCTCGACATTGGTGACGCTCCTGGGCTAACAAAGCAAGTGCTTGGTAGGTTAGCCTACAGGTCATGCAGGACGTCGAGGAGTTCCGGGCGGAGGTCCGCCAGTGGCTGGCCGACAATCTCGTCGGCGAATTCGCAGCTCTCAAGGGTCTCGGCGGCCCCGGTCGGGAACACGAGGCCTTCGAGGAACGGCGGGCGTGGAACCGGCATCTGGCCAAAGCCGGACTGACCTGCCTGGGCTGGCCGGTCGAGCATGGTGGACGCGGACTGTCGACCGCGCACCGGGTGGCGTTCTACGAGGAGTACGCCCGCGCCGACGCGCCGGACAAGGTCAACCACTTCGGCGAGGAACTGCTGGGGCCGACGCTGATCGCGTTCGGCACCCCCGAACAGCAGCAGCGCTTTTTGCCGCGCATCCTCGATGTCACCGAGCTGTGGTGCCAGGGCTATTCGGAGCCCGGCGCCGGCAGCGACCTGGCCAACGTCTCTACCACCGCGGAACTCGACGGCGATCAGTGGGTGATCAACGGCCAGAAGGTGTGGACGTCGCTCGCGCACCTCTCGCAGTGGTGTTTTGTGGTCGCGCGCACGGAGAAGGGCTCCAAGCGGCATGCTGGGCTGTCGTATTTGCTGGTGCCGCTGGACCAGCCGGGTGTCCAGGTCCGGCCGATCGTCCAGATCACCGGCACCGCGGAGTTCAACGAGGTGTTCTTCGACGATGCGCGGACCGACGCCTCGTTGGTGGTCGGACAGCCCGGCGACGGGTGGCGGGTAGCGATGGGAACGCTGACGTTCGAGCGCGGCGTCTCGACCCTCGGCCAGCAGATCGTGTATGCCCGTGAGCTTTCCAATCTGGCCGAGCTGGCGCGGCGTAACGGCGCGACCGAAGATCCGTTCATCCGGCGGCGGCTGACGCGGGCGTGGACCGGGCTGCGGGCCATGCGCTCCTACGCCCTGGCGACCATGGATGTCGAGCAGCCGGGTCAGGACAATGTGTCGAAGTTGTTGTGGGCCAACTGGCATCGTGATCTGGGCGAGCTGGCGATGGACGTGGTCGGCAAACCGGGGATGAGCCTGCCCGACGGCGAATTCGACGAATGGCAACGGCTGTACCTGTTCACCCGAGCCGACACCATCTACGGCGGATCCAACGAAATCCAGCGCAACATCATTGCCGAGCGGGTGCTCGGCCTGCCGAGGGAGGTCAAGGGTTGAGTTTGTCGGAGGCGCCCAAAGAGATTGCCGGACATGGGCTTTTGGAAGGCAAGGTGGTGGTGGTAACCGCGGCCGCGGGCACCGGCATCGGTTCGGCGACCGCGCGTCGCGCCCTGACCGAGGGTGCCGACGTGGTGATCTCCGATCATCACGAACGACGGCTGGGGCAGACGGCCGAAGAACTTGCCACGCTGGGGCTGGGCCGGGTCGAAAGCGTGCTGTGCGATGTCACGTCCACCGCCCAGGTTGACGCGCTGCTGGAATCGACCACCGCTCGCATGGGCCGCCTCGACGTCCTGGTCAACAACGCCGGGCTGGGCGGGCAGACTCCGGTGACCGATATGACCGACGACGAATGGGATCGCGTCCTGGATGTGACGCTGACGTCGGTGTTTCGCGCCACGCGTGCGGCGCTGCGCTATTTCCGCGAGGCGAAGCACGGTGGTGTGATCGTCAACAATGCCAGCGTGCTGGGCTGGCGCGCACAGCACTCGCAGGCGCACTATGCGGCCGCCAAGGCGGGCGTGATGGCGCTGACCCGTTGCAGCGCAATCGAAGCCGCCGAGTACGGCGTCCGCATCAACGCGGTGTCGCCCAGCATCGCGCGGCACAAGTTCCTGGACAAAACCACGCCGGCCGAGCTGCTTGACCGGTTGGCGGCCGGCGAAGCGTTCGGCCGCGCCGCAGAGCCGTGGGAGGTTGCGGCCACCATCGCGTTTCTGGCCAGTGACTACTCCAGCTATCTCACTGGCGAGGTGATCTCGGTATCGAGCCAGCATCCATGACGCCTGCAGGTGGCCAAGCAAGCGCTTGGTTGATACTCTGATCGGATGGACCGCGTGACCGGTTCGGCCAACAGCCGGCGAGACGAGTTGCTGGAACTCGCCGCGTCGATGTTCGCCGAACGCGGATTGCGGGCCACCACCGTGCGCGACATCGCGGACGGCGCCGGCATCCTGTCGGGCAGCTTGTACCACCACTTCTCCTCGAAAGAGGAGATGGTCGACGAGTTGCTGCGCGGATTTTTGGACTGGTTGTTCGCCCGCTATCGGGAGATCGTCGACGGCGAATCCAATCCGCTCGAGCGGCTCAAGGGGCTGTTCATGGCATCGTTCGAGGCCATCGAGCATCGGCATGCGCAGGTCGTCATCTATCAGGACGAGGCCCAGCGGCTGTTGTCGCAACCTCGGTTCTCTTACATCGAGGACATGAACCGGCAGCAACGCAAGATGTGGGTCGAGGTGCTCAATCAGGGCATCGACGAGGGATACTTCCGGTCCGATCTCGACGTTGACCTCGTCTACCGTTTCATCCGGGACACCACCTGGGTGTCGGTGCGCTGGTATCAACCTGGCGGACCGCTCACCGCCGAACAGGTGGGGCAGCAATACCTCGCCATCGTGCTGGGCGGGATCACGGCGGAATCCAAAAAGATTGACGAAGGAGTCGACACAAATGACTGAGGCGTACGTCATCGACGCTGTACGTACCGCGGTTGGCAAGCGGGGTGGCGCACTGGCCGGGGTACATCCCGTCGACCTCGGTGCCCTGGCCTGGCGCGGTCTGCTCGACCGGGCCGACGTGGACCCGGCGGCCGTCGACGATGTGATCGCCGGTTGTGTCGACGCCATCGGGGGCCAGGCAGGCAACATCGCCCGGCTGTCATGGCTGGCCGCGGGATATCCCGAAGAGGTCCCAGGAGTCACCGTAGACCGGCAGTGCGGCTCCAGCCAACAGGCCATTTCCTTTGGGGCACAAGCGATCATGTCCGGCACCGCCGACGTCATCGTGGCCGGCGGCGTGCAGAACATGAGCCAGATCCCGATCTCTTCGGCGATGACGGTCGGGGAGCAGTTCGGCTTCACCTCGCCGACGAGCGAATCCAAGCAGTGGCTGCATCGCTACGGCGATCAGGAGATTTCCCAGTTCCGCGGCTCGGAGTTGATCGCAGAGAAGTGGAACCTGTCCCGCGAAGAGATGGAGCGCTACTCGCTGACCAGCCATGAGCGCGCGTTCGCGGCGATCCGCGGCGGCCACTTCGACAACGAAATCCTCACTGTCGAAACGGGTTCCGGCCCGTTCCGGGTGGACGAGGGTCCCCGTGAGTCGTCGCTGGAAAAGATGGCCGGTCTCAAGCCGCTGGTCGAGGGGGGCCGGCTGACGGCGGCGATGGCCAGTCAGATCTCCGACGGCGCCAGCGCCGTACTGCTGGCTTCCGAGCAGGCCGTCAAAACCCACGGCCTCAAGCCGCGGGCCCGTATCCACCACATCAGTGCCCGCGCCGCCGACCCGGTGTTCATGCTGACCGGGCCCATCCCCGCCACCCGCTATGCGCTGGAAAAGACAGGTCTGTCCATCGGCGACATCGACACCGTCGAGATCAACGAGGCCTTCGCGCCGGTAGTTCTGGCCTGGCTCAAGGAGATCAAGGCCGATCCGGAGAAAGTCAATCCCAACGGCGGCGCCATCGCGCTCGGGCATCCGCTGGGTGCCACCGGGGCGAAGCTGTTCACCACAATGCTCAACGAGCTCGAGCGCATCGAAGGTCGTTACGGGCTGCAGACCATGTGCGAGGGTGGCGGCACCGCCAACGTGACCATCATCGAACGCCTCTAAACTGCCCGCGCATCGCGGCCGCCCCTGGCGAGTCCGGGGATGTTTCCTTTTCGGTGCCGCGGCTATGTGTCCGGTATGACTTCACGCAGTAGGGACAAAAGCGCACCGCAGCTAGCCGGCTGGCTGCCTTCGGACCAAGAAGATCTGGAGTCCTGGCTCGAGGGCCATGGTGACCGGACCGCGCGCCGCGGCGAGGATGTCGAGCTCCATCCCGTACTCGCCGAGTTTCAACAGTTGATCGACACCGATCCGGTGGTGCGGCTGTATCTCAACGAGATGATCGCGCAGGTCCCCCAGCGCAAGCCTTACCAGAAGCGTCACCTGCATGACGTGCCACAGCTCCTGCGCATGATCAACGAGGTGCTGACCATGGCACCCGAGTTCGGCGACAATGCGGTAACCCTGCCGCTCAACGCAATTCTGGACTGGACGATGGGCACACCCGCCGGATTCGCCGCCTACCGCGATCCCCGGGTCAACGCAATATTGAAGAAGATTCTCAACGCATGGTGCGAGTTCCTCAGTAGCGCGGACTCGTTGTATGTGCTGAACGATTCGCCGTCAGGCTGGAAGTGCGAGGCCGCAAGACGCGCGGTGGGCATCGAGGAGTTCGTGCACCATCCGGCTGACGAGCACTGGGGCTTCAAGTCGTGGAATGACTTCTTCACCCGACGCTTCACCGAAGGCGCGCGCCCGGTCGCCTCTCCCGAGGACGAAAAGGTAATAGTCAGCGCCTGCGAGTCCACGCCCTACCGCATCAGCACCGGCGTGCAACGTCAGGACCGCTTCTGGATCAAAAGACAACCCTATTCACTCAACGACCTGCTGGCGAACGACGATGCGGTCGATCAGTTCGTCGACGGCACGGTGTACCAAGCGTTTTTGAGTGCCACCAACTATCACCGGTGGCATAGCCCCGTCGCCGGCACCATCGTGCGGGCTTTCGTCAAGGAAGGCACGTACTACTCCGAAGACGATTCGGAGGGCGCTGAGGCGCTAGACCCGACGACCTCGCAGTCCTATCTGGCCCACGTCGCCACCCGCGCGATCATTCTGATCGAGGCGGACGATCCCTGCATCGGGCTGCTCGCCTTCCTGGGGGTGGGCATGTCGGAGGTGTCCTCTTGCATCATCGATCCGGACGTCAAGCCCGGCTATCACGTCGCGAAGGGGGATGAACTGGGCTACTTCCAGTTCGGCGGCTCTACCGAGTGCCTCATCTTTCGTCGCGGCGCGATCGCTGACGTCAACCTGGCCGCCGTCCCCCAGCCGCAGAACCCCAACCCGCCGCTGGTTCGCGTACGATCAAGGCTCGCCGTTGCGGCTAACACCTAGGACCCTCGAGTAGACGCAAAAGCACCCAAAACCGTTGGTTTAAACAGCTTTTGCGTCTGCTCGGCCAAGCTACTCCACCAGCGCCGACGCCGCCCGGAGGTGCTTGATCGCGTCTTGCACGATCGACTCGATGAGCTCGGCGCACGACGGCAGGTCCTCGATGATGCCGGCCACTTGCCCGGATGCCAGCACTCCGGCGTCGGTATTGCCCTCGACCAGTCCGGCCTTCAGCAACATCGGAGTGTTGGCCGCCATTACCACCTGCGACCAGCTCAGATCCTTGCCGTGCCGCATGGCCAGGCCATCCTGGACCATCGATCGCCAGGTCATCTGCGACATCCGCTTGAACTTCGCGGCATTGCGCACCGCCGCCGTGAAACCCCTTGCCCGCGAACCGCTTTCCAGCTTTTCGACCAGCCCGGTGCGCAGCACCCGGTGCGGCATCCCGTCCACCCGCGTGGTGACTACGGTGCCGTCCAGTGCCGCCTCCAGATAACGTCGCTTGACCGCCTCGGGCACGGTGGAATCCGACGTCAGCAGAAATCGGGTGCCCATCGCAACCCCGGCGGCGCCGTAGGACAGCGCCGCGGCCAAGCCGCGGCCGTCGAAGAAACCACCCGCGGCAACAACCGGAATTCCAGTGCCCTGAACAGCATCCAATACCGACGGCAACAGCAGCGTCGTTGCGACGGGACCGGTGTGTCCGCCCCCTTCGCCGCCCTGCACTATCATCGCGTCGGCACCCCAGGCAGCGACCTTGCGCGCATGTTTGGCCGCGCCGATCGACGGAATCACCACCGCCCCGGCCTTTTTCAGCCTGGCTATCAATTCCTGCCTGGGCGCGAGCGCGAACGACGCCACCTTCACGCCTTCGCGGATCATCAGCTCGACGCGGTCGCCTGCATCGGCTGCGTCGGCGCGAATGTTCACCCCGAACGGCTTGTCGGTGGCCGCCTTGACCTTGCCGATAGCCGTCGCCAGCTCGTCCAGCGTCATCGTGGCCGACGCCAAAATGCCCAGCCCGCCCGCGTTGGCCGTGGCCGATACCAGGCGAGCGCCGGCCACCCAGCCCATCCCAGTCTGTACCACCGGATGCTCGATACCGACCAGCTCGGTCAGCGGTGTTCGCAGCCGCACTAGCGGATCTCTCTGTCCCGCAGTGCCTTCGGATCGATGACCTCGCGGATCAGCCGTAGCTCGTCGTCGGTCGGCAGCCTGGTTTCCTCGGCCTCGTCGAGACCATGGATATCGAACGACGTCGCTTCGCGCACCTCGTCGGGAGCCACACCTGGGTGCAGGCTGAGCGCGCGCATCGTGTGCTCCGGGCCGTCGAAGTCGAAGACCCCGAGGTTGGACACCACTCGGTAGACGTTGACGAACCGGAAAGCCGGGTTCTCCGCGTCCACCTTGTCGTAGCCGATTCCGGCGACGATGTCGACGGTGTCGGTGAACACCCGCTTCGAATGGTTGCCCACCCAATAGCTGGTCGCATGGTTGATGGTGTTACCCGGTGAGCCGCGGACCCCGAACATCTGCCGGGTCGGCTGCTGCAGTGGTCCGAACGCCGAGATGTTCTGATTGCCATGGCGGTCAACCTGATTGGCGCCCATCACCACATGCCGCCGCCCCCACGCCAGCGTTTCGAACACGCGGCCAAACGGCATCCAGCCCTCGACGGCTCCCGTCTTACCCAGGGCCGGGGTATCAGCCAGGAGTTGGGCTTCGCCGTCGGTCAACAGGATGTCAGGGGAGAAAGTCAACCGCGCCAGACGAGCGCCGACCGACGCCATGTTTGTCATCGGGCTGATCATGATCTCGCCTGCGGCCCTAAATAATTCGGCGCATGCGACCACGCACACCTCGGCCCTGGTGGCAGTCACTTCTCTCGTCATGACGAGGCCTCCTCACCGAATGCGCGCACGGCCGCTTGATAGTCGTCTTCGCTGCCTGACAAATAGGTCTGCACGAACCGCTGCCAGCCTTCTTCCGTCGAGGCGGCCTCGGCGTAATGCCGTTGGAACTTCTCGTCGCGTCCGTAATCCGGTGCCGCGGTGGTGAAGTGGGCACCACCGGGGGCTTCCACGACGGCGTCGACCATCATCCGGTTGATCAGCAACGCCTGCGGCGGCACCGCTTTGACCAGCTCCTCGGTGGAGACGATGCGCTCCACCGACAAGAAGCGCTTCTCGGCGGCCATCAGGAACAGGTCGTCGAAGTAGGGATCGATGCCGGTGTAGGCCGCATTGCCTTGGCTGTCACCAAGATTCAAGTGGGCAAACGCCGCGTCGAGGCGCAGCGCGGGCATGGCGATCAGCGTTTCGTGTCCGCCCTCGGGTGCGGGGTACGGGCTGGTGACGGTTTGCAGTTCGCCCTCCCAGAAGTCGGGCACCGAACTGCCCAGCCCGGCGCGGATCGGCAGGAAAGGCAGTCGCTGTGCGGCGGCCTGCAATCCGCAGCGCAGCATGCCTTCGTCCATCTCGCGGGCTTCGATGGCTCCGCTGGTGCGGGCCTTGGCGAACCACGGGTCGTAGAAAGGCGGCGAGTCCAGCGAGACGAACCCGTAGTACACGCGCTTCACCTTGCCCGCCGAGCACAGCAGGCCCAGATCGGGTCCGCCGTAGGTGACTACGGTCAGGTCGGTGACGTCGGTGCGCAGCAGGGCCCGCACGAACGCCATGGGCTTGCGCCGCGATCCCCAGCCGGCGATGCCGATGGTCATGCCGCTGCGCAACTGGCTGACGGCGTCGTCGAGCGTGGTCCTTTTGTCGGGCACTATGCGCCGCTCCTCCACATCGCTCTTGAACTCTGCATCGTCGTCGGCGGTCATGATTTCTTCACAAACGCGTCGCGGTGCTCGTCGGAGACACCGGCCAGGTTGAGTTCGAACGTAAAGCCTTGCTCCATGCGGTAACTCGAGTTGACCCGTTGCACGTCGATGAAGTTGAGCGCTTCCTTGGCCGCCCGGATGACGCGGGTGTCCTTGGCGGCGATGTCGCGGGCCACGCGTAATGCGGCCTCGTCGAGTTCGTCGCGCGGCACCACCTCGTGTACCGAGCCGAAATGATGCAGGGTGGCGGCGTCCACGGTGGCCGCGGTGAAGAACAGCCGTCGCATCAGGTGCTGCGGTACCAGCCGGGACAGATGGGTGGCCGCGCCGAGCGCGCCGCGTTCCACCTCCGGCAGGCCGAAGGTGGCGTCGTCGGAGGCGACGATGACGTCGGAGTTGCCCACCAGTCCGATGCCGCCGCCGACGCAGAATCCGTTCACTGCGGCGATGACGGGCACGGCGCACTCGTAGACCGCGCGGAAGGCGGCGAAGCAGCCGCGGTTCGCGTCGATAAGTGCGGTATAGCCCTGAGAAGCTTGAGTGCGCTGCATCTCCTTGATGTCCACGCCGGCGTTGAAGCCGCGGCCCTCGGCGCGCAGGATCACCGCGTGGGTTTCCGGGTTGTCGCCGGCCGCGGTTATGGCATCGGCCAGCTCGAACCACCCGCGCGACGGGATGGCGTTGACGGGCGGGTAGTCGACGGTGACCGCGACTATGCCCGGTTCGGTTTGAGCGGTTGTGATGGTCATGGCACTTCCTGTGGGACCCAGCTACCTAAGCAAGCACTTGCTTGGTACGCTAGCACAGTGACACGCGCCGAAGGAGGCCCCCTAGCTGGCGAAGCCATCAATTTGGGGCTGGCCGGGCGGGTGGTTCTGGTGACCGGCGGGGTGCGGGGCGTAGGTGCCGGCATCAGTTCGGTTTTCGCCGAACAGGGCGCGACCGTGATCACCTGTGCCCGACGAGCCGTCGAGGGTTTGCCGTATGAGTTCCATTCCTGCGACATACGCGACGAGGGCGCGGTCGCGGCGATGATCGACGCAATCTTCGACCGCCACGGACGGCTCGACGTCGTTGTCAACAACGCTGGTGGTTCGCCGTACGTGCTGACCTCGGATTCCAGCGCGAAGTTCAACAGCAAGATCATCGAGCTCAATCTCTTTGGGGCTCTGTGGGTTTCGCAGCATGCGAACAAGAGAATGCAAAGCCAGCAGCGCGGCGGGTCGATCGTCAACATCTGCAGTCTCAGCGGCCGGCGGCCATCGCCGGGTACCGCCGCATACGGGGCGGCCAAGGCGGGCCTGGAAAGTCTCACTCAAACATTGGCCGTCGAATGGGGGCCTAAGGTCCGGGTCAACGCTTGCGTGGTCGGCATGGTGGAGACCGAGCAATCCGAACTGTTCTACGGTGATGCCGACTCGATCGCTGCGATTTCGCGGAATGTGCCGCTGGGCCGGTTGGCGAAACCCGACGACGTCGGTTGGGCCGCAGCGTTTTTGGCCTCGGACGCGGCGTCCTACATCAGCGGGGCCTCGTTGGAGGTGCACGGCGGCGGTGAACCACCGCACTATCTGGCCGCAACGAACGCGAGCGCGATCAAGTAGAGGAGACAGAACTATGGGAGTGGTCGACGGCCGAGTGGCCATCGTCACCGGAGCAGGCGGCGGTATTGGGCGCGCACATGCGCTTGCCTTCGCCGCCGAGGGGGCGCGCGTCGTGGTCAACGACATCGGGGTGGGCCTGGACGGGTCGCCTGCAAGCGGCGGCAGCGCTGCACAGAGCGTCGTCGACGAGATCACCGCGGCAGGCGGCGAAGCCGTCGCCGACGGATCCGACATCTCCGACTGGAACCAGGCGGCCGGACTGATTCAGAGCGCTGTCGACACGTTCGGCGGCCTGGACGTTCTGGTCAACAACG
The DNA here is from genome assembly GCF_001667115.1 of Mycobacterium sp. 852002-51163_SCH5372311. Taxonomy (GTDB): domain Bacteria; phylum Actinomycetota; class Actinomycetes; order Mycobacteriales; family Mycobacteriaceae; genus Mycobacterium. The sequence continues at coordinate 185,244 of NZ_LZIJ01000055.1, read as the reverse complement.
CCGGGATCGTTCGGGACCGGATGATGGCCAACACCAGCGAAGAAGAGTTCGACGCCGTCATCGCCGTGCACCTCAAGGGCCACTTCGCCACCATGCGGCACGCCGCCTCATATTGGCGTGGACTCTCCAAAGAGGGCAAAACCGTTGACGCGAGGATCATCAACACCAGCTCCGGTGCGGGCTTGCAGGGCAGCGTCGGACAGGGCAACTACAGCGCCGCCAAGGCGGGCATCGCGGCGATGACCTTGGTGGGCGCCGCTGAAATGGGCCGTTACGGTGTCACCGTCAACGCCATCGCTCCCTCGGCGCGTACCCGCATGACCGAAACCGTCTTCGCCGAGATGATGGCAACCCAGGGCCAAGAATTCGATTCCATGGCGCCGGAGAACATCTCGCCGCTGGTGGTCTGGCTGGGCAGCGCCGAATCCCGCGACGTCACCGGGAAAGTCTTCGAAGTCGAGGGCGGCAAGATTCGGGTCGCCGAGGGCTGGGCGCACGGCCCGGAGATCGACAAGGGCGCGCGATGGGAGCCCGCCGAGTTGGGGCCGGTCGTCGCCGACCTGCTGGCCAAGGCGCGTCCGCCGGTGCCCGTCTACGGAGCCTAGTTGCTTTTCGCCGAACGTGCACTCACGGCGGCATTTTGGCGATTATTTCGCCCTGGCTGCACGTTGGACGAAGCCCATAACGTCAGGGCTCGCAGATGACGATCGGGATCTTGCGCTCAGTCCAGGACTGGTAGTCCTCGTAGGAGGAATACATCTTCACCAACTGCGGCCAGTACTTCGCGCGCTCGTCGTCGCTGGCGTCGCGCGCCTTGAGATGCAGCACCTCGTCTTTGATCTGGACCGAAACCTTGGGGTCGGCCTTGAGATTGAGATACCACATGGGGTTCTTTTCGCGTCCGCCGTGGGAGGCCACCACAATCACACGGTCGCCATCACGCATATACAGCAGCGGACTTGCCCGTGGCTGCCCGGTCTTGCGGCCGGTGGTGGTCAACAGTGCGACCGGCGCGCCCTGCAGGAACTTGCCGCCGAGCTTGCCGCCCGTCGCCTTGTACAGCCACGTGTTGATGCGCGACATCCATTTGATGATGACGCCGGTGCGTGCTGAGTTGAGCGCGCGTGGGGGATTTGCCATCAGTGACCCTTATCGCTGAATGAACGGGCGGACCTGAGCCTCTAGATCCGTTCGATGATGGTGCCGGTGGACAGCGCACCGCCCGCGCACATGGTGATCAGCGCGGTGCTCTGGTCGGTGCGCTCCAGCTCGTGCAGCGCGGTGGTGATCAGGCGGCTGCCGGTAGAGCCGACGGGGTGTCCCAGCGCGATGGCTCCGCCGTTGACGTTGACCCGGTCCATGTCGGGCTCGTGCACCCGCGCCCAGGACAGCACCACCGATGCGAATGCTTCGTTGATCTCGACGATGTCGATGTCGCCGATCTTCATGCCCGCCTTCTCCAGCACTTTCGCCGTCGACTGCACGGGCCCGTCCAGGTGGTAGTAGGGCTCGGCGCCGACCAGCGCCTGGCTGACGATCCGCGCGCGTGGCCGCAAGCCCAGCGCCTTGGCCTTGTCCTCGTCCATCCACAGCACGGCCGCCGCGCCGTCGGAGATCTGCGACGAGGTGCCCGCGGTGTGGATCCCGCCTTCGAGCACCGGCTTCAGCTGGCTCAGTCCTTCCAGGGTGGTGTCGCGCAACCCCTGGTCGCGGGAGACCATGTGGCGTTCGGCGGTTGGCTGCTTCTGCTCGTCGAGCACCGGAGCCTCGATCGGCGAGATTTCCCGGTCGAATCGATGCTCCTCCCAGGCCCGCTTGGCGCGTAGCTGGGACTGGAATCCGAAGGCGTCGATGTCTTCGCGGGTGATGCCGCGTCGCTTGGCGATCCGCTCGGCCGCGGTGAACTGGTCGGGCAGGTCGATGTCCCATGACTCGGGCCGCAAGACGCTGCGGTCGGGTCCCGCGTTGGCGCCGAGTCCGACACGGCTCATGGCCTCGATGCCGCACGCGATACCGATGTCGATGGCGCCCGCTGCGATCAGGCCGGCGACGAGGCCATTGGCCTGCTGGCCACTGCCGCACTGGCAATCCACGGTCATGGCGCCGACGTGCTCGGGCAGCCCGGCGACGAGCCAGCTCACCCGGGTGATGTTGTTGGACTGCTCGCCGAACTGCGTCACGCAGCCGCCGACGATCTGTTCGACATCGCCCGCGTCGATACCGGCCTTTTCCACCAGAGCCTTCTGCACCGCGCCAAGCAGCTCGGTGGCATGCAGCCCGGACAGCCATCCGTTGCGTTTGCCGATCGGGCTGCGAGTGGCTTCGACGATTACCGGGTTACCCATGGGGCCAGGCTAGAACACGTTTCATTACTATGACAAGCGAGGATGCTCCGGCGGCTCGACAGCTCTTTTGTCCTGCGGTTACGGCATGTTTTACTGGCAGCAGAGCGCAACTAGTACAGCTAGTGCCAACCAATTCGCGAGTCGGCGGAGCCAGCAGTAAGGAGAAGTAGCGTGCCCAGCCCTAATCTTGCACCCGGGTTCGATTTCACCGACCCGGACATCTATGCCGAGCGGATCCCGGTCGAAGAGTTTGCCGAAGTGCGCGCCACCTCGCCGATCTGGTGGAACGAGCAGGCTCCGGGCAATGGAGGCGGCTTCCACGACGGCGGGTTCTGGGCCATCACGAAGCTCAACGACGTCAAGGAGGTGTCGCGGCGCAGCGACGTCTTCTCCAGCTACGAGAACGGTGTGATCCCCCGATTCAACAACGACATCGCCCGCGAAGACATCGAGGTCCAGCGGTTCGTCATGCTCAACATGGACGCGCCACACCACACCCGGCTGCGCAAGATCATCTCCCGCGGTTTCACCCCGCGCGCCGTGGAGCGACTGCGCGACGAGCTCAGCGAACGCGCGCAGAAGATCGCCGAAACCGCCGCCGCCGCCGGCACCGGCGACTTTGTGGAGCAGGTCTCGTGCGAGCTGCCGCTGCAGGCGATCGCGGGTTTGCTGGGCGTACCCCAGGAAGACCGCGGCAAGATCTTCGAGTGGTCGAACGAGATGACCGGGAACGACGACCCTGAATACGCCCACATCGACCCGAAGATGTCGTCCGCGGAGTTGATCGGCTACGCGATGAAAATGGCCGAGGAGCGGGCCAAGAATCCAGGCGAAGACATCGTCACTCAGCTGATCCAGGCGGACATCGACGGCGAAAAGCTTTCCGACGACGAATTCGGTTTCTTCGTGGTGATGCTCGCGGTGGCGGGGAACGAGACCACCCGCAACTCGATCACGCAGGGGATGATGGCGTTCGCCGAATTCCCCGAGCAGTGGGAGCTGTACAAGAAAGAGCGTCCGGAGACCGCCGCCGACGAGATCGTCCGCTGGGCGACCCCGGTCACCTGCTTCCAGCGGACCGCGCTCGAGGACTACGAGCTGTCCGGAGTGCAGATAAAGAAGGGCCAGCGGGTGCTGATGTTCTATCGGTCTGCCAACTTCGACGAAGAGGTCTTCGAGAACCCCTACAGCTTCGACATCATGCGTAATCCCAACCCGCACGTCGGCTTCGGCGGTACCGGTGCGCACTACTGCATCGGCGCCAACCTGGCCCGGATGACGATCAACCTGATCTTCAACGCCGTGGCCGACCACATGCCGGACCTCAAGCCGATCTCGGCGCCCGAGCGGCTGCGGTCGGGCTGGCTCAACGGGATCAAGCACTGGCAAGTCGACTACACCGGAAAGTGCCCGGTGGAGCAGGGCCGGAAATAAAAACGACGATGGATTTCGCTCCCACGGCGACGCAGCAAGCCGTCGCCGACGTAGTCACGTCGGTACTGGACCGCGACAATTCGTGGCAGGCACTCATCGACGGCGGCGTAACCGCACTGCCCGTGCCCGAGCGTCTGGGCGGGGACGGTGTCGGCCTGGCTGAGGTCGCTACGGTGCTGACCGAGGTGGGGCGTCATGGCGCCATCACGGCAGCGCTGGCCACGCTTGGCCTCGGCGTGGTTCCGCTGCTGGACCTGGCCTCCGACGAACAACAGGACCGGTTCCTTGCCGCCGGCGCCAAAGGCGGAGTGCTGACCGCCGCGCTCAACGAACCCGGTGCCGCCCTGCCCGACCGCCCTGCAACCACCTTCGCCGGCGGTCGGTTGTCCGGGACCAAAGTCGCCGTGGGGTACGCCGAACAATCCGACTGGATGTTGGTGACGGCCGACAACGCGGTCGTGGTGATTTCGCCGAAAACCGATGGGGTGCAGTTGGTTCGGACGCCGACGTCGAATGGGTCCGAGGAGTACACGGTGACTTTCGGTGACGTGGCGGTGCCGGATTCCGACGTGCTGGCGGACGGGACAGCCCATCGGGTCAACCGTCTGGCGTTGTCGGCTATCGGTGCCTACGCCAACGGGCTGGTGGCCGGGGCGCTGCGGCTGACCGCTGACTACGTCGCCAACCGCAAGCAGTTCGGCAAGCCGTTGTCGACCTTCCAGACAGTCGCCGCTCAGCTCGCGGAGGTCTACATCGCTTCGCGCACGATCGATTTGGCGGCGAAGTCGGTGATCTGGAGGCTGGCCGAAGATCGGGACGCCGAAGATGACCTGGACGTGCTCGGGTACTGGGTGGCTTCCCAGGCGCCCCCGGTGATGCAGATCTGCCACCACCTGCACGGTGGCATGGGAATGGATGTCACGTATCCGATGCACCGGTACTACTCCACGATCAAAGACCTGACCCGGCTGCTGGGCGGCCCTTCACATTGTCTGGAACTCCTTGGAGCGCAATGTTCATCGACCTGACTCCGGAGCAGCGCCAGCTGCAAGCCGAGCTACGCCAATACTTTTCGAACCTGATCTCCTCGGACGAAATGAAGGCGATGGAGCAGGACCGCCACAACGCGGCTTACCGCGCGGTGATCCGACGCATGGGCCGGGACGGCAAGCTCGGGGTCGGCTGGCCAAAGGAGTTCGGCGGCCTGGGTTTTGGTCCGATCGAGCAGCAGATCTTCGTCAACGAGGCGCACCGGGCCGACGTGCCGTTGCCCGCGGTGACGCTGCAGACGGTGGGTCCTACGTTGCAGGTGTATGGCAGCGAAATGCAGAAGAAGAAGTTCCTGCCGGCCATACTCGCCGGCGAGGTGCACTTCGCGATCGGCTACACCGAGCCGGAGGCCGGCACCGACCTGGCGTCGTTGCGTACCACCGCCGTCCGCGACGGCGACCACTACATCGTCAACGGCCAGAAGATCTTCACGACCGGTGCCCACGACGCCGACTACATCTGGCTGGCCTGCCGTACCGACCCGGATGCCGTCAAACACAAAGGTATTTCGATACTGATCGTCGATACCAAGGACCCGGGCTATTCCTGGACGCCGATCATCCTGTCCGACGGCGCACACCACACCAACGCCACGTACTACAACGACGTACGGGTGCCGGCCGACATGCTGGTCGGTGAGGAGAACGGCGGCTGGCGGCTGATCACCACTCAGCTCAACAACGAGCGGGTGATGTTGGGTCCGGCGGGTCGCATCGCCGGTATCTACGACCGGCTCCATGCCTGGGCTGCCAAGCCTGGCGGCAACGGCGTAACGCCGCTCGACCACCACGACGTCAAGCGCGCGCTTGGTGAAATCCATGCCATGTGGCGGATCAACGAGTTGCTGAACTGGCAGGTCGCCGCCGCGGGCGAGGATATCAACGTGGCCGATGCCGCGTCCACGAAAGTCTTTGGCACCGAGCGGATTCAGTACATCGGACGGCTTGCCGAGGAGATTGTCGGCAAGTACGGCAACCCTGCCGAACCGGCCACCGCGGAGCTGCTCAGCTGGCTCGACTCCCAGACCAAGCGCAATCTGGTGATCACTTTCGGCGGGGGAGTGAACGAAGTGATGCGGGAAATGATCGCCGCTTCCGGCCTCAAGGTGCCGAGGGTGCCGAGATGACCGGGGTTGCAGGCATTCAGGACGCCGTCGCGGAGATTAAAGCGGCCGGTGCCGCCAAGCCGCGGGCGGCCCGGGATCCGGTGAATCAGCCGATGATCAACAACTGGGTCGAGGCGATCGGCGACCGTAACCCGATCTATGTGGACGAGGACGCCGCGCGTGCCGTCGGTCATCCGGGAATTGTGGCTCCCCCGGCGATGATTCAAGTCTGGACCATGTTCGGTCTGGGTGGTTCCCGCCCGGACCACGATCCCTTGGGTCCGATGATGAAGCTGTTCGACGATGCCGGGTATATCGGTGTGGTCGCCACCAACTGCGAGCAGACCTATCACCGGTACCTGCAGCCCGGCGAAGAGGTCAGCATCACCGCCGAGATGGGTGACGTGGTCGGGCCCAAGCAGACCGCGCTTGGCGAGGGCTATTTCATCAACCAGCACATCATCTGGCGAGTCGGCGACGAAGACGTCGCCGAGATGAACTGGCGCATCCTCAAGTTCAGGCCTGCCGAGGCTGCCACACAGAGCTCGGTTCCCGAGGATCTCGATCCCGGCGCGATGATGCGACCCTCGTCGTCGCGCGACACCGCTTTCTTCTGGGACGGGGTCAAGGCACACGAGTTGCGGATCCAGCGACTCGCGGACGGGAGCCTGCAGCACCCGCCGGTGCCTGCCGTGTGGCAGGACGCGTCCGCGCCGATCGACTACCTGGTGTCCAGTGGGCGCGGCACGGTGTTCAGCTTCGTGGTGCATCATGCGCCGAAAGTGCCGGGCCGCACTCTGCCGTTCGTTATCGCGCTGGTCGAACTGGAGGAAGGCGTCCGGATGCTTGGCGAGCTGCGCAACGTCGAACACGGTCAGGTGAAGATCGGAATGCCGGTGCGCGCAACGTATATCGACTTCCCGGCCGGTGACGGCGGGCCGGAATGGACGCTCTACGCATGGGAGCCCGACGCATGAGCGCGCCGGTTGTGGAAGTGGGCACTACGCTGCCGGAGCTGAAACTGTATGGGGACCCGACGTTCATCATCTCAACCGCGTTGGCCACCAGGGATTTTCAGGACGTCCACCATGACCGGGACAAAGCTGTGGCGAAGGGTTCAAAAGACATCTTCGTCAACATTCTCACCGACACCGGGCTGGTACAGCGTTACGTCACCGATTGGGCCGGCCCGTCGGCGTTGATCAAATCGATCGGGCTGCGGCTCGGGGTGCCGTGGTACGCCTACGACACGGTGACCTTCTCCGGCGAGGTGACCGCGGTGGACGACGGACTGATCACAGTAAAAGTACTAGGCGCCAACAGCCTTGGGAATCACGTGATTGCGACGGTAACGCTGACGATTGGGGGGGCCTAGATGTCGGCCGGTTTACTAAGTGGCCGAGCTGCCATCGTCGGTATCGGCGCCACCGACTTCTCCAAGAACTCCGGCCGCAGCGAGCTGCGACTGGCGACCGAAGCGGTGCTGGACGCCCTCGACGACGCGGGACTGAGTGCGGCCGATGTCGACGGGCTCACCACGTTCACCATGGACACCAACACCGAAATCGCCGTCGCGCGTGCAGTCGGCATCGGCGAGCTGAAATTCTTCTCCAAGATCCATTACGGCGGCGGCGCCGCGTGTGCGACAGTGCAGCACGCGGCGATGGCCGTCGCCACCGGAGTGGCCGACGTGGTGGTGGCCTACCGCGCTTTCAACGAGCGGTCCGGTATGCGCTTCGGCCAGGTCCAGACCCGTCTGGTGGGAGATGCTGGCGCCCAAGCAGATTCGACGGCGGCCGACAATTCGTTCTCCTATCCGCACGGTCTTTCCACGCCGGCGGCGCAGGTGGCAATGATCGCGCGGCGTTATATGCACCTCTCCGGTGCGACCAGCCGGGATTTCGGCGCCATCTCGGTGGCCGATCGCAAACACGCCGCGAACAACCCGAAGGCGTATTTCTACGAAAAGCCGATAACGATTGAGGACCATCAGAATTCGCGGTGGATCGCCGAACCGCTGCGACTGCTGGACTGCTGTCAGGAGACGGACGGCGCGGTGGCGATCGTGGTGACATCGGCTGAGCGTGCGCGCCACCTCAAGCAGCGTCCCGCCGTCATCGAGGCGGCAGCGCAGGGATCCAGTCCTGACCAGTACACGATGGTCAGCTACTACCGGCCTGAACTAGGTCTGCCGGAGATGGGCTTGGTCGGCCGGCAGCTGTGGGAGCAGTCCGGGCTTTCGCCGGCCGACATCCAGACCGCGGTGCTTTATGACCACTTCACGCCGTTCACGCTGATTCAGTTGGAGGAGTTGGGATTCTGCGCGCGGGGTGAGGCGAAAGACTTCATCGCCGACGGCGCCATCGAGGTGGGCGGCCGGCTTCCCATCAACACCCACGGCGGTCAGCTCGGCGAGGCGTACATCCACGGCATGAACGGCATCGCCGAAGGGGTCCGGCAATTGCGCGGCACGTCGGTGAACCCGGTGCCTGACGTCGAGCACGTTCTCGTCACCGCCGGTACCGGTGTGCCGACGTCTGGCTTGATCCTCGGCTAACCCGCCGAGCAGACGTAAAAGCCCCCGAAATCCGCTGATTTTGGGGGCTTTTACGTCTGCTCGCCCTACTTGGCGAATCTGCGCACCAACTGGTTCTCCCCGAACGTGCTGGTATGTTGCAAACCCTGGTCGTCACGGCCGAAAAACGTCCATTGCCGGGGAATCTTCTGCGGCGCGCCAATGAGCTTAACCGTATAGCGCAGCTGGCTGGGGCCCGTCGTGCCGATGACGTCACCAACTTTTATCTCCGACGGATGAATTCCGGGTGCGTCCCAGTTTTGCACGGCCATATCACAAAATCCTCACGTCGGTTACCGCCACAGTACCCTTGATTCTCAAGATCTTCCGCACGGCCTATCCGAAGCCGTGATCAGATCCACATTGCCCGGACGCTTTTCCGAGCGCCCCGACATAGTGCGTGGTGCTCGCCGCGCCGGCGCCGACAACCCGAAGTCGGTTGGCCGCCAAAACGCACGCAGCGTAGGGTGAGGTCTGAGCTGTTTCGTTGTCAGCGGTGGTCACGTGCTGTTTCTGCGAATGACACCCACGGGCAATGTGATTCCTCCGTCCGCCCCGCAGCGGGGCGTCCGATGCCAACCGCGAAGGAACCGCCCGTGAATTGTCCAGACCTGACCATGTCGCGACCACCCGACGTTTTACGTTTCGCTATTGCTCGCGACAGGCGCACCCCCGTGGTGTGCCATTGCACTCGGCACCGCCAGCGACAACGCCGGTGACCTATCTACTCGCGGGCCGGCGCCGTGCGACCGCCATCCGCCTATCGGTGGCCCATGACCTCGGCCGTGATATTGACGGCGCCTGGTGGCCACGCGTACATCGCATCTCCAACGAATTGCCCGGGCTTATCGCGGTGCTGACCCCACTCCTCGGAATCGTCAGTTCCATCAACGTCAACTGGTCAGCTATACAGGCTCCGCCCGACTTCAACTGCCCGGGGTGGGAAGGCAAACGCCAGCACGTCATGACGGTCACGGGCGCGGAGGCCGCTGTCAACCTCCTGATAATTCCGTATGCGACCTATAGCGCGCTGGCCCTGATGGTGTTGCGCTGCGCCGCCGACCTGCCCATCGATGTTGTCGACCGAAACAAGCCCGCATTCTTGACCGCTGATTGCATACTTCGAGCAGCCCACCAACAACGCGCTCTGGGTTGACCTGTTCGCGCTATGCGGGGACCAGCTCTACGCCGGACAGTACAACAGCGTTGTCGCGCGAAGGCGCGACAACGCTTGCCGCGAAACGGCCTTCGCCCTTCCAGATGTTGACCTGCAGCGTCTCGCCGGGGAACGCTACGCCCGCGAAGCGGGCGCCATAAGCCGCGACAGCGGTCGCGTCACCGTCCAACAGGGCGTCGGTGATGGCCTTGCACGTCATGCCGTAGGTACACAGGCCGTGCAAGATCGGCTGGTGAAAGCCTGCGGCAGAGGCGAATTGCGGATCAGAGTGCAATGGGTTGCGATCGCCGCACAGCCGGTACAGCAGGGCCTGCTGCGGCAGGATCGGCATCGCGACCTCCAGGTCCGGGGCCCGGTCCGGTGCGGCGTCCGCCGACCCGGACGGTCCCCGGTCGCCGCCGAATCCGCCCTCGCCGCGCGCGTAGATCGACCGCTTGTGCGTCCACAGCAAGGCGCCGTCGGGTGCGGTCACCTTGGTCTCGCTCCAGATCACCGCGGCCTTGCCTTTGTCCCAGATGTCGGTGAACCGGGTCACCGCCCGGCCCGATCCCGAAGGAGGCAGCGGCGCAGGCACTTCCACGCGCTCGCTGGCATGCAGCACCTTGCTCAGCTCGATATCGATGCCGGGAAACTGCACGGTCGGCGGCGTGGTCTGGTGAAAGGTCGCGGCGACGTTGCCGAATGTCGGCAGCACCTGCGGCGTGTCGTCCACCAGATAGCGCAACTCGCGGGGATCCATCGGATCCGAGCCGGCGCCCAATGCCAGGTGGTAGAGCTGCACATCACTACTGACCCAAGAGAATTCGATGGGTTCCAGCTCTGCGGCCAACGCGACGTCTACGTCGATCGGCATGTCAGGCCCTCCCGGCCTCGGCGATGTGCAGCGCCGCGAGGTAACCAAACGTCATCGCCGGGCCGATGGTGCCGCCCGGCCCGGGGTAGGTGTGTCCCATCACGGGCGCACTGACATTGCCTGCGGCGTAAAGGCCTTCGATGATGCTGCCGTCGTCGCGCAGCGCACGTGCGTGGACATCGGTGCGAATCCCGCCCTTGGTGCCCAGATCGCCCGGCACCATCTTGGCCGCGTAGTAAGGCGGGTGACTGATCTCGCCGAGATTGGGATTGGGCTTGTTGGTCGGGTCGCCGTAGTACCTGTCGTAGGCGCTTTCGCCGCGGTGGTAGTCCTCGTCGACCCCGGACCGGGCAAAGCCATTGAAACGCTGAACGGTCGAGGCCAGTTCAGCGGCCGGCAGGCCGGCCTTTGCCGCCAGCTCCTCCAGGGTGTCTGCCGCGACGATCACGCCGGACTCCATCCACTTGCGCGGAATGCGCTGTCCGGGTTGCAGTCCCGCGAAGATGTAGCGGTCGCGATACCGCTGGTCGAACACCAGCCAAGCGGGTATGTTCTCACCGGGGCCGGGCCCCTGGCCGTATTCCCCGCCGTACATGTGGTGGCAGGCCTCCACGTAGGGCATCGATTCGTTCATGAATCGCTTGCCGGACATATTGACGATGATCGATCCCGGCGAGTTGCGCTCCGACAGCGCGAACCACGGAGCACCCACCAGCGGCACCGTCGGCCCCCACCACGCGTCTTCCATCAGATCCAATGCAGCGCCCAGCTTTTCGCCGGCGATGATGCCGTCACCGGTGTTGGCTTTGGCCCCCACCGTCCACTCGGTAGTGATCGGAGCACGCTGGTATTTCACCCGCATCTGTTCGTTGTGCTCGAACCCGCCCGAGGCGAGGATCACCCCGCGACGCGCCCGAATCAGCTGTGGCTCAGCCGATTCAGATGCCGAGGTCGCACGGACATAAACGCCTCTGACCGCACCGTCCTCGACATAGAGGTCGGTCAGCGCGGTGTTGAGCTCCACCGGCACACCGGCCCGCTGCAGGCCGATCCGCAGCGGTCCGATCAGCGCCCGGCCCATTCCGACGAGGTTCTTGCCGGTTGCCTTGGCCCACATCGTCCGGGCGCCAACCCGCAGGCTGCGCAGCACCCCGCGTGGGTGGCGTTTCAGCTGGTTGAGTCGCATGTAATCCTGTTGCATCACAACCACATTGAGCGGCACTTTGCCGTACGCAGGTTCGAGTCCGGCCTCGTCGACGCCGAGCTTGCGGGCGTTGAACGGCTTCGGCTCGATGGAACGACCGCCCGCGCGGCCGCCCGGCGCCTCGGGGTAGTAGTCGGAGTAGCGCGGGACCCAGCACATCTTCAGCGGAGTGTGCTTGAGCACGAACGACAACATCTCGGGTCCCCGCTCGAGGTAGGTGTCGATGCGTTCCGGTTCCACCCCGCTGACCGATCGGTCGCCGATGATGCCGTGCAGGTAGGTGCGGGCGGCCTCGGGGGTGTCCTTGACGCGGTCGTGCTTGAGGACCTCGTTGTTGGGAATCCAGACGCCGCCGCCCGAGCGCGCGGTCGAGCCGCCGAAGTGGGAGGCTTTTTCGATGACCACTGTCGAGAGGCCTCGGTGCGCGGCAGTGAGGGCAGCCACCATGCCGGCGCCGCCGCTTCCGACCACGACGACGTCGTACTCCTGTGCTGTCATGTAGAACACGTTATAGAATTGCCGGGGCTGGGCGCTACTGGCCCGGTCACCATCATTCCGGTAAGACGAGGGGACTTCGGTAAATGCTCTCTGTTGCGGTTCGCGACGAGCTTGCCGCCGACCTGGCCCAAGCCGAGCGGAGTCGGGAGCCGATCGCCCCCCTGACGGCCGGCTACCCCGATATCGACGTCGTGGACGCCTACGAGATCCAGCTGATCAACATCCGGCAGCGAGTGGCCGAGGGAGCCCGGGTGGTTGGCCACAAGGTGGGGCTGTCCTCCTTGGCTATGCAGCAGATGATGGGCGTCGACGAGCCCGACTACGGGCACCTGCTCGACGAGATGGAGGTCTTCGAGGACGTCCCGGTCAAGGCCGCGCGCTATCTGTATCCGCGAGTTGAGGTGGAGGTCGGCTTCATCCTGGCCGCCGACCTGCCGGGAGCCGGATGCACCGAGGAGGACGTGCTGGCGGCGACCGAGGCCCTGGTCCCGTCGATCGAGCTGATCGACACCAGGATCACGGCCTGGAAGATCGCGCTGTGCGACACCATCGCGGACAACGCGTCGTCAGCCGGCTTCGTGCTGGGTAAAGCTCGGGTATCGCCGGCCGACATCGACGTCAAGACCATCGACGCGACCCTGACCTGCAACGGCGAGGTCGTCGCGGAGGGGCGCAGTGATGCGGTGCTGGGCAATCCGGTCACGGCGGTGGCATGGTTGTCCCGCAAGGTGGAAAGCTTCGGGGTGCGGCTGCGCAAAGGTGACATCGTGTTACCCGGATCGTGCACACGAGCGATCGACGCCCGCGCCGGCGACCAGTTCATCGCCGAGTTCGCCGGCTTGGGCGCGGTTCGTTTGTCATTTGAATAACCAGCGACGGTATGCGCGGGCAACGGGTCGCGACCATCGAGTAAGGAGCATCATGCCTGCCAAGGCGAGCGTTGCGATTGTGGGTTCGGGAAATATCAGCACCGACCTGCTCTACAAGCTGCGTCGATCGGACTGGTTGGAACCGCGCTGGATGGTGGGGATCGACCCGGAAAGCGAAGGCCTGGCACGTGCCCGCAAGCTGGGCTTGGAGACGACCCACGAAGGGGTCGACTGGCTGCTGGCTCAGCCCGAGAAGCCTGACCTGGTCTTCGAGGCCACCAGCGCTTACGTGCATAAGGATGCGGCGCCGAAGTATGCGGCCGCAGGCATCCGGGCGATCGACTTGACGCCGGCCGCGGTGGGTCCGGCGGTGATCCCGCCGGCCAACCTGCGCGAACATCTCGACGCCCCGAATGTGAACATGATCACCTGCGGTGGGCAGGCGACCATTCCGATCGTGTACGCGGTGAATCGCGCGGTCACTGACCTGGGCGGCGTTCCCTATGCCGAAATCGTCGCCTCGGTCGCTTCGGTCTCGGCCGGGCCGGGCACCCGGGCCAACATCGACGAGTTCACCAAGACGACCAGCAAGGGCGTGCAAACCATCGGCGGTGCGGCGCGGGGTAAGGCGATCATCATCCTGAACCCCGCCGACCCGCCGATGATCATGCGCGACACCATCTTCTGCGCAATCCCCGAGGACGCCGACCGTGACGCGATCGCGGCCTCCATCCATGATGTGGTGGCCGAGGTGCAGAGCTACGTTCCCGGCTATCGGCTGCTCAACGATCCGCAGTTCGACGAGCCGTCGATCAACTCCGGGGGTCGTGCGGTGGTGACCACGTTCGTCGAGGTCGAGGGCGCGGGCGACTATCTGCCTCCGTATGCGGGCAACCTGGACATCATGACCGCGGCCGCCACCAAAGTGGGCGAAGAGATCGCCAAAGAGACCTTGTCCGCGACGGCAGGAGGGGTGCAGAGATGACTCGCGCCGATGACGATGATGCCGGCGTAGCCGGGATGGAGGAGTGGCGCCAATGACTACCGACATCTTCTTCAACCCGGTGTGGGACGTCCGGATGACCGACACGTCCCTGCGGGACGGATCGCACCACAAACGTCACCAGTTCACCAAGGACGAGGTGGGCGCCATCGTGGCCGCCTTGGACACCGCGGGTGTGCCGGTTATCGAGGTCACGCACGGTGACGGCCTCGGAGGCTCGAGCTTCAACTACGGGTTCTCCAAGACTCCTGAGCAGGAGCTCATCAAGCTCGCCGCCGAAACCGCCAAAGAGGCCAAGATCGCCTTCTTGATGTTGCCCGGGGTGGGCACCAAGGAGGACATCAAGGAAGCCCAGGACAACGGCGGGTCGATCTGCCGGATCGCCACCCACTGCACCGAAGCCGACGTGTCGATCCAGCACTTCGGCTTCGCCCGCGACCTGGGCCTGGAGACGGTCGGCTTCCTGATGATGGCGCACACCATTCCGCCGGAGAAATTGGCCGCCCAGGCCCGGATCATGGCCGACGCCGGTTGCCAATGCGTCTATGTCGTCGACTCGGCCGGGGCGCTGGTGCTCGAAGGGGTGCGCGACCGGGTCGCGGCGTTGGTGGCCGAACTCGGTGACGACGCCCAGGTCGGTTTCCACGGACACGAAAACCTGGGATTGGGCGTGGCGAACTCCGTCGAGGCCGTCCGAGCGGGTGCCAAGCAGATCGACGGGTCCTGCCGACGGTTCGGCGCCGGCGCGGGGAACGCGCCCGTCGAGGCACTGATCGGAGTGTTCGACAAGATCGGCGTCAAGACCGGCATCGATTTCTTCGACATCGCCGACGCCGCCGAAGACGTGGTGCGGCCCGCCATGCCAGCCGAATGCCTGCTTGATCGCAACGCGCTGATCATGGGGTATTCCGGGGTTTACTCCAGCTTCCTCAAGCACGCCGTCCGCCAATCAGAACGGTACGGGGTGCCCGCCCATCAGCTGTTGCACCGCGCCGGCCAGCGCAAGCTCATCGGCGGCCAAGAGGACCAGCTCATCGACATCGCGCTGGAGATCAAACGAGAGCAAGAGAGCGGCGCCGCCGTCACCCCTTAGCCGGTCTGTCGCGCACAGCAGGCGCAAAGGTACCGCGGGTAACCTGGCGCGCATGAGCAAGACATCCACGACATTCGGCGCACGTCGCCGCGGACTGTACGGCCTGCTGGCCGGGGGGCTGCTCACTGCTACTGCTTCAGCGGTAATCGCGCTGCCTCTGGCGGGCACAGCCAGTGCGGATCCCCCGTGCAATCAGACTGTCGGTCATTCCATCGACCAGTACCTGCAGCGGCATCCTGACCTCCACGCGCAGCTGCAGGCCAGGTCGCGGGCCGAGGGCGGTAATGGCAATGTCATCGACTACCTGAACCGGCATCCGGATGTGCGGCAGCACCTGATCGACTTGTCCCAGCAGTGCGCGCCCTAGTGAGTCGGCCTCGTATTTGAACGCCGCTCCCGACGCGGGAGAATGTTCGCCATTGACGAAAAAGTAGAACACGTTCTAGCGTCTAGGCGTGTCCGCTACTCCCTTCTCTGGCCCGCTCACCGCCGCGATCGCGGAGGCCGAGCAATTGGTGGCCGCCGCACCGCACATCGAGACCGAAGCCGACCTGCTCGAAGGACTGCAGTACCTGGCGGGCTGCGTTGCGGCCTGTATGCATCTGGCGTTCGACTACGAACGCGACCACCCTTTCCTGCAGTCGGGCACCGGGCCGTTCACCAAGATGGGCCTGGACAACCCGGACACCCTCTACTTCGGCACTCGGGTACACGCCGACCGTGACTATGTGGTCACCGGTAGGCGCGGCACCACCACCGACCTGAGCTTCCAGTTGCTCGGCGGCGAGTACACCGACGACAACGTGCCCGCCAGTCAGGCCGCGTTCGACGACCGGGAGCTCGACATCGCCGAGGACGGCAGCTTCGAGTGGCATCTGCGTCCCGCCAGTCCCGGGCAACTGGTGATGCGCGAGGTGTACGGCGACTGGTCCGCACAGCGCGGCACCTTGACAATCTCGCGATTGGACACCGCCGGCACTGCGCCGCCGCCGCTGACCCGGGAAACCATCGAAAAGCGTTACGCCACAGCGGGAAAGCAACTCGTCAACCGGGTGAAGACATGGCTGCAGTTCCCGCAGTGGTTCTACCTCAAGATTCCGGTCAACACCATGGTCGCACCGCGGTTGACTCCCGGGGGGCTGGCCACGCAGTACTCGTCGGCCGGACATTTCGATCTGCGGCCCGATCAGGCGCTAGTCATCACGGTGCCGGTGAGCGACGCTCCTTACCTGGGTTTCCAGCTGGGCAGCATGTGGTACATCTCGCTGGACTACATCAACCATCAGACGTCGCTGAACAACACTCAGGCCCAAGCGGATCCGGACGGTAAGGTCCGCATCGTCGTGGCCGACCAGAATCCGGGCGTAACCAATTGGGTGGAAACGCTCGGTCATCGGCGCGGCTTCCTGCAGTTCCGCTGGCAGCGGGTGTCGCGCGAGCTCACCGAGGCCGACGGGCCGACCGTCGAGCTGGTCGACTTCGACGCCATTCCGGCCGCGCTGCCGTATCTCGAGCACAACAAGATTTCCGAGGACGATTGGCGGGCGCGAATCGCACTGCGCCAACAGCAAATTGCGGCCAGGATGCTGGGGTGAGGATGACCGGAATGCTCGCAAACAAAGTGGTTGTGATCAGCGGTGTCGGCCCCGGGCTGGGGACCACACTGGCGCACCGGTGCGCGCGGGATGGCGCGGACCTGGTGCTGGCGGCCCGCAGCGCGGAACGTCTCGATGACGTCGCCAAGCAGATCGTCGACACCGGCCGGAGGGCGGTGGCGGTGCCCACCGACATCACCGACGACGACCAGGTGAACAACCTCGTCGATGCCACACTGGAGGCCTACGGCAAGGCTGACGTGCTGATCAACAACGCATTCCGGGTGCCGTCGATGAAGCCGTTGGCGGGCACCACGTTTCAGCACATCCGAGATGCGATCGAGCTCAGCGCACTGGGAGCGCTGCGCCTCATTCAGGGCTTCACACCTGCTCTCGCGGAGTCGCACGGCTCGATCGTCAACGTCAACTCCATGGTGCTGCGGCACTCTCAGGCGAAATACGGCGCGTACAAGATGGCCAAGTCAGCGCTGCTGGCCATGTCGCAATCGCTGGCCACTGAGCTTGGCGATAAGGGTATCCGGGTCAATTCCGTTGCGCCCGGCTATATCTGGGGTGAGACGTTGCAGAGTTACTTCAACCATCAGGCCGGCAAGTACGGCACCACGGCGGACCAGATCTACCAGGCCACCGCCGCCAACTCCGACCTCAAGCGGCTGCCCACGGAAGACGAGGTGGCCTCGGCGATCCTGTTCATGGCCAGCGACCTGTCCAGCGGCATCACCGGGCAGACCCTGGACGTCAACTGCGGGGAGTATCACAACTGATGAGTCATCGCACCGACATCGGCACGGTCGACGAACTGCACGCCTCGGCTACCAAGCTGACCGGGCTCGACGATTTCGGTCCCGACGACGACAACTACCGCGAAGCGCTGGGAGTACTGCTGGACTCCTACCGTCGGGAAGCCGGGCTAACCCCGTTGGGCAGCAAGATGAACCGGTTCTTCCTGCGCGGCGCGCTGGTGGCCCGGCTGCTGTCCGAATCGGCGTGGAAGCAATATCCGCACTATGCCGACGTCGTCATCGAACGACCCATCTTCGTCACCGGCCTGGTGCGTACCGGTACGACTGCGCTGCACCGGCTATTCGGCGCCGACCCGGCGCACCAGGGCCTCCACATGTGGCTGGCCGAGTTCCCGCAACCGCGCCCGCCGCGCGAAACCTGGGAAACCAACCCGCTGTATCGCGAACTCGACGCGCAATTCACCCGCCATCACGCCGAGAATCCGGGATACACCGGCCTGCACTTCATGGCGGCGTACGAGCTCGAGGAATGCTGGCAGCTGCTGCGGCAGTCGCTGCATTCGGTGTCCTACGAGACGCTTGCGCACTTGCCCAGCTACGCGCAGTGGCTGTCCCGGCAGGACTGGACGCCGTCCTATCAACGGCACCGCAGGAACCTCCAGTTGATCGGGCTCAACGATGCCGAAAAGCGTTGGGTGCTCAAGAATCCCAGTCATCTGTTCGCGCTGGACGCTTTGATGGCGACTTATCCCGACGCACTGGTGGTGCAGACCCATCGGCCGGTGGAGACGATCATGGCTTCCATGTGTTCGCTGGCCGCGCATACCGCCGATGGCTGGTCGACGACGTTCGCCGGCGCTCAGATCGGTGCTGACGCAATGGAAACCTGGTCGCGTGGGTTGGAACGGTTCAATACCGCTCGCGCCAAATATGATCCGGCCCAGTTCTATGACGTCGACTATCGTGAGTTGATTTCCGATCCGCTCGGCACGGTGGCCGACATCTACCGACATTTCGGCCTGACGCTGACCGAGGAGGCCCGGCAAGCCATGGCGGACAGCCACGCTCAGAGTCAAGCCGGCGAACGCGCACCGAAGCACACGTATTCGCTGGCGGACTACGGGCTTTCGGTCGAGGCGGTCAAGGAGCGCTTCGCCGGTCTGTGACACCGCTGCGTCGCGCTGGTCACAGGGCTGCTTGATTCTCGAGGTCACTTGGGTGGCATGCTGCGCATTCAGTGTGTACTGACGGCTTTAAGTGTGTACTGGCGGCTTTCGGTGTGAATCTGGGGCGGGAATCGGCGCGAATCTACGCCCGGGATTCACCTCCAAAGCCCAGGATTCACCTGCAAAGCCCAGGATTCACACGCATGCCGAGACAACGAATGTCGCCGAGGCACTTCGAACATGAGCATCGCGGGCTACCAATTTGGCGTATTACCAGCATCAGTCGTCAATCCTGTGCGGCCCTAACCACACACCGTCGGGATCCCCGATTGCCCCGGCCCGCTCGCGTGCCGCGGCCAGCTCCGATGATGCCGCAAACTGTTGTGCGGCAACGAAGTTATCCATGTCCATGACGACGATGACGACGTTCGGATCGGTGCCGTCGACATAGGTGCCGGTCACCACCAAGCCGTGTCGTCGCCGAACGGTGTCGAGTTCGGGATCGCGGAACACGGCATTCCATCGATCGATGTTGGCGACGCGCTGTTTGACTACCATGACTCCGGTCACGGCCACCTCCCTGATCGGACTGATATGTCTACAGTCGTAGACATGACCTCCAGGCTAGCGCGCTTCATGAGACTATGTCTACAGTTGTGGACATGCGCAAGCAGAGCAGGATTGCCGCAGATGTGCCGCCGCGCCGCCGCGATGCCGCCGCCACCAGAACCCGGCTGCTGGAAGCGGCTCGCGAACTGTTTCTCCGCCATGGGTACAACGCAGTTGGTCTGCGCGAGGTGGCGGCTCAAGCCGGGGTGGACGTCACACTGGTGCGCCGCTACTTCGGCTCCAAGCAAAGTTTGTTCATCCAAGCGACTGACGTCTCCGGCACCGAGGAGGTCCGAAATGCCACCGACGATGTACTGGGCAGGCAGCTGATTGAACGTGTCCTGGCCGCCCGTCGAGACATCGATGCCCCGTTGTTCGCATTGCTACGGTCCAGTGGAGATCCGGCGGTGGTAACCCGGCTCAATGCACAACTCGATGCGGGTCTCACCCGCAACCTGGCCAAACGGATCACCGCGGACCACCGCAGGATTCGCGCCGACATGGTCACGGCGCTGCTCCTGGGCATCGGCGTGCAACGTGTGCTGCTGCAAAAGAAGCCGTTGGCCAGCGCCAGCGACAGTGACATCGCCGCAGTGTTCCTCGAGGCGTTTGAAGCGATAACCAAACTGCCCCAGGGTAGATGACTCAGCCGTCGTCCGCGGCCGCGTCCAGATAGCCTTCGGCCACCGCATGTTCGATACTGTCGCTCAGCCTGGGGCAGGAACGGGTGCGAGCGGTATCTTCGCCGCGGGCACGGATTTCGGCGAAATAGGCGCAGCGCTGCGATGCTTCGGTGTCCCATTGCACCGCGGTATGGCCCGGCCCCAACCTCTTCACGGTGACCGTTACGTGGCAAAATCGGCAATCCACCGGCCGCAGGCCGGCCTTCAGATAGCGTTCACGGTCCGCGCGGCTGGCCTCCCGAATCGCAGCGGCGCGTTGTGGATCGTCACCGAAATCCCTTGACTTGGTCCAAGAATCGCCGGCACCGCTGCGGACCGGTCGTTTCTGATGGTCCGCGTGATCTGGACCGTGGTCACCGTGCAACAGGAGCATCGACCGGGCCAGCCGATCGACGTCGGGAACCGCCGGTACGTCGGGCATATCGGTCAGTGTTGCTCGGCGGGCACTTCGTCGGCGGCCGGCTCGGCATCCCTTGCCTTCAGGTTCGCCGCGACCTCGGCGTTCCAGAACTCGTTGGCGCGCGTCGTGTCGACCTCAATTTCGAAGCGCTCCACCATTTCCGGCTTGATGTCGGCTACATCTACATAAAACTGCTCATACCAGCGACGCAGCTGATACACCGCGCCGTCCTCCTCGACCAGCAACGGGTTGTCGATCCGGGTCTTGTGCTTCCAGATCTCGACATCCTGCAGGAAGCCCTTGCTGACCCCGTCGGTGAACACCCGTGACAGCTTGTCAGTCATCTTCTCGTCCATGCCTTTCGGCTTTTCGACGATGACTCCCCACTGCAGCACGAAGGAGTTCTGGGTTACCGGGTAGTGGCAGTTGATCAGGATCGATTCGGCCTTGTAGTCACCGTACTTGTTGTGCAGCCAGTTGATCATGAACGAGGGCCCGAAGTAGGACGCCTCCGAATCCAGGTGCGCTTCGCCGTAAGAGGTGCCCAGATCGTCCACGTCGGGCCGGCCCACGTTGTGCAAATACTGCGACGCGACGTGGCCCTCGAAGACGTTCTTGAAATACGTCGGCAACCCGAAGTGGATGTAGAAGAAGTGCGCCATATCGGTGACGTTGTCGATGATGTCGCGGCAGTTGGAACCCTCGATGAGGATGCTGTTCCACCGCCAGTCGGTCCACTCGTCGCTGGCCGCCTCCGGAATCTCGGGGATCCTGACCGCCGGGTCCGGCGGGTTGCCTTCGTGGTCGTGCCAGACGAACAGCAGGCCGCTGCGCACATCGGTGGTCCACGCGCGGGTACGGGCCATTCTGGGTGTGCGCTTGGCGTACGGCACCAGCTTGCATCGTCCGTCACCGCCCCAGCGCCAGTCGTGGAACGGGCAGGCGACCTCGTCACCCTTGATGGTGCCCTCGGACAGGTCGCCGCCCATGTGCCGGCAGTAGGCGTCGAGAACCTTCAGCTCGCCCTGCGAATCCGCGAAAACCACCAGCTTGGTGCCGAACGCCTGAATCGCATGCGGTTTCCCGTCCAGGTAGTCCTTAGCTACACCCAGGCAGTGCCAGCCGCGGGCGTACCTGGTTGGCAAGGTGCCGGAATCGATCTCCCGGACGCCGACGGTGTCGGTACTCACCTGGTCACCTCCAAGTTTCTGTCTCTAACTAGAACACGTTACAGTTTTGGGACTACCAAGCGCAACGACGGCCGGTCGGACTGCATTAGCCAGGACGTATTCCCGCCTGCGGTATATCTAGACGATGCCGCTGTTTGCTTTCGAGGGTCGGGCGCCACGGATCGACCCCACCGCCTTCGTCGCCCCGACCGCTACCCTGATCGGTGACGTGACCGTCGAGGCCGGAGCGTCGGTGTGGTTCAACGCTGTGCTGCGTGGGGACTACGGACCGATCGTGGTGCGTGAAGGTGCCAATGTGCAGGACGGGTCGGTGTTGCACGCACCGCCCGGCATCCCCGTCGACATCGGTCCCGGAGCGACGGTGGCGCACATGTGCGTCATCCACGGGGTGCACGTCGGCTCGGAGGCGCTGATCGCCAACCACGCCACCGTGCTGGACGGCGCGGTGATCGGCGCCCGCAGCATGATCGCGGCACATTCGCTGGTGGTGGCCGGCACCCAGATTCCCAGCGGCGTATTGGCGATGGGAGCGCCGGCGCAGGTGAAGGGGCCGATCGCCGGTACGGGCGCCGAAATGTGGATCAACCTCAATCCGCAGGCCTACCGCGAGCTGGCACAGCGGCATCTGGCGGGGCTGGAGCCCATCTAGACGCAGGCGTGTCGCGTCGCAGGTTTCACCCTGGTCGAAGCGGTTCAGACTTTTCGCGCCGACGCTGCGGCGCGTTCCATTTCCCAGTACGCGCGCAACGCGACCAGCTGGCCCTCGTCGTTCGCCTTATAGGTGAACACGCCTTCCGCCGTGATCTGATAGTCGCCCGTCGTGATCAGGATGTGTCCGGTATTGGCTTCTTCGTTGCCGCATTCATAGGTGTCGCGGAAGACGAACTCGATCTTGTCGGTGGGCGCAATGGCTTTGTCCCAGAAGGCCGATATCGCGTCGCGCCCGCGGTGACCCTTACCTTCCGGGTCGAAGGCCGATGGCCCGATGGGATCTTCGACGATGGCGTCCTCGGCGAACACGGCCAGCCAGGCTTGTTTGTCCCTGGCCTGCACCGCCTCACGGGAACGCCGGCCCGCCTCGTGTGCGAGATGCTTGGCTTGGGTCTGCTCGGCCTGTTGGCTCATCTGACTTCCTTCGCCGGCTTGTCACTGCTCACGACCCACATCGAGTAGTACTGGGAACCGCCACCGTAGGCATGCCCCAACGCTTTTCGCGCACCCGGCACCTGATGATCTCCGGCCTTGCCCATCACCTGGATCGCCGCCTCGGCGAAACGGATCAGGCCCGATGCGCCGATCGGGTTCGAGGACAGCACCCCGCCGGACGGATTAACCGGAAGTCGTCCCCCGATCGCGGTCTCGCCCGATTCGGTGAGTTTCCAGCCTTCGCCTTCAGGGGCAAAGCCGAGGCTCTCCAACCACATTGGCTCAAACCAGGAAAACGGAACGTAGATCTCGGCGGCGTCGATCTCGTCGATCGGGCTGGTGATACCGGCCGCCTTCCAGAGCGCGGCGGCCGCGTCGCGGCTGGCTTGCGGGCTGACCTGGTCACGGCCGGAGAACTGCAGCGGCTCGGTGCGCAGTGCGGTGGCGTGGATCCATGCCACCGGATGTCCTTGCCCCAGGCGCGCTTCGGCGATCTCCTCGTTGCCGATCACCGCCGCGCAAGCGCCGTCGGACGACGGGCACGTCTCGTCGTAGCGGATCGGGTCCCACAGCATCGGCGACTCCATCACCTTCTCGAGGGTGATGTCGGGCTGGTGCAGATGCGCCAACGGGTTGCGGGCGCCATTGAGCCGATCCTTGACCGCGACCATCGCACCGATATTGGTCGGAGCGCCGGAGCGGCGGATGTACGACCGCACATGCGGGGCGAAGTACCCACCCGCGCCGGCACCGACCGGCTTGATGAACGGGATGGGAATCGACAACGCCCACATGGCATTCGACTCCGACTGCTTCTCCCAGGCCATCGCCAGCACCCGGCGGTACTTACCGGACTGCACCAGGCTGGCCGCTACCACCCCGGTGGATCCGCCGACCGAACCCGCAGTGTGTACCCGGATCAGCGGTTTGCCGCTAGCGCCCATGGCGTCGGCCATGAACAGCTCCGGCATCATGACGCCCTCGAAAAAGTCGGGCGCCTTGCCCACGACAACAGCGTCGATGTCGTCGAATGTGGAACCAGAGTCTTCCAGCGCGCGGTCGATAGCCTCGCGCACCAAGCCGTTCATCGAGACGTCTTTGCGTTTGGCCACATACTTGGTCTGTCCGGTACCTAGTACCGCGGCCAGATTTGCGCCTGCACCGGCCATCAGTTCTTCCCTTCCATGACCGCGATCAGGTTCTGTTGCAGCGCAGGACCGCTGGTCGCGTGCGCCAGCACCCGCTGCGCCGAACCATCCCAGATGTGTTGTGCGGCAAAGCCTATGCGTTCAAGGCCGGCGACAAACATCGGGTTTGCAGCCAGCGCGCCGCCCGATGGATTGATATTCGTCGCCCCCGGGATGTTGATCGCCTCCGCGAGGATCAGGTGCTGGTGGGTGAACGGCGCACAAATCTCCGCCACGTCGAGGTTGCGGGTGTTTCCTTTGGTGGCCGCCCTGGCCGCCGCTTGCGTCGACGGCGACTCGGTGAGATCGCGGACGCCCAGCGACGGGGACTCGATGCGGTGTTCGATACCGGTGATCCAGGCCGGGTTTTCGCGCAACTCGCGGGCCCGGTCGTCGGCGGCGAGCACGATCGCGGCCGCGCCGTCGGTGATCGGCGCTATGTCGTGGCGCCGTAGCGGATCGGCGAAGAACGGCCGCTCGAGCAATTCGTCGAGGCTGACCGCGGGCTCCTCGGAGTCCACCCGGCGGGCGTTTGCGAAGGATTCGAAAGCGACACGCGCCATTTGCAATTCGGTCCACTTGCCGGAGTCGAGCCCGATGCGAGCCTGCAGTCCGGCCATCGACACCGAGTCCGGCCACAGCGGCGCGACGGTGTAGGGGTCGGTCTGGCGCGACAAGATGCGCCGGAGGACTCCCGCTGAGGACTTGCCGAAGCCGTACACCAGCGCGGTGTCGACCTCCCCGGTAAGGATCTTGATGTAGGCCTCGTAAAGTGCCCAGGCCGCGTCCATCTCGACGTGCGATTCGTTGATCGGCGGCACCGCACCGATCGAATCGATCGCCGAGATGAACGAAAATGCACGTCCGGCAAGGTAATCCGAAGAGCCGGAACACCAGAAGCCGATGTCGGCCTTGGTGATGCCCAGGTCCTGGTAGAGCTGGGCGAAGCACGGCATCAACATCTCGACGCCGTTGGTGGTGCCGTCGGTGCGGCGGACATGCGGCGCGTGGGCAAAGCCGACGACCGCAACGTTGCGAGCGCTCATTGCAGATTCAGGCCTTTACAGATGGTGCTTGTAGGTGTCGTAGTCGGCGTCCGGCTCACCGGTCGGCCGGAAATACTCGATGTTGTCGATCCCGTATCCCCACTCCTCGCGCGGCTTCCACACCGCTTCGACGCGCATGCCCATCCGCACCTCGTGCGCGTCCACGTCGGCGACCAGATGCAGGAACGGGATGTCGGCGCCGTCGAGCAGCACGTAGGCCGCGACGTAAGGCGGTTTGATGCGCTGGCCCTGGAACGGGATGTTGATGATCGCGAACGTCGTCACCGTGCCCTTGTCGGGTAGTTCGACGAAGTCGGTGGTCGGCAGTCCGGTGGCCGGGTCGGCACCGTGCGGGGGGAAGTAAACCTTCCCGGTTTCTCCGGTCTTGGCGCCCAGCAGTCTGCCCTCGGCGATCGCCCGCAGGTATGCGCTCTCCTCATGGGAAGCGGTGTGCTGAATCGTCATCTCGATCGGCGTGACGATCATGGTGACCGGGTCCTGGTCGCTGGCCGATTCTGACGTGGGTTCGGGGTCAGCGCCCAACTCGAAGTACGCAATGTCGGTGATCGCCCCGACGGTCTCGTCGGCCCAGTGCACATGTACCCGGGTGCCGGTGTTGATCGCGCCCGGCTCGCCCGCATCGACCGCGTGCATCAGCAGCGTGTCGGCGCCGTCTAACTTGATCAGCGCCCAGGCGAACGGGCGGTCCAGCGGCTGACCCGCCAGCGGCTCGGGCTGCCAGGTCCACGATGCGACGGTGCCGACACTGGCGACCGGTACCATTTCGCCCAGCGGTTCGTAGGTGACCGGGTCGTATTCGGCCGGTGGCACATGCACCCGGCCATCCGACCCGCGTACCCCCAAAATGTGCCGGTCGCGCAGCGCGGTGAAGAACTTACCCAACGTGGGGCCCACCGAACGGGTGTAGTCGAAGGACAACGTAAGTGGCGCGGAGAGGGGCGGCTCATGGTGATCCATCAGGGTCGGGCCGCTCGAACTGGCTGTCACGCTTTCGAGTAGAACAGGTTCTAAGAATCGTTTCAACTTGCTCTTTTAAAGGGCGTTGGGAGGCAAGGCATGAAGCTCGGACTGCAACTGGGTTATTGGGGTGCTCAACCACCGGAGAACGCCGCTGAGCTTGTCGCCGCCGCCGAAGGCGCCGGGTTCGACGCCGTCTTCACCGCCGAGGCGTGGGGCTCCGACGCCTACACGCCGCTGGCCTGGTGGGGTTCGGCGACGCAGCGCGTGCGGCTGGGCACGTCGGTGGTCCAGCTGTCCGCACGCACCCCGACGGCCTGCGCGATGGCCGCACTCACGCTCGACCACCTCAGCGGGGGCCGGCACATCCTCGGGCTCGGCGTATCCGGTCCGCAGGTCGTGGAGGGCTGGTACGGCCAAAAGTTTCCCAAGCCGCTGGCCCGCACCCGCGAATACATCGACATCGTCCGTCAGGTGTGGGCCCGGGAAGCGCCGGTGACCAGCGACGGCCCGCACTATCCGCTGCCGCTGACGGGTTCCGGGACGACCGGTCTGGGCAAGGCACTGAAACCGATCACCCACCCACTGCGCGCCGACATCCCGATCATGCTGGGTGCCGAAGGCCCCAAGAACGTCGCGCTGGCGGCAGAGATCTGCGACGGCTGGCTGCCCATCTTCTACTCGCCACGCATGGCCGACACCTACAACGAATGGCTCGACGAGGGGTTCGCCCGGCCAGGTGCCCGGCGCACCCGTGAAGACTTCGAGATCTGCGCGACCGCGCAGATCGTCGTCACCGAGGACCGGGCGGCTGCGTTCGAGGGGATCAAGCCGTTCTTGGCGCTCTACATGGGCGGCATGGGTGCCGAGGACACCAACTTCCACGCCGACGTCTATCGCCGGATGGGCTACGCGGAGGTGGTCGACGAGGTCACCACGCTGTTCCGGTCCAACCGCAAGGACGAGGCCGCCAAGATAATCCCCGACGAGCTCGTCGACGACGCCATGATCGTCGGCGATCTGGACTACGTGCGTAAGCAGATAGCGGCCTGGGAAGCGGCCGGCGTCACCATGATGGTGGTGGCCGCCCGCAACGCCGAGCAGGTCCGCGACCTTGCCGCGCTGACCTAGCGGGTATTGCCGGACGAATAGAACGCGTTCTAGATTGGCCGGATGACAGCCTCGCAGCACACCATCGCGGGCACTGTACTGACGATGCCGGTACAGATCCGCAAGGCGACCCAGCACATGGCGATGTTCTCGGTGGACGCCGACACCGCCCAACAGATGATCGACTACAGCGGCCTGCAGGTCGCCCGCTTTCTGCCCGGCCGCGCTGCGGTGGCGCTGATACTCGCGCACTTCATCGACGGTGACCTCGGCGAGTATCACGAGTTGAGCACCAGCGTGATGGTCAACCAGCCCGGTTCCAGCGCGTCGGGTCTTCGCGCGCTTCAGTCCGCCTTCATTCACCACATGCTCGTCGACCAGAGCTTCACTCTCGAAGCGGGCCGAACAATCTGGGGATTTCCGAAAGTAATGGCGGAGTTCAACATTCGCGAGGGCCGTCACTTCGGCTTCGATCTGAGCGCCGACGGTCAACTCGTGGTCGACATGGAATTCCGTGGCGGCCTGCCGATTCCGTCGGCGCTGACGTATCGCGAGCAGCAGTTGCGCTCATATGCGCATCGCGAGGGACATACGTTGGAGACCGGATTCACGATGTCTGCCAGGGGTTCGCGTTACCGCCCGGGTGGCGTGCGGCTGCGACTCGGCGATCACCCGTATGCCAAAGAGCTTGCCTCGCTGGGGCTTCCGAAACGGGCAATGCTGTCGACTTCGGCTGACAACGTACAAATGACATTCGCCGACGCGCAGGAGATCTCATGACAGTCACTTCGACGACCAGACCAGATGTGGATCTGACCGACGGCGCCTTCTACGCCGGCGACTCCCGATCCGTCTACCGCTGGATGCGTGAGCACGAGCCGGTCTTCCGTGACCGCAACGGATTGGCCGCCGCATCGACGTATCAGGCCGTCATCGACGCCGAGCGCAACCCCGAGCTGTTCTCGAACGCCGGCGGCATCCGGCCCGACCAGGACGGCGTCGAGATGATGATCGAGATGGACGATCCGCAACATCTGTTGCGGCGCAAGCTCGTCAACTCCGGCTTCACCCGCAAGCGCGTCAAAGACCAGGAGTCCAAGATCACGGCGCTGTGCGACACGTTGATTGACGCAGTGTGCGAACGCGGGGAGTGCGACTTCGTCTGGGATCTCGCCGCGCCCCTGCCGATGGCGGTGATCGGCGACATGCTGGGCGTGCTTCCAGAAGAACGCAAGATGTTCCTCAAGTGGTCCGACGATCTCGTCAGTTTCCTGAGCAGCACTGCGGCGCAAGAGGATTTCCAGGTCACCATGGACGCCTTCGCGGCCTACAGCGAATACATGATGGGCATGATCGCAGCCCGCAAGGAGGAACCGACCGACGATCTGGTCAGCGTCCTGGTGCATGCGGAGGTGGAAGGATCCCGCCTCGAAGACCATCAGATCGTCACCGAGGTGTTGCTGCTGCTGATCGGCGGCGACGAGACCACACGTCACACGCTGTCCGGTGGAACGAGGCAGCTGCTGTTGCACCCCGACCAGCATCAGCGCCTGGTCAATGACCTGGGCCTGCTGCCCAACGCCATCGAAGAGATGCTGCGGTGGACCGCACCGGTGAAGAACATGGCCCGCACGGTCACCGCCGACAACGAGTTCCACGGGACCCAGCTGCACCAGGGCGAAAAAATCATCCTGTTGTTCGAGTCGGCGAACTTCGACGAGAAGGTGTTCGAGAACCCGGAGAGCTTCGACATCGAGCGCTACCCGAACAATCACCTCGCTTTTGGTTTCGGGACGCATTTCTGCCTGGGCAATCAGCTGGCCCGGCTGGAGTTGTCGATCATGCAGTCGCGGCTTTTGCAGCGCCTTCCCGATATGCGGCTGGCATCGGACGCCGCGTTGCCGCTTCGGCCGGCGAACTTCGTCTCCGGCTTGGAGAAAATGCCGGTGGCCTTTAGCCCGACCGCGCCGCTGAGCTAGGGCGACGCCGCCCCAGGCCCCAGGTCTGCGCCGAGCGTGTTCTCAGGGCTGCGCCGAGCGTGTTCTCAGGGCGAAGAAATCGCGGAAATCTGTGCGTGAGTTCACGTTCGGCGTGCCCAGGCTGACGCGAGTCGTGCCAAAATGCCGCCCGGCATGTGTTCAGCCGTGACTCGGATGGCGATCCAACCCAGTTCGGGCAGCGCTTCATAGCGTTCGATGTCCTTACCAAATGTCCGGCGATCGATCCGATGATGGTCGCCCTCGTATTCGAGCGCGATTTTGACGTTCTCCCAACCCATGTCGACAACCGCGACAAGCTCTCCGTATGCGCCGTAAACCGGTATCTGGGTCTGCGGCGGTGGGTAACCGGCCTCGATGACCAGCAGCCGCAGCCAGGTTTCGCGGGGTGACTCCGCGCCCGCATCGACGAGGGTCACCGCGCGTCTTGCCCGTCTGATGTTGCGGTGTCCCTTATGGCGTTCGGCCAGTAGTTCAATCTCGGCAGTCTTGAGCCTGGTAGCTCGGGCCAAGGCATCAATAGCCGCGACCGCTTTGCCGAGAGGATTACGACAGGCGAGGTCGAACGCGGTGCGGGCCGGGGTAGTCGCGGGCACGTCGCCGATCAGTTGAATCTCGTCGTCAGCGATGGTGTCCGACCAGGTGCGAATGCCGGGCGGGGGGCGACGGTGTTCGTAGAGAAGTTGTGCGGGTTGCCCAGCATTCACCCATTTGGCGCCGTGCAGTGCCGCCGCGGACTGACCCGCTACGATCCCGCGCCTTTTCGACCACAGCCATGCGGCGTAAGCGCGTTGCACGACGGTGAGGTTCGTGCCGATAGGGACATAGACGTCGGGATGGATCTTGGCGAAGCGAGTTCGGAGCTGGTACGGCGTCAACGCCCCAGACGCGAGAGCTTCGCTGCCGATGAATGGTCCAGTCACGGCAAGCAGTCTGTGGCGAGACACCGACAGCGTCGCCGAACGTGAACTGGCTGCGAAAATCGAGCCCGATTTTCGCAGTGGTTACACGCTCGGCGAGACGGGAAGGTTAGCGGTTCTTGAACTGAGGCTTGCGCTTCTCCTTGAACGCCAGCGGGCCTTCCTTGGCGTCGTCGGAGAGGAACACCTCGATACCGATTTTGGTATCGATCTTGAATGCGTCGTTCTCGTGCAGGCCCTCGGTCTCGTGGATCGTCCGCAGGATGGCCTGCACGGCGAGAGGTCCGTTGTTGTTGATCACTTCAGCGATCTCGAGGGCCTTTTCCAGCGCCGAGCCGTCCGGCACGACGTAGCCGATGAGGCCAATCTCCTTGGCCTCGGCGGCGGTGATGTGGCGTCCGGTCAGCAACAGATCGCACGCGACCGTGTAGGGAATCTGGCGCACCAGCCGCACCGCAGAGCCACCCATCGGGTACAGGCTCCACTTGGCCTCCGAGATACCGAACTTGGCACTCTCACCGGCGACGCGGATGTCGGTTCCTTGCAGGATCTCGGTGCCGCCCGCGATCGCCGGGCCCTCGACCGCGGCGATCAGCGGCTTGGTCAGCCGTCGGCCCTTGAGGAGTGCGTCGATCCGCGACGGATCGTAGCTGCCGTCCTTGAACGAGTCGCCGGGTGGCTTAGCGGACGCCGCCTTGAGGTCCATGCCCGCGCAGAAGTAGCCGCCCGCGCCGGTCAGGATGCACGACCGGATCTCCGGATCGTTGTCGACACGGTCCCAGGCCTCGACCATGATCGAGAGCATCTCGGTGGAAAGCGCGTTGCGTGCCTCGGGGCGGTTGAGCGTCAAGATCAAAGTGTGTCCGCGCTGCTCAACGATGGCGTCGGGACCATTTTTGGACTCGCTCACAGGTATCCGCCTTCCAGCGTCGAAGCCACAAACTTGTCAAGAAATGTAACACGTTCTAATTTGGTGGCCGTGGCCCTGAATATTGCCGACCTCGCAGAGCACGCCATCGACGCTGTGCCTGACCGCGTAGCCCTCATCTGCGGCGACGAAAAGCTGACCTACGCCCAATTGGAGGAGAAGGCCAATCGCCTCGCGCACTACCTGATGGATCAGGGCGTGCAGCCGGACGACAAGGTGGGGCTTTACTGCCGCAACCGCAACGAGATCGTCATCGCGATGCTGGGCATCGTCAAGGCGGGCGCCATCCTGGTCAACGTCAACTACCGCTATGTCGAGGGCGAACTGCGCTACCTCTTCGACAATTCCGACATGGTCGCCCTGGTCCACGAGCGGCAGTACTCGGACCGGGTCGCCAACGTGCTGCCGGATACTCCCAACGTCAAGACGGTCCTGGTTGTCGAGGACGGTTCGGACAGGGACTCTCAGGACTATGCGCGGTACGGCGGCATCGAATTCTACGAAGCCCTCGCCAACGGTTCACCCGAGCGGGACTTCGGAGAACGCAGCGCCGACGCGATTTACCTGCTCTACACCGGCGGCACCACCGGCTTCCCGAAGGGCGTGATGTGGCGCCACGAGGACATCTACCGCGTGCTGTTCGGCGGAACCGACTTCGCGACGGGCGAATTCGTCAAGGACGAGTACGACCTGGCGAAACAAGCCGCCGCCAATCCACCGATGGTTCGTTACCCGATCCCGCCGATGATCCACGGCGCCACCCAGTCAGCCACCTGGATGTCGATCTTCTCGGGCCAAACCACCGTTCTGGCACCGGAATTCAACGCCGACGAGGTCTGGCGCACGATTCACGAGCACAAGGTGAATCTGTTGTTCTTCACCGGTGACGCGATGGCTCGCCCCTTGCTGGACGCTCTTTTGGCGCATCAAGGGCAAGACAACGACTACGATCTGTCGTCGCTGTTCCTGCTTGCCAGCACCGCGGCGCTGTTCTCGCCGAGCATCAAGGAGAAGCTGCTCGAACTGCTGCCCAACCGCGTCATCACCGACTCGATAGGCTCGTCGGAGACCGGCTTCGGGGGCACCAGCATCGTCGCCAAAGACGCCCCGCATAGCGGCGGCCCGCGAGTCACCATCGACCACCGCACCGTCGTCCTCGACGAGGACGGCAACGAGGTGAAGCCCGGCTCAGGGGTGCGTGGCTTCATCGCCAAGAAAGGCAACATTCCGGTCGGCTACTACAAGGACGAGAAGAAGACCGCCGAGACGTTCCGCACCATCAACGGAGTGCGCTACGCGATCCCCGGTGACTACGCCCAAGTCGAGGAAGACGGCACCGTGACCATGCTCGGTCGTGGCTCGGTGTCGATCAACAGCGGTGGCGAAAAGATCTACCCCGAAGAGGTAGAAGCCGCGTTGAAGGGCCATCCCGACGTGTTCGACGCCTTGGTTGTCGGGGTGCCCGACCCTCGGTACGGGCAGCATGTGGCCGCCGTGGTGCACGCGCGGCCGGGATGTCGGCCGTCGCTGGCCGAGCTGGACAGCTTCGTCCGTTCGGAGATCGCGGGATACAAGGTGCCGCGCAGCCTTTGGCTGGTCGACGAGGTCAAGCGGTCGCCGGCGGGCAAACCCGACTACCGGTGGGCCAAGGAGCAGACCGAGGCGCGCCCCGCCGACGAGGTGCACGCCAGCCACGTCGCGAGCGGCGCCTGATCCTTACCTAGGCTGCCGCCGGGAAGGCGGCCCGGCTGAGCCGGAGTGCCCGCCTCCCCTCCCGCCGCTTCGCGGCGGGTATCGTCGGCGGGCTAGTGTCGAATCGCGATGACGATCGACGTTTGGATGCAGCACCCGACGCTGCGCTTCTTGCGCAGCGACATGCTGGCGTCGCTGCGGCGCTGGACCGGCGGGGCCATGCCGGAAACCGACATCCCGATCGACGCGACCATCGTGTCGATGGACAGCGCCGGCGTCGATTTCGGCCTGCTCAGCGCCTGGCGCGGTCCGAACGGCCAGGACCTGGTTTCCAACGATGAGGTCGCCGAATGGATCCGATTGCACCCCAACAGGTTCGGCGGCCTGGCGACCGTCGACCTCGACCGGCCGATGGCGGCCGTCCGCGAGCTGCGCCACCGGGTTAAAGACGGCTTCGTCGGCCTGCGGGTGGTGCCCTGGCTGTGGAACGCGCCGCCCACCGACCGCCGCTACTATCCGCTCTTCGCCGAATGCGTCGAGTTGGGTGTCCCGTTCTGCACCCAGGTCGGACATACCGGCCCCCTGCGGCCGTCGGAGACCGGACGACCGATTCCCTACATCGACCAGGTGGCCCTGGATTTCCCGGAGCTGGTCATCGTGTGCGGTCACGTCGGCTATCCATGGACCGAGGAGATGGTCGCCGTTGCCCGCAAACACGAGAACGTCTACATCGACACCTCCGCCTACACCGTGCGGCGGTTCCCGGACGAACTCGTGCGGTTCATGAAAACCGGTACCGGACAACGCAAAGTCCTGTTCGGCACCAACTACCCGATGATCGCCCACGCACACGCGCTGGCCGGCCTCGACGAACTCGGCCTGAGCGACGAGGCGCGCCGCGACTTTCTGCGCGGCAACGCCGAGCGGGTCTTCGGGCTCGCAAAACAGGAGGCAGACAGGTGAACGGCGCCCAGGCTCTGATCAACACCTTGGTCGACGGCGGCGTCGACGTGTGCTTCGCCAACCCCGGCACGTCGGAGATGCACTTCGTTGCGGCGCTGGACACCGTCCCGCGGATGCGCGGCGTGCTCGCCCTTTTCGAGGGTGTGGCCACGGGCGCCGCCGACGGCTACGCGCGAATCGCGGGCCGTCCTGCGGCCGTCCTGCTGCACCTCGGCCCCGGACTGGGCAACGGCCTGGCCAATCTGCACAACGCCCGGCGCGCTCGGGTCCCGATGGTGGTTGTCGTCGGCGATCACGCCACCTACCACAAGAAGTACGACGCCCCACTGGAATCCGACATCGACGCGCTCGCCGGCACCGTCTCGGGCTGGGTGCGCCGCAGCACCAGCGTCGGCGACGTCGCAACCGACGCGGCCGAAGCGATCGCGGCGAGCCAGGCAGGCTCGCAGATCTCGACGCTGATCCTGCCGGCCGACGCATCCTGGTCCGACGGCGGCGAAACCGCCTCGGTGCCAACGCCTTCCGCAGGCGCGCCGGTGGACGTAGGACCGGTGGCCGAGGTGCTGCGTTCGGGAGAGCCAACAATGATGCTGATCGGCGGCGACGCCACCCGGGCTCCGGGGTTGGCTGCGGCCGCACGGATCGCCGAGGCCACCGGGACCCGCTGGCTGTGCGAGACCTTCCCGACCCGGCTCGAGCGCGGCGCCGGTGTTCCCGCGGTCGACCGGCTCGCCTACTTCGCCGAAGCCGCAGCGGACCAGCTGAACGGGGCCAAGCACCTCATCCTGGCGGGTGCCAAGTCGCCGGTGTCCTTCTTCGCGTATCCGAACATGCCCAGCGATCTGGTGCCGGCCGGTTGCGAGGTGCACGTGCTGGCCGAAGACAACGGTGCCGCCGACGCTTTGGCCGCGTTGGCCGACGAGGTGGCGCCCGGGACGGTTGCGCCCGTCGCCGCCGCGTCACGCCCCCAGCTGCCCACCGGCGCCCTCACGTCGGCCTCGGTGGCCGATGTGGTCGGCGCGCTGCTGCCCGAACGCGCGATCGTCGTCGATGAGTCAAACACCTCCGGGATACTGCTTCCGCAGGCCACCGCCGGCGCCCCCGCCCATGACTGGCTGACATTGACCGGCGGAGCGATCGGGTACGGCATTCCCACCGCGGTCGGCGCGGCGGTGGCCGCCCCCGACCGTCCGGTGCTGTGTCTGGAATCTGACGGGTCGGCGATGTACACGATCTCAGGGTTGTGGACCCAGGCGCGGGAGAACCTGAACGTGACGACCGTCATCTACGACAACAGCGCCTACGACATCCTGCGTATCGAGCTGCAACGCGTCGGCGCCGGCTCGGCTCCCGGACCGAAAGCGCTGGACCTGCTGGACTTGTCAAGACCCACCATGGATTTCGTCAAGATCGCCGAAGGCCTGGGAGTGCCGGCGCGACGGGTGAGCACCGCCGAGGAGTTCGCCGACGCACTCCGCGCTGCCTTCGCCGAGCCCGGACCGCACCTCGTCGATGCGGTCGTGCCGTCACTGCTCGGATAGTTCGGGAAGGTTGTCGACGAGCCAATCCGTCAGCTGGTTGATCACATCGATGCCGGCTTTGAAAGTCCGCGCCTCGACCGCCAAGGCTACCCCCACGTTCCCGGATTCGGTTGCTGCTAAGCCGAATTGCCGCACCAGATAGGTGCGCGCCGTGCTGCCCGGGCCCCAACCACCTTTGGCCGGAATGCCTCTGGCGGCAAGCCCCCAGCACTGCTTGGCAGTGAGGCGGCACAGCAGTTCGATGACGGTATCGGCCTCAGCAATGCCCGGTAGCTGCAAGGCAAACCGGGCCTGCTGGTCAAGCGGCCATTGGGTTTGGCCAAAAGCGGTGAACCCGGGGCGAACTCGCTGCGACTCGACCACTGTGGCGGCGTCCAAGGATTCCTCGATGATGGCTTGCACGCGCCGCGCCGCCTGTGCCGGCTCACCCAGGCCCGCCCACAGCTTCTCCGCGGCGCCGTTGTCGGATTTGGTAATTGCCCTGACCACCAAATCGTTTGCACCCCAACGATCATTGCGCAGTGCCGCAATCGCCAACGGCACTTTGATAGTCGACCAAGCGACGCCTGTCGACCATTGTCCAAGTGAGTAGATCTCGGCGGCCCGGGCAACCGCGATGCCGACTCTTGCCGGAAAGTCGGCGGCCATCTCTTCGAAGCTCACCTCCGGAGCGAGGTGTGTCACGATCCCGGTCGACGAATCGGCCACACCGGGTCGCCACAGTCGACGCCCTCGGCGGACAACTGCCGCTTGAGCACCTTGAAGGTCACGGTACGCGGCAGTTCCGCACTGACCCGGACGTAGGAAGGCCACTGCTTAGGCCCCAAATCGGGTTGCTCGGCCAGGAAGGCCCGAAATTTGTCGGCGTCGAATTCTCTACCGGCAGCCAGCACCAGCGCGGCCATCACCTGGTCGCCGACCACCGGGTCGGGCACCGGATAAGCCGCGACCTCGATCGCGTCCGGATATCTCAACAGGACCCGCTCGATGGGCGCCGCGCCCAGGTTCTCTCCGTCGACTCGCATCCAATCGCCAAGGCGCCCGGCAAAATACGCGTAACCGTTCTCGTCACGATAGGCCAGGTCGCCGCTGTGGTAGACGCCGCCGGCCATCCGCTCGGCCGAGGCGGCCTCGTCGTTGTAGTAACCCTCGAAGCGGCCGGCGCCTGTGCTGTTCACCAGTTCGCCGACTACGCCAGGCGGGCAGGGCAGGCCGGTATCCGGGTCGACGATCTCGACGCCATCAGGCAGCGGACCCAGCGAACCGGGCGGAGTGTCTGGCGTACGAGCGATCGCCACGCCGCCCTCGGTCGAACCGAACCCGTCCTGAACAACGCATCCGAATCTGCGGGCAAAGCGTTCGATGTCGCCCGGCACGCCCTCGTTGCCGTACACCGCCCGCAACGGGTTGTCCGCGTCGTCCGGCTGCTCAGGTGTGGCAAGCACATACGACAACGGCTTGCCCACATAGTTGGCATAGGTGGCACCGTAGCGGCGTACGTCGGACAGGAAATTCGACGCAGAGAACTTGCGCCGCAATGCCATTGACCCGCGGCACGCCGCCGCAACCGACCAGCCGACCAGCACCGCGTTGGAGTGGAACAACGGCATCGACACATAGCAGACATCGTCGCGGCCCAGCCCGAACCGCTGAGTCATCGTCGCTCCGGCGATCGCAACCTTGCCGTGGCTGCACTTTACCGCCTTCGGTTCGCCGCTGGTGCCGGACGTGAAGATCAGCATGAACAGGTCGGTGGGCGCCGCGGTCCGGAAACTCAGCTCGGCATCACCATGCGCGGCCAGCTCGCCAGCCCATTCGGCCGAATCGACGTCGAGATGGTCAATATCACCCAGTGCCACCGCTGATTTCGAGTCGGCCAGCACGAATTGGCAATCAGCCCTGTCGATGTCGCGGGCCAGCGCGTCCCCGCGGCGAACCGGGTTCAGGCCGACCGGCACGATCCCCGACAGGCCGGCGGCCACCAGCATTGCCGAGAAGAACGGCGTGTTTTCCAGCAGCACACCGACATGCGGCGGCCGGTCCGGGTCGAGGCGGTCGCGCAACGCCGCTGCGATCGCGGCGCCTTGCCGGATGTGGTCGCGCCAGCTGGTGAACGAGTCCTCGAAATAGACGCCGCGGTCCTCGATTTCGGTCAGCGGCACCAGTAGCTGGGTGACCGTCAGGTCGGCAAGCCCGCTATGCAGGGGTTTCCGCCAATTCACGACCGATCCGTCGCAGCTGCCCGGTCGCACCGCCGAGCGCGAACTCCGTCTCCTTGGCGGCCAGGAAATACCGGTGCACGGGATGATCGGTGTCGACGCCGACGCCGCCGTGCACGTGCACGATGGTGTGTGCGACCCGGTGCCCGGCGTCAGCTGCCCAAAACGCCGCCGACGCCACGTCGATCTCCGCGGGAATGTCCTCGGCGACCTTCCACGCGGCCTGGGTGAGCGTCAACCGCAACCCCTTGACGTCGATGTACGCGTCGGCCAGCCGCTGACCCACCGCCTGGAAGCTGCCGATGGGGCGGTCGAATTGCTCACGGGTGCGGGCATATTCGGCCGTCATCTGTAATCCACGTTCGAGGACACCGAGCTGAAAAGCGCTGCGGCCCAGGGTGGAGATCGTGCGGAGCCAGCTCACCACTTCGCTTCCGCCGACCTTGCGGTCCGCCGCTACCGCGACGTCGTCCAGCGCCAGGTGTCCGACGCAGCCCAGGCCAGTGGTCTGCAAAGGGGTCACCGAGACGCCCGGATCATCGGAGGCAACCACGAAAACAGCCGTGCCGGAGTCGGTTTCGGCCGGCACCAGGAACGCGTCTGCCACCGGCCCGTAGCCGACCAGGGTACGGGTACCAGTCAGACGGAAGCCGTCACCGGCGGGCGTCGCCCGCACCGGGCCCTCACCCATCTCGCCGTCGGCGGCCACGGTCAGAATCTTCTCGCCGTTGACAGCCGCCACACCCCAACTTTGCTGCAGTTCTTCGGAGCCGAACCGGGCCAGCGCCCCGGCGCCCAGCACCACCGACTCCAGGTAGGGCACGGCGGCCAGCTGATGGCCCAACGCAACCAGGACCGCGGTCTGTTCGAGCACCCCGAATCCGTCGCCGCCCAGCGACGACGGGGCGGCACTGGTCAGGATGTCGCTGTCGACGAGCTTGCCCCACAGCTCTCGGTCGAACCGTTGCTCGAGGCCGTCCAGTTCGCGTTGATGCGCCGGAGTGCATACCGCGTCGACGATGGTGTCTACCAGACCACCGAGGTCGGTTGCGGCTTCGGTTGTCGTGAAATCCATGAATCCCGTCCTCTATATATAGGGTCAGCGGTTGGCCCGGGGCAGTCCGAGCGCGACCATGCCGATGATGTCGCGCTGCACCTCATTGGTGCCGCCGCCGAAGGTCAGGATCAGGCAGGCTCGGTGCATCCGCTCCACCCGGCCGCGCAGTAACGCGCCGGGAGAGTCCTGCCGCAACGTCGCGGCAGTGCCGAGCACTTCCATCAGCAGCCGGTATGCCTCGGTCGCCAGTTCGGTACCGAAGACCTTGGCGGCCGATGCGTCCGCCGGCGACGGGGACGCGTCCTGCGAAGACGCGAGCTCCCAGTTGATCAGCTTGAGTACCTCGGCCTTGGCGTGCACCCGGGCCAGGTTGAGCTGCACCCATTCGGAGTCGATGAGCCGGGCGCCGCTGGAATCCTTGGTGTGCTGCGCCCATTCGCGAACTTCGCGCAGGCACATGAAGATCGGGGCCGGCGACACCAGGGCCACCCGCTCGTGATTGAGCTGGTTGGTCACCAGCTTCCAGCCGCCGTTCTCCTCGCCGACCAGGTTGGTCACCGGAACCCGCACGTCGGAGTAGTAGGTGGCGCTCGTGTCGGGACCGGCCATGGTGTGCACCGGTGTCCAGGAGAAGCCCTCGGCGGTGGTCGGCACGATCAGCACCGAAATGCCACGATGCTTCTTGGCTTCCGGGTTGGTGCGCACCGCCAGCCACACGTAGTCCGCATAGACGATCAGGCTGGTCCACATCTTCTGCCCGTTGACGACGTAGTCGTCGCCGTCGCGGACCGCGGTGGTCCGCAGGTTGGCCAGGTCGGTACCGGCGCCCGGCTCCGAATAGCCGATCGAGAAGTGCAGCTCACCCGCCGCGATCTTGGGCAGGAAGAACTTCTTCTGCTCGTCGGTTCCGTACGCCATGATCGTCGGCGCCACACTGTTGATGGTCAGGAACGGCACCGGTGCGCCGGCAATCGCGGCCTCGTCGGTGAAGATCAACGAATCCATCGGGGAGCGGTCCTGGCCGCCGTACTCCTTGGGCCAGTTCAGGGTGAGCCACCCGTCTTTGCCCATCTGCGCGACGGTCTCTCGGTACACGTTGCCGACGCCGTACTCGCCCTGGACCGAGCTCAGCGCTTCACGGCGCTCCGGTGTCATCAGTGTGGCGAAGTACGACCGCAGCTCGCGACGCAGCTCCTCCTGTTCAGGGGTATAACTGATGCGCATTCCAGCCGTCCTTCGGTTGAGCGTTGGTAGTCCATCTCGCGGCCATCGAGCGGGCGCCGCGAACTGACCATCGGCTACCCATTCGTCTTCCCGGTTGTAACACGTTCTAGTCTGGGAATCCAGCGACCGTTTCGTCAGACGTAGCCGGGCCTTATGGTGGAGCTACTGAGAAGCCACCGAGTGATGGGCTACTCGACGGGGCGGGTGGCCAGGTTCAAGGAGGTTGTTGTGCGGGTGATCGTGGACCGTGACCGGTGCGAAGGTAATGCGGTGTGCATGGGAATCGCGCCGGATATCTTCGACCTGGATGACGAGGACTACGCCGTCGTCAAGACCGATCCGATTCCGCCCGACCGGGAACACCTGGCCGAACAGGCGATCGCTGAATGCCCCCGCGCTGCGCTGTTGCGCGGCGACTAGTCCGAGCCCAGCAGGGCTAACCCCAAACTAGAGGTATTCATAAATTGAGTAGCAGCACGAACGCGACCGATCTCTCCGGAAAGGTCGCGGTGGTTACCGGTGCGGCCGAGGGCCTGGGCCGCGCCGAGGCGCTCGGCTTGGCCAGGCTGGGTGCGACCGTCGTCGTCAACGACCTTGCCGCCGCCCTGGATGCCTCCGACGTCGTCGACGAGATTGCCCAGGCCAGTTCAGACGCGGGCAGTAAGGCGCTCGCCGTGGCGGGCGACATCAGCCAACGCGCGACGGCCGACGAGCTCATCTCCGCTGCCGACGGGCTGGGCGGGCTGGACATCGTCGTCAACAACGCCGGGATCACCCGGGACCGGATGCTGTTCAACATGTCCGACGAGGAATGGGACCTCGTCATCGCCGTGCACCTGCGCGGGCATTTTCTGCTCACCCGCAACGCCGCCACCTATTGGCGAACCCGGGCAAAAGAAGCCAAAGATGGCTCTATATACGGCCGGCTGATCAACACCTCCTCGGAGGCAGGTCTGGTGGGGCCGGTGGGCCAGGCCAACTACGGCGCCGCCAAGGCGGGCATCACGGCACTTACCCTGTCCGCGTCGCGGGCACTGGGCCGATACGGAATCTGCGCCAACGCGATCTGCCCGCGGGCGCGTACCGCGATGACCGCCGACGTCTTCGGCGCCGCGCCGGAATTGGAAGCAGGCCAGGTCGACCCTTTGTCACCGCAGCACGTGGTGACACTGGTGCAGTTCCTGGCATCCCCGGCCGCCGCAGAAGTCAACGGTCAGGTGTTCATCGTGTACGGTCCGCGCGTCACGCTGGTCTCGGCGCCCAGCGTGGAGCGTCAGTTCAGCGCGGACGGTTCGGCGTGGGAGCCCGCGCAGCTCAGCGCCACGCTGCACGACTACTTTGCCGGCCGGGATCCGAACCTGAACTTTTCGGCGACCGGACTGATGGGTGAGTGAGGGGGCGGGAGGCCTGGAGGGCCTTCTGCGAAACCCCTGGTCAGGTAGAACGTGTTTCAGATTGGTTTCCACACAATGGCCCTGACCTGCAAATATTACAGTTTGTCATCCATAAATACCGTTAACCGCCATTCGTTGACACGGCGAACATGTTCTGAGTTAATATGAGCCGGCTCACAGCGAGCACTGGGCAAACCCTGGCCGGGCCCGGAGGACGCCGTTACTTCGCCTCTAGCAGACGGGGGGGACCAAGTTGATCCAAAGGCTTGCGGTCCCGGCCAGGGCCGTCGGCGGCTTCTTCGAGATGTCGATAGAAACCTTCCGGGCGTCTTTTCGCCGGCCATTCCAATTCCGCGAGTTTCTGGACCAGACCTGGATGGTCGCGCGCGTGTCGCTGGTCCCGACGTTGCTGGTGTCCATTCCGTTCACGGTCCTGGTGGCCTTCACTCTGAACATCCTGCTGCGCGAGATCGGGGCCGCCGACCTGTCCGGCGCCGGAACCGCGTTCGGCACCATCACCCAGCTGGGCCCGGTGGTGACGGTGCTGGTGGTGGCGGGAGCCGGTGCCACGGCGATCTGTGCGGACCTGGGTGCGCGGACCATCCGCGAGGAAATCGACGCGATGCGGGTGCTGGGCATCGACCCCATCCAGCGGCTGGTGGTGCCCAGGGTTTTGGCGTCTACGTTGGTCGCGTTGTTGCTCAACGGCCTGGTTTGTGCCATCGGCTTGTCCGGCGGCTACGTGTTCTCGGTCTTGCTGCAAGGGGTCAACCCCGGCGCCTTCATCAACGGGCTGACCGTGCTCACCGGCCTCAAAGAGCTGATTCTCGCCGAGGTCAAAGCGCTGCTGTTCGGGGTGATGGCCGGACTGGTCGGGTGCTACCGCGGCCTGACCGTCAAGGGCGGGCCCAAGGGTGTCGGCAACGCCGTCAACGAAACCGTGGTCTACGCGTTCATCTGCTTGTTCGTGATCAACGTGGTGATGACCGCGATCGGCGTGCGATTGACGGCGAAGTGAGCACGCGATGAGCTACGACCTGACTTACCGGGTACGCAACCTGTTCAACAGGGTGCTGCAAGGGCCGATCGACGACTTCGGCGAACAAGCGCTGTTCTACGGCCAAACCATGCGCTACATCCCCAACGCGCTTACCCGATACCGCAAAGAGACGATCCGGCTGGTCGCCGAAATGACGCTGGGCGCAGGGGCCCTCATCATGATCGGCGGCACCGTCGGTGTTGCGGCCTTCCTGACCCTGGCATCCGGCGGCGTCATTGCGGTGCAGGGCTATTCGTCGCTGGGCAACATCGGCATCGAGGCGCTTACCGGGTTCCTGTCCGCCTTTCTGAATGTCCGCGTCGTCGCGCCCGTGATCGCGGGTATCGCCCTGGCGGCCACCATCGGTGCCGGTGCCACCGCCCAGCTGGGGGCCATGCGAGTCGCCGAAGAGATCGATGCCGTCGAAAGCATGGCGGTGCACTCGGTTTCGTATTTGGTGTCGACCCGGCTGATCGCCGGCCTCATCGCGATCATCCCGCTGTATTCGCTGTCGGTGCTGGCCGCGTTCTTCGCCGCTCGCTTCACCACCGTGTTCATCAACGGTCAGTCCGCGGGCCTCTACGACCACTACTTCAATACCTTCCTCATCCCGACCGACCTGTTGTGGTCATTTCTGCAGGCCATTGCGATGTCGATCGCGGTGATGCTGGTGCACACCTACTACGGCTACAACGCCACCGGCGGGTCGGTCGGCGTCGGCATCGCGGTCGGTCAGGCGGTGCGGACCTCGCTGATCGTCGTCGTCGTCATTACTTTGTTCATCTCGCTCGCCGTTTACGGCGCGTCCGGTAATTTCAACCTCTCTGGATAAGGAGACTGCTCAAAACCCATGGCAGGCGAAGGATCGCGACCCGGGACCGTCCGGCTGGCAGCAGCGCTGCTGGCCGGTTTGGTGCTGGCATTCGCCGTCCTGACCTACCTTTCCTACACGGCGGCTTTCACCCAGACCGACACCGTCACCGTCGCGGCCCCGCGCGCGGGGCTGGTGATGGAGAAAGGCGCCAAGGTCAAGTACCGCGGTATTCAGGTGGGCAAGGTCGAAGACGTCAGCTACAGCGGCGATCAGGCGCGGCTGAAGCTGGCCATCAACGCCGACCAGCTGGGGTTCATCCCGTCGAACGCGAGCGTGCATATCGCGGGCAACACCATTTTCGGCGCCAAGTCAGTGGAATTCCGCGTGCCGGAGAATCCGTCGAAGAAGTCGCTGCGGCCGGATTCGCTCGTGCAAGCCAAGGATGTGCAGCTCGAAGTCAACACGCTGTTCCAGTCGCTCATCGACCTGCTCCACAAGGTCGACCCGGTCGAATTGAACGGGACGCTCAGCGCGCTGTCCGAAGGCCTGCGCGGTCACGGCGACGACTTCGGCGCGCTACTGGCCGGGCTGAATACCCTTACCCAGCAATCGAACCCAAAGCTGCCCGCGCTGAAGGAAGACTTCCGCAAGGCCGGGATCGTCACCAATGTCTACGCCGACGCCGCGCCGGACCTGAACACCGTGTTCGACAGCCTGCCGACCATCAACCGGACCGTCGTGGACCAGCAGAACAATCTCAACACCACGCTGTTGGCCACCATCGGACTGGCCAACAACGCCTATGACACCCTGGCGCCGGCGGAGCAGAACTTCATCGACGCCATCAACCGGTTTCGGGCCCCGCTCAAAGTGGCCTCCGACTACTCGCCGGAGCTCGGCTGTCTTTTCGCCGGCATCGAGAGAGGCATCAAGGAGTTCGCCCCGTTGCTCGGTGTCCGCAAGGCGGGCCTGTTCACGTCGTCGAGCTTCGTGCTGGGGGCGCCGTCGTACACCTATCCGGAGAGTCTGCCGATCGTCAACGCCTCCGGTGGCCCGAACTGCCGAGGCCTGCCGGACATCCCGACCAAGCAGACCGGCGGGTCGTTCTTCAAGTCGCCGTTCCTGGTCACCGACAACGCCTACATCCCCTACGAGCCGTTCACCGAAGTGCAGGTTGACGCACCCTCCACGCTGCAGTTCTTGTTCCACGGCGCCTTCGCGGAACGGGACGACTTCTGATGGCCGAACCGAGGGGAGGCATGCCTTCGCACCGCTCGATGGTGATCAAGGTCAGCATCTTCGCGGTCGCGATGCTGCTGGTCAGCGCCGCTCTGGTAGTGGTGTTCGGCCAGTTCCGGTTCGGCCCGGAAGAGACCTATCACGCGACCTTCATCGATGCCTCGCGGTTGAAGGCGGGCCAGAAGGTCCGCATCGCCGGCGTGCCGGTCGGTGACGTC
Source organism: Mycobacterium sp. 852002-51163_SCH5372311 (assembly GCF_001667115.1). Classification (GTDB taxonomy): domain Bacteria; phylum Actinomycetota; class Actinomycetes; order Mycobacteriales; family Mycobacteriaceae; genus Mycobacterium. The sequence continues at coordinate 140,919 of NZ_LZIJ01000055.1, read as the reverse complement.
AAGGAGATCAAGCTCAACCGTGACAACACCGTCGACGTCAAGTTCGGAGTCGACAAGCACTACCAGTTGTACTCGTCCACGCGCGCGGTGGTGCGTTACGAAAACCTGGTCGGCGACCGGTACATGGAGATCACGTCCGGCCCGGGAGAACTGCGCAAACTGCCGCCGGGCGGCACCATCAACGCCCAGCACACCCAACCCGCGCTGGATCTCGATGCGTTGCTGGGCGGACTCAAGCCGGTGCTCAAGGGACTGGACGCAGACAAGGTCAACACCATCACCAGCGCCGTCATCGAGTTGCTACAGGGCCAGGGTGGAGCGTTGTCGAACGTGCTGGCCGACACCAGCGCGTTCTCCTCGGCGTTGGGTCAGCGCGATCAGCTCATCGGAGACACGATCACCAACCTCAACACCGTGCTGGGCACCATCGATGCCAAGAGCGCGCAGTTTTCCACCAGCGTCGACCAACTGCAGCAACTGATCACCGGGCTGGCCAAGAACAAGGACGTCATCGCCGACGCCATTCCGCCCCTGGCGTCGACGACGACGGATCTGACTCAGCTGCTGCGCAATTCGCGCCGGCCGCTGCAGGGCATCCTGGAAAACACCCGGCCGCTGGCCACCGAACTGGACGACCGCAAGGCCGAGGTGGCCAACGACATCGAGCAGCTCGGCGAGGACTATCTGCGCCTGTCCGCCCTCGGCGCATATGGGTCGTTCTTCAACATCTACTTCTGCTCCGTGACGATCAAGATCAACGGACCGGCCGGCGGCGACATCCTTATACCGATGGGCGGCCAGGTGGATCCCAGCCATGGGAGGTGCACTTTTGCCAAATAACCCCAAGGGCTACCGCGACCCACTGCGCACCGGCATCTTCGGTCTGGTCCTGGTGATCTGCGTGGTCTTGATCGCGTTCGGCTATGCCAGTCTGCCGTTCTGGCCGCAGGGCCAGACATACACCGCGTACTTCAGCGACGCCGCGGGCATCACACCCGGCAACAGCGTTTACGTCTCGGGTTTCAAGGTCGGCAAAGTTTCGGAAGTGGCTCTGGCCGGCGACAGCGCCAAGGTCAGCTTCACCGTCGACCGCCACGTCGTTGTCGGTGACCAGTCGCTCGCCGCGATCCGGACCGACACCATCCTCGGCGAGCGCTCGGTCTCGGTGAGCCCGGGCGGCACTGGCAAGGCGACCGTTATTCCGCTGAGCCGCACGACCACGCCGTACACGCTGGCCGGGGCGCTCGAAGACCTGGGCCGCAATTCCCGCGATCTGAACCGGCCGCAGTTCGAGCAGGCGCTGCGGGTGCTGACCGACACATTCCGCGATGCCACCCCCGAATTGCGCGGCGCCTTGGACGGCGTGACCTCGTTGTCGAGCACCCTGAACCGCCGTGACGAGGCGCTGCAAGGGCTGCTGGCGCACGCGAAGTCGGTGACAGCCGTACTGGCCGACCGCGCCAAGCAAGTCGACAAGCTGGTCAACGACGGCAACCAGTTGTTTGCCGCGCTCGACGAGCGCCGGGCGGCGCTGGGGCAGCTGATCTCGGGAATCAGTGGTCTCTCCGCACAGATTTCCGGTTTCGTCGCCGACAACCGAAGGGAATTCGGTCCGGCGCTGAGCAAGCTCAACCAGGTGCTGGACACGCTCAACGAACGTCGCGACTACATCACCGAGGCCCTCAAACGGCTGCCCACCTACGCCACCGAGCTGGGTGAGGTGGTGGGATCCGGACCGGGCTTCAACGTCAACGTGTACGGCGTGATACCGGCGCCGCTGCTGGCGACGATGTTCGACTTCGTCTATCAGCCCGGCAAACTCCCGGCCAGCCTCGCCGACTACCTGCGCGGACTGATTCAAGAACGCTGGATCATCAGGCCGAAATCACCATGATGAAGCAGAGTTTCGGCAGCCGCGGGTTGCGTACCGTCACCATCGTCGTGCTGGTCGCGGTGCTGGTGGGCGGTGCGTATGTGCTCTTCTCCGCGGGCGACAACGGCCGAAAGATTTTCGCGCACTTCACTTCTGCCGTTGGTCTGTATCCCGGAGATCAGGTACGCATCCTCGGGGTTCCGGTCGGCAAGATCGAGTCGATCGAGCCAGGGCCGTCCGACGTCAAGGTCGCCCTGTCGGTGTCCAAGGACATCAAGGTGCCCAGGGACGCCCAGGCGCTGATCATCTCCCCGAACCTGGTGTCGGCACGGTTCATTCAGCTCACCCCGGCATACCCGGCGGGGCGACGATGCCCGACGGCGCCACCATCGACCTGAAACACACCGGGGTACCGGTGGAGTGGGACGAGGTCAAGGAGTCGCTGACAAAGCTGGCTGTTCAGCTGAGTCCGGCCGCCGGGCAGATGCAAGGCCCGCTGGGCGAGGCGATCAATCAGGCCGCCGACACTCTCGACGGCAAGGGTGAGTCATTCCACAACGCGCTGCGTGAGCTTTCGCAAGTCGCTGGGCGGCTGGGCGATTCGCGGAGCGACATTTTCGGCACGGTCAAGAATTTGCAGATACTGGTCGACGCCCTGTCGTCGAGTAACGAACAGATCGTGCAGTTCGCCGGACACGTCGCGTCGGTATCGCAAGTGTTGGCGGACAGCTCGCGTCATCTGGACAACACCCTGGGCACCCTCAACCAAGCACTGTCGGACATCCGCGGGTTCCTGGGTCAGAACAATTCGACGCTGATTGATACGGTCAACAAGCTCAACGACCTGGCCCAGACATTGAGCAATCAGAGCGACAACATCGAACAGGTACTGCACGTGGCGGGCCCGGGTATCGCGAACTTCTACAACATCTACGACCCCGCCCAGGGCACGCTGAACGGTCTGTTGTCGATTCCCGAGTTCGCCAACCCCGTCCAATTCATCTGCGGTGGTTCGTTCGAAACCGCCGGCGGCGCAAGGGCACCCGAGTACTTCAGGCGCGCCGAGATCTGTCGCGAGCGATTAGGTCCGGTGCTGCGCCGGCTCACCGCAAACTACCCGCCGATCATGTTCCACCCGCTCAACACGATCACGGCATACAAGGGCCAGATCATCTACGACACCCCGGCCACCCAGGCCAAGGCGCAGACGCCGATCCCGGAACTCACCTGGATCCCCGCTCCCGGAACGCATCCCGTGCAGAATCCGGCGGATCTGCAGAGCCTGCTCGTCCCGCCCGCCCCGGGAGCCGCGCCAGCAGCGCCCGGGCCGGCACCCGCCGCAGGAACACCCCCCGGTTACGGCCCCGCGCCGGGGCCCCGGCCGGGTTCAGGGCCGGCCCCTGTCAGCCCGGCACCGGGTCCGGTTCCCGGACTGCCGCTGCCCGCCGAGCAGGGGGGCGGCGGATGAACCGAAAGTGCTTGCGCGGTGGCGTGTTGGCGGCGAGCAGTGTGCTGTTGGCTGGATGTCAGTTCGGTGGTCTGAACTCACTGCCGATGCCCGGCACCGTCGGCCACGGCAGCGGCGACTACAAGATCACCGTCGAGATGACGGATGTGGCGACCCTGCCGCAGAACTCCCCGGTGATGCTCGACGACGTCACCATCGGCAGCGTGGCCGGGATCACCGCCGAGCAGCGGCACGACGGAAGCTTCTACGCCGCAGTGACGTTGGCGCTGGACAAGAACGTCGTGTTGCCGTGCAATGCGACCGCGAAGGTGGCCCAGACATCGCTGTTGGGTTCGATGCACGTCGACCTGGCCCGTCCGGTTGGCAAACCGCCGATCGGCAAGCTGGGAGACCGCAACTGCCCGCCGATCCCCGAAGCCAGCACGGGCCGCGCTCCGACCACCGAGGAGGTGTTCTCGGCCCTCGGTGTGGTGGTCAACAAGGGCAATGTCGGTGCGCTGGAAGAGATCACCGACGAGACCTACCAAGCAGTGGCGGGCCGTCAGGCTCAGTTCCATGACCTGATACCCCGGCTCGCCGAGTTGACGTCCGGCCTCAACAAGCAAGTCAACGACATCATCGCGGCAATCGAGGGGCTGAACCGGTTCTCGGCGACCCTCGCGCGTGACAACGACAATTTGGGCCGGGCACTGGACACGCTGCCTCAGGCGCTTCAAGTCCTCAACAAGCAGCGCGACCACATCGTCGAGACATTCAGCGCGCTGGGCAGGTTGGCAAGGGTCACCTCGCACATCCTCGCCAAGACGAAAGTAGACTTCGCCGCGGACTTGAAAGACCTGTACTCAGCTGTCAAGGCTCTCAACGACAACCGGAAGAATTTCGTCACCTCTTTGCAGTTGCTGCTGACGTTCCCGTTCCCCAACTTCGGTATCAAACAGGCGGTACGGGGCGACTACCTCAATGTGTTCACCACGTTCGACCTCACCCTGCGCCGACTCGGTGAAACGTTCTTCACCACCTCCTACGCGCTTGATCCGAACATGATGCACATGAGTGAGATCCTCAACCCGCCCGACTTCCTGATCGGTGAACTGGCCAACCTGTCCGGGCAGGCGGCCGATCCGTTCAAGATTCCGCCCGGCACGGCCTCAGGACAGTAGGGGCGGCGCAGATGATAGACAGACTCACCAAAATCCAGCTGGCCATATTCGCATTGGTCACCATCGTCACGCTGACCATCATGATCATCTTCTACCTGCGGTTGCCTGCGACCTTCGGCATCGGGACCTACGGTGTGAGCGCCGACTTCGTCGCCGGTGGCGGACTGTACAAGAACGCCAACGTCACTTACCGCGGCGTCGAGGTCGGCCGGGTGGAGTCGGTGGGGCTGAACCCGAACGGGGTCACCGCCGAAATGCGGTTGAACAGCGGCACCCCCATTCCGTCGAACGTCACTGCCACCGTCAAGAGTGTGTCGGCCATCGGCGAGCAGTACATCGACCTCGTCCCGCCCGCCAACCCGTCGCCAGGCAAGTTGCGCAACGGATTTCGCATCGAGCGACAGAACACCAGGATCGGCCAGGACGTCGCCGACCTGCTGAAAAAAGCTGAGACGCTGGTCAACAGCCTTGGCAACGCCAAACTGCGGGAATTGCTGCACCAGACCTTCCTCGCGACCAACGGCTCCGGTCCCGAGCTGGCCCGGCTCGTCGAATCGGCCCGCCTGCTGGTGGACGAGGCCAACGCCGACTACCCGCAGGTTTCGCAGCTGATCGACCAGGTGGACCCGTTCCTGCAAGCCCAGATTCGAGCCGGGGGTGACATCAAGTCACTCGCCGACGGGCTGGCGCGATTCACCGCCGAGCTGCGCAGGGCCGACCCGCAGCTGCGTGACACATTGGCTACCGCCCCGGGTGCGATCGACGAGGCCAACACCGCGTTCTCCGGCATCCGGCCGTCGTTTCCCGCGCTGGCTGCCAGCCTGGCCAACCTCGGCCGGGTCGGGGTCATCTATCACAAGTCGATCGAGCAACTGCTGGTGGTGTTGCCGGCCCTGTTCGCCGCGATCACCACCGCTGCGGGTGGCGCGCCGCAAGACGAGGGCGCCAAGCTGGACTTCAAGCTCGACCTGAACGACCCGCCCCCGTGCGCTGTCGGCTTCGTGCCCCCGCCGTTGATGCGCACCCCGGCCGACGAGACGGTGCGCGAGCTCCCGAGGGACATGTACTGCAAGGTCGCCCAGAACGACCCGAGCACAGTCCGCGGCGCCCGCAACTATCCTTGCCAGGAGTTCCCCGGCAAGCGGGCGCCCACGATTCAGCTGTGCCGGGACCCGAAAGGCTATGTGCCAGTTGGTCGCAATCCCTGGCGCGGTCCACCGGTCCCGTACAACACCCCCATGACCAATGGGCTAAACGTGTTGCCGCCCAACAAGTTCCCGTATATCCCACCCGGCGCCGAGCCCGATCCGGGCACGCCCATCGTGGGGCCGCCCCCGCCGGGGGTGGTGCCTGGACCCGGGCCGCTGCCGCAGCACCAGCCGGCCTACTCACCACCGCCGCCCAACGACACCTTGCCGCCGCCGGGCAACCCTCCGTGGATGCCGCCGGGGGTTCCGCCGGTGCCGCCGATACTGCCGTACCCGAAGTGGCTGCCGCCGCCGGCACCGCCGATAGGCATCAATCCGCCACCACCGGGCCCGGGGGCCGAAAAGCCATGGGGACCGCCGCCTGGCCAGCCACCGCAGGCCAGCGGCCCGGCGTACACCACTTATGACCCGAAGACGGGCGCCTTTACCGACCTTGCGGGCGGGACTGGTATTTTCGCGCCCGGTATGAATGGCGCATCCAGCGCCGAGAGTTGGTTGGACCTTATGCGTGACCCGAGGCCACTTTAGTGGTGGACGTAGAAACTTCATCAGTAGCGACGTCGACGACGCAACGTGTGCGCAGGCGAGCATCCCGCGCGGCCGGCCCGGCGAAACCCGAGTCCGACGCCGCCACCGTTGCCGCCAAGGCCGCCGTCAAGGTGGATGCGCCTGCCGAGCCGAAGCGGCCGATCAAGAAGCTGCCAACCGTCAGGCGACCGACGCGACGGCAGCCGCACCGCGTACTGGTCGGGTGGATCTCCTTTGCCGCCGCGCTATTGGCCGTCGGCGCGCTGACCGCCTGCCTGACCATCCTGGTGATCCAGCAGCGGCATGCCGAGGCCGATCAGGCGCGCACCCAGCGGTTCATTGACACCGCCACGCAGACGGTGGTCAACATGTTCAGCTACAAGCAGGACAACATCGACGAGAGCGTGAATCGCTTCTACAACGGCACCAGCGGGCCGCTGCGCGGGATGCTCAGCGCCAACAACAACGTCGAGAACCTCAAAGGCCTGTTTCGCTCCACCAACGCGTCGTCGGAGGCGGTCGTCAACGGAGCCGCGCTGGAGGGCGTCGACGCGGTCAGCGACAACGCTTCGGTGCTGGTGTCGGTGCGTGTGACCGTCGCCGATGTGGACGGAGTGAACAAGCCGTCCATGCCCTACCGGCTGCGGGTCATCGTCCATGAGGATGAGGCCGGCCGGATGACCACGTACGACCTGAAGTATCCGGACGGGGGCAACTGATGCGGATGCGGCGATGGCTGGTGGCCATCGCCGGCTCAGTGCTGGTTGCGGCGTTTGTGGGGTTATCGGCTGCGAGCGGCTGGTTCTACTGGAACCGGGTCGAGATTCGCGGCGAGCAGACAGCGCGGGCGGTGTTGCCGCGTCAGGCCGCAAAGGACATACCGCAGGTGTTCGCCTACGAATACCAGACCATTGAGCGCAGTCTTGCCGACGCCTACTCGTTGCTGACGCCGGACTACCGCCAAGAATTCAAGAAGAGTGTCAACGCGCAGATCATCCCGGAGGCCAAGAAACGGGAAGTCGTCGTCCAGGCCAATGTCGTCGGCGTGGGCGTGATGTCCGCGAAACGGGAATCGGCGACCGTGATGGTCTATATGAACCGGACGGTCACCGACAAGTCGCGGCAGCCGGTTTTCGACGGCAGCCGGTTGCGGGTGGAGTACAAGAAGGTCGGCGAGAAATGGCTGATCGCCTTTATCACGCCGATCTGAGCGCGGTGTTTTAGACCCGATGGCGGTGACCCGCTTCGCCCGGCGCCGCCGCGCTCGCGATCACCGCTAAAAGCACATCGCTATGTCGTTGCAGCGCAAGGGATAACGCTCGATCGGGCTGGGTGGTGGACCGGTGAGCGCGAGCGAAAACGGTTGCTTGCGCATCTCTGACTGCATGCCACAGACAGCGCCGTGCAAACTGGTGTGCGTACCGGCGAGCGTCTCGTTGTCGAACGCGAAAGTTTCGGTGGACGCCGCGGTACCGCCGCCCGGGCACGAAACGCCGTCGGGCACGTCGACTTTGAAGGTCCACAGTCCACTCACCAGCCGGGCCCTGCCGCTGTAGTTCTGCAGCTTGTCCGCACGGGTGATTCGTTCGTTCGTAGAGCTCACCACATTCAGGGCACAGAAATCGGCCATGATGATCGGGTTGTCATAATCCTTGTAATAGCGGCTTCCGTTCACCTGGTCGCAGAGCGCCGTGACCGTCCACGTAACCCCGGATACGCCTGCCTGATTGAACGAATACGTGCCGTCCGCCGGGGGCGCGACCGCGCTAGCCGGAACATCCGATTCCACCGCGATACTAATCGCCACCGCTGAGGCGACGGCGGAACCAGCGGCCAGCGCGCGACGGATGTTCACGGCGTCTTCTCCTTCGTTGGCAGTTGAACGCTGTCTTCGAGTATCACAGCGATCGGACGGCTACACCACGGGTTTCGCCGGGCGAGCAGACGCAAAAGCACGATTTCCAGCTGAAAATAGGTGCTTTTGCGTCTGCTCGCCCCACTAGGGATGCGCCTCGGCCAGGGCGTCGAGAAAAGACCGTGCCCAGCGGTCCACGTCATGGGCGAGCACCTGGCGTCGCATTGACCGCATCCGGCGCCGCCCCTCCTCGACCGGCTGGTTGAGTGCGGCCTCGACGGCATCCTTGACGCGTTCGAGGTCGTGCGGGTTGACCAGATAGGCCTGCCGGAGTTCGGCTGCGGCACCGGTGAATTCACTCAGCACCAGCGCGCCGCCAAGATCGCTGCGGCAGGCGACGTACTCCTTGGCCACCAGGTTCATCCCGTCACGCAACGGGGTCACCAGCATGACATCGCTGGCCACGAAGAACGCGATGAGTTCGTCGCGGGGCACCGGACGGTGCAGGTAGTGCACCACCGGATGGCCGACCTCGCCGTATTCGCCGTTGATGTGGCCCACCTGGCGTTCAATGTCATTGCGCAGAATCTGGTAACTCTCCACACGTTCGCGGCTCGGTGTCGCAAGCTGGATCAGTACGGTGTCATCGCGTTTCACACGACCGTCGGCGAGCAGCTCAGAAAACGCCTTCAGCCGGACATTGATGCCCTTGGTGTAGTCGAGCCGGTCGACGCCGAGCAGGATCTTGCGGGGGTTGCCCAGCTCGGCGCGGATTTCACGCGCCCGGCGCCTGATGTTGCGATCGCGTGCCGCCTCGTCGAGCGCCCTGGAGTCGATGGAGATGGGGAAGGCGCCCACTTGCACTGTGCGCGAATCGAGTTGTACCTCGCCGAACCGCGACCGCACCCCGACCGCTCCGCGGGAGGTGTTCGCGCCCACCAGTCGCCGGGCCAGGAAGAGGAAATTCTGCGCCCCGCCGGCCAGATGAAATCCCACCAGATCGGCGCCGAGCAAGCCTTCGATGATCTCGGTGCGCCAAGGCAGCTGCATGAACAGCTCGACGGGCGGAAACGGTATGTGCAAGAAGAAGCCGATGGTCAAATCGGGGCGCAGCGAGCGCAGCATTTTGGGCACCAGCTGCAGTTGGTAGTCCTGGACCCACACCGTCCCGCCGGGAGCCGCCGCCCGCGACGCGGCATCGGCGAAGCGGCGGTTGACGTCGACGTAGCGGTCCCACCATTCGCGGTGGTAGAGCGGCTTGACGATGACGTCGTGGTACAGCGGCCACAGGGTGGCGTTCGAGAATCCTTCGTAGTAGTCGGCGACGTCCTTGGCGCTCAGCCGTACTGGCTGCAGCCGCAGCTCGTCCTGATCGATGGGTTCCTCGTCGCCGTCGATCTCGTCGCCGACTACACCCGGCCAGCCGACCCAGGCCCCGCGCCGCCGGCGCAACAGCGGCTCCAGCGCCGTGACCAACCCGCCGGGGCTGCGTTTCCAGGCTGTGCTGCCGTCGGGAAGCCGCTCGAGATCGACCGGTAGACGGTTGGCGACGACCACGAAATCGGAATCGCCGAAGCGCCCCGAGTTCGGGTTCTTCGAGTCCTCGCCACCCCCGGGAGCCACTTAAGTCTCTGTTTTCGCCGGCCCAATACCGAGCATGGACAAGAAGATTCGGCACTCATCGGCATCGTTCGCGTACGCCGCGACGACACGCCTGGCCTGGCTCGCGGTGCTGTCGGCCAGTGGCTCGACGTCGCCGAGTTCGCCAGGATCAGATTTGGTAGGCATGACACAACTTTAAGGGACATCATTTCGGCCTTGCAGACGTCCGTGCAGTTAGGCCTCGTTACCCAGCACTTCTTGGGCCAGCTCGCGCAGCGTGCGGCGATCCTCGGTGAGTGCCGCACGCCCGGCCGGGGTGGCCCGGTAGACGCGGCGCATGCGGCCGTCGACCACTTGCCGGCGGGACTTCAGCAGCCCGTCCACTTCGAGCCGGTGCAGGGTCGGATACAACGTTCCGGGGCTGACGCGGTAACCGTGGCGGCTCAGCTCGTCGGTCAGCCAGGCGCCATGAACCTCGTCTTCGGCGGCGTGGTGCAGGATGTGCAGCCGCACCGCCGCCCTTTGAAATGCCCGCAATTCCCGCATCGGAACCCCTTACGAACAGCGCAGCAACCGCATGAAGCCGAAGTCCATGTGTAGTTGCTGGTGGCAGTGCAACAGCGACAGACCGGGCTGGTCGGCCAGAAAGTCAACTTCCATGATCTGATAGCTGCCCAGCATGGCCACGTCCTTGCGGATACCGGCGGTCGGCGTGCCCGCGACGTGGGTGATTTCGAAAATGTGCCGGTGCAGATGCATCGGATGGATGTCGTCGCTGGCGTTGCGGAACCGCAGCCGGTAACGCTGCCCGTGGACGACGTCGAGGACCGGCTGGTTGGTCTCCATGGAGAACGGGGTGCCATTGATGGTCCAGATGTTGAACCCGTTGCTGGCGGCGTTTCGCTCCTCGATGAGCATGTCGATGACGTGATCGGCCGCTGGAGGCGTGCCGCCGTTGGTGAACAAGCGGTAATCCCATTGGAACGGCGGTGGGGGCGCCCATTGCGGTTCGCCGGTGCGGCCTGCGTATTCGACGACGATGCCCATGCCGGCCTGGCGGTCCTCGTCGGAGACGTCGCCGAGGATCCAGACGCCGGGGCTGTTCATTTCCACGATCGCTGAGACACGTTCGGCGGTTCCCAACCACAACACCGGCACCGCGGCGGGCTTGGGCACCGGGTTGCCGTCCAGTGCCACGACCGTGAAGGAGTGGCCAGGCAGGGCGAGGCTGCGGCTCTCGGTGGCGCTGCCGTTGAGCACGTGCAGCAGGACCCGCTCGCCCGTCTTCACCCGGATCGGATCGCCGTGGCCGAGGCTGTGGCCGTTGATGGCGAAGATGTCGTAGCCGACCTCGTATCCGTGCGGGCTGCCCGCGGCCAGCGAGGCGTTCATCGCGCGCTCGCCCTGCTCTCGCAGATCCGGGACCGCGTCGCCGGCCAGGAAGCTGGTAGGCATGTCGGCTTCCTGGCTCAGCTTGGCTCCGAATTCCTTGAGTGTCAGGAACACCTCGCGGTCGTAGGCGCCGGGATCGCGTTTGGGCTCGATGTAAACCGGTCCTACCAGGCCGCCGTATTGGCCGCCGGTCAAGTCGGCGCCCGGAGTGAGGTGGGTGTGGTAGAAGCGGAAGCCCGACGGGCCCGGCACAAACGTGATCCGGCGCATGCCGTGCGGCTGGATCAGCGGGGTGCCTTCTTCGGTGGAGCCGTCGACGTCGGCCGGGAGCCGCTGACCGTGCCAGTGCAGCTGCTGGGGCGTGTCGGTGTCATTGTGGACGTCCACCGAAGTCTGCCTGCCTTCGGTGAGCCGCAGCAGGGGGCCGGGGAACTGGCCGTTGTAGGTCGTGGTCTTGACGAGTTTTCCACGTGCGACTTCGAACTCCGTTTCAGCGATGTGCAACGTGTAGTCAGCCTTGGTGGTCTGCGGGCCGTGCGAGCAACCGGCCGTGACACCACCGGCGGCGAGGGCCGCCAGGCCACCCCACTTGAGGAAGTCACGCCGGTCAACGTTCATGGGAGAGCCCCGCATCCGGTAGACGCCGCCATGACATACGGGCCGAACCCCAGGGCATAAAATCGGACTCCGATATCGTGTTCCGATAGTTCGCCGCAGAGCCTACCGCAGGCCCTGAGGTTCCCGGCCGACCCGGTAGATGGAGGCGTCGTAATGGACGAAGTCCCGGTGTTCGCCTTCGTCGATGTGGTCGTCGAGCGTGACGGGGTGCGAGCGCTGGACGGGTTCACCGCCGCCATTCCGGGGCGCGGCGTGACCGCGGTGTTCGGTCCGTCGGGATCGGGCAAGTCGACCCTGCTGCGACTGTGTAATCGACTGGACGTGCCGACCAGTGGGCGGGTGTCGTTCTGCGGCAAGGACATTGCCGATATCGACCCGTTGCGGCTGCGCCGCCGGGTGGGGATGTGTTTCCAGCGTCCGACGCCGTTTCCCGGCACCGTGGCCGACAATCTGCGGGTCGCCGAGCCGGAGGCGTCCGACGCGCAGATGCGGGAAACGCTGGAGCGGGTGGCTCTGACTGGCTCGGGACATGGATCAGGGACCCAGTCATGGCTGGACCGCGACGCCACCGCCCTGTCGGGCGGGGAGGCACAGCGTGTCTGCCTGGCCCGCACGCTGATGGCGCAGCCGCAGGTGTTGCTGCTCGATGAGCCCACCTCCGCCGTGGACGCCGAAGCCGCCCGGGTGATCGAGCGCGCCGTACGCGAGCTGGCCGACGACGGGATTCCCGCGCTGTGGGTCACCCACGACAGGGCCCAGGCCGAACGGGCCGCGGACCGGGTTCTGCATATCGAGCGGGGCCGTTGCACCGGGCAGGTGCCGTCGTGAACGGAACGGTCAGCTGGATAGGTTTGGCGACGTCGCTGGTCCTCGTGTTTTTCGCGGCGGCGATATCGGTGTGGCAGCGGTTGGGTCTTCAGCGGCAGGTGCTGTGGGCGGCGGCGCGTGCTCTGGCCCAGTTGCTGCTGGTGGGAGGGGCCTTGACATTGCTGCTGGCCCCTGGCCGTTCGCTGTGGTGGTCGTGGCTGTGGACGGCGGCCATGATCGTCTACGCCGGGGACGTCGCGCGCCGACGGGCACCGGAGGTGCCTCGGCTGGCGCCACTGACCATTGTCGCGTTCACCGCCGCGTCGGCAATCACGCTGGGCGCGCTCTTCGGGCTGCGGGTGTTCCCGCTGCAGGCCCGGACCCTGGTGCCGATCGCCGGGATGATGATCGGCAACTCGATGACCGCCACGGTGCTGGTGGCCCGGCGGCTGATCGACGAGCTACGAGACAAACGCGAAGAGGTCGAAGCCCGGCTCGCCCTCGGCCAACCGTCTCGCCAGGCCGCCGCCCCCTACTTGCGGATCGCATTGCGGTCGGCGATCTCTCCGCAGATCGAAACGACCAAAGCCACCGGCCTGGTGTTCCTGCCGGGCGCCATGACCGGACTCATCCTCGCCGGTGTGCCGCCGGTGCAGGCCGTGTTGGTACAGGCGGTGGTGATGTTCCTCATCCTCGGCTCGGTCGCGGCCACCACCGTCGTGGTCGGCATCGGCATGGTGCGCTTGGCCTTTACCCGCGACCATCGGTTGCTGCCGCTCGGTCATCGATCGGTCACCAACCCGGCGGGAAATCGCTTACACACCGGCCGTAATGTGTAAACATGACACTCTCCGACAAGGCCGGCACCGAGGCTGCATCCAGCGCAGCCGGCGACAACGCTGATGGGCCGGTGGTCTACGAAACCCTCGACGACGGCCGCATCGCCCGGATCTGGCTCAACCGCCCCGACGAGCACAACGCGCAGAACCGCACCCTGCTGGTCCAGCTCGACGAGGCGTTTGCTCGCGCCGAGGCTGACGACACCGTGCGGGTGGTGATCCTCGCGGCTCGCGGCAGGAACTTCTCTGCCGGCCACGACCTCGGCTCGGAAGCGGCGTTGCTGGAGCGCAAACCTGGGCCCAATCAGCATCCGACGTTCCGGTCGCACGGGGCCACCCTCGATCCGATCATCGAAAAGCTGTATCACCAGGAGTGGCATTTCTTCTTCGAAAACACCTGCCGCTGGCGCGATCTGCGCAAGATCACCATCGCGCAGGTACAGGGCAACGCGATTTCGGCGGGCCTGATGCTGATCTGGGCTTGCGATCTGATCGTCGCGGCCGACAATGCGAAGTTCAGTGACGTGGTCGCGGTACGGCTGGGCATGCCGGGCGTCGAATACTATGCACACCCTTGGGAATTCGGCCCTCGCAAAGCCAAAGAGCTGCTGCTGACCGGTGATTCGCTGGACGCGGACGAGGCTTATCGACTTGGCATGGTGTCCAAGGTCTTCCCGGTCGACGAGCTGGAGGAAAAGACTCTGCAGTTCGCCCGGCGCATCGCCGAACGGCCCACGATGGCAGCGCTATTGGTCAAGGCCTCGGTGAACGCCGCCTCCGACGCAATGGGATTCACCGAGGCGCTACGGCACGCCTTTCATGTTCACGAGCTGGGTCACGCCCACTGGGCCGCCCACAACGAGAACAGGTTTCCGGTTGGCCTGCCGCCAGACGTCGAGGACTGGCGTACAGCCAAGCCGACCAAAGTGGCTCGCCGGGACACCCCGTAGATTTAGCACCGCGAGCAGACGCAAAAGCACCCAATTCCGGCTCGAATGTGGTGCTTTTGCGTCTGCTCGCGAGGGAGAGAGGGGCTCTAATGCAGCTTTCATTTGAAGACCGGACGTACCTGGTCACCGGCGGTGGCAGCGGAATCGGCAAAGGAGTGGCCGGCGCACTCGTCGCTGCTGGCGCGTCGGTCATGATCGTCGGCCGCAACCCGGATCGGCTGGCGGGCGCTGTCAAGGACATCGAGGCACTAGGGGCCGAGGGTTCCATTCGCTATGAGCCTGCCGACATCACGAAAGAGGAAGAGGCCGCCCGAGCGGTCGACGCCGCGACCGCGTGGCACGGGCGGCTGCACGGCGTGGTGCATTGCGCTGGCGGGTCGGAGACCATCGGGCCGATCACCCAGATCGATTCGCAGGCATGGCGACGCACCGTCGACCTCAACGTCAACGGCACCATGTACGTGCTCAAGCACGCCGCGCGTGAACTGGTGCGCGGCGGCGGCGGTTCGTTCGTCGGCATCTCGTCGATCGCGGCCAGCAACACCCACCGCTGGTTCGGCGCCTACGGTGTCACCAAGTCGGCCGTCGACCACATGATGCAATTGGCCGCCGACGAGCTCGGTGCGTCGTGGGTGCGGGTCAACAGCATCCGTCCGGGTTTGATCCGCACCGAACTCGTTGCGCCCATTACTGAGTCGCCGGAGCTGAGCTCCGACTACGCCAGCTGCACGCCGCTGCCGCGACCGGGTGAGGTGGAGGATGTTGCCAACCTGGCCATGTTCCTGCTGAGCGACGCGGCGAGCTGGATCACCGGACAATGCATCAACGTCGACGGTGGGCACATGTTGCGACGCGGCCCGGACTTTTCCGCAATGCTGGAACCCGCGTTCGGCGCCGACGGGCTGCGCGGAGTGGTCTAGCTGCTCTCATATGTTCGACGGCATGGGCCCGCGGCGGCACGTTGGCGTCGTCGCCTCCAGCGATGCGGATATCACCGTCTCGGCCCCGCCGTCGATCCTGCGTACAGATCGCCGATCCTGCGTCCAGAGCGTGGATTTCGCGCTTCGAGTAGCCGTGGCCGCAGGCTCGATACCGAGCGGCCGAGTTGCGGCCGAGCGGGTCACGATCGGCCACGCGAACATAGCGCATCCTGCAAGAAGCCGGTGACGAATGCCTTGGCTTCCCGCGACCAGATATAGCCGATATGCCCACCGTTGTACCAACGAACCGTGGATTGCGGCCACACCTGTGCCAGCGCTGCCGATTGGGTGGTCGGAATGAACCGGTCGGCGCGACCGGCGAAGACCGCCCGCCGTTGCACCACTGGTGAAACCTCTAGCGGGGACACGACCCGGAACGCGGTGGCGGCCGTGTCGTCGCGCAGTATGCCCAGGTACTCCGGCGGCGGGTGGTGGTGCGCCATCAACCCGAGCACATCGGTGAACGGGACACCCGCCACGACGCACTCAACCGGTTCTACTCCGGACAGCAGGGTCGCGAGATAGCCCCCGAGTGAAAGGCCGTACACGCCGACCGCCGTCCCGCCGATCTGATAGAGCCAGTGGACCAGACGGCGGATGTCCCAGATCGCCTGACTGATCCCGTGCAACGTCGTCACCAAATCCAACGACAGCAGCTGGCCGGAATCGGGCAATCTGCGCGGCCCGTGGAAGGGCAACGCGGGCACAGCCACATTGAAACCGCCCTTCAGGTGAAGATGATTCGCCCACAGCGGGGTCAGGTCGAACCGGGATGCATTCATCCCGAAGCCATGCAGGCATACCACCCACGGCCGGACCGTCGTGTGATGGCGTAGCAGACGCACGAATACGGTGTCGTTGCAGGTGTTCCGGGGCCACCTATCGGCGCCCGGTTCGATGCTTCGCGGTTGGAATCCGGACGGGAACGTGACCGATTCATGGGGGCGAGGCCACGAATATGTCTGCGGGGCGGTCACCTCGCCGTCAAGCAGAGCGGGCGGCCGGCGATGGTAAGTAACGGGACTGGTCGACCATCCCTGGTTGTCGAACAGGCCTGACGCCGTTGCGAGTTCGGCACGCGTTTGTCCTGCCGCGACTGGCGGCGTCTTCGGCTGGCGGCTGCGTACGAAGGCCAGCGCCGCCTCGTCGAGCAATCCACGGTTGACCGGCGCTCTTGCCGTACAAGTGGAGCGCGACGGTTCGATCTTCACCAAGCCTCCTCGACGGGCCGCCAGCCACCCGGTGGTGGATACGCCTCGATCTCCCGACGCACGCTAGAGCTTCACGCCACCGCCGGTGAAGCGATATCTCATTCATCGGGATAGCGCCGGCGACTCCTCCGGAGACGGTTATAGGGTTGGGCGCGACATCTCGATTGCTAAGGAAATTGATGTGCAGCTGACGAACACGATGATGAACGCCGCCACGCTGGTCGCCGTCGGCATGGGCGCCGATTGATCATGGCCAGCCAACTTGCCGACCTGTCAGGGAAAGTCGCGATCATCACCGGCGCCGCCCGCGGCCAGGGGGCTGCGGAAGCCCGGTTGTTTGCGTCGCTGGGCGCCCATGTGGTTGTCACCGACATACTCGAGGACGCGGGTCGAGAAGTCGCATCGTCGATCGGTGCAACGGCACGGTTCATCCGTCATGACGTCAGTAGTCCGGACCACTGGACGGAGGTAGTTGCGTTCGCGCGCAACGAGTTCGGCCGTCTCGATGTGCTGGTGAACAACGCGGCGATCTGCGCTGCGACGCCGCTTGTGGATCAGGGCGTCGACGAGTTCGAGCAAATGCTGCGCGTCAACCTGATCGGACCCTTCCTGGGTATCAAAGCCGTCACCGAGCCCATGAAGGCCGCGGGCGGAGGCTCCATTGTCAACATCTCCTCCCAGGCCGCTCTGCAGGGCCTCTCGGGCTACGGTGCCTATGGATCGTCCAAATGGGGCCTTCGCGGCCTGACCAAGGTGGCGTCTATTGAGTTGGGACAGTTCGGAATACGGGTGAACACCGTGTATCCCGGGATGATCGATACACCGATGATCGAGCACCTCAACGTCCACCGGGGACCCGGCAGCCACCCGGGGGCGCCGTTGGGCCGGGTCGGTGCGCCGGAGGAAGTCGCCGCGCTGGTCGCCTTCCTCGCCTCGGATAGTTCGTCTTATGTCACCGGCGCTGACCTCGCTGTCGACGGTGGTGCCAGCGTGGGCCGGATTCCGGTTCAGCCGCCTGTAGGTCCCCCGACCGATCACGAAAGCTCTTGAAGAAAGGGCGCTTTGGGTGATCATGCCTCTCCACGCGACCGCAGGGACATCGAAACCGTCCTGCTGAACGGGAAAACGAGTCTCACTGGCGCCTCGTCTGGGTGAAGCTGTTTAGGTCCGGAAAACGTTCCTGGACTGCTTAATTCGAACTGTCCGCATTGCGGTGAAGTGTGAGCGAAACCATGCAATATGCTCCTGTGATCGTGTTTTTCCTGATCATCCTGACCCCCTTGCTGCCCGCGCTGGTGCACGCAGCGCGCAGTGGCTACGAGCAGGTGCTCGGGCGCAGGCATCGCCGGGCGGGTGGAATGGGTCCGGAGGCTTCGGTGCCGCGATGAGCTCGACGATCGAGTGATGCTTGTGGACACCGCGATTGCCGTCACATCGAGCAACGGGAAGCCATTCGTCTGTCCCTCTCATCACTACGCGGGCCGCTCGAATACCTGTCCGGCGCAGACGGTTTCGGCTGGGACCTGTACAGTCCGGCCGGCGGTGCAATACGTTATGGGCCGGTGAGCTGATGGGAGATGACATGAAGCGGTTGGAAGGCAATCGGATCCTGGTGACCGGGGCTGGATCCGGTATCGGCCAGGCGACTTCGCTGCGCCTGCTGGACGAGGGCGCTGCAGTGGTGGCCGCCGACATCGCCGCGGACGGATTGGCCAAGACGCGGGCCCGAGCCGAGGAGACGGGGACCGGTGACCGGCTCACCACGCGCGAGATGAACGTTGCTGATGAGCAGTCGGTGATCGACGGCGTGTCCTTCGCCGTCCAAGCGCTTGGCGGGCTGGATTCGGTGGTCAATGCGGCCGGTATGTTGCGGGCGATACACACTCACCAGACCAGCATCGACGAGTGGAATCAGATCATCGCCGTCAATTTGACCGGCACCTTTCTGGTGGTGCGCGAAGCGCTGCCGACGCTATTGGGAAATCTCCGCAGCACGATTGTGAACTTCAGCTCTACGTCGGCTTCCTTCGCGCACCCGTACATGGCGGCCTACGCCGCCAGCAAGGGTGGGATCCAGTCCTTCACCCATGCGTTGGCACTCGAATACGCCCGCGATGGGTTGCGGGCGGTGTGCGTGGCGCCGGGCAGCATCAAGTCCGGCATCACCGATGCCACCGGGGGATACATTCCGAAAGACGCCGACTGGTCGCTGTTTGCCAGGCTGGCGCCGATCCTGCCCACCACGGCGACATCCAGCGGCGCCGCGATGGCCGATCCGTCGGCCGTCGCGGGCGTGATCGCCATGCTGGTGTCCGAGGACGGCGCGTTCATCACCGGGACCGAGATCCGGATAGACGGCGGAACGCACGCCTAGTTGGAATGCCGAGCAGACGCAAAATCGCCTATTTCGTGCCGAAAATGGGCGATTTTGCGTCTGCTCGGCAGAGGAAGGTGACCCGGCATCAACTAGTTGACGCAGGGCACGCCGCCACCGTCGATCGGTTTTCCTCGATCGGGCGTCGGGTAGGTGCTGGTGGTATAGCCGTAAGACCCATAGGTGCTGGTCCGGGTGGTCGTTGTGGTCGTCGTCGTGGTGGTGGTGGTCTCGTCGAGTGCGGGCAGCGAGAAGTTGGTGTCCACGACGACTTGAATGTGTCCTGGCGCGAGGGTGGGATCGGCCTGCTTGGGAGGGTCGATGCCGAGCAGCGTCGCCACATTGCGCGCGTCGGTGTCTGCGCCGGCGCCGTACGTGATCGTGGTGGCCGTCGGCTCGCCAGAATTGCGATCGCGGACCTGGCCCATGGTGTAGCCCTGCTTCTTGAGCGTGCGCGACACCTCGCTGGCCAGGCCGGTCAGGCTGCCGGAGTTGATTACGTCGACGACGGTGGACGGGTCGGGCTTGCTGACCGTGGTCGTGGTGGCGGGTACCGGCGGGGCGGCGCCGATCGCCGCGGCCACCTCCGCCTTGATCGCGGCCGGGTCGACGATGTTGACGTCCTGGCCGTCGATGTTGTCGTAGCGGACCACCGGCAGCGTCCGAAACTCCACGTTGTTGCCCCCTGCCAGGTCGCCCATTCGGCGAAAGAGGTCCTGGTCCCAGCCGCCCGACAGCACGACGTCCTTACGCGCCACCGCCATCAGGCTGTTCAGCCTGTCCAGGTTGGTGAAGGTGCCTGAGTCCTGAAGCTCCCGCATGACCGACGACAGGAACGCCTGCTGCCGGTGGGTTCGGTCCAAATCGCCGTTTTCCAGGCCGTGACGTTGCCGGACGAACGCCAGCGCCTGCGACGCGTTCAACCGTTGCCGTCCGGCGGGAAAATTGGCTCCGGAATAGGAGTCGTAGACGGCGTGGTTCAGACAGACGTCGACGCCGCCCAGCGTCTGGGCCAAATCGTAGAAACCGGCCAGATTGACCTCGGCGAAATAGTCGATCGGAACGCCGGTCAGGCTGCGCACCGCGCGCAGGGTCGCGGCCCGCCCGGCCTCGCGGCCCTTACTCTCGAGTTCCTTGCGGCTGCTGGTGCCCTGGTTGGCGAGCTTCTGTGCAACGTATTGCTTGGTGAGCCCGTAGGCCTCTTTGATCTTGATGTGGTTGTATCCGGGAACTCCGTTGAACGGCACCCAGTCGTCGCGGGGGATCGAGAAGGCGACAACTTTGCCGTCGGCGCCGACGTGCACCAATATCAGCGTGTTGGTGTTGTAGCCGCCGTCGTCGGAATCGCCCGCATGCAGCTGCCGCAGGATCGATGACGGCAGGTCGTTGCCGTCCTGGTCTTTGCGGGAGTCCAGCCCGATCAGCAGGATGTTCATCTGGTTGCCGCTGGACCGCGGATCGTCGGGCCGGAGAGCTTCGGAAATGGTGATGCCACCCAGCGCGCCATGGGCCACCCAATAGCCGGCACCGGTGACCAGCACCGCCACCAATGACACCAGCGTCATGACGCCGCGGGTAACCCCCTTGCGGAATCGCGAGGGCTGACGAACGGCACGATGGCGCTTCAGGTGGGCAGGGCGGCCCATCATAAACCTCGCCCAATTACGCAGCACGCATCACCGATTACCGCATATGCGGTTTGCGGTGATGTCGCTTGTTGCATGACGTCAAGTATGCGGCAGCTTGCTGTGAATGCCGCCATCAAGATTTTCAACCCAACCGGGCCGAGCGGGCGGATTGTGCCTGATCTCACGGCGATTTCTGGCTTCTACCAGCACATTCTTACCTTGTGGTGGCTTCCACGTAAGTGTCCGGATCGGCCGGTCACGAATGCGTCACAGTAGGCCTCCGGCGTACCGCCGGCGACAAGACTGTACGACCGTTTGGCGGTGCCGGCAATGGCTGATCGCGACCAATCAAAATTTGCGGCTACCATTCGGCGAGTTATTAGAAATATGCCGCCGGTGGGACTTGCAACGAAATATGTACGACAATTCACTGGCCCATGCATATCCAAATTATGGCGGCCCCGCCATGATCGTCGCGAAGAGGGCGCTCATTTCGTCGGCTGGTCCGCCGGGCACGGTGTAGTCCGCCTCGTCGCGGATTTCCGTGAAATGGTCGCGGACATCTTCGACGGACAACCCAGGACTGTAGAAACCTTTCGTCCTGGCGATGAAGAAGCGCCCGACGTGTCCGGCGCCGGCGGTGTAGATCTCGCCGGAGACCGGACAATCGCGGTGTGTCAGGAAAGCCACCACCGCCGCGACCCGGGCGGGGTCGAGCCTCTGCAGGTATTGGCTTACCAGCTCGTCCAATACGGCCCGCTCCGATGCGTCGTCGGGCTGACCGGCTCCCTCGATGGAGTGCGTCAACATCCGGGTGTAGGCGATCGGCGCTATCGCATTGACTTTGATGCCGTACTCGGCGCCCTCGGCGGCCAACACGCGGGTCAAGCCGATCAACCCGGTCTTGGCCGCGCCGTAGTTGCTCATGCGTTCGGCGCCAAGGATTCCCGCCGCCGAACAGGTGTTGAGTATCCGGCCGTAGCGCTGCTCGCGCATCACGTTCCAGGCCGGCCTGCTGACATGGAATGCGCCGCGCAGGTGCACATCCAAGACGGGTTCGAGCCGGTCAGCGGTCATGTCCTGGAACGGTGAGTCGCGGACGATGCCCGCGTTGTTGATCACGATGTCCACGCGTCCCCAAGTGCGGAGCGCGGCTTCGATGACCGCCTTTCCACCTTCCGGGCTGGTCACGCTGTGGGTGTCGGCAACGGCGTCACCGCCGAGTTGGCGAATCTCTGCGGCGACGACGCTCGCGGCTTCGACGTTCGAACCATCACCGGAGACTGAGCCGCCGGTGTCGTTGACGACGATGCGCGCACCGCGCGAGGCAAGTAGCAGCGCATACTGTTGCCCCAAGCCGCCGCCGGCGCCGGTGACCACGGCAACCTGCTCGTCGAACCGCAGGTGCTCGCTCGCTGTCACTGAATCTCCAAGGTGGCGTTGACTTTCCGATCCAGAGGTTTACCAGCTGACCGGCAGTTCCTTCATGCCGTAGATGTCGGCTTCCTTGAACCTCAGCTGATCCAGTTCGACGGCCAATTTCAGTCCAGGTAGTCGCCGCGCCAGCGTGGCGAATGCGATCTGCATCTCGACTCGCGCGAGGTTCTGGCCGATGCATTGGTGCACACCGTAGCCGAAACCCAAGTGCCCGCGCGGGTTTCGGTCGGCATCGAACACTTCGGGGTTCTCGACGAATTCGGCGTCCCAGTTTCCGGCGGGCAGATTCATCAAGACCCAGTCCCCGGCTCGGATCAGTTGACCGCCCAGGGTGAGGTCTTCGGTCGCGACCCGGTCGACCTGGCTGTGCACGATGGAGAGGTAGCGCATCAGCTCTTCGACGACGTTGGCGATCACGGTCGCATCGTCGGTCTGGCCGAGCCGCCGGTATACGTCCGGATGTTGCAGCAGCGCAACGGTTCCCAACGAAATCATGTTGGCAGTGGTTTCGTGGCCGGCCTGCATCATGATGACGCTCGTCATCGCTGCGGTTTCATGGTCGAGCTGGCCCGTCGCGATGTATTCGGTAGCCAGACGGCTGATGAGGTCGTCACCGGGTTCGCGCTCTTTGCGCTGCACCAACTCCTGGATATAGGCATACATCGCTCCGAAGGCGGCCGCTCTTTCCTCGTCGGTGGACCTGGTGTCCAATCCGACCGTCGTCTGGTGCTGGAAGAGCTCGAGGTCTTCAGGCGGTACGCCCAAAAGCAGCGCGATCACCATGGACGGCACCGGCAAGCCAAAGTGCCGCACCAGGTCGGCGGGCGGTCCGATGGCGATCATCTCGTCGAGATAGTGGTCGACCAATTCCTGAATCTGCGGCCGCATCCCCTCGGCACGCCGGAAGGTGAAGCTGCCGGTCACCATGCGCCGCAACCGATGATGCTCGGGGTCGTCGACGCGTGCGAACATCACCGGCGCGCGCTCGCCCGACCCCGACGGCTTGATGGCGGCAGGGATCGTGTCCGCGGACAGGCGCGGATCCACCAGCGCAGCTCGGATGTCCTGGTAGCGGCTCACCATCCAGGTCGCCTTGCCGTGGTACATCACGCGCCGAAGCCCCGCCTCGTGTCGCCAATCCGCGAATTCGGCGGGGGGTTTCAGTGGGCACTGCGCATCACGCGGGACTGGTATGACGGGCAGCTCCGGCGGTGCAGCGGAAGTCTCGGAAGTTGTTGTCATCAGCGCTGTTTCCGGTTAAGTGGCAGATAGCTGTCAATTAGTCGAGCGTAGAACCCGCCTGACGGCCCGTCAACCGTCAGTTAGCCTGGCACGGTGTCCGCCGTTGCCGACCGCCCGTTGCGCGCCGATGCTGCGCGCAATGCGCAGCGGATTTTGCGCGCGGCGCGCGCTGTCTACGCGGAGTCGGGCGCGGAGGCATCGGTAGAGGCCGTCGCCCGCCGCGCCGGTGTCGCGGAACGAACGTTGTACCGCCGGTTTCCCACCAAGGGCGACCTCGTCCGCGCTGCCCTGGATCAGAGCATCGCCGAGGATCTCACCCCGGCGATCGAGGATGCGCTGCGCAATGCAGACCCATTGCACGGTCTGGCCCAGTTGATCGAAGCCGCAATATCGCTCGGCGCCCGCGAGCACAACTTGCTGACCGCCGCGTACCGGTCCGGTTCGCTGACCCCCGACATCTCGACATCGCTGGACGATGCACTGGACGAGCTTGCCCGCCGAGCCCAGCAAGCCGGTTCGGTCCGTGCCGACCTGGTCGGCGACGACTTGCCACGTCTCATCGCGATGCTTCATAGCGTGCTCTGGACCATGGATCTGGGCAGCGAAGGGTGGCGACGCTACGTGGCCCTTATCATCGACGCGATCGCGACCGGCGAACGACGCCCACTGCCCCCGGCCGCCGCCTTTCGCTATGCGCCCGAGGGCGGCTGGCCCATGTGAGGGGGGCTTCGTCGCGGCTCTGCACCGATTTCGTCGTTCAGCTCACTTTTCGGATGCGGCGCTGACGTCGGTGACGAGGCGCTCAGCCAGTTTCTTCCGAGGACTGTGGGTTCTGTCCGGTGTAGGGGTTCCCGTCGACGACGACGTAGGGCCGCAGGGCAAGCAGTGCCTTGGAATACTCGACGCCGGCCTCTTTCAATTTGTCCTCACGCTGAATCGCTTTAGTCGAGTCCGACGAGATCGGCGGAGATTGTCCATAATTCGTCGATAAGCTCTGGATCGTGGGCTTGCCGGGCCTCGGGGCCTCGGGCGCGGTGGCGGTGGAAGTAGACGCCGTTGACAGCGGGGTCGGCGCCGCGTTCAGCCAGCGCGATCAGCGGCGCGGCTCCCTGCTCGGGGGTGATCGTTCCGAGGTGGCGCAGCGGGGTGCGATACAGCAGCCCGACGAAGCGTGAGTCTCTACCGAAGCTCGACGCGGCGGGGCCGGGATGTACTGCGGCCGAGACGATTCCGTCGTCGGACCACCGTTTGGCGATGCCGCGGGTGAATAGAATGTTCATGAGTTTGCTGGATGCGTATGCACGCGTCTCGAACGCATGGCGCCGGTGATAGTCAAGGTCGCCAAGGTCGATCCGGCCAAAGAGATTGGCGACGCTCGAGGTGTTCAGCACGAATGCGCTATCGGCCGCGGCGAGCCGGTCGTGCAGCAGGTTGGTGAGCAGGAACGGCGCCAGGTGGTTGATCTGGAAGTTGGGTTCGTGGCCGTCGGGCGTCCGTAGCTTCGGTGCGAATGTGCCGCCCGCGTTGTTCATCAGAACGTCGATCTTGCCGGCATGCTCGCGGATCTGTTCGGCGAGTGCGCGGACGTCGTCGAGGCGTGCGAAGTCGGCGGTCAGTGCAGTGGCCCCGGTGTCGGCGGCAACCGCGGCGAGTTTTTGGGCGGACCGGCCGACGACAACGAGGTCGACTGAGGGGCCCGCCAGGGCTCGTGCGGCTACGGCACCGATGCCGTCACTCGCACCGGTGATCACAATCGTTCGTGGTGAGCTAGTGGACATCTGTATCTCCGCTGATCGTGTTGTCTTCGAATTCTGCCGGGTGCTCTGGTGAACTTAGCGCTTATCCGGCGACGCCGACTTCGGGTGCGTTGACGCCTTTGCCTCTTTCGACGTGAGCCATCGTGAGTCGCTGCGCAGGGCGCGACGCTGCACACGCTGGTCGGTGATCAGCGCAAATGCCGGGCTGACACCGAGTCGCAGCTGGATTGGCATGAACAACTCAGCCGGTGCTGGACCTTTCGACATGAGAACTTCCCTTCTGGACGTTAGCAACGCTAACTCGGCGCGCTGCTAACAGTAGGAACTAAACGTAAGCACTGGCCGTAGTGCGCGCCTCGCCGCGTACGGCCGACGACCTCGCCGAAATCGCAGTCGCTTATGTCCAGTTCGCCCTGGACCGGCCGGGGCTCTTTCGAGTGATGTTCGCCGAGCCGTGCGATCCGACCAACCCCGAAGGGGTAGCGGCGGTGGCAGCGATCACCGACTACGTGAAAGCGATTTCACAGCAAGGCTTCCCGACGGCAGAAGCGGAGCCGATGGCAACGGCGTTGTGCGCGCCGTCGTGAGCTTGGCGCACAGTCACTTTCGGCGTGGATTGGCGACCGCAGTCAAACCGAGAGCCAGCGCGATCGCGCCGACGACGATCAGCGGATGCCACCACTGGGTGCCGAGCCAGTAAACGTGCGTGCCGACCAGGCCGGGATGATCCTTGTCCGCGCCGAACAGCCAGGTGCGTACCGAGTACGTTGTGAGCGCCAATACCGCACCGGCAAGCGTGAAGCACAACAATGCGAAAAGCGTTCTGCTGGAACGCTGCCAGGTCCCCAAGACGATCAGGTAGCCGCCAACCCCGGCGACGATCAACCCGACTGCCCCAACCTGTCCTGAGGATTGAATCGCGGCCGCGATGCCCAGAATCAGCAGCACCGCGCCGGCAACGATCGTCGCCTTGGCCACACCTTTGGTCAACGACACCACCCGATATCCGGCGAGTGTCAGGGTTCGCAGAGTGATCAGCGCGGGCCTCAGCACACCGGGGAGCTGTCGGATGGAGCCGGCCGCCGCCGATGCTGTTGCGGCGGCTTTGGTGACGGTTCGCGCCATCAACGGCGAGCCCTTGTCGGTCGCAAATGTCTCACTCGCAACAGGATTGGAATTCAACAGTCTGTACTTCGCAGCTCCCTCGGGCGTGGCCAGGACTTGCTCAGCCCAGCTTCGGGATTTTGTCGGGCTCCAGTCGGGCCGCTTTCCCGGCTGCGGGTCGGCGACCGCCTTGGCCAGTCCGTCGAGCTCGTCGTCGAGGATACGTCGCTGCCAGGCCTGTGCCAGCCACAGCGCGGTCAGCGGGATACTGGGCGGCAATGGATTCCCCGGAACATCCAGGAATTGCAGCTCCTTCAGCAGCGTCGCTTCAGTCAGACTGCCCGAGTCCGGAAAGTCAAGGTTCCCAAGTGCTTTGAGCTTGCTGAGAAACCAACGCGCTGCGGGTTGCGTCTCGGCGGTGTTCTGGTATTCGGCGGCACGCGCCTGTGCGATCCAATGCAACCGGCGTGGGTCGAGCACCATGTGGACCAGCCAGCCTGCCCCGTCGAGGCGACCCCACATCCAGTCGTTGGCCCGCCACGACCGTTTGTAGAAGGCGCCGAAATGGTGAAACTGCATGCCGGTGAGCTTGTCCCGTGCCGTCTTCCAGTCCGGTGCGAGCAGGCTGCGTGTATCCGCACTCACCTGGACGAGCTCCAGGGACTGCTCGACGTCCGCCTCGGCCGGAAGCATCGCCCGCTGGGTAGTGGCGAGGTCGAACAGCTTTCGCGCCACGTCCTGCGGGTCGCGGAGCGGCGCAAGGTATTTCAGGTACGTCAGCAGCGGACCGGGTTCCCTGCCGGCCAGTGTTGTCATCGTCGCGCCGGAGGTGACCAAGGCTGCGCCGAGCCCGTCCCAGGCGTCTTCTGGCACCTGGCGCTCGTCGAGATAGCGCTCAGCGAGCGTGTTGGCTGCATTCTCGAGCGACCCGTTCCGCACCTGGTCCTCGGTGCATATCTGGTGGACCAGCGCGGCGAGATCGAGCGGCGCGGGCGGCGCGCATGCCGCGTGAATATCTTCGGTGAGTTTGGCCAGCGCGCTCATGTGTTCACCGGACGTGGCGAGTTGGTATGCCGCCCGCGCGACGGCGATGGCACATGCTTTCGCGAGGTCGTACGCCGGTTGGCCGTATCGAGCAAGGTGGGCCGTAGTCTCCGGAATTGATTGCGGCCAGTGCTGCCGGATGGAGTCGGTGATCCGTCGACGACACACCCGCTCGGCGTCACCCCCGATCGCCAACTCGGATTGCCAGTGTTTTGGAATGCCTTCGCTCGTCCCGTCCGAGGTCGGCAGCCACGTGCTCAGCTGGCGCAACAACGCCGTGGTGAGGGCTTGAGCGTGCCTGGCGGCCTCCCGCTTCCGGTAGTCCGCCAGCAGCGACGCGTTCAGCAGCCGAGATCCCGCCGTCGCACCCAGCTCTGCGAGGTGCAGTTTGGTGTCAGTCCGCGCTTCCATCCGGTCCTGATGGGCCCGGATCGCGCGCAGGTCCGCAGCGATCGACTGCGTCGTGACCGCGGCCAGGTCCTTGAGCACCCCGCCGACCAGCCCGAGTGGCTCGTTGACGTCGTCCTGCGGAGCCTGCTGCTTCACGTCCGGAGCGGGTCCGGCCGACGGCACGACGAACAGCAGCACCCGTCGAACAGCCCGTCGGGCTCGACGGTCGAAGATGCGCTGGAGCAGCACGTCGATGGGTTGGTTGTCGAGCAGGCCGCCGTCGGCGGCCCAATGTGGGCGAGTGATGTTGGCGTAGGGCGCCATCGGTGGTCGAGCCGGTACGGCTCCTTTCTTGGGGGTGCCGTTCGTGAATGGGAGGAATGAAGGCTCGAAAGCCAGCGGGAACGACGCCGAGCTACGTGCCGCCAAAGCCAGGGCGGCTGAATTGTCATCGTTGGCGAGGTCGGCTTCGGTGAAGGTGAGTATCCCCCGCCGGTCCACATCCTGAACGAGCGTGCCGTAGGAGTCGGTGAACCTGCTCGTCTCGCCGGTCAGCAGCGTCGTGGTGACGTACAGAGTGGTGGAGGGCAATGCATCCGCCAGGGGTGGGAACGGTCCAGTCGCGAGTTGTGGAATCTGCTGCGCCAGTGCGGCATACATGCGCTCGTCGCCGTACAAGAGGGAGGGTGTGTTCTTGTCTGTAGGGTCGCGCAAGAGGTCGGTCAGAGCGCCGAGGTCGAGCCAAAGCTCGCGCAGGCCACCGAGATCGGAACCCGTGGCTCGTGACGAAGCGAGCAGAGCCGCGCCGATGCCGCCGGCACTCGTCCCCGACAAGACGTCGACGTCCACGACGGTGTCGAGCAGGTCGATGAGTTCGGTGTAGAGCCGCAGCGACTCGGCCGATGCCGCGGGGAGCTGGCTGTCGGCAGGGAAAGGTCCGCGCCGCCTGCGCCATTGGGACGCCTGCGCCAGCAAGTTGATCTCGCGGGCAACTCCAGCCATCCAGATGGCCAGGCTGACGCCACCCGTCATGGTCGTAGCCAGCCGGAGCTCCTGCGTCAACTCCGTCACCGGTTGCGGCTCGAACGGCATTGCGCCCCCTCGATGTAACGGGGTCCGCCGCGCGGGGGTGGGCCCTTGGCCTAGATTGCCACGATCCCGGCAAGGTGCACGGTGAAACGCCGTAGTGCACTAGGCACAATCCGCCCGCGGTTGTGACGGCGGACAGAGGTCGCTCATTTCATTGTGAACCTACGGCTCTGGGTGTGAACCCACGGCTTTGGGTGTGCAGGTAGGGCGAGAATCGTCGCGAATCTACGCCCAGGTTGCACGCGCAACGCCCAGGTTGCACACGCAAAGCCCAGGATTCACAGGGAAAAGCCCGATACCACGAATGTCGCCGCGGGCTCCTTGATGAGGCAACAGGGAATAACGTCGTGCCCGTTCTTGCACGACCAGCGATTTCGGACAGTCGGGGCGCTACGTCACTGCTGGTAGCGCGGTGGTGCTTCGTCGAGCAGAACGGTCTTCGTTTCCAGGTAGGGCAACAAACCTTCGCGGCCGCCCTCGCGTCCGATGCCCGATTGCTTGAATCCGCCGAACGCTGTCCCCATGTCCATCCGAAAGTTGTTGTGCCCCACGGTTCCTGAGCGCAGTTCAGCTGCAACCTCGCGGGCCCGGGCGGTGTCCGGGGTGAACACCGCTGCGTTGAGGCCGTAGATGGTGTCGTTGGCGATGTCGATCGCCTGGCTGTCATCGTCGGCCGGTATCACGCTGAGCACCGGGCCGAATATCTCCTCCTGCGCGATGACTTGCTTGTTGTCGACATTCGCGAACACGGTGGGCTCGATGTAGTAGCCGCGCTTCAGATGCTTCGGCCGGCCGCCGCCGGTGACCAGGGTCGCTCCTTCCTCGATGCCCTTGGCAATGTAGCCCTCGACCCGGTCCCGCTGACGTTCCATTGCCAGCGGGCCCATTTGGGTGGCCGCATCGAATGGGTCGCCCACCTGCACCGCCGAGAAGGCGGCGGCCAGCGCGTCGGCGAATTCGTCGTGGCGGCTGCGGGGCACCACAATCCTGGTCAGCGATGCGCAGACCTGGCCCGACATCAGGCACTCCGCGCCTGCGAGCGTCGCTGCTGCAGTCTCGATGTCAGCGTCGTCGAGGATCACGGCCGCCGACTTGCCACCGAGTTCCAGGGTGCATCTTGCGACCCGCTCGCCGCAGATCGATCCGATTTTGCGGCCCGCCGCGGTGGATCCGGTGAAAGCGATCTTGTCGACCCGGTGATCGCGAACCAGCAACTCGGAAACTTCGCGGTCGGCGGTCACGACATTCAGCACACCGGGCGGCAGGCCGATGTCCTCGGCGATTTCGGCCATCAGGTAACCCGCGCCGGGCGCTTCGGGCGAGACCTTGATGATCAGGGTGCATCCGGCCAACAGTGCGGGAGCGGCTTTGTTGACGATGAGTGTCAGGGGCGCATTCCACGGAACGATCGCACCGACGACGCCCACCGGCTCGCGGACGAGCAGACCGAATCCGCCGCGCGCCAATCCCGTTGCGGCCGGCTGGAATGGCTCCTCGAAGGGATAGTCGTCGGCCAGGTCGGCGTAGAACTTGAAGACGCGGGCATCGCCGACGGCGGAGTACTTCGCCATCGAGAAGAGGGTGCCGGATTCGCGCGGCCACATCTGGCCGTAGTCGGCTGTTCGCGCTTCGAGTTGTGCGGCGATAGAGCGCAGGTACCCGGCGCGCTCCGCGTGCGTCATGCGCGGCCACGGCCCGCGATCGAAGGCGTGCTTGGCGGCCGCGATGGCCGCGTCCATATCGGCGGCCTGAGCCTCGGGAACCCGGAAGTACAGTTCCTCGGTACTCGAGTCGAAGACGCGGATCGCCGTGTCCGAACTCGGCTTCACCCACTCGCCGTTGATGAAGAAACGGTCCGTGTGGCGTAGCGGTACCTGATGATCGGTGGCCAACGTCATTGTTTCGCCTCCTGCGGCATGCCTTATTGCGCTGACTATAGGCCGTCGTGAGGAGGAATGATATCCGGGTTGTCGGCCGGTTGGAGCCCCTCGACGTCGCGGCCGACCAGAACACACGGTCGCAGTCATGCACGGCGACGCTCAGCGGATCGACGACTTCCTCGGGCGCGTTGCTCTCGAATGAGATGATCACGTACGAATACGTCCGGCTGAATTGACCACGGCGATGCACGACGGCAGCAACGCCCGAGTTGCGATCAGACGCCGATAGCGACTACTGCTACGCGCGGGCGGGCAGCAATGACGCGGGGATGGCGGTGGCGAGCAGCACGATGATGACGATCGCAAAGACCCCGGCGTAGGCGTGTGGCAGATCGTTGCCATGCAACCGGCTAGTCAGGATGACCGACATCACGGCGGCGCCGACGGAGGCGGCTGTGTTGTGATTGACATTGAATAGTGTTGAGCCGTGGGCGACTTCGTCTGGATTGAGCGTGTGTACAGCCGCCCAGGAGACTGGAGTCATCAAGCAGCCGCTGCCGACTCCGAACAACACGAGTGCGCTCGAAAGCACTGTGATGTCCACGTGGTGCCGCGTTATGCCGTAGACAAACATGCTCATGCCTACGCTCATGAACGCCGTGCCGAACAACACTATGCGGCGGGGCCCTTTTCGTTCCAGCATCGCTCCAACGATCGGGATTACCGCGGCAGCACCCAATGTTTGTGGTAGGAGTAACAAGCCAGACTCGAGCGGCGTCTTTGCGAGTACCTGTTGGAAGTATCCGGGAAGCAACAGAAGACTGCCGAAGAATGCCACGACGAATAGGAATCTTGTCGCGTTGGCGGCCGCGACAGCGCGGTTTTTGAGGAGACGAAGGTCGATCAAAGCACGATTGGTTCGGCGCGCGGAATGAATTATGAACGCGCAGAGGAGAATCAAACCGACGGTTGCCGGTCGCCAGACCGAGGGTTCAGCCGGTGTGCCGTGCTCCGGCAACAGTGACACACCATAAAGAAACAGCACCAGCCCTGGGGAGAGCATCAACATGCCGACCACATCCAACGGCTCCGCGGATGACGGAACATCTTCGGGCAGCGAAAACTTCGCCAACTCAAAGGTGAGCAATCCGACTGGGATGTTGATCAGGAAAATCCACTGCCAACCGAAGGCGCCGATCAACCAGCCGCCCAGAATGGGACCACAGATCGGAGCGATCAATACCGGAACCATGCTTATTGTGAGTACCCGGCACAACCGTTCGGGCCCGGCCGCGCGGGTCAGGACGACAAGCTGCAGCGGCATGAGCATGCCGCCGCCGAGGCCCTGTACAGCCCGAAATGCCACCAGCAGAGCAACATTCGGCGCCAACGCGCACAGCACCGATCCCAAGGTGAACAGCAGCAGGGAGGCCAGGACGAGCCGCTTTGTCCCCAGCCGGTCGGCCGCCCAACCGGTCAGCGGGATCACCGCGGCCAACGACAGGGTGTAGCCGGTCAGCGTCCACGCGACGACGGCCTGCGTCGACGAGAACTCGTCGACGAACGTTCGCTGCGCCACGTTGACGACTGTGGTGTCCAGGGTGACCATCGTCAGGAGCAACATGCCCGTGACGGTGGTCATCACCAGCTTGGAGTCCAGCCGGCGTTGCGCTACCGCGAGATCAGGCATTCACGCTCGCATCCCGGCGATCACCTGATCGATGTCATCTGCTGACAGCCACGGACCATCAATGCTTTTCGAGATCTCCCGGATGACTCGTGACACCGAAAGGCCGGCGTTTTCCGCCGACGTACGCAAATGGGCGACCTGCGTCGAATCCAGCCCATGCAAGCCGAAACTGACCTCCCACGGGTCGATGCCGTAGCTTTCCCGGGTCCTTCCCAGCATCCTCGAGCGTGCCGCGTCGAGAATCCGATCTAGATCGATGCTCGGCAGATGCCCGCGTCGCTGAAGTGCCGCGATCAGGCATTCGGTCTGGCAGTTGCCTGCGCCCCGGCCGAAGGCCATCAGGGTTCCGTCCAGGAAGTCGGCGCCTGCGTCGAATGCCTCGAGCGTATTCGCGACCGCCATGCCGAGATTGTTGTGCCCGTGGTAGCCAACGGTGACATCGCTTGCGGCGCGGATGGTCTCGACGTATCGCCGCACGTCCTCCGGTAGAAATGTTCCGGTGGTATCCACCACGTAGACGATTCCGACGCCGGCGTCGTACGCCTGCCCGGCAACCTTCGCCAGCACATCCGGGTCGAAGAGATGCGACTTGACCAGCTGAATCGAAACCTCGAGACCCTTCGCCCGGGCACGCTCGACGAATGGCGTCACGTTGTCGAATTCGTCGGCGAGTACGCACATACGGAGGAAATCGAGATGATCACCGGCCAAGTCGACGGTCTCGATCGGCGCCAGGGCCGGCACGATCACGGCGCCGAGTTTGGCGTTACGAACCACCGAGCGGCCGATGCGGAGGTATTCCTCGTCGGTCTGAGCTGCCCGACCTTGCGCGGCGTTGGCGCCGATGGTGACGCCATGCCCGATTTCGATGTAGGGAATGCCCGCCACGTCGAGGTCCACGATGATGTTGCGCAGGTCCTCGCCGGTGTACTGGAAGTTCACGGCATAACTGCCGTCACGGATGGTCGTGTCTAGGATTACTGGCTGTCGTTTCATTTTCCTACTCCTATGTCAGGTTGGTTGATTTCCGGATCGATCGCGATATCGAGCACACAGGGGCCCGTCGCAACCAACGCTTTTTCCAGTCCGGCGCGCAGGTCGGCACGGCTGGCGACTCGAATTCCTTCCGCTCCGAGCGCAGAAGCCATGGTTGCCAAGTCGGTGGCGCCGATCGTGGCCACCGGTGACGGGTCCATCCGTCCGCGGACGGGGCCGGTGGTGGCACTGAGTTGCCCGTCGTTCAAGATGACCCATGTCACCGCAAGTCCTTGGGCGACCGCGGTGGAAACCTCGGTGCCATGCATCAAGAAAGCCCCGTCACCGGCGATGCAGACTATCCGATCATCAGGCCGGGCAAGGGCAATGCCGATCGCCCCGGCAATGCCGCATCCCATGGGCGAGAAGTCGATGGTGGCGAAGAACCCGCCCGGCCTTCGCACCGGAATTCCTTGGAACGCCCAGAAGATGCAGGTTCCGACGTCGGTGCAAATGGTCGCATTAGGTGGCAGCAACACGTCCATTTCCCGCATGACCTCGAGCGGATGAATGACGTCCTCGCGGGCTTGCGGTGTCGCGGGCGATGCCGGTTGCGGCAGAGCGGTATTGCGTGGCCGCTGCGGTGCCCGGGCTGAATTCAGAGATTGCGCGAAGGCACGGCTGGTCATGGTGATGCCGAGGGAGGTCGCGACGAATCGGCCGAATGCCGTTGGGTCGGGATCGACGTGGACCACTTCGGCTTTCAGGTTGGCCCAACGAGGTGAGAACGAGCGGGTGACCAGCCCGTCAAACGACACGCCGACCGCGATCATGAGATCGCACGGCGTTTCGAACACGTATTGTTCGGCTCTGCCGTCACCGAACAAGCCGAGCACGCCCAGCGACAGTGGATGCGTTTCGGCGATGACCCCCCGGCCATTGGGGGTGGTGGCGAAGGGCAGCTCGGCCTTCTCGCAGAAGGCGATGATCTCCTCGTGGACGCCGTCCATCCGGCATCCGTTGCCCAGCAGCAGCATTGGGGAGTGGGATCGTTCCAGCATGGCGATCACTTCGTGGGTTGTCTCAGCACCGCGCGCCGCCAGGATTTTGGGGACCGCGGTAGGCGTCGCAAGCTGATGCTCCGGCAGTACTTCATCGATCAGATCGCGCGGCAGCGAGATGTGCACGGGTCCGTGCGGTGCGCTCTGCAAGGTGCGGAACGCCCGGTCGATCTTGCTCCGCGCGTTTGCGACAGATTCGATCGACACCGAAACACGGCACAGGCGCTGGAAAACTGACGGCAAGCCAATCCCGTCTGCGCTCGTGTCCTGCTGCGAATGCAAGCCGAATTCCGGTACTGACACCTCGCCGGTCAGGACAAGCATCGGGACATGGTTCACCGACGCATTCGCCACGGCGGTAATGACATTTGTCGCCCCAGGACCTGCCGCGAAGACTGCCGCCGGCCTGCCGGACGCCCGGGCAAAGCCGTCGGCGAGGTAGCCGGCACCGCCCTCGTGCCGTGCCAGGACAATCCGAAAACCGGGGTCGCGGGAGATACGCACCAGCAGCGAATCAAGCCGGGAAGTCGGCAGCCCGCTAACGACCGAGATTCCCGCCTCGCGCATCCTGTTGACCAGGTGGTCGCCGACCGTAGTCACGGTCGGGCTTTCGATAAAGTGACTACTTCGGCCGGCCGGTCGGATTCCGGAAGGTAGGCCGGGCCGCACGCACACAAGAATGCCAACGG
Organism: Mycobacterium sp. 852002-51163_SCH5372311; assembly: GCF_001667115.1. Classification (GTDB taxonomy): domain Bacteria; phylum Actinomycetota; class Actinomycetes; order Mycobacteriales; family Mycobacteriaceae; genus Mycobacterium. Next base: position 106,068 of record NZ_LZIJ01000055.1, on the reverse strand, counting down.
AATTGGGCCCAGATTCTGGATTCTCTGCGGCGTGCCGGCCGGTATCCAGACGCTGTCGCCGGCCACCACCTCTTGGGATTCGTCGGCCACCCAAACGAGACCGCGGCCCGAGAGAATGAAGTAGATCTCGTCGGTGTGTTCGAGTCGATGCCAGATCGTCTCCGCGCCGGGCGCGACGGTCGCGTGGGCCAGGCTGACCGACCCTATGCCACTGTTGGTCCGGTCCACCAGAAGACGGATCTCAGACAAGTCGGCCGCGAGGAACGGCAGCGCTGCGCTGACGTTGGTTACGAACATGGTGGCGTCGCCCTCCTTTCCGGTGTGGTCTGCGTCATGGGGTTTGGAGAAGGGTGGGCGCGCGCGCTTGGCGGATCCTTGGCGAATTCTTGTGCGCAGTTGGGGACCATGCGCCACACGCGGAATACGTTTGGCCGTTTCGAGAATCCCTCAAGAATCTGGGGAGGAGGCGTGCAGATCCTCGACCCAGCAACTGATACGGCAGAAGGGCACAACATGCTCACCAGAAGAATTCACGCTGGCGTGCGACCTCCGCAGCTGTCCCGGCTGGCAGGCACTCCGAAAACGGCCGGCTCGGCGCTGCGACGAATTCGCGCGCTGGTCACCGGCAGCTCCGGTCACCTCGGGGAGGCGTTGGTGCGAGCCCTGCGTGCGCACGGCGCTGAGGTGGCCGGCCTGGACTTCCGGCCTTCCCCATACACGGATGTGATTGGTTCCGTTAATGATCCAGACTTGATGCGCGAGGTGATGGTCGGTGTGGAGTGGGTGTTCCACACTGCTGCCCTGCACAAGCCGCAACTGGCCTTCCTGCCGGGCAGGGTGTTCGTGGAAACCAATATCAGTGGTACTCATACCGTATTGGACGCCGCCGTCGCTGCGAAGGTCCGCGCCTTCGTAATGACTTCCTCGACAACGGTTTACGGGGACGCACTAATTCCGCCGCCGGGACGTCCCGCGGCATGGATCGACGAGTCCGTCACCCCGGTACCCAAGAACATCTACGGGGTAACCAAGGTCGGGGCAGAAGACCTCTGCCAGTTGGCGCATCGCAACGAGGGCCTGTCGTGTGTCGTCCTGCGCGCCTCGCGTTTCTTCGCCGAGGGCGATGACATGCCCCACCAATACGACGGGCGTAGCGATGACAACGTCAAGGCGAACGAATACGCGTATCGCAGGGTCGCGCTCGAAGATGTCGTCGACGCGCACCTGAAAGCGGCGGAGCGCGCGCCCCGCCTCGGGTTTGGGCGCTACGTTGTTTCGGCCACCACGCCGTTCACTCGCGAGGACCTGGCCCTCCTGCGCACCGACGCCGCAACGCTGTTCGCGGCCCGCGCACCCCACGCAGCCGCCGTGTGGGAGGAGCGGGGGTGGCGATTTCCCGATCGCCTGGACCGCGTTTACGTGAATACGCGGGCTCGGCGGGCCCTGGGCTGGCGTCCGCGGTTCGACTTGGACGCCATTGCCGCCAGAGTCGCCGGCGGGCAGCAGGTTCGGACGCCCCTGTCACAGTTGGTCGGCGCCAAAGAATACGTCGGCAGTTCGTATCACCTCGGCGTGTTTCATCCGGGCGACGAAGTTCGGCTCCGGGAACCTCTTGCCTTGTCGCCGAGGTAGGTCTTCGCCCGCTCTCATGACTTCGCCGCGGCGCGGCGTAATCGCGATGAGCCGAGCATGAAATGCGGCCGGGCCAGCAAACCGGTCTGTGGGCTGCACTCCCACCCGATGGTCTAGCCGTGGTCCGCCTCGATGGAAACTAGTTCACCGCTATTGCCGCGGCCACCAGGAAATAAATAGAGTAACGAGACCTAGCGACACGAAGGAGAGCAGTGGTGAAGCGTGGCATCGTCATCGGCATAACCGCCGCAGCCGTCGTGGTTGCGGGTTGCGCCGGCTGTTCGAGCAAGAAGTCCGAGACGGGCGCGTCGACCTCGTCGGCACCCCCCGCGGCGGCCGGGCCGACGGTCATCGTCGACGGTCAGCGTCAGAACATCACCGGTGAGGTGACCTGCACGCCGGATGGCGACAACATCAAGATCGGTATCGGTGATCCGTCCAGCGGCGTCGGCGCCGTGGTCAGCAACGCGGATCCGCCGATCGTCCACGCCGTCGGGCTGGGCAACATCAACGGCGTCACGCTCGGTTTCTCGGACGCCGCGCCAGGCCAGAACGACAAAGCGGGGGCCGAACGCAAGGGCAAGGCCTACGCGATCAAGGGCACCGCAAGCGGCAGCGATATCACTAACCCACAGGACCCGAAGCCGGTGTCCAAGCCATTCGAAATGACCGTGACCTGCCCGTAGCGCGGGCTAAAGAGGGGACGAGCTATGTCAAGGAAACGTGTCGCCGCCGCTGCGGCGGTTGCGGTGGGTGTCGGCTTCTCCGCCGTGATGGTCGACGCAGGGTTCGCCTATTCCGACCCGACGCCGACGCAACCACCTGCACCTACCAAGCCGCCGAGCGGCCCAGCTTCGACGCCGTCGAAGGCGCCGGCCTCGACGCCTTCGCAGCCTGCTTCGACACCGCCCAGCAAGCCGGCCTCGACACCGTCAAGTGCGCCGGCCTCGACACCATCGAGCGCGCCCGCGTCGACACCGTCGAGCGCTCCGGCCTCGACCCCGTCGTCCACGCCGGCATCCACCCCGTCGTCCACGCCGGCTGCGAGTTCGTCGACCACGCCGTCATCGACGCCGTCGTCCACGCCCGCTGCGAGTTCGTCGACTACGCCGTCCTCGACACCGTCGACCGGACAAACCACACCGGCGGGCTCGTCGTCGACGACACCGTCTCCGGGCATAACCGTGGTCCTCAATCCGCCGAGCACTCAACCTCCGCATCAGCCCTGGATCCCGCGCGCAACGACGAGAGCCAGTGCCCAAGTCGGCGGCCCGATCAACATCACCTTCAACCTCGTAGGCCAGGGAGCGCCGCCTCCGCCGCCGCAGCGAGTCTGGTACTGGAACGACGGCCCGGCTCCCGGTCGCCCGCCGTCCTTCTGGCAAGGCCCACCGCCTCCAGGCGGGTGGGATGGCCCGCCGCCTCCCGGCGGCTGGAACCGCCCGTGGAGCGGGCCGCCACGCGACGTGGACTACGGGCGACGCTATTTCTCGCCGTTCAACTACAACAACTTCACCGTCCTACCGGTCTTCAACTGGCAGTACGGGGGTTGGGGTTACTGGCTCTTCGGCGTCTGGGTCCCCCTGTACTGAGCGGGTAGCTCACCCATGCCCATCCCGGTTCCCGCTGTGGATCTCGGCGACGGGCTGCACGTCAGCGCCATCGGGTTCGGCGCGATGGCGCTGACGACGATCTACGGGGCTGTCGACGACTCCGAATCCCTTGCGACCCTTAACCATTGCCTCGATGTCGGCATCAGCTTCATCGATACGGCCGACATCTACGGCGGCGGCGAAAACGAACGGCTCATTGCCAAGCTGCTGCGGGATCGCCGCGACGAGGTGACGCTGGCGACGAAGTTCGGCATCGCGGGCGACCCGAGAAGCCGCGCGGCCGGCGGGACCCCGGTGCGCGGGGATGCCTCCTACGTCCGGCAGTGCATCGACGAAAGCCTGCGCCGGCTGAACACCGATGTGGTCGATCTGTATTACCTGCACCGCCGCGACCCGAAGGTGCCGATTGAGGAGACCGTGGGCGCGATGGCCGAACTGGTGGCGGCCGGCAAGGTGCGCCATCTGGGTCTGTCCGAGGTGACCGCCGACGAGTTGCGGGCCGCCGTCGCCGTGCACCCGATCTCTGCCGTGCAAAGCGAGTGGTCGATCTGGAGTCGCGACGTGGAACGCAAGGTGGTGCCGACGGCGGCGGAACTGGGTGTGGGATTCGTGCCGTACTCGCCGCTGGGACGGGGCTTTCTGACCGGGACCGTCCGCTCGGCGGCCGACCTGTCGTCGCCGACCGATTTCCGGCGCACCATGCCGCGCTTCGCCGAAGGCGCGCTGGACGCCAATCTCGCTGTCGTGGATGTGGTCAGGTCGGTTGCGGAGCAGCAGGGAGCGACGGCCGCACAGGTCGCGCTGGCTTGGCTGCGGCAGCGTGGCGAAACGTTCGGCGTGCGCTGCGTGCCCATCCCAGGGACCCGGCGCGCGACACGGGTCGACGAGAACATCGGTTCGCTCCAGTTGAGCCTTTCCGCAGAGCAGTTGGCCGCGCTGGACGAGGCGGGCTCGGCGGTCGCCGGTGATCGTTTTGCGGACCTCAGCTGGGTGTCGGCAGGGCGCGAGTAACCTACCGGGGCTGGTTCGGCACGCCTGGGAAGTGTTGGGTGGTGGGGCCGGAGGTCACCCACCCGCCCAGCTTCGTCACCAGATGCGGCGCGAAAACCGCGCCATAGAGCGCGTTTCCGATGACCACCACCGCGACGATGGACAGGATTGCTGACTGCAGACGGCCGTTGGCTTTCTTGTCGGCCCACATCTCGATGACGTTTCGGCCTTCGGCATCGGTCCGGCCCAGCAGATAGGTGAAGACCATCATCTGCACCCCCATGGCGAGCGAGTCGTAGAGGGGATATTGGTGCGGGGTCCCCTCGAATATCGCCAAGCCGGGAATCACGTAGCCGTAGTGGAAAATGCCGAGCTGTGCTCCGAGCACCGCGTTGAAGAACAGGGCCCAGCAGAAGCCGACGACTAGCCCCACCGTGAGCAGGGTGATCGGCCTGCGCCAGTGGAACTTCGCGCTCAGCCACCGCCCCAGGCTGGCGCCGATGATGGCCGGCAACACGAAGTAGGCGATGTAGCCGACGGGCACCGACGACGGCAGCCCACCCCACGTCATGTTCAACGGCCACCACGACGGCATGCGGGGGAGCGCGGGCGGGAACTGCGCGTACATCGCCCAGTCGTACGGCGCCTCGATCCACGAGAACGAGATTGCCGAGATACAGAGCAGCAGCAACGGGTGCAGGCGGCGCTGGCGATAGCTCAGATACACGCCGATCGCGATGAACGAGATGCCGCCGACGTAGGCGAAGGCAACGCCCGCCTTCAGCAGGGGCGTCATGCGTCGTGTTCCTGGCTCGGGGCGCGGCGCGCTTCTGGGTCGTAGCGCAAAACCAAGCCGAACACCAGGACGATCAGTCCGAACAGCGTGCCAAGCATGATCACAGCGCCCACGTCCGCCGCCCTTTCGATGCGAGTTTTTCCGTTAGGATAGTGCATACTATCCTAAAGTGGTCAACCGCCGAATGCGGTTCGAGGAGTGGACACGGTGACCCAGCGACCCAGGCAGACGCCGAGCACGGCCGAGCCGTCGGCGCCGGCCATGCGACGACCACGTGGCGAGCCGCGCAGACTTCTGCTGGATGCCGCGCGCAGCCTGTTCGCCCGCCAGGACTACCGCAGCACCACGACGCGTGAAATCGCGCAGGCCGCCGGGGTCACCGAGCATCTGCTCTTCCGCAACTTCGGCTCGAAGGCGGCGTTGTTCCGCGAGGCCCTCGTTTTGCCCTTCACCGACTTTGTCGACGAATTCGGGCGGACGTGGCAGTCGGTGGTTCCGGACGAGACCGGCGAGGAGGAATTGGCCCGGCACTTCGTCGGGCAGCTCTACGACGTGCTTGTCCAGCATCAGGGCCTGCTGCTGACGCTCATGGCGTCGGCGGCTCTCAGCGAAGAGGAAATGGCCGACGCCGGCATCGCAGACATCAGGAGTGCGCTCACGGTGCTCGGCCAGATCAGCGCCGAAGGCATGAAGATGCGCGGATTGCAGTCGGGGCAACCGGATCTTCCGGCTCACTCGACGGTGGCGATGATCGCCGGCATGGCGGCGCTGCGCTCGACGTTCTTCGGGCCCGAGCAACCATCGAGGGAAGCGATCGTCGACGAGCTCGTCCAGGCGACCCTGCACGGCTTCCTGCACCGCAACGAGTGAGAGGACGTGAGATTGACCGAGACCAGCGCGATCGACTTGTATTACGACCCATTCGATTTCGACATCGACGACAACCCGTACCCGGTGTGGAAACGAATGCGTGAAGAAGCGCCGCTGTATTACAACGAGAAATTCAACTTCTATGCCCTGAGTCGCTACGAGGACGTGGCGCGCGAGCTGCCGAACTGGGAAACCTACCGATCCGGTCGCGGAACCACCGCTGACATCCTGTTCAACAACATCGAAGTGCCGCCGGGCATTCTGCTGTTCGAGGATCCGCCGCTGCACGATCTGCACCGCCGGCTGCTGTCCCGTGTCTTCACGCCGCGGCGAATGCTGGCCGTCGAATCTCTGGTGCGTGGATTCTGTGTGCGCGAGCTGGATCCGCTCATCGGTGCCGGCGGCTTCGACTTCATCGCGGACTTGGGAGCGATGATGCCGATGCGCACCATCGGCTATCTACTGGGCATCCCGGAAGCGGATCAGGCGAACATCCGAGACCGCAACGGGGCCTTCATCGAAATGGACAAGGCGCGCCAGCCCGGCGAGGTCAACCCAAATGCGTTTCAGGACACCATACTTATGTTCGCCGAGTACATCGAATGGCGAGCCAATCATCCGTCTGACGATCTGATGACCGATCTGCTGCAGGCCGAGATCGAAGAACCCGACGGCACGCGACGCCCCCTGTCCCGCACCGAGGTGCTGGCCTACACCGCCATGATCGCCGGTGCCGGCAACGAGACCACCGCCCGGCTGATCGGTTTCATGGGGCAACTGCTGTCGGATCATCCGGACCAGCGGCGCCAACTCGTCGCCGACCCGTCCCTGATTTCCGGCGCGGTCGAGGAGACATTGCGCTACGAACCGCCTTCGCCGGTACAGGCCCGTTACGTCGCCCGGGCTGCCGAGCACTACGGCAGCGTCGTTCCGGAAGGCTCGTTCATGTTGCTGCTCAACGGATCTGCCAATCGCGACCACCGGCGGTTCCCCGATCCCGACCGCTTCGACATCCACCGGCAAGGCAGCCACCTCAGCTTCGGGCAGGGTTTGCACTTCTGCCTCGGTTCGGCGCTGGCCCGAATGGAAGCTCGGGTGGCCTTCGAGGAGGTCCTCAAGCGCTGGCCAGAGTGGGACGTCGACTACGACAACGCCGAACGGGCACATACCTCGAGCGTGCGCGGGTGGGCGCGGTTGCCCGTCATCACCAGATGAGCCGCGGACGCCGTCCCGTCAGGACCCGGTTGCCGTCGAAAATCCCAGGAACCTGCTGCTAAGTTGGTGAAACTCATATGCGTGCCGTCTGGGGGGATGGTTGTGACTTCAGCTGAGAATGACGCTGGCGGCCGGTCGCTGCAGATTATCCCGGAACGGGTCGATTCACTGGCCGGGGAGATCGGGGCGGCAACGGCGCAGTTCGGCAATGCGCTGCGCGGCGTGGACGACGAGGTGCGCAACCTATTGGGCACCGGCTGGCAAGGTACGCCCGGCAGCCAATTCCATGACGCTTTCGTCGAGTGGCACAACGGCGCTTCGAAAGTCGTCAGCGGCATGACCGAGCTCGTCGAGGCATTGCGCACGGCGGCGCAAAGTTTCCACAATGCCGATCAACCCCGGTAAACGGTCAGGAACACGACAATGGGCACGTCTGGTGGAACCGCTTTCCATGTCGATCTCGTCGCGCTGAATTCGGCGGCCGAGTTGTTCGACTCCTTCGAAAAGTCCGCTGAGCAGTTCCTCGCCGATGTCGAGCGGAAGGTCAAAAGCCTGCACATCGACTGGCAAGGCGAGACCGCGGCGGCTCACTTGGAGGCTCAGCGGCGCTGGACGGCCGGCGCGCAGGAGATGCACACGGCGGTCGGCCAACTCCGGGCAATCCTGACTGCGGCGCACAGCAACTACGGTTCGGCGGCCGCGGCCAACACCGCAATGTGGCGGCGATCGTAGCCCGGCAGCAGTTGACGCGATGACGATCACGGTCGACACCGCGGTGCTCGACGGCGCCGGGTCTGACGTCATCGGAGCCTTCAATACCTTTACTGCCACCGTCGGCGCCGCACTGGCGGGACTCGGCGGAACCGGCGGGATGACCGGCACAGACCCGGCGGGCCTGGTCGTGGGTGAGTCCTACGACAACGCCGCTCAGGGTGGCCTGGAAGCGCTCGTCGACGCCGCCAACGGGTGTGCGCGCATCGGTGACCTGCTCAAGATGAGCGCCTTCAACTACGCCATCGCCAACCACTATTCGGCGATCAAACCGGGCGGCGGCCCGCCAACCAAACCCACTGCCACTAAACCGTTTTCGGCACACGTGCCACCCAGAGGCGAGGGCAGCCTGTCGAGCGCGCCGTTCGGGTGGGGGTTGATCCAGTCGATCATCGGCATGGTCTGGCCCAACGGCCATCCGGAAACGATGCGCGCTGCCGCCACGATCTGGAATTCGATCGGCAATGCGGCTCACACGTTCGATGCGGCGCTGGTGACGCCCGAGAGCAACGCGGCCAGCCAGGACATTCCAGAAAAAGGTCAGATAGCGACCGCGTTCGGCGACGCCACCGGCGCACTGAACGAACTCGGCACGATCACCGGCGGGATCGCCAAGCAGCTCGACGGCTACGCCCAGCACGTCGACGATGCCCACACCCATCTGCGCCGCCTGATCGATGAGGCGCTGCACTTGGCTACGCCCTCGGGGCTGTTCGACGAATTCGTCAGCATCGTCAGCGGTAAAGAAGACCAGCTCCGCGAGATCGCGCACGAGGCTCTCCAAGTTCTCAACGACCTCAAGGTGGAAGCCGAGGCCGTCCGCACCCTGCTTGAACCGTTGGCGGCTGCCGCCCGAGACGCCGCCAAGACCATGGCTGCGTGGGCAAACGTCGCGCTCCATTACGCCGCCGATGTGACGCAAGCGGTGGCCGCCGACGCGGTCAACGCCATGGCCTCGCTGGGTGACGCCGCTTTGCACAACCCGTGGGACGCCCTGGCGATGGTCGGTGGGGTGGAACTCATGGCCGGCGGTGCCGGACTGGAGGTGCCCGGCGTGATCCTCGATGCGACGGGAGTCGGGGCCGTCGTCGGCGTGCCGGTCAATGTCGCCGGAGCCGCCATGATCGCCAGCGGCGCCGCCTTGGCGGGCGGCGGCGCGCTCGACCTGTCCCACGAAGCCGCGCAGCACCCCGTCACCGTCTTTCACGCCCACACGGGCCGACCCGGTGAAGGCATAAACCGCGGCGACGGCCGAGACATCTACGGCAACTTCACCGGCCGCGGCGAGGGATACGGCAAGCTGCGCGAGTCCGAAGGCATCAAGAAATACCAAGCCGACAACGAAGGCCGGTGGGTCACCAGAGAACAACGCAAAGCCACCGTCAACGGCGCCGAGAACGGCCGCTTCTACGATGGGCTGGCCAGAAAACCCGACGGCACGTATGAAGGGATTGAGGTCAAGTCGGGGGGCGCCTCGCTGAGCCAACCGCAGAGAGCCTTCGACGGGAACGTCAGCTACGACAACCCGGCCCACGTCACCATCACCAACGAACGAGGAGAGGTCGAAACCGTGGAAGTCACCAGCGTGCACGTCGAAACGGTGCCGGGCGAATGAGGCTTTCCCGCCCGACCCACGTCCGTAAATCGAATCGCTCGTCCGGGTGGATGAGCGAGTTCACCGAGGAGATTCCTGGCCAGATCGCGGCTGGAATCAAACGGCTCGGGGACGGCGAGTACACGTTCTATTCGATTTATCCGTTGCCCCCGGACGCCGCGTACGACGAGACCGTCTACCCCGACGAGTGGATCCAGACCACCGGGACCGCTCCTGACCGTCTCACCGTAGAGATCCGCCGTCTCGACCCCGACGGCAGCTACCGCGTCTATACCGTCGGGCACTCCGAGGCCGCCGATGAGACAGCCGAAACCGAACCCATTCACAACGGCGACAACACCTACCACGTCAGGCCGGCCGAAGTCCTCACCGCCGCTGAGGCCATCGATCTCTTTCGGCACTACTACGAGCACCACGCCCTGCCCGCCGGCTGGCACCTCCGGCAACAGGCTGAGTTCACCACGCCCGCCGACGGCCCTGCTCCGGCGGGCAAATCGGCGGCAGGAACCGCGGACACTGCGTCGGGTTCCCCGGCCGCCGCCAGGACCCAGGACGCGGCCCACAAAGATGTCTCGGCCGGCAAACCGCAGCAACAGCGCGGCACCAATTGACCCGTTGATGTCGTACGACCTGTTGGCCTTCGATCCGGGCGCAGCACCCGGCGATGACGAGCTGCTCGCGTGGTACCAGAAGCAAGCCGAGTGGTCAGAACCGCATTCGTACGACGACCCTGCAGTCACCACTCCCGGATTGCGGGCGTTCTACCGCGACCTCGTCAAGATCTTTCGGCCGCTGAACGGTCCCGACGCACCCGTGGACGATGACAGCGCCGATACCACCTATGCCATTGGCAGCAGCATCGTCTACGTCGCGTTCAGATGGTCCAAAGAAGAACATGCCCGTGAGGTGTTTCTTCGGCTGGCCCGAGTACATGGCGTCGGGGTATGCGAGGTCAGCGAAACCCCCGCTGCCATCCACCGACCGGCCGGCAAGGCCACCGCAGTTTCCCCGGCGGCGGCCGTGTCGACCGACGCCCAATCGGTGCCCGGACTTGCCACCGGGAGAGTGGACGCAATCCCGGCCACTGAGAGCACTGACGAAAAGGGCGAGGGCCGCCTGTACCTGTGATGTGTCAAAGGTTTTCGACGGCCACGGGCTCGATGTCTTCGCCGTCGGGCAAGGTGAAGCCCAGCACCCGTGCATAGAAGGAAAGCTCGGCGTCGAGCGCCCTGCGGATGTTCTCCGCGCGCCGGAAGCCGTGCTGTTCGCCCTCGAAGAGCAGGTAGGCGACGGGAACTCGCCGCTGGCGCAGGGCGTCGACAATGGTTTCGCTCTGCGCAGGTGGAACGATCGCGTCCTCGCTGCCCTGCAACACGATCAGCGGGCGGGTGAGCCGATCGACATGGTGGATCGGCGACCGCTCGAGGTAGCGGTCGCGGGCGGCCGGCAAGGGGCCGACGAGCCCGTCGAGGTATCGGCTTTCAAACTTGTGGGTGTCGCGGGCCAGCGCTTCGAGATCCGCGACGCCGAAATGGTCGGCGCCCGCCGCGAACGGTGTGTCATCCCGGGCCAGCGCCGCGAGAGTGGTGAAGCCGCCCGCCGAGCCGCCCCGGATGGTCAGCCGCTCCGCATCGACGCGTCCGGTGCTCGCGAGGTGCCGGGCCGCGGCGAGGCAGTCTGCGACGTCGACGATCCCCCAGTTTCCGGCGAGCTCCTCACGGAAGGCGCGGCCGTACCCCGTCGAGCCGCCGTAGTTGACGTCGACGACGGCGAACCCCCGACTCGTCCAGTACTGGACGGCGGTCGAGAACACCGGCGACGCCGAGCCTGTCGGGCCGCCGTGGATCTCCACGATCAACGGCGGCGACTCGCCGTCCGGTCCCGTGAACTCGGGATGCGCGGGCGGGTAGAACAGCGCGTGCGCTGTGCGGCCGCCTTCGGTCGGGAAGGTGATGTGCTCGGGCACGGAGACCCCGCGGGGGTCGACGCCAAGCTCGCGTGGTGCCCGCAGCGTCTCGACGAGGTTGCCGTCAGGGTCGAGGCGGTGCACGCCGGGCTCCTCGGTCGGCGACCCCGCGACGACGAACAGGGTGTCATCGGCGGCCACGCGCAGCGCAGTGAACCGTGAGAACGGCGTGTCCAGATCGGTGATCGTGCCGTCGGGAGCGCGGCGCGCGAGGCCGTCGTATCCTTGGCGCGTCCGCGCGAAAACCACCGACCCGCAGGGGAGCATCGAATAGCGCGCCGAACCGAATTGCCATGGTGGAACGCCGATTTCGGCGTCGATACACACGACGGCCCCGACATCTGCGCCGGGCGTGTAGCGGTACAAATTCCACCAGTTGCTGCGGTCGGACACGAACCACAGTGCATTGTCGACACCCCAGCGGGGCTCCAGCACCGACTCGTCCGGGCCGCCCGCGACCACCCGCTCCCTACCGGTATCGAGTTCGCGGATGACGAGCTCGGTCGAATCCCACGGCATCGACGGGTGATTCCAGCGCAGCCAGGCCAACGTGGCGCCGTCCGGCGACAAGCGCGGCGCCGCGACGAAGTCGGAGCCGGCGACCAGCACCTCGGGTTCGGAGGGGATCTGCGCGTCGAGCCGGACGATCTGGTTGTCGACCTCGGTGGGGGACGGCCCACGGTGGCGCTCGCGTACGCAGACGATCGAACCGCCGTCGTCCGGGGCGAGGTCACCGTCGGCGAAACGGTCGGCCCGAGGAATCGAAGGTTCGGGGGTGAGGGGCAGCGGGTCGGCGCCGGGTGCGAGCCGATAGAGCCGTTGATCAGCCCAGTTGGCGAACCATACGATGCCCGCGCGGGACCACCACGCGCCCCCGCCGTACTCGTGAACGGCCGTGCGCGCGTTGTAGCCGTCGGGAAGCAGATCGGTACAGCAGCCGTCAGGGCTACGGCGTACGAGTTGGGTGCGACCACCCTCGGCGGGCCGCCCTTCTGACCACAGGACGTCGGACCCGTCGAGAACCAGCTCTCCCAGCCGTACGGCGTCCGCGACCACCGACGCAGAAGTGAATGGCGTAGGCCAAGACCCGTACGGCGCGGTCGTCACGTCTGCGTACGCTAGTCGCCCGCACCCCGGTGGCCGGTGGAGACGTCGCGCATCACCGGCTTGGTCGCCTGCGCCAGGGGAGTGGAAACACCCAGCGCCGCTCCGAGATCGGCTGCGGCGGCGAGATCTTTGTCGGCCAACGCGGCAACTCTATCGGCTTAGTCGGGCGGAACGGCGGCCTTCTGATGATCTTCTGATGACACTGTGTCTTTTCGATGCGGCACGCCTCAGGTGGGCAGTAGCGCAGCACTCGACTACTACGCGAAGGCCATTCAGCTTCTCGTCGATGGACCCGTCGATGGTGGCGGCCGCCCGGTAACCAGCACTTGTCACAATGTCGCGACACCCGCAGACTGACTGATATGCGCGATCGGGAGACGATCGACTCGGAACTGCGGCTCATAGCTCTGCGCCGCCGTGAGCAGGGCGGTCAACTTTCGTCCCAAGAGGTCGACGCACTGCTCGACGAGCGCCTGGGCCATCTGGTGGAGCCGTCCGAAACCGAGGCGGTTGCGACGGGGAAGACCCGCCGCTTCACCCCGAAGAAGCCTAAGAGTGTGCTGCGCCGCTTCGTCGCCCTCGGGGCGTTGCCGCTGTCTTTCCTCGCCGTCGCCGCCGCGTTAATGGTTATGTTCTGGGTGCACAAAGCAGCTCCAAACCAGCCCGCAGAAGCGCAGCCGGCCGAGGCGTCGCCGCCGTCAGCTGCGCCACCCGGTCCGGCTGCGCCGTCCGGCTCGGCCGACGCCGCCGCGCGCCCTGCACCGTCTTACATCGTCGACACGGCATTCATCAGCGTGTTGAAACAGGACGGCGTGCCAGTTCCCAGCCAGGAATACGTCACCAGCCACGGTCACGCGGTCTGCGATTTCCTCGCGCACCAACCCAATTTCGCGGACGCCGTCCACTTCGTGCAGGGATCGTCGATTTGGGACGCCGATCAAAGCGCCAGGTTCGCGGCTGCAGCCGTCGTCTCCTATTGCCCTGAGTACGGATCGGCAAGTCTGAAACCGACACAGCCGGGCCTACAAGCTGCTCTCCCGGATCTGGAAGCCATCGAACGTGATCTGCAACGGATCCAAGGTGATCTGAAGGGCATCCGAGATGGTCTGCCACCCATACTCGGCCAGCAGTAGCCGATCTGGCATTGACTCTGCACGGAGGGCGTGCCCAACTCGCACTTTTGCGCCGTGGACGCAATGTCAACGCTGTCAGAAGCGGCGGCGCATCCCAAATGAGGATGCCGACGGCGGCGGCCAGGATCGCGATGGCAACGATGCCGCCAGCTGACGGGAGCGCTGCTGTCGTCCGCGCGGCGCGGTGCGTCAACTGCGAGTGTGGTGGCAACAAAAAAAGATCGGCGAGCAGGCTCGCCTTCGTCGTGGCGTCGCCTACGGCAGCATCGTATTCCGGTTAGCTCCCCGTGGATGCGGATCGTGGGAGGAGACTGGTCCTTATCTACTTGGTAGATAGAAGTGCGACACTTGTTGGGTAACGGCAAAGCAGCCTTACCGTTCGTAGCACTCTCGGTGGTCGCAGCTCGTCCAGCCAGTGCGGTTCCCGAAAGGTCAGGAGATGAAAGCACTCCGGATTGCCGCCGCAGCCGTCCTGGCCTTCGCACCGTTCTCGGTGTTAGCGACCACAACCGGCGTGGCGCAGGCGGCTCCATGCGCCGGTGCCGGGTCAAACCCCGCGTCCTGCCAGGATTGCCTGAATTATATTGCGATTTATGGCATTCCGACGCCGCGCTCGTGCTATGAAGCCGCGCCGTCCCGCCCGTCCCAGCCGTCCCCGAGTAGCGTGCCACTGCCCCCGGTTCCGGAGTTTCCGCCGGTGCCTGTGCCGAGCGTGACGCCGGCGCGGACCCCAGAAGTCCTTCCGCCAAGTCCCGCGCCCCCGAGCGCGATTCCGGTGCAGGGCCCGACGATCAATCCGTTGGCCCCCGGGACGCCGAGAAACGCCTCGGTGGTCAAACCGCCGAAAGGGGTGGATGCATCACTGGAGGCGGTAGCGGCTGCGAAGTCTGCGCCGGCGACGCGCGTTAATCCCGCGATTCAACAGATGCTTCAGCTGGTGGACTTCAAGCATCAGCTGCACGATGCTGCCCAATCCGGCCACGTTGACGTCGTAAAGGCCGACAACCAGCAGCTGACGCGCCCTCGTCATTGGGACTACATCGACTACGACGCCTACCACCGCCCGATTCTGTATAACCCGCTGGATCAGGCGATGACCTTCCGCTTCTTCTACAACGGCGCCTACCGAGAGGTGTACGTGCCGGCCGGTGGCCGGGTCGTGCTCGATGCGGCCGCGGTTGGCCTGTACCCGTTCACCGCGGTCGGGGACAGCTATGTGGCGTCGGGCAGCTTCCACGGCGGGGCCTGGGTACCGCCCCCGGATGGGAACGGCTCACCGCCGCCGGACTACATCCCGCCGGCTCCCCCACAGCTGTACCAGGACGTCCTGGTCAACGTCCCCGCCGGTGACCAGATCGTGCAAGTCGGCCGCGTGGAGGTGGTGGGGCACGACGATAAACAACCTAAGGGCAGCCAGGACATCTTCCTGCTCGACGACTCCACCCTGGCTTGGGGTCAGGTCAACGATCCCGGCAGCAGCAGCCAGATCAAGGTGACCAAGACACAGTCGTTACCAGGCGTCGGACCGACCGACAACGGCAGTTTTTTGGTGGCGCTGGCCGCTTTCAAGGAGCCCACCCCCTCCCGTCCCTGGTGGCCGTCGGTGCTGGGCTACGGAGGGTTGGCGATAGGAGTTTGCCTGGTCGCCTGGATGATCAGTCGCGGAAACCGCGAAGAGACCTGAAGCGCCAGCGATCGGCACGGCGAATTTCACAATTCCTGACCTGAATAACTGACCTTGCGCATACGCTCGCTTCGACGAGTCGGGCGACGTCACCAACCCCGAGAATCACCAAACGGGGAGGTTTGGGTGAGTCATTCCTCATGATTGTCCGCTCGCTGAGTCAGCACCGCCAGCTGGGTTCTAGGCGGTGACGTCGTGGATACGCCGGTCTTCCTTTACGTTCTATTTCTCGTTTTCTTCATCGCTATCGGCGGAATGGTGTTCGGGGCATGGGTCGCTCAGGTGCGGGCCGCAAAGACGAGGGCCCAAGCCGCAAGGGCTAGAAAAGCAGCCGCAAGGAATCGCGATGCTCACCCCGCCAGGCCCGAGATCGAGGTGGTCCAGACCGACCACTCCACACCTGCACCAAATTCCGATTTGGTCACGCAGCCAAGCAACTTGCGGAAGCAAGTCAAGACCGGCACCGGAGCACTGACCGAGCGCTCCAAGCTCTACTGGGATTTCTGGGAACAGTTCCTTGACCGCGTTGGCACAGAACACCCCGGCTGGACAAAGCGGAAAACATCGACACGCGCGTCGCGGTTGAACCTGCCCACCGGCACGAGCGCGGTTGCCTACTCGACCGCCTTCACGCAGCAGGGTCTCAGCGTCCAGCTCTACTTCAGCAGTCCCGATGCCCGCCTCAATTCAGGCCGTTTCGACGCACTCCGCGAGGTAAAAGAAGAATTCGAGCGAGCCCTTGGACGAAGCGCCGACTGGGACGACAAGCCCGGCAGGAAGACCGCCGCAATATGCGTCACATCGCAGTTCGGCAATGTTGCGGATGTGGATCTGTGGCCTGCGATGCTCGACTGGGCGCTGGATCAGCATGTGCGGTTCAGGCTAGCGGTTGAAGCGGTCGATGGGCTTGGGAGACTCAAAGAACCCAGACCGCGCATGGGTTATGCGGAAGCTGGCTGAAAGGCGCGGATCGTTTGGCGTCGATAGGCGTGGCGGTGCTCGCTGGATGACGCTGCGATTGACCGGATAATCCGGCTTTTCCTTCAAGACTCCGCCCTGGCACCGAACTCCGACGCGTACAGAGCCTCAAAGGGTCCGGGCGTCGTCTCTGGTCCCGCGATCCCCCGAGGGTGTCGAGCCGTCAAGACTGCACCCTCTGACCTGCACAAATCGGGGCCGCGACTAGGCTTCACGGCGTGCGTACGTACTTCTCGCGGTGGAAGCAGCCGACCAGGAGGGACATCGCCGCTCTCATCCTGTTCGCTGCCCTGGTGGTGCTCGGCGTCGTCTGGACATTCAACGAAGTGCAGAAACATTCGCAAGAGGCCAAGAAGGCCAAGTACGAAACCTGCATTCATGAAGCCGAAGCGAAGCACGTCCTGCCTCTGCCCAGCCTCGACGAGATAGCGGCGTGTAAGCAGCAGGCGGGCGTCAAGTAGCGTTTGCCATCCGCTGTTTGCGTGCCTCGATAGAGGCCATGACGGCCTGACGTTCAGCGTCGGTGCAGCGGTTGTTCCGGTTTCATCCGTGGTTTCGCCGGTAGCGGCGGACGGGCACATGGCCCCGGATTTTGACTTCTACTTCAGCTCCCGCCCCGACCTCTTTCACGGTGAATTTGTAAAGATCGCCCAATGGGCTGCCAAGCATAGAGTCCACCAGCTCCTCGACGTACCACACCACGCCCGGCTGGTTGCAAGGGGGCTTCGATGCCCTGCCCTCTTCGACGTACCATTTCACGTCCGGGTGGTTGGAAGGGAACTCGATGCTGTCACCCCGCTGGATCTCCTCAGCGCGAATGGCGTCGTAGTCCTTATCCATGTTCTATAAATCTAGAATTTCGCCGCCATGCGCGTCTCAAATCTCCCTCACGCCGTGGTGATTAGCCCGTGCCACCATCCGTACAAGCTCGCCATGTCGGGTCCTGAGGCGTTGGCCTTTATCCGATCTGGGGTGTTCGTCCATTCGACGTGGGCCATGTTGTCGTTCGTGGTGTAGCAGATGACCGACCCGTTGGCCGGCGGGGGATTCGTCGCATTCCAGGTTGCCGGTGCGG
This sequence comes from Mycobacterium sp. 852002-51163_SCH5372311, assembly GCF_001667115.1. Taxonomy (GTDB): domain Bacteria; phylum Actinomycetota; class Actinomycetes; order Mycobacteriales; family Mycobacteriaceae; genus Mycobacterium. Next base: position 88,623 of record NZ_LZIJ01000055.1, on the reverse strand, counting down.
AATCGTTAGAACCGGGGCACGGCTGCAGCGCCGCGCTGCGAACGTCGGTTTGGAACGCGTCGTTTAGCGCGGCTTGATTCGCGAACTCTTCATAGCGCGCGACGGGCGGTCCGCCGGGAAGGGTGTTGTTGAAACAGTCCGACGCTGCCACCGCGCTAGGTGAGGGCGGTGGATTGGCACTAGGCCGGCACGCGCCTTCGGGATAGCCGGGCGGTTTCAGTTCGGTTCGGGGGATATCGCGCTCAGGTGCAGGCATGCATCGCCCATCGGGCAGGCTTATGGTTTGCGGCGGGCAGGAAGGGTCTGCGTTCGCCACGCTCGCGCTGAGCACGGTGGTGGCCAAGCTTACGCCAGCGGCGGCCACCGCTGCGGCGGCCAATTTCTTCACCGGAGCCATGCGATGCCTGGCGGTGCGGTTGCCGGTCACGAGTAGCACGCTACGCGCATCGAGCACCCCACCTGCTCGAATCGCGAAATCGTCAGGGCCGCCGTCTCATAGCCCTCGTCAGGTCTTACGCAACGCCGGACTATTGGTGACTCGCTCAACCCACCGCGAGCGTTCCCACTCCGCCGCAACGCTTTCCGGAACGGTGACGGTTTCGCCTTTGACGTATGGCTTGTCGTCATAGACCACGCGCCAGGGGTCGATCACCTTGACCTTGACCTACTTGTCAGTCATGTTGTTCTCCAAAATCATGGTCAGCCAGGGGCAATCCGGACACCAAGTTGATGACCGCCCGTATCACCCCGACACGCTCAGCGACTTTTGGCGAACTGTGTAATGAGGCCGAGGTGAGGCAGATTCGGCTGCACGACGCACGGCACTCCTGCGCCAGCATCATGCCCGCGCAAGCGGTGCCTATCGTGTTGCGGAGCCCCCTGTCAGGATTGAACTGACGACCGCTCGCTTACAAGGCGAGTGCTCTACCACTGAGCTAAGGAGGCCGGTAAGACCGGTGCAAGCCTAACCGCTCAATCGTCGCTGTCGACGATGCGTTGGGAGCGCACCGGCCGCGCCGACGAGCGCCGCGGTGGGCGCCGGGGGAGCGGGATGCGTTCGGCGATATTGCTCAACGGATTGACCACCAGCGTGAGCGCCGTGACGGCGTCTTGCAGCGTGGCGATGGCGGGCTCCAGCGCCTCCATCCCGGGTGCTAGCCGGGCGAGGGTATCGGCGAGGTCGGTCAGCTGTTCCAGCGGTCCGTCCTTGGAAGTGATCTGGTCGATCAGTCCGCCTTCGGCCAGCAACCGCTCGGCCACCCCGTCCTCTGCCATCAAGCGCTCGATCATCCCGTCCTCGGCGAGCAGCCGGTCGGCCAGCCCGCCGGGCTGCAGTGCGCGCTGCAAACTGCCGCCTTCGGCGGTCAAGCGGTCGAGCAAACCGCCGGGCGATGTCACCAGGTCGACCAGGCCGCCCGGGCGCAGCAACCGGTCCATCGGCCCGTCGGGAGCCACGGCGCGCCCTAGGGGCATGTCGTCGTCGAGCAATCTGGCCAGCCGGTTGGCCCGCGCCAACGCGTCGTCGATCCCGAGCATGTTGGCCATCGCGTTCGAGCTGGCGGTGCCGCTGTCACCCAGCGCCTGCTTCGCCAATCCCAGGCCCGCGCGGGCGATGTTCAAACTCGCCTCGGTGGCGGCGATCCCGATACGCGCGGGAGCGGTCGCAAGAGCCACGATGCTTTTGCCCAGATCCATGTGCGAAGTGTATTCGCGCGACGCCTGAATAGCGCAGCAAGCACTAAGCGGACACAATGAGCACTGGCAGAATACCTTCAGACCCTTGGTACCGACCTCACAGGAATTGCACAACCATTGTGAAGGTACCGTTCAACTAAGTGCGAGAGAACTGACTTCATGACAGCAGTAACCCAACGCGAATCCACGCCGGAGGCTCGGGTCCTCGTCGTTGACGACGAGGACAACATCGTCGAACTTCTCTCAGTAAGCCTCAAGTTCCAAGGATTCGAGGTCTACACAGCGACCAACGGGGCCCAGGCGCTGGATCGTGCCCGCGAGGCCCGCCCGGACGCGGTGATTCTCGACGTGATGATGCCCGGGATGGACGGCTTCGGGGTGCTGCGCCGGCTACGCGCCGACGGTATCGACGCCCCGGCGTTGTTTCTGACCGCTCGCGATTCTCTGCAGGACAAGATTGCCGGCCTGACACTGGGCGGCGACGACTATGTGACCAAGCCGTTCAGCCTCGAAGAGGTCGTTGCCCGGCTGCGGGTCATCCTGCGGCGCGCCGGCAAGGGCAGCACCGAACCACGCAACGCCCGCCTGACGTTCGCCGACATCGAACTCGACGAAGAAACCCACGAGGTCTGGAAGGCCGGCGAACCAGTCTCGTTGTCACCCACCGAGTTCACGCTGTTGCGCTACTTCGTGATCAACGCCGGCACCGTGCTGAGCAAACCCAAGATCCTCGACCATGTGTGGCGTTACGACTTCGGCGGTGACGTCAACGTCGTCGAGTCCTACGTCTCATATCTGCGCCGCAAGATCGATACCGGGGAGAAGCGGCTGCTGCACACGTTGCGTGGAGTCGGTTATGTATTGCGCGAGCCGCGCTGAGCAACCGGGAACTCACGCGGCGAGATAGGCGGATATGGCAGAACAGCGTCGACGCGGATTGCCGCTGCGGGTCGGCCTGGTGGCCGGCACCCTTGTGCTGGTGGCGTGCGGACTGGCGACGTCGGGAATCGCAGTCACCTCGATCCTGCGCCACAGCCTGGTCAGCCGTATCGACTCGACGCTGCTCGAGGCTTCGCGCAGCTGGGCGCAGGCCCCGCGGCGGCAGCTGGCGCCACCCTACGAGGGCCCCGACCCGGGCCGTCCGCCGTCGAAGTTCTACGTGCGCGGCATCGGCGTCGACGGCACCACCTTCACCGCCATCAACGACCGCAACGCCGAACCGGCCCTCCCGCCCAGCAATGACGTCGGCCCCTCTCCGACGACGCTGCCGTCGGTCAACGGCTCGAATATTCAGTGGCGGGCCGTCTCGGTGCGCGGTCCGCACGGGCTTACCACCGTGGCCATCGACCTGTCCGACGTCCAGCACACGGTCCGGTCCCTGGTCTGGCTGCAGTTCGGCATCGGTGTGGCGGTGCTGATCGTGGTGGGGCTCGCCGGCTACGCGGTGGTACACCGCAGTCTGCGGCCGCTGGCCGAAGTCGAGAAGACCGCGGCGGCGATCGCTGCGGGCCAGTTGGATCGACGGGTTCCGGAGCGTGACCCCCGGACCGAGGTGGGCCGACTTTCGTTGGCGCTCAACGGGATGCTCGCGCAGATCCAGCAAGCGCTGGCGTCCTCGGAGTCGTCGGCCGAAAAGGCCCGTGGCTCCGAGGAGCGGATGCGACGGTTCATCACCGACGCCAGCCACGAGCTGCGCACCCCATTGACGACCATCCGCGGGTTCGCGGAGTTGTATCGGCAGGGCGCCGCGCGAGATGTGGCCATGCTGCTGTCGCGAATCGAAAGCGAAGCCAGCCGAATGGGTCTACTGGTCGACGATTTACTGCTGCTGGCCCGGCTGGACGTGCAGCGGCCGCTCGAACACCACCGGGTGGATCTGCTGGCGCTGGCCAGTGACGCCGTGCACGACGCGGAGGCGATGGACCCCAAGCGCGGCATCACCATGCAGGTTTTGGATGGCCCGGGAACCCCCGAGGTGCTGGGCGACGAGGCGCGGTTGCGTCAGGTGCTGAGCAACCTTATCGCCAACGCCATCCAGCACACCCCGGAGACAGCCGACATCACTGTGCGGGTGGGCACCGACGGCGACGACGCCGTACTCGAGGTCGCCGACAAAGGTCCCGGCATGACCGAAGAGGACGCCGGACGGGTGTTCGAGAGGTTCTACCGCACCGACTCGTCACGGGCCCGTGCCAGCGGCGGTACCGGGCTGGGACTTTCGATCGTCGACTCGCTGGTGCGCGCGCACGGTGGCGTCGTCACCGTGACCACTGCGCCGGGCGAAGGCTGTTGCTTCCGGGTCAGCATGCCGCGTGTCAGCGACGTCGCCGCGCACGTGTAAGCCCGTCGTTCCGCATATCGCCGTGGCCGACCAAGCTGGTTGGTCATGTCGCCGGCAAGGGTACTTATTTAGGTCTCTGGTAGACCTTAATTAAGGTCTACACTGTTGATATGCGGATTCTGCCGATCTCACAGCTGAAAAGCAAGATCAATGAGTATGTTGACGCCGTCTCCGAGACGCGTGACCAAATCACCATCACCAAGAACGGCGCGCCGGCCGCGGTGTTGATCGGCGTCGATGAATGGGAGTCCATCCAGGAGACCCTGTATTGGCTGTCGCAGCCAGGCATCGTCGAATCGGTCAGCGAGTCTGAGGCCGACGTCACCGCCGGACGAACCTACGGCGAGGACGAGATTCGTGCCGCCTACCAAGTACCTCGGCGCTCGCGCTGAAATGAGCCCCGCCGATGGCTACACGACACGGTTCACCGCCACGGCCCGACGAGACCTCGACAAACTGCCGCCGCGAATCTTGGCCGCGGTTCTTGAGTTTGCGTTCGGCGACCTGGCACGCCATCCCCGCAGCGTCGGCAAACCGCTGCGCGGCGACCTCGATGGCCAACATAGCGCACGCCGAGGCCCCTACCGCCTCCTCTATCGCATCGACGACAACGAACACAGCGTCTGGGTCCACCGTGTTGACCACCGCGCGGACGTCTATCGACGGCCTTGATGCGTCGCCGTGACGGTTTCTATATGTAACACCGGCCGCTCGACGACCGGCCGGGGCCTCAAGTCAGCTCAGCCAGGGCCGCCTTGATCTTGGCCTGCGCTTCGTCCAGCGACTCCGGCGACGGATTGCGGTCGACGTTGGCGAATCCGAAGTCGCTCAGGCTGCGAGTGGGGAATACGTGAACGTGCAGATGGGGCACCTCCAGCCCGGCGATGATCACGCCGGCACGCTCGGCCCGGAATGCCCGGCAGACGGCCTTGCCGATCAGCTGGCTCACCGCCATGACGCGGTTGAACGTTGCGCTGTCGACGTCTTGCCACTGGTCGATCTCGGCGCGGGGCACCACCAGAGTGTGCCCCTGCGTCATGGGTTCGATCGTCAAGAAGGCGACGATGTCGTCGTCCTCGTACACGAAGCGGCCGGGCAGTTCACGGTTGATGATCTTGGTGAAGATCGACGGCATGCGCTCAAGCATAGGTGCGGCCTGATTGCCGCCGGCGCTGGCCGTTAGGTCTGCGACTTTTCCTTGCTGAACTTCATCATCTCCAGGTTCCAATACCCGCGCAGATTGGTTATCAGCCCGGCATCGTTGACGCGGTAGGTGAACACGCCACGGACCTCGCTGGTGAAGCCGCCCTCAAACCTGCTGTGCAGCAACAGAATATGAGCGATCTCATTCGGCGAGCTCGACGGGAAGGTCTCTTCGCAGGTGATCGTCAGTTGGTTGGGGGCGATGGTCTTGTCGTAGAAGCCGGCGACGGCTTCTTTGCCTCGGACGCCGGTGCCGTCGGGATTGGTGACGGACTTGCCGATCGGATCCTCGACGACGACATCGTCGGCCATCAGTGCCAGCCAGCCCTCCCGATCGTGGGCCTGGACGCACCGCCACGAGGATTGGGACGCCGTCACTGCCGGAGATTGGACGGTTTGGGTCATGGTCTCTCGGCGCTCTAGCGGTCAGCGTCCGTGTATCGGATGACGCCTCGAATGTTCTTGCCGTCCAGCATGTCCTGGTAGCCCTCGTTGATCTGCTCCAGCCGGTACTGGGTGGTGACCATGTCGTCGAGGTTGAGCTTGCCGGCTTTGTACATTGCCAGCAGCTGCGGGATGTCGTACTGCGGATTACCGCCGCCGAAGATGGTGCCCTGCAAGTTCTTCTGCATCAGGGTCAACATCGCCAGGTTCAGGGTGACGTTGGTGTCCAGCAGGCTGCCGATGGCGGTCGCCACGCAGGTGCCGCCCTTGGCGGTGATGTTCAGGTAGCTGTCGATGTCGGCGCCGTGCAGTTCCCCGACGGTCACGATCACCTTGTGGGCCATCAGGCCGTAGGTGACTTCCATGATTCCCATCAGCGCGGCGTTGATGTCGGGGTAGACGTGCGTGGCACCGAACTTCAGGGCTTGATCGCGTTTCCACTCGACCGGGTCGATCGCGAAGATGTAGCGGGCGCCGGCGGCCACGGCGCCCTGCAGCGCTGCCATGCCTACTCCGCCGACACCGACGATCGCCACGTCCTGGCCGGGCCGGATGTCTGCGGTGCGGACCGCCGAACCGTAGCCGGTGGTGACACCGCAACCGACCAGGGCGGCCACCTCGAACGGAACGGACGGGTCGATCTTCACCACCGAGCTGCGGTGCACGACCATGTACGGCGAGAACGTCCCCAGCAGCGTCATGGGGAACACGTTCTGGCCGCGGGCCTGGATGCGGAATGTACCGTCACTCACCGCCGCGCCGGCCAGCAGCCCGGCACCGAGGTCGCACAGATTGCGCATGCCCGCCTGACAGGTCGGACACTGCCCGCACGAGGGGATGAACGACAGCACCACGTGGTCACCGGGCGCAAGATCCTCCACGCCTGGCCCGACTTCGGTGACAATGCCCGCACCCTCGTGACCGCCGAGCACCGGGAAGCCCGCCATCGGGATGCCACCGGTGACCAGGTGGTGGTCGGAGTGGCACATGCCCGCCGCTTCCATCTGGATCTTGACCTCGTCTTTGACGGGGTCGCCGATCTCGATTTCTTCGATGGACCAGGGCTGGTTGAACTCCCAGATCAGTGCGCCTTTTGTCTTCACGTTGGACCTGACCCCATTTCGCCTTTGAAAGAGTGCCTGGCCCCATCATGCCTGGCACGGTAGTGACGAGTGCCACAGGGCACTCTTGCCGGTAGCATAGCCGTCCAACAAAACAAATGCTTGGTTGGGCCGGGCTAACCGTTCGGTTCACCAAATCGGGACGGGTGCCTGTCCCAACGGGTAGTAGCCGGGCAGCTTCTCTCCGGCCAGGCTGCGCTCGATGCGCTTCTGCATGCCGTTGGAAAGCTTCCCGGCCTTCATCAGCTCTAAGTACAGCGCCTGCACGTGACCGAAGTCGAAGAAGTCGCGTTGCCATTCGATCTTGGCGTCGGAGTTGAGCCGGAACCAGCTGCCGCCGATGCCGTAGATCTCGGACTGCGAGCCGTCGGAGTCCGTCGCAACCTGCTTCCAGAAACCGACGATCTCGCCCTGCTTGTCGTCGATGATGACCTTCTGGTAGGGGTACTGCCAGTTCTCCAGTCCCTCCATCTCGAGGCCCAGTGCGATGTCGCGGATCTCGTCGATGCCGACGCACATCACGTCTTCCTTCGGGCCGATGTTCCACCCGTAGGTCGCGTCGGAAGCGTAGAAATCCGCCAGCGGCTTCCAGTCGCCCGACCGTTCGGCCGCCCGGTTGGCCTCAAGCCAGCGCTCGACCCAGTCTTCGAGCGCCTCACGGGAGTGTGATGACATGAGTCAGTCTTCTTTCTCTTGGATGAATAGTGCTTGAGTAGGGCATGATTCGACCGCCCGCTCGACTTCGTCGCGGGCGTCTTCCGGCGGTTCGGGGTCGACGATCTCGACCTTGCCCCGCTTGGGCACGTGGAAGAAGTCCGGTGCCTCCAATTCACACATGGCGTGTCCTTGGCACAAATCCAGATCCGCTTTGATCCGAAAACCATTTGAGCCCATAGCATTAATCCTTACGAGCCGCGCTTGCGGTAGCGGACCTTGGCCGGCTTGGCAAGCTGCACGACCATCTTGGAGTGGTCGTTGTGATAGCTGTCGGCGGGCTGCGCCATCTCGAACTCGTACTCGCGCAACAGCACTGAGAAGATGGCTTTGATCTGCATTTGGGCGAAGGCGGCTCCGACGCACCGATGCCGCCCCGCCCCGAACGGGATCCAGGTCCACCGGTTCACCAGATCCTCTTGGCGGGGTTTCTCGTAGCGGTCCGGGTCGAATGAATCGGGATTCGGGAAATCGTCGGGGATGCGGTTCGAAATCGCCGGGGATGCGGCCACGTAGTCGCCGTCGTGTATTGGGAAGCCCTCGACCTCGAACTCGCCCTTCGCCACCCGCATCAGGATGATCAGCGGCGGATGCAGTCGCAGCGTCTCCTTGAGCACGTTCTCCAGCTTCGGAATCTGGCGCAGCGCATGGAAACTCACCTCTTGGCCGTCGGCGTAGAGCTCGTCGAGCTCCTTGACCACCTCGATGTAGACATCGGGGTGGCGGATCAGCTCGATCAGCGTCCACGCCGAGGTGCCCGAGCTGGTGTGGTGCCCGGCGAACATCAGCGAGATGAACATGCCGGTGATCTCATCCGCGGAGAACCGAAGGTTGCCTTCCTCGTCCTTGATGGACACCAGCACGTCCAGCATGTCGCGGTCGCCCTTGTCCTTGGGCGGGTTGGCAATACGTTGGTCCATGATCTCCTGGACCAGCGCCACCAGGTCTTTGCGGGCTTGGTCGCGGCGGCGGAAACTCTCGATCGGCAGGTAGGGGTCGACGTAGCACAGTGGGTCGGTACCGCGCTCCAGTTCGTGGTAGTAGTGCGCGAACCGGGCGTCGAGCTGATTGCGGAATTTCAGCCCGATCAGGCAAGCGGTCGAGGTGTAGATGGTCAATTCGGCGAAGAAGTCCAGCAATTCGATCTCGCCCTCGTCGCCCCAATCGGCGATCATCTTCTTCACTTCGCCCTCGATGGTCGTGGCGTGACCCTTCATATGCTCACCGCGCAACGCCGAGTTGTGCAGCATCTCCTTGCGCCGCTCCGGGCTGGCGTCGAACACCACGCCCTTGCCGAAGATGGGTGTCATGAACGGGTACGCCTCGGCCTGGTCCAGTTCCTCGTCGGCGGAACGGAAGAAGAACTCGTTGGCTCCTGCGCCGGAGAGCAGGATGACGTGCTTGTCCGCCAGCTGGAACCAGCCCACATCCCCGCACTCCTCGCGGGTGCGCTTCATCAGTCCGATGGGGTCGGTGCGGAACTCCTCGAGATGCCCGTGCTCTTCCTCACCGCCGGAAACCCGTGGTACCACGGCTGTTGTCGTCATGAGTTCAGCTCTTTCTCATCGACTTTCAGTTGTTGACGTTCTTTCGTTTCGGTCAACGGCGCCTCGGGTTGAAGCTCCATGTTGACCACGAAACCGCCTCGCGGCGTCTCGGCGACGAACGTGATTGCGCGGGCGAGATCAGATGCACGCAGGAAGTAGTTGTGCCGCGCCTGGCCCCACTTGGCCCAGTCCTCCAGCGCGGGACCGATCGACTCCAGGGGCAGGCTCCATCCCATCCCCGTCTTCGTCGGTCCCGGGTGCACGATCGAGGCGCGAACGCCGGTGCCCTCCAGCTCCATCTGCAGGTTGGTGACCATCGCTACCAGTGCGGCTTTCGCCGCACCGTAGGCCCCCATGTGCGGGCGCTGGCGCAGGGCAACATCGGAACCGACGAAGATGAGGTCGCCGCGCCGGCGCTCGATCATGCCCGGAAGTACGGCGGTGGCCAATCGATTTGCCCCGATGAGGTGAATCTGGACCTGCGATTCGAAAGTCTCGGTGTCGATTTCGTGCAGCCTGCCGAAGAAGGTGTCGCCGGCGCCGGTGACGAGTACCTCGATCTCGCCGAGCTGCTCGGCTGCTTGGTGTACGAACGCTTTGACCGAGTCCGCGTCGGTGACGTCGAGTGGCAACGCGATGGCCGCACCGCCATCCGCGCGGATCTTTTCGGCAATCTCCCGGCACTTCTCCAGGCGCCGGGCTCCCAGCGCCACCGGAAAGCCATGCGCCGCAAGTTGAACGGCGGTAGCCTCTCCAATTCCTGACGACGCGCCGGCGACGATCGCGGGTCTGCGCGCCGGATGTGGTTCGAAACGCGGCATCTCAGGAAACCTCCACGGTGATGGGTAGGTGGGCGAACCCGCGGACATTGCTGGAGTGGACGCGGACGGCGTTGGCCTCGTCGACCTGATACCCGCGGATTCGCTTGAAGAGCTCGGTGAGCGCGACCCGGGCTTCCATCCGGGCCAGATGGGCACCCAGGCAGAAGTGCGCGCCGCTGCCGAAACTCATGAGTTTGGACCCGATTTCGCGTCCGATCAGATAGTCGTCGGGATTGTCGAACACCCGCTCGTCGCGGTGGGCCGAACCCGGCAGCAGCAGCAGGACGTCCCCCTCGGGAACCGTCGTGCCGTGGATTGTGAGTTCCCCGGAGACGGTGCGGGCCAGGATCTGGCTCGATGTGTCATAGCGCAGCGTTTCCTCGACCCACAGCGGCACCCTCGACAGGTCGGCGTAGATCGGGGTGAGCTGATCCGGGTTCTTGTGGCCCCAGAATGCGGCGTTGGCAAGGAGTTTGGTGGTCGTCTCGTTGCCGGCGATCACCATCAAGAACATGAACCCGAGGACTTCTTCGTCGGTGAGCCGGTCGCCGTTGATCTCGGCCTCCAGCAACGCCGACGTGAGATCGTCCGTCGGCTTCTTGCGGCGCTCTGCGATCATCGCCTGGTAGTAGACGATCAGGTTTATCGACGCCTCGATGGCGGAAGCCGGAACGTCGGTGACGCCGTCCTCCCGGTGCATCACGCCGTCGGCCCAGGCACGGATGCGGTCGCGGTCTGCCACCGGAACACCCATCAGCTCCGAGATCACGTCCATCGGCAGCTTGCCGGCGAATTCCGCCACATAGTCGACGGTTTCGGAACTGCCCGCCTTTTCCAGCATGGTGTCGAGGTGTTGCACGGCCAGCTCGGTGACTCGTGGCTCGAGTTCGCGAATCCGGCGCGGCGTGAAGCCTTTTGACACCAGCGTGCGCAACCGCAGATGGTCAGGGTCGTCCATGGCCAGGAACGACATCGTCTTGGACGCGTGCGGGCCGCGGGACACCGGATCCAGGGAGACGCCGTCGCGGTTGGACAGTGTGGTGCTGTTGCGGAAGCCTTGCAGCACATCGCTATGCCGCGACAACGCCCAGAAGCCGAGCGTCTCGTTGTGGTACAGCGGGGCCTCGTCGCGCAGCCGCTTGTAATACGGGTACGGATCCTCGTGGAAGTCGTAGTCGTAGGGATCGAGCACCAGCTCCGGGCCGCCAATTTGAACCGTCATTGCTCGCTCCCGGTCGTTTCTTGGGTCTGCTCGGCTCCGGCCAGGATGAGCCGCACCACGTCGGCCAGCCGGTCCGCGATCTTGTGATAGGTGGACTCACCGCTGCCGGCCTGCACCAGTGCGCCGAAGAAGGCCATCTCGAGTGCCGACACCGTGCCGGGGTCCGCGCCGGGCCCGATGGCCGAGGTGATGCGGCGGTGGATCTCCGCGCCGATCCGGTCGCGGGCGTCGCGCACAGCAGGGTCGTTGCCGCCGCCGAGCAACGCCGCCGTACACGCCGCGCCGACCTCGGGTTCGTCAGCGACCACCAGCGCCAAGTGGCGCAGGACCTGATGTACCCGGGTGGGCATGGGGTCGTTGACATCGGTGAAGTACGGAACCTGCCGCACCAGGTCGAGGTAGACCTCGGCGATCAGGTGGTTTTTTGACGAGAAGTAGGTGTAGGCCGTCGCCGGGGCCACTTTGGCTCGCGCCGCGACCATGCGCACGGTCAGGTCGGCATAGGAGTTCTCGCGCAGCGTCTCCATTCCGGCGACCAGCACCTTGCGGAAGGTTTCCTCTTGGCGGCGGTTGCGGGGCGCTCCGCCGGACGGGTGCTGCGGTTGCGCGGTAACCAGTGCATCGCTGGACACATGTCCAAGCTAGAGGATAGTTGCCTCGTGAAGCAACCCCGACCACTGAAAACGCTGATCAACAGGCTCAACAGGTCATCTGAGATGCTACCCAGGAGATCGGCGCTTGCACCGCAGACAACCCGAACGCTATGGTGCCAAGGAGCGATATCGGACAAGTGTCCATTCGATTGGAGCGAGACATGGCGTTGATCGCCGACGGCGTTAGTGCACTGTTCATCGACGGCAAGCCGTGTCCGGGCAGCGCGGGTACCTTCCCGACGATCAACCCGGCCACCGAGGAGGTGCTGGGTGTCGCCGCCGACGCCGACGCCGACGACATGGGCCGCGCCATCGATGCCGCGCGGCGCGCGTTCGACGAGACCGACTGGTCGCGCAACACCGAACTGCGGGTCCGGTGCGTACGCCAGCTCCGCGACGCGATGCAGCAACACGCTGAGGAATTGCGCGAGATCACCATCGCAGAAGTAGGTGCGCCGCGAATGCTCACCGCCGCCGCTCAGTTGGAAGGTCCGGTCAACGACCTGGCGTTCTCGGCGGACACGGCCGAATCCTATGCGTGGAAACAGGATCTGGGTGACGCGGCGCCGATGGGAATCCCCACCCGCCGTACCATCGCGCGGGAATCCGTCGGCGTCGTCGGCGCGATCACCCCGTGGAACTTTCCGCACCAGATCAATCTCGCCAAGCTGGGCCCTGCGCTGGCCGCGGGCAACACCATCGTCCTGAAGCCGGCGCCCGACACTCCCTGGTGTGCAGCGGTACTCGGCGAGCTCATCGCCGACCACACGGACTTTCCACCCGGCGTGGTCAACATCGTCACTTCCAGTGACCACGGTGTGGGCGCGTTGTTGGCGAAAGACCCTCGGGTAGACATGATTTCGTTCACCGGGTCGACGGCCACCGGCCGCAGCGTGATGGCTGATGCCGCAGCCACCATCAAGAAGGTGTTTCTGGAACTGGGTGGAAAGTCGGCCTTCCTCGTGCTCGACGACGCCGACCTGGCGGGAGCTTGCGCCGTTTCGGCGTTCACCGCGTCGATGCATGCCGGACAAGGTTGCGCGATCACAACCCGGCTGGTGGTGCCGCGGGCTCGCTATGACGAGGCAGTGGCGATCGCGGCGGGCACTATGGGGTCGATCAAACCCGGTGATCCCAAAGACCCCAAAACCGTTTGTGGGCCGCTTATTTCGGCGCGACAGCGCGACCGGGTACAGGACTACCTCGACTCGGCGATCGCCGAAGGTGGGACGTTCGCGTGTGGTGGTGGCCGGCCGGCGGGCAAGGATGTCGGTTTCTTCATCGAGCCGACCGTCATCGCGGGCCTGGGCAACGACGCCCGGGTCGCACGGGAGGAGATCTTCGGCCCCGTCCTCACGGTGATCGCCCACGACGGCGACGACGACGCGGTGCGGATTGCCAACGACTCGCCATATGGCTTGTCGGGCACCGTGTTCAGCGCCGACCCTGATCGTGCAGGGGGGGTGGCAGCGCGGCTGCGGGTCGGGACCGTCAATGTCAACGGCGGCGTCTGGTATTCCGCGGATGCGCCGTTCGGCGGTTACAAGCAGTCCGGCAACGGCCGCGAGATGGGCCTTCTTGGCTTCGAGGAGTACTTGGAAGCCAAACTGATCGCGACGGCGATCTAACGCCGAGTGTGTGCTTAACGCACGCGCCGGCGCGAAATGCGTGCCATAACCCCACATTCGGCAGGAAGGGAAGCCATGTTCGAGAACAAGGTGGCCATCGTCACCGGGGCCGCACAGGGCATCGGGCAGGCGTACGCCGAAGCCCTGGCCCGCGAGGGTGCCGCTGTGGTGGTCGCCGACATCAACGCCGACGCCGCGGAGAGAACGGCCAAGCAGATTGTCGCCGATGGTGGCACGGCAATCCATGTGCCCGTTGACGTTTCCGACGAAGAGTCGGCAAAGGCGATGGCCGACCGCACAGTCAGCGAATTCGGTGGCATCGACTACCTGGTGAACAATGCGGCGATCTACGGCGGCATGAAGCTCGACCTGCTGCTGACCGTGCCGCTGGACTACTACAAGAAGTTCATGAGCGTCAACCACGACGGAGTGCTGGTGTGTACGCGCGCGGTGTACAAGCACATGGCCAACAGGGGCGGTGGCGCGATCGTCAACCAGTCGTCGACCGCGGCGTGGCTGTATTCAAACTTCTACGGCCTGGCCAAAGTTGGCGTCAACGGGCTGACCCAGCAGCTTTCCCGGGAGTTGGGCGGAATGAAGATCAGGATCAACGCCATAGCGCCCGGACCGATCGACACCGAAGCCACCAAGACCGTCACCCCGGGCGAGTTGGTCAAGACCATGGTGCAGCAGATACCGCTGAGCCGGATGGGGACGCCGGCGGATCTGGTGGGAATGTGTTTGTTCCTGTTGAGCGACCAGGCCTCCTGGATCACCGGGCAGATCTTCAATGTTGACGGCGGGCAGATAATCCGGTCATAGCCGCCGGCCAAATGAGAGGAGCGGCGCATCGTGTCAGATCACGTGAGGCTCGGTTACATCGGGCTGGGCAACATGGGCACGCCGATGGCCAAGAAGATGGTCGAATGGCCAGGCGGTCTGACGGTGTACGACATCAGGCCCGAGGCTATGACGCCGTTGGCAGAACGCGGTGCCAGCCTGGCCGACAATGTCGCGGACGTCGCCAGCGCTGACATCATCAGCATCACCGTGCTCAACGACGAGCAGGTGCGCAACGTGGTGGGTGAGCTGGCGAACAGCGCCAAGCCCGGCACCATCATTGCGATTCACTCGACGATCAGCGACACCACCGCCGTGGAGCTCGCCCGCGAGCTGGAACCCCAGGACATTCATGTCATCGACGCGCCGATCAGCGGCGGCGGGCGCGCCGCGCGTTTCGGTCAACTGGCCACCATGGTGGGCGCCAGCGACGAAATCTTCGCTCGCGTCAAAGAGCCCTTTTCACACTGGGCGGAGTTGGTTGTGCACGCCGGCCCGCCCGGCGCCGGCACCCGGATGAAGCTGGCGCGCAACATGCTGACCTACACCACGTGGGCGGCGGTGGGTGAGGCGTGGAAGCTGGCGGAGGCCGCCGGACTGAACCTGCAGGACCTCGGAAACGTCGTGCGTCACACCGACAAGCTGACCGGTGGCGCCGGAGCGATCATGTTCCGCGACGACACGAAAGACCTTGAGCCGGGCCACTTCCTCTACGACGGGTTCATGCACACGCGGAGCCTCGGCGAGAAGGACCTCAGTCTGGCACTGGCGTTGGCCGACGAGGTCTCGGTCGACCTGCCGCTGGCTAGGCTGGCGCTCGAACGCCTCGGACCCGCTCTCGGGGTACCGCACACAGAGAAAGAGACGTGATGGACGAACTGCGCCGCAAGGGCCTGGAGAAGATGAACGAGGTCTACGGCTGGGAGATGCCCAACATCGAGGGCGACGCTTACTTCGATCTGACCGTCGATCACCTGTTCGGCAGCATCTGGACGCGACCAGGGTTGTCGATGCGCGACAAGCGCATCATGACGTTGACGGCGGTGACGGCGGCCGGGAATCGAGACCTGGCCGAGATCCAGATCAACGCCGCCCTGCTCAACGGAGAACTCACCGAGACCGAACTGAAGGAGATGGCCGTCTTCCTGACGCACTATCTGGGTTTTCCGCGGGGTTCGGGCCTCAATGGCGCTGTCGACACCGTCGTGGCAAAGCGCAAGAAGGCCGCGGCCAAGGGTGCCGGCGAGGACAAAAAGGCGAACGTCGGCAACGCGTTGAGGATGCACTCGGGTACCAAGTCGGACTGAGTTTCCGTCGGCGAGCACCCGGCGAAGGCGGCCGAGGGCCGTTGATGCATC
Organism: Mycobacterium sp. 852002-51163_SCH5372311; assembly: GCF_001667115.1. GTDB lineage: Bacteria > Actinomycetota > Actinomycetes > Mycobacteriales > Mycobacteriaceae > Mycobacterium. The sequence goes on along the minus strand of NZ_LZIJ01000055.1, from coordinate 73,036 downwards.
CAACGGCGCCGAATTGCTTGCCAGAAAAGTTTTACAATTCAGCAAGTCGTGCCCGGCGGGCCGAGAGGGGGCGGCCCGCCGGAGCAACCGGGCGCATTCAGGAAGACCGGTCGTCCCGATAGAGTGACCTGTCGTGCGCGTCCTGGTGATCGGCTCCGGTGCCCGTGAACATGCCCTGCTGCTGGCGCTCGCCAGAGACCCGCAGGTTACCGGTCTCATCATCGCTCCGGGCAACGCCGGCACCGCGCGAGTGGCCGAGCAACACGACGTCGACGTCACCTCCGCCGACGACGTCGTCGCGTTGGCACGCAAGGTCCGTGCCGACATGGTGGTCATCGGACCCGAGGTGCCGCTGGTGCTGGGGGTGGCCGACGCCGTGCGTGCTGCCGGCATCGCCTGCTTCGGGCCCAGCAAGGACGCCGCCCGCATCGAGGGCTCCAAGGCATTCGCCAAGGAAGTCATGGCGGCCGCCGGCGTGCGCACCGCGAGGAGCGAAATAGTGGACAGCCCAGCGCATTTGGACGCTGCCCTGGACCGGTTCGGGGTGGCCGCCGGTGATCTGGCCTGGGTGGTGAAGGACGATCACCTGGCTGCGGGCAAGGGAGTGGTGGTGACGCCCGATCGCGACACGGCCCGTGCGCATGCTGCCACACTGCTGGAGGCGGGCCACCCCGTACTGCTGGAGTCTTACCTCGAGGGACCGGAGGTGTCGCTGTTCTGCGTCGTCGATGGCGAAACCGTGGTGCCACTGTTGCCCGCTCAGGACTTCAAGCGGGTCGGTGAGGGTGACAGCGGGCCGAACACCGGCGGCATGGGCGCATACGCACCGCTGCCGTGGCTGCCCGACGAGGTCTATCGCGAGATGGTAGCCCGGATCGCCGAACCGGTTGCGGCCGAGATGGTTCGGCGGGGAAGCCCCTTCAGCGGATTGCTCTACGTGGGCCTCGCGATCACTGCCGACGGCCCGGCTGTGGTCGAATTCAACTGTCGCTTCGGGGATCCCGAGACGCAGAGCGTGCTGGCGCTGCTGGAGTCACCGCTCGGACAGCTACTGTATGCCGCGGCCACCGGTATGCTGGCCGACTTCGAACCGCTGCGCTGGCGCCACGGCGCTGCCGTGACCGTCGTCCTGGCGGCCGAAAATTATCCGGGACGGCCCCGCGTCGGAGACGTCGTAGCCGGCTCCGAAGCCGAAGGAGTGCTGCACGCGGGGACGGTACGGCGCGACGACGGCACGATCGTCTCGTCGGGTGGCCGCGTGCTGTCGGTGGTGGGCACCGGCGCCGACCTGACCGCCGCCCGCGCACATGCCTACGACATTCTCGATTCGATCCGGTTGCCGGGCAGCCATTTCCGCAGCGATATCGGCCTCAAGGCGGCCGAGGGGAGAATCGGCGTCTAGACCTCCTATCAAAAACCCGCGGCCTGGCCGTCCCGACGCGGATCGCTCGCCGCGAAATATCCGGCGTCGAGCCGCCAGATCGCCTGGCAGCTGCCGAACTGGTTGTAGTCGTCCACGGCGATCAAGTCGTGACCGCGCCGGCGTAATTCATCCAAAGTTGAAGCGGCAAAACCCTTTTCATAGGTCACCTGAAGGCCCTGTATCCAGCGGAACCGGGGGCCGTCGCACGCTGCCTGCGGATTTTGCCCGTGGTCGGCGATGCGGGCCAACACCTGCACATGGCCCTGAGGTTGCATCGGTCCGCCCATCACGCCGAAGCTCATCACCGGTGCGCCGTCCTTGGTCACAAAGCCCGGGATGATGGTGTGGTATGGACGCTTGCCCGGCCCGACCTGATTCGGATGCCCCTGCACCGCAACGAAGTCCGCGCCGCGATTCTGGAGTGCAATGCCGGTGCCCGGCACCACCACGCCGGAGCCGAAACCCATATAGTTCGATTGGATCATCGACACCATGATCCCCGACGCGTCGGCGGCCGTCAGATATACGGTGCCCCCTTTCGGGGTGCCGGCAGCCGCCGGCTGGGCTTGGTTCAAATCGATCAGCGCAGCTCGTTGCTTGAGGTATTCCTTGTCCAGCAAGCGTTTTGGGTGCAGGGGCATGTGATCGCTGTCGGCCACGTACGCCTGTGCGTCGGCGAAGGCGAGCTTAATTGCTTCGATCTGCAGGTGTACGCTGTCTGCGGAATCGACTGGATACGAAGACATGTCGAACTGCTCGAGAAGTCCCAGCGCTATCAGGGCCACGATTCCCTGGCCGTTGGGCGGGATCTCGTGGACGGTGTATCCACGATAGTTCGTGTCGATGGTGCCGACCCAGTTGGCGCGATGGGCAGCCAGGTCGCTGAGGCGCATTGCGCCGCCGTGGGCACTGGCGTGGGCTTCGAGTTTCGCAGCGAGCTCCCCGCGATAGAACGCCTCGCCGCCACTGGCGGCGATCTTTTCGAGGCTGTCCGCATGGTCGGGGGATCTGAACAGCTCACCGGGTTTCGGTGCTCGTCCGCCCGGCATGAACGCCTCGGCGAACCCTGGCTGCCCCGCGAACAGCGGAACCTGCTCCGACCACTGCGACGCGACAGTGGGCGAGACAAGAAAGCCGTTGCGACCGTAGAAGATAGCGGGCTCGAAGAGCCTTTCGAACGGAAGCTTGCCGAATTTGGCGTGCAGCTCCACCCACGCCGACACCGCTCCCGGTACGGTAACCGAGTTCCACCCGAACATCGGAACGGCGTTGCCGCCGAAGTACTCTGGCGTCCAAGCTGCCGGGGATCGGCCGGATGCGTTCAGGCCGTGCAATTGCCGGCCGTCCCACACGATCGCGAAGGCGTCCGAGCCGATGCCGTTGGACACCGGTTCCACCACGGTCAGCGTGATGGCGGCGGCAACCGCCGCGTCCACGGCGCTACCATCGTCGGCGAGCATGCGAAGCCCCGCTTGAGCGGCAAGGGGTTGTGATGTGCAGACAACGTTGGCCGCCAGAACGGGTTTGCGTGGCCACGCGTACGGCAGTCGCCAGTCGAACTGGGTGGCGCGAGCAGACGCAAAAGCACCCGACACGCCGGGCGTGCGGGTGCTTTTGCGTCTGCTCGGCATAGGGCTCACGCCGTCAGCAGCGGCGCCATCCAGGTCAGCTCGGCCGGCAGCTGTGAACTCCAGAAGCCAGGGTTGTGGCCGCCGGGGGAGAAGCCGCCCGCGGGCGGGTTGGGCAGCTGCGCCACGAATTGCTTTGTCGCGGCGTAGAACGGGTCACTGTCGCCGCAATCGACCCGGATCGGGATGGACGCCAGCGCGGGCAATCCGAACACCGAGTTCGCCGACCAGTCGTCGGCGCCGTCAAACGCACCGGGTGCCGTCGCGCCGGGGGACAGCCACAGCGCCGGGCTCACCGCGCAGATTGCCGCGGTGCGGCCCGCGCCCAGCCGGCTGCCCAACAGCAAGGCGCCGTAGCCGCCCATCGACCAGCCCAAGAACGCCACCCGTGAAGTGTCTAGATTCTGGCCGCCCAGCATCGGGATCAGCTCGTCGAGCACCATGGCTCCGGAATCCTCACCGGAAGCCCTTTTGTGCCAATAACTTCCGCCACCGTCGACGGCTACCACAGCGAACGGCGGTAGGCCCGCGTTGACCGCCTGGGCCAGGCCCTGCTCAACGCCCCCGGCCATCACGGTGGACGCGTCGCTGCCCTTCCCGTGCAGCGCGATGACCGGCCGCAACGGCTTGGTCTGGCCCGGGGGACGCGCGATCGCCCAGTTGGTGGATATCCCGCCACGGGCGGCCGACACGAAGGACCCAGTCACCATGGTCGGCGCGGCCTGAGTAGCGGGAGCCGGCTCGAGTGGTGGCGGGGGCGCCAACGGTGCTTGGGGTCTGGTCCACGACACCGGCGCGGCGTGCGACGTTCGCGGCTGCACCAACACGTTAAGCGCATAAGCACTCACCGCGCCGACGGCGGCGCTGGCGCCGAGACCGAGCACCGCGCGGCGGCTCAAGTCGGGCATCCGGATATCATGCCATGGCCGTTTGGCCGAAATGGCAATGCGGTACCACTTTCACTGGCACGATAACTAGGCGTGACCGCAGCAGTTACTCCGAAAGGAGAACGTCGGCGTTACGCGCTCGTGAGCGCGGCCGCCGAGCTGCTTGGTGAAGGCGGGTTCGAGGCGGTACGGCACCGCGCGGTTGCCCGGCGGGCCGGCCTGCCGTTGGCGTCCACCACTTACTACTTCTCGTCACTTGACGATTTGATTGCCCGCGCCGTCGAACATGTCGGCATGCTCGAGGTGGCCCAGCTGCGTGCTCGGGTCAATGCGCTGTCCCGGCGGCGCCGGGGTCCTGAGACGACCGCCGAGGTGCTGGTTGAACTGCTCGTCGGGGACGTGTCCGGTCCGGGCCTCGCCGAGCAGCTGATATCGCGATATGAACGCCACATCGCCTGCACGCGTCTGCCCGCGCTGCGGGAGAGTATGCGGCGTAGTTTGCGACAGCGGGCCGAGGCGGTGGCCGAGGCCATCGAACGTTCGGGCCGGTCGGTTCGCATCGAGCTGGTGTGCACGCTGATCTGCGCTGTCGACGGTTCGGTGGTTTCGGCCCTCGTCGAAGGCCGGGACCCACGGGATGCGGCGCTGGCGACGGTGGTCGACCTCATCGACGTGCTGGCACCCGTCGACCAGCGACCGGTGCGAATCTAGGACGTCAGGCGGGTAGCGACGGCGTCACGATGTAGCCGGTGGCCAGGTTGCCGTAAATGGTGACCTTGGCCGGGCAGCGTTCGGCATACAACGCCACATAGGCGCACACGACGGCGTCGATCGGATCCTCGGCCCGGCGCAGCTCAAACTTCCGCTGCGCGGTTTCCACCGTCCGGCGCAACTCGGCCCAGCCCTCGTGACAGGTGACGTGCAACGGCACAGCGGCGCCTGCCAGGCCTTCCAGACCGTCCATGAGCAATAGCAGCTGCGACTTGAGCTGGCCGACGTCACGGCCGGGCTTGGCCTTGTATTTCAGCGTCCGGGACAGCCGGAACAGGGCCACCGTCGCGGCGTGCGGGTAGACCTCGATACCGCGCCGGGTGGCCTTCGACCGTGGATCCAGGTCCAGCTCCAGCGCGCGAGCCAAGCGTCCTCCGCGAGGACCGTCGGCGAATTCCGGTTTACCGGTGTTGGCCGGGTGCGCGCCCGCTTCGAACCTGCGGAAATCGCGGTTGAGCGCGGTTTCGGCGGGCCGCTGGCCGGTTGGGTTGATCACCACCAGCGGCGCGTCAAAGCCGACGAGACAAGGGCCTTGGACATACGGGCTCAACGCGGCCAGCACGTCGGCGTCGTCACGGGCGGCGCCGACGTCCACCAACCGGCCGTCCGCGTCGACCACGGCGACACCCGTCGGATTGCGCACACCCCAGGCGAGGTCCACGCCGGCGAAATACACCGGCCAACAGTACGGCCGCGACAGTGCAACCAGCGACGGCGCTACTCGGGGAATGCGTTGCCAGTCGCACTTTCGCGGTGCCAGGAGCCCTGCCGACCGTAAGCTGTTTGTCTGTGAGCATTCCGAACGTGCTGGCCAGCCGGTACGCCAGCGCCGAGATGGTCGCGATCTGGTCGCCGGAGGCCAAGGTTGTCGCCGAGCGGCGACTGTGGCTGGCCGTTTTGAAGGCGCAGGCCGAACTGGGCGTTCCCGTGCCGGACGAAGCGGTCGCGGACTACGAGCGGGTGCTCGAGGACGTCGACCTGGAGTCGATTGCCGCCCGGGAACGGCTGCTGCGCCACGACGTCAAGGCCCGCATCGAGGAGTACAACGCACTGGCCGGCCATGAGCACGTGCACAAGGGCATGACCAGTCGCGATCTCACCGAGAACGTGGAACAGCTGCAGATCCGGCGATCGATGGAATTGGTCTTCTCCCACTCGGTTGCGGTGGTGGCGCGGCTTGCCGAGCGGGCGGTGTCGTATCGCGATCTGGTGATGGCCGGTCGTAGCCACAACGTCGCCGCCCAGGCGACGACGTTGGGCAAGCGGTTCGCCTCCGCGGCTCAGGAGACGCTGATCGCGTTGACCAGGTTGCGGGAGCTGATCGACCGCTATCCGCTGCGCGGCATCAAGGGCCCGATGGGCACCGCCCAGGACATGCTCGACCTGCTGGGCGGTGATGCGGCAAAGCTGACCCAGCTCGAGCGCCGAGTCGCTGAATTCCTGGGCTTTCCAACGATTTTGACCAGCGTCGGGCAGGTATATCCACGTTCGCTGGACTATGACGTGCTCTCGGCGCTGGTACAGGTGGGCGCGGGCCCGTCGTCGCTGGCACACACCATCCGGCTGATGGCCGGCCACGAGCTGGTCACCGAGGGCTTCGCACCGGGCCAGGTCGGATCGTCGGCGATGCCGCACAAGATGAACACCCGCAGCTGTGAACGGGTCAACGGGCTGCAGGTGGTGTTGCGCGGCTATGCCGCGATGGCGGCCGAGCTGGCCGGCGCACAGTGGAACGAGGGCGACGTTTTCTGCTCGGTGGTACGACGGGTTGCGTTGCCGGACAGCTTCTTTGCCGTAGACGGTCAAATCGAGACCTTCCTGACGGTGCTCGACGAGTTCGGCGCGTACCCGGCGGTGATCCAGCGTGAGCTGGACCGCTATCTGCCGTTCCTGGCCACCACCAAGGTGCTGATGGCTGCGGTGCGCGCGGGTATGGGTCGTGAGTCCGCCCATCACGTGATACGCGAACACGCGGTGGCGACCGCACTGGCCATGCGCGAGCAAGGCGCCGAGCCCGATCTACTCAACAGGCTGGCCGCCGATCCGCGGCTGCCGCTGGGCCGCGACGCGCTGGACGCGGCGCTGGCCGACAAAAACGCGTTCACCGGCGCCGCGGCGGACCAGGTCGACGAGGTGGCCGCAATGGTGGACACCCTGGTGGGCCGCTACCCGGAGGCCGCCAAATACACGCCGGGTGCGATCCTGTGACGCTCGCCGGGGCTCTTTCGCGGATCGACTTCACCGATCTGGACAACTTCGCCAACGGATTCCCGCACGAGTTGTTCGCCGTCCATCGACGCGAGGCGCCGGTGTACTGGCACGAGCCGACCGACAATACACCTGATGCCGAAGGGTTCTGGTCCGTCGCGACATACGCGGAAACGCTTGCGGTGCTGAAGGATCCGGTGACGTACTCGTCGGTATCCGGAGGCTCGCGACCGTTTGGCGGCACGCTGCTACAAGACCTGGCCATTGCGGGCCAGGTGCTCAACATGATGGACGACCCGCGACACGCGCAGATTCGGCGTCTGGTCAGCTCCGGGCTGACGCCGCGGATGATCCGTCGCGTCGAGGACGATCTGCGGGCCCGCGCGCGACGGCTGCTGGACGCGGTGGTGCCGGGGGAACCTTTCGATTTCGTGGTGGAGATCGCGGCTGAGCTGCCGATGCAGATGATCTGCATTTTGTTGGGAGTGCCGGAATCCGAACGGCATTGGCTATTCGAGGCGATCGAGCCGCAGTTCGACTTCGGCTGCTCGCGCAAGGCTTCCCTCTCCCAGTTGTCGGTCGAAGAGGCCGGGTCGCGGATGTACTCCTATGGTCAGGAGCTGATCGCGTCGAAGCGTGCGCAGCCCACGGACGACATGCTGTCGGTGGTCGCCAACGCCATGGTCGACGATGCCTTCGAAACCGCGGCGGCGCTTTCCGATCTCGAGGTGTACCTGTTCTTCAGCCTGCTGTTCAGCGCCGGTGCGGAGACGACGCGCAACGCGGTCGCCGGCGGGCTGCTGGCGCTGGCCGAGCATCCGTCGCAGTTACAGGCGCTGCGCGCGAATTTCGAATTGTTGCCGACGGCGATCGAAGAGATTGTTCGATGGACGTCGCCGTCGCCGTCGAAGCGGCGAACGGCCACCCGCGACGTGACACTTGGTGGGCAGTCCATCGAGGCGGGGCAGAAGGTGCAGATCTGGGAGGGTTCGGCCAACCGCGACGCCGACGTGTTCGACGACGCCGATCAGTTCGATGTTGCCCGAAAGCCCAACCCGCACCTGGGCTTTGGCCAGGGTGTGCACTACTGCCTGGGCGCCAACCTGGCCCGGCTGGAGTTGCGGGTGCTTTACGAGGAGATGTTGTCGCGGTTCGGTTCGGTCCGTGTCGTCGCGCCCGTCGAATGGACACGCAGCAACCGGCACACCGGTATTCGGCACCTGGTCGTGGAATTGCAGTGAGCATCGGGCTCGCGGACGTCGAGCCGTCACCCGATGTGTTCGCCGCGGTGATGGCGACAGGAATCTTGTCGATTGCCGCGCGCAACCACCACTATCGCGTGATCAGCGACGCGCTGGGGGTTTTGGCGACGGTTGGCCTCGTGGTGCTCGTCGTCGCGGTGATCGTCGCCGGAGTCGTCAGGCGCACCTTATGGGACCTAAACGATCCCGATGTGACGCTGCGCTTGTTCACCTTTGTTGCGGCGTGCGCGGTGCTGGACAGCCGGCTGGCGTCGCATCGCGTGGTGTTGGAGGTTCTCGGTGTGGTGTCAGTCTGCTCGTGGCTGGTGTTGAGCGCGCTCACGGTGCGCAATATGTGGGCACGTTCGTGGTCGGCGCTGCGCGACGGTGCCCACGGCGCGTGGGAGCTGGCCAGCGTTGGCACGTCTGGACTTTCGATTGTGACGGCGACGGTCGCCCGGCATGTGCACTGGTGGCTGTGGGTAGCGGTGCCCGTCTGGGCCTTCGCGTTGTGCATCTATTGCCTGATGACGTGGCTGATCCTGTGGCGAGCCGTCACCGAGCGACAGGATCGAGACGGATTTGAGCCCGACACGTGGATCCTGATGGGAGGCTTGGCGATCGGCACACTTGCCGGCGACGTCATCCACGCCCTGGCTCCCGGTTGGCTGGCTCCCACCGTCCGTGTCGTGACAATGGCGACCTGGTTGGCAGCCACGCTGTGGATACCACCCTTGATCTACTTCGGCCTGCACCGCATCGGCAGGCGGCCCGAGATGCTGCACTTCGCCGGCGTGTGGTGGGCCTTCGTGTTCCCGTTGGGTATGTATTCGGCAGCCAGCTACGCCATGTCGGCCGAGATCAATCAGCGCTCGTTGGCGACCGTTTCGCTGGTATTTTTCTGGGATGCGTTGGCGGCGTGGGGGATTGTGGTTGTCGCGGGGCTGATGCGCGCGCTGGGCCGGATCGCGGGTAAGCGTTAGAGGATCAGCACAATCCGTTTGCCCGATCCGCGAAAGTGCATCTGACGACGTCGGTTCTCGACGAACTTGTCGGTAGTTGCACTCTCGACGCTGCCGCGGATAGCGAGTGACCGGTGTGACGGACGGTTGTCCCTGCGTCGACGAATCAGGGCATGCGGATCCTGATTCCGGCCGCTTTCAGTTCCAGCGCCGCCAGCCCGCGTATGACGACGGGATCCTCGCGGCGCCACCCGCCGATCGGATCCTCACTGACCCCGGCCAGCTTGCCCGGCGCCCGGTTCGCCAACGCCCGCAACGCCAGCAGTTGCTGCCCGGCCGCGGTGGCGGCCAACGCAGTCACCGCCAGCTTGCGCCGGAAGAACCGTACCCTCAGGAACAGCCACGGCATGGTCACCGCCAGGATCGGAGTCGCCGCGACCGCGAGCGCCAGCACCACCGCCAGCCAGCTCGCCGTGGTGTCCAGGTCGTGACCGGCGCTCGCGATGTCGAGGGCGGCCTGGCTGGCCGCGGTGAGCGGCTTGCTCACCGCGTCGCCCACCAGCGGAATGTGCTGGGCGCCATGGCCTGCCGACGCCAGGTTGCCGGCAACTCCCTTCGAGCCGCTCTCGACCTGCCGGCCGGCGACGGCGATCGTCGCGATGGCGCTGTGTACGGCGAGGCCAACGAACACCCAAACCGTCGTCCACAACGAGACGGTGATATCGCTCATCAGCTGGACGAACAGCCGAAGGGGCTTGGTGGAATAGGGCAAAAACCTCATAGCACTGATACCAGCACACTTTGCGGTCCAGTAGCTGAGACGCGGCTTTGATCATTGCTGGGTTCACGACACCCACGGCACGTTCGGACTGTAGAGGCATGGCGTCGATTAGCCACTCCGAGACCATTCCGCCTTCGGTCAGCGCGTTAGGCTGGCCCGATGCGCCCCGCACTGTCCGACTACCAGCATCTGGCCAGCGGCAAGGTTCGTGAGCTCTACCGGGTCGATGACGAGCATCTGCTCCTGGTCGCCTCCGACCGGATTTCGGCGTACGACTATGTCCTGGACAGCACCATTCCGGACAAGGGCCGCATCCTGACCGCGATGAGCGTGTTCTTCTTCGGCCTCGTCGGCGCCCCCAACCACCTGGCCGGGCCGCCCGACGACCCGCGAATACCCGACGAGGTGCTGGGCCGCGCGCTGGTGGTTCGACAGCTCGAGATGTTCCCGGTGGAATGCGTGGCTCGGGGCTATCTCACCGGCTCGGGGTTGCTGGACTATCAGGCGACCGGGAAAGTATGTGGCATCGCTTTGCCACCGGGACTGGTCGAGGCCAGCAAGTTCGACACGCCGTTGTTCACGCCGGCAACCAAAGCGGCCCTGGGAAACCACGATGAGAACATCTCCTTCGCCAGGGTGATCGAGATGGTCGGCGCTGTCCGCGCCAATCAGTTGCGCGACCGCACGTTACAGATTTACGTGCAGGCCGCCGATCACGCCCTGAAAAAGGGAATCATCATCGCCGACACCAAGTTCGAATTCGGTGTCGACCGGGCCGGCAACGTGCTGCTGGCCGACGAAATCTTCACGCCGGACTCGTCACGCTACTGGCCGGCCGAAGATTACCGGCCCGGCATCGTGCAGGTCAGCTTCGACAAACAGTTCGTCCGCAACTGGCTCACCAGCCCCGCATCGGGGTGGGACCGCAACGGCACGCAGCCACCACCCCCGCTTCCGGATGACATCATCGATGCCACCCGTGACCGTTATATCAATGCCTACGAACGGATTTCCGGCTTGAGCTTCGACGACTGGATCGGCCCGCACGCATGAGCGAAGGACTCGAGCCGCCCGTCGCCAAGCGGGTCGACACCCGGCGCGAGCACCACGGTGATGTCTTCGTCGACCCGTACGAATGGCTGCGTGACAAGTCCGACCCGGAAGTCATCGCCTACCTCGAGGCTGAGAACGCGTATGCCGACCAGACGACGGCTCATCTCGAATCGTTGCGGCAAACAATCTTCGACGAAATCAAGGCACGCACCAAGGAGACCGACCTTTCGGTGCCGGTTCGGCAAGGCGACTGGTGGTACTACGGCCGCACCTTCGAGGGAAAGCAGTACCGCGTCCAGTGTCGTTGTCCGGTAGGGGATTCCAATGGTTGGAGTCCGCCGGTCCTGGACGAGGAAACGGAAATCCCCGGCGAACAGATCCTGCTCGACTCGAACATCGAGGCCGAAGGCCACGAATTCTTCGCCCTGGGCGCCTGCCTGGTCAGCTTGGACGGCAACCTGCTCGCATACTCCGTCGATGTCGTCGGCGACGAGCGATACACGATGCGGTTCAAGGACTTACGTACCGGAGAACTGTTCCCCGACGAGATCACCCCGGTCGGCGCCGGCGTGACCTGGGCCGCCGACAATCGCACCGTGTACTACACGACCCTGGATGAGGCCCGCCGTCCGGACAAAGTGTGGCGCTATCGGCTCGGCTCCGGTGAGCCATCGGAGCAGGTGTACCACGAAGCCGATGAACGCTTCTGGGTTGGGGTGGGCCTCACCCGAAGTGAGGCCTACGTGATCATCGCCTCGGGATCGGCGATCACCTCCGAGATCCGCTACGCGGACGCGGACGATCCCGCCGCGGGATTCACCGTAGTGCTGCCGCGGCGCGACGGCGTCGAGTATTCGCTGGAGCACGCCGTTATCGGCGGCGAAGACCGGTTCTTGATACTGCACAACGACGGGGCGGTGAACTTCACGCTCGTCGAAGCCCCGGTGCGCGATCCGGCTCAACAGCGCATCCTGATTCCGCACCGCGACGACGTGCGCCTCGACTATGTGGACGCCTTCGCCCGTCATCTGGTGATCAGCTATCGCCGTGAGGCGTTACCCCGCATCCAGCTGTGGCCCATCGGGTCGGACGGCAACTATCTAGAGCCAGAAGAGATTTCGTTCGACTCCGAGCTGACGGCGTCGGGCCTGGGTGCCAATCCGAACTGGGACTCACCCAAACTGCGGATCAGAGCGGGTTCTTTCATCATCCCGCCCCGCATCTATGACGTGGACCTGGAAACCGGGGAACGCACGTTGCTGCGCGAACAACCCGTTCTCGGTGACTACCGGCCTTCGGACTATGTCGAGCGGCGCGATTGGGCGCGCGCCGACGACGGCGCGCGAATCCCGGTGTCGATCGTGCACCGCGTCGACACCGAATTCCCGGCGCCCGCACTGCTTTACGGATACGGCGCCTACGAAATCTGCACAGACCCCAGCTTCTCCATCGCCCGGTTGTCGCTGCTGGACCGCGGCATGGTGTTCGTCGTTGCACACGTCCGGGGCGGCGGTGAGATGGGCCGGCTGTGGTACGAGCACGGCAAGCTGCTGGAAAAGAAGAACACCTTCACCGACTTCATCGCGGTGGCAAGGCATCTGGTGGACTCGGGGCTGACCCGACCGGAGCAGCTGGTGGCCTTGGGCGGCAGCGCCGGCGGTCTGCTGGTGGGTGCGGTGGCCAACATGGCCCCTGAGCTGTTCGCCGGAATCCTCGCGCAGGTGCCCTTCGTCGACCCGCTGACCACCATCCTGGATCCGTCATTGCCATTGACCGTGACTGAGTGGGACGAATGGGGTAACCCGTTGAGCGACAGGGATGTCTACGCTTATATGAAGTCGTATTCGCCCTATGAGAACGTCGAGGGCAAGCACTACCCGGCCATCCTGGCCATGACGTCATTGAACGACACCAGGGTCTACTACGTGGAGCCGGCGAAATGGGTTGCGGCACTTCGTCACGCCAAGACGGACGGCAATCCGGTGCTGCTCAAGACTCAGATGGCGGCGGGCCATGGCGGGGTCAGTGGTCGCTACCGGGCCTGGAAGGAAACGGCGTACCAGTACGCCTGGCTGCTGGCCGCGGCCGATGGCGACCGCTACGCGTGAGGGCTCGCGCTATTCTGCGGCCGGCGTTTTCGGCAGTAGCGCTGCCGGGACGATGGTGCACAGCACTAAGACCATGGCCACGACGAATACCGCTGTGTAAGCGTGCGAAAGGTCGTGCAGCAGGTTGGCCGCAAAGCCGGGAGTAAGTGTTTGGCGCGGTATTGCCGACTGCTCAACCGGCACCCCGCTGGTAGCGGCCTGCTGCTGTAGTGCCGCGAGTTTCTTCGCCGCGGTGATGTTTTCGCTTCGGTTGAACTGACTGGTCAGGATCATCGACATCAGCGCGGTGCCCATCGAGCCGCCCACCTGCTGGCTGACGCTGATCAGGGTGGTACCGCGGGCGATCTGATGCGGCGCCAGTGACTGCACCGACGCCACCGAGAGAGGCATCATGGTGCAGCCCATCCCCAGGCCCATGATCGCCAGGCCCACCAGCAGGGTGGGTAGGTAGTGCGCCTGCCTGACGACACCGAAGGCGAAGGTGCCCAGACCCGCGGTGATCAGTGCGATACCGACCAGCACGACCTTGCCCGGTCCCTGCCTGTCTACCAGCGGTCCGGTCAGCCGCATGGTCAGCATGGCGCCAAGTCCCTGGGGGATCATGTGCACGCCCGCCTGCATCGGTGTCTGGTGCAGCACCTGCTGGAAGTAGCTCGGCAGCACCAGGCAGGCGCCGAAGAAGGCGACGGCGAAAACGACCATCGTCACATTGGCGTTGGTCAGCACTCGATTGCTGAACAGTCGCAGGTCTATCAGCGGGTGGTCGGTACGGCGCCGCGCGTGCACCACGAACGCGGCGACCAGCGCCAGGCCGACGGCCGCTGGTATCAGTACGTGGCGATCTGCCACGGTCCCGCGGGCCGGAATGGAGGACACCGCGAACAGGAATGTCGCCAGGCCGGGGGAGAGCAACAGCACGCCGATGACGTCGAAGGTCTCCGCGCGCGCCGCGTGGTCCTTGGGGAAGACGATGGCCGCGAGGGCGACGGTGGCGAGCCCGAAAGGCAGGTTGATCAGGAAGATCCACCGCCAGCTGGAGGTGTCGATGAGCCAGCCGCCCAGGATCGGTCCGCCGATCGGGGCGAGCAGCATGGGAATGCTCAGGATCGACATCAGGCGACCCAGCCGCCGCGGGCCGGCCTCGCGGGTCAGGATCATGAATCCCAGCGGCAGCAAGCTGCCGCCACCGATGCCCTGGACCACTCGAAAGAGGATGAGCTGCGGGATGTTTGCCGCCACCGCGCACAGCAACGAGCCCAGTGTGAAGGCGAGCACCGAGCCCATGAAGAGCCGTTTGGTGCCGAACCGGTCGGCTGCCCAGCCGGTTATCGGGATAACGGTTGCCAGGGCGAGCGTGTAGCCGGTCATCGTCCAGCCGACCACGGCCTGGGTCGAGCCGAACTGGTCGATGAACGTGCGTTGCGCGACGCTGACGACCGTGACATCCAGGATCGCCATGACCGTGGCCAGAATGCACACCCCGGAGATCCGCAACAGCCTGGCATCCAGTCTGTCGGGATAGACCTGATGACCCGCGCCTGACTGCAGGGTGGGGATGGTGGGCGGCGGGGCATCGGCCGCGGTGGGATGGGCCTTCTCCATGGCGTTGCTTAGCATATCGAACTGATTAGCCTGGCCGGCGCTGGTTCCCGCTTCGCGAAGCCGGTCGCTATGTGCGCCGCTCGGAGCTGCAGTGACTGGAGTCAGCCGTGCCGTAGCTGCAACGCGATCGGATATATGCCTCCCGTCTGCATGTACTTCACCGTCCCGACATGTGGGATCGGCAAACTACAGATGTGTCTGGAAAACTGATGGTCTCGGTCTCGGGAATAGGGGATCGCACCCTGGCCGACGTCGAGGCGTTTTGCGCACAGATGGATTCCCGCTCGGTGCCGGTGTCGTTGCTGGTGGCTCCTCGCCTGTCGGGTGACTACCGGCTGAGCGACGACCCGCGCACCGTCGAGTGGCTGACGGCTCGGCGCGCAGGCGGCGACGCTATCGTCCTGCACGGCTATGACGACGCGGCCACCAAAAAGCGGCGCGGTGAATTCGCCCTGCTGCCCGCGCACGAGGCCAACCTGCGGCTGATGGCCGCCGACCGGGTGCTCGAGCACCTCGGGCTACGCACCCGCCTGTTCGCAGCACCGGGCTGGGTGGTGTCGCCTGGCGTCGTCAAAGCATTGCCCCGCAACGGCTTTCGGCTGCTGGCCGATTTGCACGGGATCACCGACCTGGTGCGGCATACCACCGCACGTGCCCGCGTGCTGGGCATCGGAGAAGGTTTCCTGACGGAGCCGTGGTGGTGCCGGATGGTGGTGTTGTCCGCCGAGCGAATCGCCCGTCGCGGCGGCATCGTGCGGGTCGCCGTCGCTGCCCGTCACCTGCGCAAGCCCGGCCCGTTGCAGGCGATGCTGGATGCCGTCGACCTCGCCTGCATGCACGGTTGCGCTCCCTCGGTCTACGAGTGGCGGGCCGATAAGGCGATTCTCGACGCTGCCTGATCGCTGCTAGTCCAAGGGGTGGCTACCCTGTACCGACATGGGCGGTTCTTCGGCCGGGCCGGCGGGGTTCGGCGCTGACCTCATCGTCGTCGGGGCCGGCCTAGCGGGTCTGGTGGCTGCGTGCGAATTGGTCGATAGCGGGTTGCGGGTGCTTGTCGTCGATCAAGAAAACAGCGCCAATCTCGGTGGGCAGGCATTCTGGTCGTTCGGCGGTCTGTTCTTCGTCGACAGCCCCGAGCAACGGCGCCTCGGCATTCGAGACAGCCACGAACTCGCCTTGCAGGACTGGTTGGGGACGGCAGGGTTTGACCGTCCCGAAGACCATTGGCCGCGGCAATGGGCGCACGCCTACGTCGAATTCGCGGCCGGGGAGAAGCGCCGTTGGCTGCATGACCGCGGGCTGAAGATTTTTCCCCTCGTGGGCTGGGCCGAACGTGGGGGCTACGGCGCTCGAGGACATGGCAACTCGGTGCCGCGCTTCCACATCACATGGGGTACCGGGCCGGCGCTGGTCGAGATCTTCGCCCGCCAGCTCGGGGACCGTTCGACAGTGCGTTTCGCGCACCGGCATCGGGTCGACGAGTTAATCGTGGACGGCGGCGTGGTGACGGGTGTTCGCGGCACCGTACTGGAACCGTCGGCTGGGCCACGAGGAGTGGCGTCGTCACGAAAAGCTATGGGCCAGTTCGAATTCCGCGCATCAGCGGTGATAGTGACCAGCGGCGGCATCGGCGGTAACCATGATCTGGTGCGCAAGAACTGGCCGGAACGGATGGGCCGCGTCCCCGAGCAATTGCTCTGCGGGGTACCCGCCCATGTCGACGGCCGGATGATTGACATTTCCAGGCGGGCCGGGGCACGGGTGATCAACCCCGACCGGATGTGGCACTACACCGAAGGGATCACCAACTACGACCCGGTGTGGCCGAACCACGGCATTCGGATCATTCCCGGACCGTCGTCGCTGTGGTTGGACGCCGCCGGCAAGCGGTTGCCGGTTCCGTTGTACCCCGGGTTCGACACGCTGGGAACCTTGGAGTACATCACCAAGTCCGGCTACGACTACACCTGGTTCTTGTTGAACGCCAAGATCATTGAGAAGGAATTCGCGCTCTCCGGTCAAGAGCAGAACCCGGACCTGACCGGGCAGAGCATCGTTCGGCTGGCGCGGTCCCGCGTCGGGGGCGGCCCGCCGGGGCCGGTGCAGGCGTTCGTCGACCGGGGTGTGGACTTCGTCAGCGCAAACTCGTTGCGCGAGTTGGTGACCGGGATGAACAAACTGCCTGATGTGGTGCCGCTGGATTACGCGACGGTGGAAGCCGAGGTCACCGCCCGCGATCGCGAGGTGGCCAACCGGTTCACCAAGGACGGTCAGATAACCGCGATCCGTGCGGCTCGCGGTTATCTGGGTGACAGGTACACCCGCGTAGTGGCCCCGCACCGGTTGACCGACCCGAAGGCCGGGCCGTTGATCGCGGTCAAGTTGCATATTCTCACTCGAAAGACGTTGGGCGGCATCGAAACCGACTTGGACTCGCGGGTGCTCAAGAGCGACGGCACGCCACTTGGCGGCTTGTACGCGGCCGGTGAGGTCGCCGGGTTCGGAGGCGGCGGCGTACACGGGTACCGCGCCTTGGAGGGAACGTTCCTGGGTGGGTGCATCTTCTCCGGTCGGGCCGCCGGCCGCGGCGCCGCCGCCGATATCAAGTAGCTCAAGTAGCGCGAGCAGACGCAGAATCGCACGATTGGAGCCCGAATTGTGCGACTCTGCGTCTGCTCGCGGTGAAAGTGCTCGCGGTCAAAAGGTGACCGCGCTCTCCTCGGGCAGGACCTGGAAGTCGGTGGAGGTCATCTCGGCGAGCCGGCCGTAGTAGATGCCGCGCGCGTCAGGAGCGATGATTCCCTGATGAATGGGCACCGCGCGGGCAGGGCCCACCGCACGCAGATAATCGACGGCCTCGGCGATCTTCATCCACGGCGCCGCCGCCGGGGTGGCCAGGACGTCGACGGGCTCTTCGGGCACGAACAGCGCATCACCGGGATGCATCAGCCTGACGGGATGCTCGCCGTCGCCGACAAGGTACGAGATGTTCTCTATCACTGGGATTTCGGGATGGATCACGGCGTGCCGGCCGCCGACGGCCCGGATGGTCAATGCCCCGACCGGCAGTGTGTCGCCGACGCGCACCGTCTGGCACGGTGCGCCCAGTTGCTCGGCGGTCTGCGGATCGGCGTACAGCGCGACACCGGGGTTGCCCTCGAGCAACGCCGGCAATCGCGTGACGTCGATGTGATCGGGGTGCTGGTGGGTGATCACGATCGCGGACAGGCCGGTGAGCCCCTCGAAGCCGTGCGCGAACGTACCCGGATCGAAGAGCAGGCTGGTGTCGCCGAACTCGGCAAGCAGGCAGGAGTGGCCGAAATGCGTCAGTTGCATATCCCGATTGTGCCCTGATCGGACGGCGCGGCACCGTTCGCCGGTAGAGTTGGCGCCGACCCTCCGCCCGGCTCCTTAACGCCATATCGGTGCACGTTGGGCGGAGCAATCCGATCTCGAGGAGGAGCGCCGGTGGCCCGGGTGGTCGTGCATGTGATGCCCAAGGCGGAGATTCTCGACCCGCAGGGCCAGGCGATTGTCGGCGCGCTGGGTCGACTCGGGCATTCCGGTATCTCAGATGTGCGTCAGGGCAAGAGATTCGAGTTAGAGGTCGATGACGCAGTCGACGATTCCGAGCTGGCCGAAATTGCCGAATCACTGCTGGCGAACACGGTGATCGAGGACTGGACGATAAGCCGGGACGCGCAGTGACGGCCCGGATCGGCGTCATCACCTTCCCCGGCAGCCTTGACGACGTGGATGCCGTGCGCGCGGCGCAGCATGTGGGAGCCGAGGCGGTCAATCTCTGGCATGCCGACGCCGACCTCAAGGGTGTCGACGCCGTGGTGGTGCCCGGGGGGTTCTCCTACGGCGACTACCTACGAGCCGGCGCGATCGCCAGATTCGCGCCGGTGATGGGTGAGGTGGTGGCCGCCGCCGGCCGCGGTATGCCGGTGTTGGGCATTTGCAACGGCTTTCAGGTGCTGTGCGAGGCGGGCCTGTTGCCGGGCGCCCTGACCCGCAACGCCGGTCTGCACTTCGTCTGCCGCGACGTGTGGCTGCGCGTGACATCGACGTCGACGGCGTGGACGTCGCGCTTCGAGCCGGATGCCGACCTGCTGGTGCCGCTGAAGTCGGGCGAAGGACGCTATGTCGCCCCGAAAAATGTCCTCGACGAGCTGGAGGGCGAAGGCCGAGTGGTGTTCCGCTATCACGACAACGTCAACGGCTCGCTGCACGACATCGCCGGCATCAGCTCAGCCAACGGCCGTGTCGTCGGGTTGATGCCGCATCCCGAGCACGCCATCGAAGCACTGACCGGCCCCTCCGACGACGGATTGGGTCTGTTCTACTCAGCTCTTGACGCCGTTTTCGCCGCTTGAGGCGGAGCATCGGAGCCGATCAACCGGTAAACCCCAGCGGCACTACGTAATTCCGCGAATGCAGACCGCAAAGCGTCCGTGGCTTCATGAGGGTCGTTAAAGGTTTGGTCGTCGGTGAGCACGGCGACGCCGAGCTGGTCGACGTAGCTCCACACCGTGATATTGACGGGCGCTCCGGGCGAGAGCACTCCGGTGGAGTAGATCTCGCTGACCGGTGCCCCCGCGACGTGGCCGCGTTCACGCGGTCCCATGACGCTGGACACCGCCACATTCATGATCTTGTTGGGTGCGTCGCGACGGCCCAACCAGCGAAACGCAGCCGGCGCAATCGCGGGCGGCAGGTAGGCCATCAGCCGCCCGTAGAGGGTCGGGCCGAGAATTTCGTGGTCCTCCTTGGCCGTCCGGGTCGCCAGCGCGACCAGCCGGGCCCGCCGCACCGGGTCGGCGATGTGCACCGGCAACGACACGGACAGCCCGCTTATCTCGTTGCCAGTGACGCGGTCCGACTTGTCGGTCGCTGTCGGCACCGAGGCGATGATCGGCCGGTCGGCCTTGCCGTCATAGGACAGCAAGAGCTTTCGCAATCCGCCGGCCGCGATTGTCAGGATCGCGTCGTTGAGCGTGATGCCCAGCGCCTTGGCGGTCACTTTGACCTCGGCCAGCGGCAGCGTCGTCGTGGCGAACCGGCGCTGCGGCGACACCACATGGTTGAGAAATGTCGGGGGCGCGTCGAACGAGGCGGCCAGATCGGGGTGCTCGCCGCGTTGCCTGGCCCGACGGCGTACCCGCGTCATCCCCACCGCGGCATCTCGCACCAACCGGGGCAGTTCGGCCAGCTGGCGGGCGTGGTCGCGACCGGCGGCCCGCACCAGATCGGCCGCAGACTCGGCATGGTCCGCATCGCGCCCGTCGCCGACGCCGTCGGTGAAATCGGACAGGTCCATCGCGCGTTCCAGCAAGTTCACCGATGCGACGCCGTCGGCCAGGGCGTGGTGCACCTTGCCGATCACCGCGAACCGATGGTCGGCCAGCCCCTCGGCGAAGTGGAACTCCCACAGTGGGTGGCTGCGGTCCAGCGGGGTGGAGGCTACTCGCCCGATGACCTCGTCGAGCTCCCGGCGACCGCCCGGCGCCGGCACCTGCACGCGCCGCAGGTGGTAGTCCAGGTCGACCTTGCAGTCCGGTCGCCACACCGGGTGGTGCAGCCGCCACGGGGTGTTGACGAGCTTGTAGCGCAACGGTTCCAGCAGGTGCAACCGGCTGCGCACATGCTCGCGAAACGCCTCGAAACCGAACTCGGGGGATTCCGCAGCGTCGATGACCACCACCTTCAACGTGTGCGTGTGCAGGTTGGGCGTCTCGCTGTAGATCAGCATGGCGTCCATGCCGTTGAGCCGTTTCAATGCCACCTCAGGAGCTCAGCCCAGGAACGGGAAGCGGCGCTGACTGGCCAGCCGGTCGAGTGCGCGCTGCATCACGGACCGTACGTACGCGTCGACTTCGTCGATGTCGGGGTTTTCGCCGAACAACTCGGCGATGTCGATCGGCTCGAGTATCTCGGTGACGATCTTGGCGGGCAGCGGGAAATTCGCCGGCAGGATCGGCGTGAGGCCGAAGGGAAAGCCGAAGCTCAATGGCAACACGTTCAGCCGCAGCTTGGTCAGGCCCAGCCGACGAGCCAGCTCGGTGCCCCGCGTCAAGAACAGCTGGGTTTCCTGTCCGCCGATTGACACCATCGGCACGATCGGCACACCGGCTTCGACGGCGGTGTTGACATAGCCGGTGTGGCCGTTGAAGTCGACCTTGTTGGCGCTCAGCGTGGGCCGGAAGGAGTCGTACTCGCCGCCTGGGAACACCAGCACCAGAGCATCCGAATTCAATGCGGCCGCTGCGTTTTCGCGGGTCGCATCGACGACTCCGAGCCGTAGCAGGTATCTGCGCAGCGGACCGGTGAGCTTCAGCAGCCCGTAGTGTGCGAGGACGTAGACGGGGCGGTGATACCCGAACTTGTCGTAGAGCGGCGGCACGAAGATAAACCCGTCGGGTGTGGTCATGCCGCCCGAGTGATTGGAAACCAACAACGCGCCACCGACTGGCGGGACGTTTTCGACGTTTCGGACCTCAGCGCGAAACCAGCGCTTGATTACCGAACCGGCCGTGTTCGCGACTTGGCTGACGAACGTCGGATCCCATTTGGCGATCTCGTGGTTGCCGGGCGGGTCACCGCTCATGGTCTTCTCCGGTGTGTCTTGGTGCCTGTGCGCAAGTGATGAACATTACCCTGTCGAGTCTCTCTACATCCGTAGAGGATACGGTACTCTCTAATTAAGAGAATGCCATATCCACTCTTGTGGAATAGCCCACAGTCAGGGGAAACATGACCGAGAAGATTCTTGTCACGGGCGGCTTCGGGCTGGTCGGGTCGCAAACGGTGCGCCGGCTCGCTGCCGAGGGTCATCGGGTGATCGCTTCTGACCTCGGTACCGAGGAGCAGCGCGAAGCGCCTCTGCCGGACGGCGCCGAGGCGCGATGGGCCGATCTGACCGACGCTGATGAAGTAGATCGTCTGCTCGCCGAGACGGCGCCGACGGTCATCATTCACCTGGCCGCCGTCATACCGCCGGTGATTTATCGTCAGCCCGAACTCGCGCGCCGGGTGAACGTCGACGCCACCGTGGCGTTGTTGCGCGCCGCGGAGGCATGCCCGCGACCGCCACGTTTCATCCAGGCGTCCAGCAACGCCGTGCATGGCGCCCGCAACCCGCACCGGCACCATGAGCTGCTGCGCGACGACACCCCGGTGCGGCCGTCGGACCTTTACGGGGCGCACAAAGCCGAAGCCGAGGAGCATGTGCGGTCCTCCGGCCTGCCGTGGGTGATCTTGCGGCTGGGCGGGGTCATGAGCGTCGAACCCGGCGCCATGCCCTTCAGCCTCGACGCGCTGTTCTTCGAGAGCGCGCTGCCGGCCGATGGGCGCATGCACAGCGTCGACGTACGCGATGTAGCGGCCGCGTTCGCCGCTGCGACGACGGCCGATGTGCTCGGTGAAACCTTGTTGATCGGCGGCGACGAGACGCACCTGCTCAGGCAGGGAGACGTCGGTAAGGCGCTGGCCGCAGCCCGGGGTCTGGTCGACGTGTTGCCCGAGGGCAGGCCGGGTGACCCTGACAGCGACGACGACTGGTTCATCACCGACTGGATGGACACCACCCGCGCGCAGCAAGCCTTGTCTTTCCAGCATCACTCCTGGCCGGACATGCTCGACGAGATGCGCGCCGCCGCCGGCTGGCGGCGCTACCCGATGCAGTTTGTCGCACCGCTCGCCCGGCTCATGCTCAAGCGCCGTGCCGCGTATCGAAATGTGCCGGGGCGCTACGCCGATCCCTGGACTGCCATCGGAGCGCGGATGGGCAACCCGCGCCCGGACGTCAGGAAGCACCTGGCGGTCGTGTGAGATCGGCTCAGCCGGCCTGGCGCAGCAACGACAGTTGCGTCGACGGCAGGTCGGTGAGCACCGCCAGCTCGCCGAACAGTTCGGTTCCGGCGGCGATGGTTTGGTTGACGAACGAGGCGAAGTCCTCGAAGGGGATGCTATTTCTGATCCGCCGGGAGCTCGTCACATAGACACCGACGCGTTGCGGGTCGGAGGATGCGTGCACCACGGCCATGAGTTCAGGGTTCTGCTGGTTCCACGCGTCGGTGAGTTGCGCCAGTCGAGCGTCTTCGGCGGCAGGGAAGAAGTAGGCGGGCGCGATGCGAATTGTGAACACGTCAGAATGCCAGCGAGAGACCCCGAGGTGGACATACAGGCGGCGGGGAAGCGCGTCGGCGATGAAGAAGTATTCGCCGTCGTGCTGGCCGGAAAAGTAGCGGCGCCCGCGTCGGCGCACGTAGCGCTCGATCAGGTCGGTAAGCAGGAGCTGTGGCTCGGTCATGAGAGCTATGGTGTGGGCCCTGCCTTGATGAATCCTTGGAGCCGAGCCGGCTGGGATCGAAGAATCTGTTGAGAACTTGCTGAGTACCGCCCCTTGCCCGACATACACCCGAGATTCTGTGACGGATGGGACGCGGCCTGCGGCTAATTTGTGCGGCTGCTCGCCGTCATAGCGGATACAGGCCCGGCAGATTGACCACGATCGCTTCTTGGGTGCTGCGCGCGATCACCACCTCCGCTGGGTTGTCCGGGTCGGGATTCTCTTCGCGGTGCGGCAAATACGGCGGGACGAAGATGTAGTCCCCGGGCTGTGTCGAGATCCGCACCTCGCTGGTGCCGTCGTGAAACACGAACTGTGGATTGCCGCGCCTGATGTAAATCGCCGTCTCCGACTCGCCGTGATGGTGGTTGGCAGAAGCTGTTGCGGGGGCGACGTGGGTCTCACCCATCCACAGCTTCTCGGCGCCGACGGATCGGCCGCTGAGCGCCGCGAAGCGTCGCAGACCGTCGGTTTGGGCGGTGTCGGAGCTGATTTCCGACGCCTTGATGTGGTGCACGCGATTGCGTGTCACGTGTCGGTTCGTCTCGTCTTGGTTTGTCTGGTCAAAGTCTGGATGGAATCCGTCAGAGGTTGCCACGGGTCCTCTTCTCCTAGGGCGAGCAGACGCAAAAGCACCTGAAAAACGTGGTTTTGGCGTGCTTTTGCGTCTGCTCGTCGGTTTTCATTGTGGGCCTGCGATGAGTTTTCCGGCGAGTTCGCGCAAATCGCTTGCCACCAACGTCGGTTGGGGTAGTGCGTCGACTGGCAGCGGCGCGTTGCCGGACCGGGTGATGAGTGCGGAGCTGAACCCGACGGCTTGCGCGCCAAGGGTGTCCCACACATGGGCGGCCACCATCATGCACTCGGTGGGCGCAACGTCGAGGGCCAGGCAGGCATGGCGATACACCGCTGGCGACGGCTTGAAGCTGCGACAGTCATCCACGCTCAACTGGTGTTCGAAATAGCCTGCCAGCCCGGCATTCTCGAGTGCCGTCGGCACGCCGGGACGGCGCGGTGAGTTTGTCAGTGTGGCTAGGCGAAAACCGTTGTCGCGCAGTGCTTTGAGACCGTCGACGACGTCGGGGTGTGCCGGCATGGTGCGCATCAGCTCGCCCAGGCGTGCCACGTCGTCGTCGTCGATCTCCACCTGATGGATCGAGCCCAACATGCGCAACACCCCTTCGCCGAGCGTGAAGAAGTCCGCATAGTGTTCGACCAGGGTGGCGGTCATCGAGTACGTGACCAGCTGGCCGAACCATTCCCGCAGCACGCGCTCGTCGCCAAAAAGCTCGCCGAAAAGCGGTGCTATCCAAAGGATGTCGACGAGGGTCTCGTTCACGTCGAACACCAGCACGGAGGGACGAGCTCGCACTGTGTCCACCTTGCTGGCTATCCGTGAGCGTTCTTCGGCGCGGGGATATCCGGCCGCAAGTACCCGATCAGGCATACACAGATCAATACCATTCCTATCGCCGGCCATTTGAGAGCGACGAGCGCGGCAGCCAGAAACACGCCGATGGTGATGAACGACCTCATCCGCAACAGTCTGCGGACCCGCTGCGGCATGTCCTCGCGCGAGGGCCTGTCCACGGCCTCCCAGCAAAGCGCGAGATACGTGATGTTCACCAGGACGAAGACCGATGCGTACAACGTCACCGGTGCGGCAGCCAGCCTGCTGGCCGCGATCCATTCGGTGGTGAACGGGATCAGCGATACCGAGAAAAGGTGCGCGAAATTCGACCACACCAGCCGCGGCGTCGCATCATCCGCATAGTTGAACAGGTGATGATGGTTGACCCAGACGATCGCGATGAACAGGTAGCTGATCACATAGCTCAGGCCGGTGGGCCACAGCGGCAGCAATGCGCGGAAGGTATCTGGGTGCGGCGGATTCAGCTTGAGAACCAGAATTGTGATGAGTACAGCGAAGACACCGTCGGAGAACGCTCTCACTCGGTCCGGACTGGCTTTTCGCGCAGCCATTGCTACTCCCGCTGGGTTCAGGCCGGTCGGTGATTGCGTTCTTGCAGCACCCAGGCGTTGCCGTCCGGATCGCGAAAATCGGCGAAGCTGGCGTAATCGGCGCGGTCACGGTCTACGCCGGGAAGAAATTCTCCCCGCCAACCGCCCTCGGTGTTCTTATGGCGGATCTCGCTGACAGCCACCCCGCGTCCGGCCAATTGCGCCTGGTAACCCTCGATGTCGTTGACCACCAAATACAGACCCTGTACCGAGCCTGGGGGTGCGTCGGTCAACCCGACTCCGAACTGGATGGACGCGGCCGACCCTTCGGGCGTCAGCTGAATGACCCGGAAGTCAGGCCCCGGTGCGTAGTCGACGTCGAGGCCAAACCCGACCTGGTCGCGGTAAAACCGCAAGGACCGGTCGGGATCGGAGACCGGGAGAACGATAACCTCGAGCAGTGCGTTCATCGCGCATTCCCGGAAACGGCTCGCCCGAGCACTTCATCGGTGTCGAGTCCGCGGTCGACGCCATGGGGGATCACGGTTTGGCCAGGCTCGAGCTGTAGCTGCTTGCCGTCGAGGTAGACGTCGATCTTGTCCGGTTCGAAGGACACCAGATTGCTCACCCGTCCCACCTCGGTCCATGCGTTTACGTATGACCAGGCGGCGCGCTTGTGGCCGCCGATGTCGTAGTAGGAGGCCAGTCCTTTGTATGGACAGAACGTTTGCCCCTCAACGGGTTTCAGCGCCGATTCATCGATATCCTCCCGCGCCACGTACCACCGTGGCGCGAAACCCGACTCGTACAGCGCCAGGGGGTGTTGGGTGTCGGCAATGACCTTCTCGCCGTCGCGGACTACGAGATGCCTTGAGGTGGAGCGGATGTCAATACGGTGGTAGGCATCGGCGGCATGTCCCACAATGCGCTCGTCTTCCTCGTAGAAGGCGTCCATCGAGCGCCAGGCGAATGCCAGCCGGCCATCGAGGACGCTCGCATGCCGCGGCAGCTGCGTGTGTTGCCACGCGCTGTGGTTCATTTCCCGCTCCGGGGTTTTGACGGTGTACCACTGCGTCTCACCGAGATCGCGGTGCTGAGTCACTCGGTCCTCGACGATCAAAATTCCCTGTTCGATGTCGCCGCGCGGGAAGTAGGCGACCGGGTACCGGCCCGGCTCGTGGAACAGCACAACATCTTCGCTGTCTGCGATCCACCGGTCGGCGAAACGTATTCGCATGCGGCGCCGTAACGGCTCAGCGTACAGCAGTCGCGGCGGCAGCGGCTGCTCCGTGAGAAAATGCCCCACCGACCCGCCTGCCAGCGGACCCTGCTGCCATGCCAAACCCATCGTCGTGTCCTTTCTTGACCGAAATCTATTACTCGAGGCCGTATTCAGTCCAAGACGACGACCATCTTTCCGCCGGCTTCTCCGGCCTCCATCACTCGATGTGCTTCGTGGATCTCGTCGAACGAGAAGACCCGCGTCGGCTTGGCATCGAGCCTGCCCTCGGCCGCTTGCAGAGCGATGTCCTGTAGCGGGACGTCGGAGAGTGGAAAGCCCGGTGTCCCAAACACGAAGCTGCCGAAGAAGTTCAGGTTGACGCCACTGGGCATGCGTAGCAGCGGGTTGAAATCGCCGATCGGGTCAAGCCCACCCAGCCATCCCGCCAGGCAGGCCGTTCCGCCTCGCCGCAACATATCGAGGGAGTCGAGGATCGTGCTGTTACCCACGAGATCGAGGACGGCGTCGATTCGCTTTGCTTCGGCGATGTGCGCGGCCAGGTCGTGCCTTTCCAGCTCGACGCGCGAAGCGCCCAGTTGCTCGAGCATCGGAAAACGTTTTTCGCTGCGAGCGCTGGCGATTACGTGTGCGCCGGCAGCAACCGCCAGCTTGAGTGCGGCCTGACCGAACGACGACGTCGCGCCGCGAAGCACCAGCGTCTGTCCGGCCTGCAGGTTCAGATTGCGGAAGAGGCATGTCCAAGCCACGGCATAGGTTTCCGGCAGTGCCGCCAAATGTGACCAGGGCAAGTCGGATTCGATGAGGGCGACGTTGGCCGCACGCACGCGGGTGTACTCGGCGTAGCTGCCGTTGATCGTTCGCCCCAGACCGCCCATCAGCGCCGCCACCTTGGCGCCGACCGGAAATTCCCCGCCCGGACACGAGTCGACGATGCCGACACATTCGATGCCGCTGACTTCCGCGGCTTCTGCCCATTCCCCTCGGCGCATGTGCATCTCGGCGTGATTTATACCGAATCCTTTGACCGCAATCACCACTTCGCCGTCCTTCGGGAGCGGCTTCGGGATGGCGGTGTACACCAGTTTGTCCAGCCCGCCGAACCCATCCAGAATGATCGCGCGCATGGTCTCTCCGCCCGGCCGTTCCCGAACTACCGCGGGCGCAGTAGGTAGCGCGCTGCCGGTTGCGGGGTTATTGGGCATTGCCTGCCTCGTTCCGAATAGTTAGCAGGCCTTCGGATATCGACGGTCGGACCGAACGGTTCACCGCAGCTGATTGGGCCAACTAACCCATTATTATGGGCGGACGAACCCAAAATTGTCCAGCGTGTGGGCAACCTCGGAGGATCAGGATTTATCGCGGAGGCGTGTTCGCCCGCGGTGGGGCTCCGTTCGGGCCGCAAAGGAGCGCACGTAGTCGACAGCCGCGTTGACGGCGGCCCGCAATGGTTCCGGGTCGCCGGTGGCGTACGTGATCATCGCGCCGCCTTGGTGCGCGGCGACCAGTGCGGCTGCCAGGTGACGCGGGTCGGAATCGGGGCGCAGATCGCCACGGCGTCGCATTTCGGTGAGACCGCTGCGAAACAGTTCGAGCCACGCGTCGTACCCGGCGGAAAGCTCGTCGTGCAGTTCGTCGTCGCCGTCGATCAGTTCGCCGGCCAGCGAACCATAGACGCATCCGCCACGGCGGTAGACGGTGTCGATGTCGCTGATGCAGGCTGCCGCCCATGCCCTCAGCGCGTCGAAATTGTCCAGTGCACCGAATCGCGACTGGGTGTGAAAGGCGACGACGTCGTCGCGTCGTCTCGCGATGACCTGACGGATCAGATCCCGCTTGTCACGGAAGTAGTGCGAGATCTGCGATCCGCCCACCTGAGCGGTATTGCGCACTTCGTCGATGCTGGTATTGGCGACGCCCCGTTGGAACATCAGTTTGGCCGCGACGTCGACGATGCGAGCCCGGGTTGCCATGCCCTTGCGGGTGAACCGCGATGCGCTGCGGTCAGACACATTGCCGCCTTTGCCGTTAGGTCAGGACGCTTGCGCCGTTCGCCGAGCGCGGGAACGCCGTGGTGGGCGCGCCGTCCGTTGCTCGGGATCGGTGGCGAACATGCGCAGGTAGTTGACCGCGAAGCGAGTAGCGTCGGCGTGCGGCCATTCCGCCCGATAGGTATAGGCCAACGTGCCACCGCCCTGGTGGGCGCTGACGATGACCAACGCCAGCCGGTGTGGGTCGGCGTCGGGGACCAGAATTCCGCCTTCCTTCATCCGAGAGATCGATTGTTCGAGCAAGTCGATCCATTGCCAGTAGCCCGCTCCCAACGTGGCGCGTGTCGCTTCATCCGACTTCGCCAGCTGTGCCGTCAGGGCGTGGTACGTAGGTGTGCCGGAGAATCCAATGCGTCTGAGGTAGCGCATGTTGAGGTCGAGCCATCGCTCGAAATCGTCGAATGAATCCAGCGCACCCAGCTTGGGTTGCCGGTGGAAGTCCAGCACCACCCCGATCTGGTGGGTTACCACCGCGCGCACCAGCGCGCTCTTGTCGGTGAAATAGTGAGCGAGCTGCGAGCCGCTCACCCCGGCGGCTTTGCGTACGCGGTCCATGTTGAACGCCGCGACGCCTTCGGTGACGATCAGCCTCGCGGTCGCCTGCACGATTCGATCGCGGGTGGCACGCCCTTTGGCGGTCAACCGCTTTTCGGTCCGGACGTCGGGATGGGCCATCGCGTCAGGCTAGCTTGCGGGGGATTCGGTTTATGGGATATTCAGCCCACTGGCTGAGTCGCACCACAAGTGTCTGTCATGCGGCCGCGCGGGCTTTGGCGAGGAAGTCGCGGATCAGCGCAGTCGCCTGGTCGCACGC
The DNA here is from genome assembly GCF_001667115.1 of Mycobacterium sp. 852002-51163_SCH5372311. Classification (GTDB taxonomy): domain Bacteria; phylum Actinomycetota; class Actinomycetes; order Mycobacteriales; family Mycobacteriaceae; genus Mycobacterium. Next base: position 43,952 of record NZ_LZIJ01000055.1, on the reverse strand, counting down.
CGACTCCAGCAGGAAGTGTCCTCCGTCGAGGAGATGAATCTCGGCGTTGGGCAAATCGTCGGCGAACGCCTTCGCGCCCGCCGGTCCGAAGATCTCGTCGCCGCGACCCCAGACCGCCAATAGGGGCACTTCGGTTGCGCGAAAGTACTCGTGCAGGTGCGGGTACAACGGTGAATTCGTGGCGTAATCGCGGAACAGCCTCAACTGGACCTCGTCATTGCCGGGTCGCGAGATCAGTGCGTAGTCGTGATACCAGCACTCGGGGTCCACCAGCGTCTCGTCGGAGACGCCGGTGAGGTACTGCCATCGGGTGGCGTCCAAAGTGAGGAACTGCCGGACTGCTCCCTCGGTTTCGGGAGTCTGCTCACTTTGGTAGGCCCACACCACTTTCCAGAAGCTCTCGACGAACCCGGCATCGTAACCGTTGCCGTTTTGGGTGATGATCGCGGTAATCGCGGTCGGATCACGCAGGGCCAGTCGCCATCCGATAGGGGCGCCGTAGTCCTGCACGTAGATCGCGTACCGATCGATGCTCAGCGTGCGCAGTAAGCCCGCGGTCAGGTCGGTCAGCGCATCGAAGGTGTAGTCGAACTCTCCGACGGGCGGTGAGTCGGAGAGGCCAAAGCCCAGATGGTCCGGTGCCACCACGTAGTAGCTGTCGGCGAGCGCCGGAATCAGCTGCCGGAACATGTGTGAGCTGGTGGGGAATCCATGCAGCAGGATCACCGCGGGCGCGTCCGGATCGCCGGCTTCGCGAAAGAACAGCCGGTGACCGTCGATGGTGGCGTAGCGATGATGAACAGCCGGCATGGGATCCTCCTGAACAGTTCCAGAGCCGCGGCGAAGGGTATGCAAGCCGCGCCGTGATACGAGTTCGCCGGCTGACTTTTCTGGGATGTGCAACCCAGTATGCACCAAAACCGGCGCCGCGCAATAGCCTCGCTGAGGGTGTTGACCCGGTTAGGGCCGCAAGCATATTCTGGGTCAGCCAGCCCAATCCGATCGTTGAGCGCGGCGTTGACCCCACGAGGAGGCGTACGTGGGCCGGTTGGTGTCCGTGAATGTGGGCAAGCCCAAGCGTGTTCACTGGCGGGACAAGATTGTCTACACCGGGATCTGGAAAGCGCCGGTCGACGGACCGGTCATGGTGCGCCGCCTCAACATCGATGGTGACGGACAAGGCGACCTAGCCGGACACGGGGGCGAACAACGCGCTGTGATGGTGTATCAGACGGAGTCGTACGACTTCTGGAAGAACTACTTGCACCGTGACGACCTCGCGCCCGGTAACTTCGGTGAGAACTTCACCGTGACCGGTCTCGCCGATGACGATGTATGCATCGGGGACCGCTACCGCATCGGCGACGCTGAATTCGAGGTCACTCAACCCCGCGTTACATGCTTCCGGGTCGGCATGCGGCTGAACGAGCCAGAGATGCCCAATCTGCTGGTCTCGCAGCGGCGTCCGGGCTTCTACTTCCGGGTGATCACCGAGGGAAAGGTTCGCGCCGGAGACGACATCGTGCGAATCCGTCGTGGCCGCCACGAACTCAGCGTTGCCGATATCGATGCGTTGCTGTATCTGCCGAACCGCAACATCGACCAACTCCGTAAAGCTGTCGACGTTTCCGCGCTCAGTCCTGGTTGGCAACAGTCATTTCAGGAGCTGGTGGCGACGCACGATGCGGCGGGCGCCAAGTCGGCAGGACCGATCGAAAGAAAACCGGCGTGGAACGGATTCCGCCAGTTGCGGGTCAGCGCGATATGTCGGGAAAGCCCGCAAGTGCTGTCGATCCGCCTGGAAGCCGACGACCATGCATCGCTTCCTCTACCGCTTTCCGGCCAGTATCTGACACTGAGGGTTCCGGGTGCCGGGAACCCGCCTCCAATGCGTAGCTACTCGCTTTCCGGTGAGCTCGGCTCTGACAGCTACCGCATCAGTGTCAAACGCGAGGGACAGGGCTTGGTGAGCCGATGGCTGCACGACCACATCCAACCGGGATCGGTAGTTGAGGCCGCCGCCCCACGCGGCGACTTCTACTTGATCGAAGCCGACAACCCGGTAGTGCTGATTTCCGCGGGCATCGGTGTGACTCCGGTCCTGGCCATGTTGCATGCCCTATCGGCGGCTCACAGTAGCCGGGAGATCTGGTGGCTGCACACCACCCGCAACCGTGAAACCCAAGTATTTGCAACCGAAGTCGCGACGCTGATTGAGTCGTTGCCGAACGCCCGCCAGCAAGTGTTCTATACGCAGGAACACAACCGCCTGGACCGATCGGCGATCGCAGCAATGGGCCTCCCGGTCGACGCCGATGCCTACCTTTGCGGCCCAACTCAATTCATGACCGACATGCGCGGCGCACTCACCGCAGCCGGACTCGATCCCGTGCGCATTCACAGCGAATTGTTCGGCGTCCTACCGCCAATCAACCCGGGCATCGTCGACGGGTCTCCATGCAACCGACCGCACCCGCCGGCCGGAAAACCCGGGACCGGTCCGTCGATCACTTTCTCCCGCAGCGGGCTTACCGTCAATTGGTCGAGCCATTACCGCAATATCCTCGACCTCGCCGAAGCGTGCGATGTGCCGACCCGGTTCTCGTGCCGCAGTGGGGTATGTCACGTATGCGTCACCGGAGTCGTCGCCGGGACCACGACCTACGTCCAGCAACCGCTGGAGCCGCCCGCCACGGGAGAAGTGCTCATCTGCTCAGCCGCTCCGCAAAGCGATCTGGTGTTAGACCTTTAGCTACCAATGACGGAGCGTCTTACTTCCTCGTCCATAATTCACGACGGAAGCGTCAGGTCGGCTACGACCGGATACCCGGAATTGCCAATCGAATTGCTTGACTGCCGAGGTAGCCGGAATTGCAACTTGGCGCTGTAACCGTGAACGGTCGGGGTATAGCCACACGAAGCTCGGTCAAACCGAGGATCAGGGAAACGCTGTGCAAGCGAGCGAGCAAGCGATGCTCAACCTACCGCCGTACGGCGACCGACGGACCAGGTCGTCTGCCACGTGAAAATCGCGCACCACTTAACGACTCTCCTAGTGTCCAAAGCGCCACCCCGATCAGCACGAGATCCTTGAGCAGGAACTGACCCGGCTGGGCTGACAACACGGGTAAGCCGACGGCGTGGGTCTTGACTACCCCTGGCGTGGTGAACAGGAAGCTCAGCGTGCCTAGGAAGAGCACTACCGCAAGCGCACTGCCTATCGCCGACACACGGGGCCATAGTGGCCCCACCGCAATCAAAAGGGCGGCAATTATCTCCATGGTTCCCAGCCCGCGTGCCACCGTGCTGGTGCTGAACACGTGGTAGATCCAGCTCATCAGCGGGCTGTGTTCGATCAGCACGCGGGCTTCCATTTTGACGAACTTGCCGAAGCCGATCCAGGCAAGCACGACTACCAGGCCATAGCGGCTGATCAGCTGCCCCCATCGGCTCACTGACTGTGGCGGATAGTGTTGGACGTCGTCGGTCACAAGTAGGAATCCTCTCGCAGAATTGGTCCCTGGCGTTCGGTCGCTGCACGATGTCGGCGGCCACTTCACAGTCGTGCGGGACAGCAGCTCAACACTTTTCGGCCGCCGACGGGTGAGACCGACGCTTTCAGCGTTCTGCCTCAAAAATGGAGTGTCAACTCCAAAATGGGTAGATTGTGAATGTCTGACACACAGGAGAGGCTTATGGCGCCCGCCCCTTACGACCGGCTCACCGCAAAAGGACGCGCAACCCGAGAACGCATCGTTGCTGCGGCGTCGGAATTGATGTTGCAACGCGGCGTAGCACGCACCACCATCGAGGACATCCAGGAAGCTGCGGCTATCAGTACCTCGCAGATGTACCACTACTTCGCCGACAAGAACGATCTCGTCGCTGCGGTCATCGAATTTCAGACCGAGAATGTGCTCGGCACACAGCATCTCGGGCTCGACCGAATCGACAGCGTCGAGGACTTGTACCGGTGGCGCGACATCATGGTCGAGCTGGTGCGCGGCCTGGGCTGCGTGGGTGGTTGCCCGCTCGGATCGATGGCTAACGAGCTTTCCGAGACGGATCCGCTGGCACGTGCCCGGCTCGCACAGTCATTTGCCCAGTGGGAGAGTGTAATCCACGACAGCCTTACGGCCATTGCCGCGCGCGGCGAGTTGCCCGACGGAACGGACGTTGGACGTGCCGCGTTGGCGTTGCTCGCGGGGATACAGGGTGGCTTGTTGCTCAGCCAAATCCGCCGCGATACTGCTCCGCTTGAAGCCGCGATGGACACGATGATCGAACACCTCTGCCGGCACATCCGCCCCACCCGGCAACGTTGAGCCGCAACCCGGTTGCGAGCTCATGGCGCCTTACAGTCTATGTCTCCGAACAAGAGAGAGATTAGAAGGTGGCTGCGACACAACCTACCTTTGCGGGTTCTGAGTCCTGCCAGGATTCGGAAACGATGGGTTGGTGTAGGCCGGTGTCTGTGGCTCACCGCCGGGATTGGGATTCACTACAGGTGGTGGTCCAGACTCTGGCTCAGCCGGTGGAGTCGGGGGCGCCCGATGTTCAGGCGGTGGCGGCTTAGGCACCAAAAAGTTCTTCCACGCGCCCGGTGGATTCGGTGCAGGGCCAATGGTGTTATCCGGCCAGCGCCATGAGCAAGTACCGCTAGCGCCCCCGAAATCGCCTGCAGGAAGGGTTAACCCGAAACCCATAAAACTTCCACCGATGGGGCCGTTGCCGGCTGGACCACCCAGGTTCCATCCGCCATATTCGCAGTGCCAATGGGTGCTGTTCTCTTCGATAGGAAAATCGCAGTAGTACGTCGAAGCGCCCGCCTCGAAAGTACTTCCGCCGACACCGGGATAGTCGCACACGCCGGGGCCTGGAACGTTGCCGCCCGGCGCGCCCCAAGCCACGGGGGAATCGAGGATTACCCACGACGTAACCCCTAGTGCCACAAGTAATCTAATTCCCTTGCTCACCGACTCTTTCACCGTAAGTGCCTTCTGGCTTCGCAAATGGCAACGCGTGCCTTCGAGCGGGGGACCGCCACCCAAGTTCTACACCGTCCGAGACAATCCCGCAGTGGATTCACGATTTGTCGTCTCGACATGCGATCTCCGTAAGGTGCGCCCCGCGCTCGCGTGGCGTTGGTATCGCCCGGCGGGTGAAAACCATCGCCGCCACTCCACTGGCGCGACACGCATATCCCCTCGACTACGAGCCCAGCGCGACCGAAGCTTCCGCGGTGTAGCACAGGAATGTCAGCGTCTCCTGCATGTACAGCTCTACGGTTTCGGCGTCGTGACTGGTGTAACCGATCGCGACGTCGGTGCCCAGCTGCAGGTCGAAGTCACCACCGCGAGTGGTCAGAACAAACGCCCCGTCGATGGCAGGCGCCCAGATGATGTCCCCGTCGACCAGCCGGTTCAGGTGCTCACGGATCGGATATCCGTGTGCGGTGGTCTCGCTGACCTTGGTGTAGACATCGGCGGACAGCAGTACCGAGTAGGGGCCATCGACGCCGGCCAGGCGAAGCTCGGACAACGCCTGCGAGATGACGTCCGGCATGTCCTTCGGATCCTCGGGCAGTGTCAGTTTCGGGTTCGAGCTGGCGCTGCGGATTCCCTCGATCGACGCGGCACTGTAGCCCTCGAAGATGGTGCGGTCCTCCACGAACGCCAGCTTCTTGGCGGCCTTCTTGACCGGGTCCCAGTCGGCGTCCTGCGCACCACGTTCGACGTCGTCGATCTCGTTGCGCGACAAGGTGAACGGAACCCGCAGCCGGACCAGGGGTTTGCTGGCTCGCAGGTGCGCCACCACACCATCGGTGGGTGCCTGCACGTCGATCAGCCGCCCTGTGCCGACCGCCGCGGTGACGGGGCCCCCGGGACCGCTCACGTCAACAACCCGCCGCCCGGCGATATGGCGTTTGAATGTCCGGGTCGCCTCCTCTTCGATTTCCGCCCAGGCAGCTTCGGTGACCGGTGCCAGATCGCGATAGAGATTGTTCATCGGGAGGTTCCTTTCAGGCTGCCGATCGAGAGTGAGCCGTCCGCGGACTCGGACGCGGCTGTCGTTGTGGGCGAGGGTGATTGAGGCAGGGGCGGTGGATCGTCAAGGAAGTCGACGGTGGGGGAGAAGAACATTCCGCCCGTCAGCGCGGTGGAGAAATCCAGAATGCGGTCGGTGTTGCCCGGCGGGTCGCCCAGGAACATGTTGCGCAACATCCGCTCGGTGACCCGTGGCGTGCGCGAATAGCCGATGTAGTAGGTGCCGAACTCGCCGGCGCCAAGCTCGCCAAATGGCATGTTGTGCCGCACAATCTTCAACTCGGTGCCGTCGTCGTCGGTGATCACGTTGAGCGCCAGGTGCGAGTTGGCGGGTTTCACGGCATCGTCCATCTCGATGTCTTCGAGTTTGCTCCGGCCGAACGCGCGTTCTTGCTCGGTGACCGACAAGGATTCCCAGGACGCCATGTCGTGCACATACTTCTGCACGTGCACATAGCAGGAGCCCGCGAAGTCGGGGTCCTCGTCGCCGATCGTGGTGGCGCTGACCGCAATTGGGCCGTCGGGGTTCTCGGTTCCGTCGACAAAGCCCAGTAGGTCGCGGTTGTCGAAGTAGCGGAAACCATGCACCTCGTCCACAACGGTTACCGCACCGGCCATCGCTTTGAGGATGCGCCCGGCCAGCTCGAAGCAGACGTCCAGGGACTCCGCGCGGATGTGCAACAAGATGTCGCCGGGCGTGGCCGGAGCTGTGTGCCGCGGTCCGGTCAGCGCGACGAACGGGTGTAGCTCGGCGGGCCGTGGACCGGAAAACAGACGGTCCCAGGCATCGGAACCGATCGAGAGGATCGCTGACAAGCGCTTCGTCGGATCGCGGAAACCGATTGCGCGGACAAGACCGGATACGTCGCCCAATGCGTCGTGCACGGTCGCCTCGCCGCCTTCGTCGATCGTGAGAACAAGGAAGATCGCTGCGGGCGTCAAGGGCGCGAGAATGGGTTGCGGCTGAACCGGAGGCACTCTGCAGACCTTAGCGTGGCGACGGCGAGCGCCGGAAGCGGCGCGAGTGCGGAGCCGCGCAATCGGATCGAGCGTGGCGACGGCGAGCGCCGGAAGCGGCGCGAGTGCGGAGCCGCGCAATCGAGCCCGGCGTGGACCTCGCCGCCCGCGGCCAGCCATGATGTTGGACATGCCGGCCAGCGCCGCAGGCCTCTGCGAGTTCATCGACGCTTCTCCGTCGCCGTTTCATGTCTGCGCCACGGTCGCCGCCCAGCTCGAGGAGGCCGGCTACACCGAACTCAGCGAGGCTGCCCGCTGGCCTGACCAACCAGGCCGGTATTTCACCATCCGCGCCGGGTCGCTGGTGGCTTGGAACAGCGACCGTCCGGACGGCTCCTTCCGGATCGTCGGTGCGCACACCGACAGCCCCAACCTGCGGGTGAAGCAGCATCCGGATCGGCTGATCGCCGGCTGGCGAGTGGTGGCACTGCAGCCCTACGGAGGTGCGTGGCTGAACTCCTGGCTGGACCGCGACCTGGGCATCAGCGGACGCCTATCCCTGCGGGACGCGCGTTCGGACCATGGCGTCGCTCACCGGCTGGTCAGAATCGACGATCCGATCCTGCGGGTGCCGCAGCTGGCCATCCATCTGGCCGAAGACCGCAAGTCGCTGACATTGGACCCGCAGCGGCACGTCAATGCGGTGTGGGGCGTGGGCGGCGACACCGAGTCCTTCGTCGCGTACGTCGCGAAGCGGGCCGGCGTGACACCGGGCGAAGTGCTGGCCGCCGACCTGATGACGCACGACCCGACGCCGTCGCGAGTGGTGGGTGCCGACGCCAGCCTGCTCAGTGCTCCGCGGCTGGACAACCTTGCCAGCTGCTACGCCGGGATGGAGGCGCTGCTGGCCGCCGAACCGCGGGCTGAGCTGCCGGTGCTGGCGTTGTTCGACCACGAGGAGGTTGGCTCGTCGTCAGACCACGGCGCGCAGTCGGATCTGCTGGGCACCGTGCTGGAACGCATAGTGCTGGCGGCCGGCGGCACCCGGGAAGATTTCCTGCGACGGGCGCCGGCTTCGCTGCTGGCCTCGGCCGACATGGCGCACGCGACGCACCCCAACTACCCGGAGCGGCACGAGCCCGGTCACCTGATCGAGGTCAATGCCGGGCCGGTGCTAAAGGTGCACCCGAACCTGCGATACGCCACCGACGCACGCACCGCGGCTGCCTTTGAGCTGGCCTGCCGGCAGGCCGGAGTCCCGTTACAGCGCTACGAACACCGCGCCGACTTGCCGTGTGGCACAACCATCGGCCCGTTGGCCGCGGCGCGGACCGGAATCCCGACCGTCGACGTCGGCGCCGCGCAACTGGCGATGCATTCCGCGCGTGAGGTTATGGGAGCACACGATGTGGCGGCCTACTCGGCGGCGATGCGCGCGTTCCTTTCTCCCGGATAGCCCTCCGCCGCGAGCGTGCGCAAAATGACGGTCCGAAACGGTGTGTCGTTGTACAAACGCGCACCCTCGCGGCCATCTACGATCCGGATATGGCGCTCAAGGTGGAGATGATCACGTTCGACAGCACTGACCCTGCGACGCTGGCCGGCTGGTGGGCCGCAAACTTCGACGGCGAGACCCGTGAGTTGATCCCCGGGGAATTCTTCGCGGTCACCCGGTCGGCTGGACCGCGTATCGGATTCCAGAAGGTGCCCGATCCAACACCGGGGAAAAACCGCGTGCATCTCGATTTCGGCGCCGACGATGTGGACGCCGAAGTGTCGCGACTGACGGGGGCCGGAGCCACGGAGGTCGACCGGCACCGCATCGGTGACAACTTCCGTTGGGTGGTGCTGGCGGACCCGGAGGGCAACCGGTTCTGCGTGGCCGGGCAGTAGCGCGCTCACCGCGGCGGCCCGACCTAGACTGTCGGGCGTGACGAGCGCGTGGCACCTAGGTGCACCGAGATGACTGACACCGTCGAGCACGCCGCGGCCACTCCAGATCACCCCCAGCCGTTTCACGAGCTGGGCCTCAAGGACGACGAGTACGAGCGCGTCCGGGAGATCCTGGGCCGGCGACCCACCGACACCGAGCTGGCGATGTACTCGGTGATGTGGAGCGAACACTGCTCCTACAAGTCCTCGAAGGTGCACCTGCGCTACTTCGGCGAGACCACCACCGACGAGATGCGTGCCGGCATGCTGGCCGGCATCGGCGAGAACGCGGGTGTCGTCGACATCGGCGACGGCTGGGCCGTCACTTTCAAGGTGGAGTCGCACAACCACCCGTCCTACGTCGAGCCCTACCAGGGTGCGGCCACCGGCGTCGGCGGCATCGTCCGCGACATCATGGCCATGGGCGCGCGCCCGGTTGCGGTGATGGACCAGCTTCGGTTCGGCGCCGCCGACGCGCCTGATACCCGCCGGGTGGTCGACGGCGTGGTGCGCGGTATCGGCGGCTACGGCAATTCGCTGGGCCTGCCCAACATCGGCGGCGAGACCGTCTTCGACGCGTGCTATGCGGGCAACCCGTTGGTCAACGCGATGTGTGTGGGGGTATTGCGCCAGGAGGACCTGCATTTGGCGTTCGCCTCCGGCGCCGGGAACAAGATCATCCTGTTCGGCGCGCGCACCGGGCTGGACGGCATCGGCGGGGTGTCGGTGCTGGCGTCGGACACCTTCGATGCGGAAGGCTCCCGTAAGAAGCTGCCCTCGGTTCAAGTCGGCGACCCGTTCATGGAGAAGGTGCTCATCGAATGCTGCCTGGAGCTGTACGCGGGCGGATTGGTGATCGGCATCCAGGATCTGGGCGGAGCCGGGTTAGCTTGCGCCACATCGGAATTGGCATCCGCCGGCGACGGCGGGATGGCCATCGAACTCGACGCGGTTCCGCTGCGGGCCAAGGAGATGGCGCCCGCCGAGGTGCTCTGCAGTGAATCGCAGGAGCGGATGTGCGCGGTGGTCGCGCCCGAGAACGTCGATGCCTTCCTTGCGGTCTGCCGCAAATGGGAGGTGCTGGCCACCGTGATCGGTGAGGTGACCGGCGGTGACCGGTTGCGGATCACCTGGCACGGCGACACGGTAGTCGACGTGCCGCCGCGCACCGTGGCGCACGAAGGTCCGGTGTACCAGCGGCCGGTCGCCCGTCCCGAATCACAGGACGCGTTGAACGCCGACTCCTCGAAAGCGCTGCCACGGCCGGCCACGGGCGACGAGTTGCGCGCGACATTGCTTGCGCTGCTGGGCAGTCCGCACCTGTGCAGCCGTGCATTCATCACCGAGCAGTACGACCGGTATGTGCGCGGCAACACCGTGCTGGCCGAGCACGCCGACGGCGGCGTGCTGCGCATCGACGAGGCCACGGGCCGGGGAATCGCATTGTCGACCGACGCTTCGGGTCGCTATACGCTGCTGGATCCCTACGCCGGCGCGCAATTGGCCCTGGCCGAGGCGTACCGCAACGTCGCCGTCACCGGCGCCACCCCGGTCGCGGTGACCAACTGCCTCAACTTCGGTTCGCCCGAAGACCCCGGTGTGATGTGGCAGTTCGCGCAGGCCGTACGCGGTCTCGCGGATGGCTGTGCGGCCCTTGGGATTCCGGTGACCGGCGGCAACGTCAGCTTCTACAACCAAACCGGATCGGCGGCGATCCACCCGACCCCCGTGGTCGGCGTAGTCGGCGTCATCGACAACGTGCAACGCCGCATCCCAACGGCATTCGGCAGCGAAGCCGGAGAAACCCTGATACTGCTGGGCGACACGCGTGACGAGTTCGACGGCTCCATCTGGGCACAGGTGACCGCCGACCATCTCGGCGGGCTACCTCCTGTCGTCGACCTTCAGCGAGAGAAGTTGTTGGCCGACGTGCTGCATTCGGGGTCACGCGACGGGTTGGTGTCCGCAGCGCACGATCTGTCCGAAGGCGGACTTGCGCAGGCCATCGTCGAATCGGCGCTGGCGGGTGAAACAGGTTGCCGCATAGTGCTTCCCGAAGATGCGGATCCTTTCGTAATGCTCTTCTCCGAATCGGCAGGCCGGGTACTGGTCGCCGTCCCGCGCACCGAGGAGAGCCGGTTCCGGTCGATGTGTGAGGCGCGCGGACTGCCCGCCGTGCGGATCGGCGTCGTCGATCAGGCGTCGGACGCGCTCGAGGTTCAAGGACTGTTCACGGTGTCCCTGGCGGAACTGCGGGCGACCTTCGAGGCGGTACTGCCGCGACTCTTCGGTTGAGCCGGCTTCGTGCGGTCTGTTTGGCCGCCACTCTGGTTGGCTGGAGTTTCGTCGGTCCACGGCTTCCGGCCTCGTGTCGCGTGATTTCGCAAACCGGCATGGGTGTGCTGTTGGTGCTGGTGACCCGCGCACCGCTGGGCCTGGCCGCGCCGCGACTGTGGGCTGGGGTTCGGCTGGGCTCGGGTGCCGGCGCGGTGGCGGCAACCGCAATCGCGGCGACGACAGCGGTCCCGATCGTGCGGCTGTCCATGGCCGCGCGTGAGCTGCCCGCGTCGGCGCCCGGCTGGCTGGCATTGCGGATTCCCGTCGGCACGGTTTGGGCCGAAGAGGCGGCGTTCCGAGCGGCGCTTGCCACCGTGGCCACCGCGGGTTTCGGCCGGTCCGGTGGAAGGCTGTTGCAGGCCACCGCATTTGGCCTGTCGCACATCGCCGACGCACTCGAGACAGGTGAGCCGCCGGTGGCCACCGTCCTGGTCACCGGTGTCGCGGGCTGGGTGTTCGGGTGGTTGGCCGACCGTTCCGGCAGCCTCGCCGCGCCGATGCTGGCACACCTGGCGATCAATGAGGCCGGTGCGGTGGCCGCGCTGGCAGTACAGCGACGTCATGCGCGCCAAGCCACACCTTAGGATTTCTCTCCTATGGCCGCCCGAGATCATGTCGATCCGACAAAGACTCGAGAGGCCGTCCTGGCGGTCGCGGATTGGCTGCGCGACGAGACCCGCCCGACGCCCGAGCGGGCCGCGTTGGCGGCCGCGGTTCGGCTCACCGCCCGTACCCTTGCTGCGCTGGCTCCCGGCGCCAGCGTCGAGGTCCGCGTACCGCCGTTCGTCGCCGTGCAGTGCGTCTCCGGTCCCAGGCACACCCGGGGGACTCCGCCCAACGTCGTCGAAACCGACCCTCGGACCTGGCTGCTGCTGGCAACCGGGCTGTCATCACTGGCAGCGGCAAAGGCCACCGGAACGCTCACGCTTTCCGGCTCTCGGGCTGGTGAAATCGAACACTGGTTGCCGCTGTTCGATGTGGGCAGAATATAACCCTGAACTGCAGGTTTAGGGTCGCGGAAGTGAATTTCGGGTGTCCAACACGCGTGCCTGATTCGGCGGTGGACGGGTCGTGGCCGTAGACTCCGTTACGTCACTAACCGCGCCCCAGGGAGCCGCCAAGCCGTGACCGTCCCGCAACCCGAGCAAGACCTGAACTCGCCTCGTGAAGAATGTGGTGTATTCGGGGTCTGGGCCCCCGGTGAAGAAGTCGCCAAACTCACCTATTACGGCCTCTACGCGTTGCAGCATCGCGGCCAGGAGGCCGCGGGCATTGCCGTCGCCGATGGGTCGCAGGTGCTGGTCTTCAAAGACCTCGGCCTGGTCAGCCAGGTGTTCGACGAGCAGACTTTGGCTGCCATGGAGGGCCACGTTGCCATCGGACACTGTCGCTATTCGACCACCGGGGACACCACCTGGGAAAACGCTCAGCCCGTTTTCCGCAACACGGCGGCCGGGACCGGTGTTGCGTTGGGGCACAACGGGAATCTGGTCAACACCGCCGAGCTCGCCGCACGTGCCCGCGACGCGGGGCTGATCGCCAGGCGCTGCCCGGCCCCGGCGACGACGGACTCTGACATCCTCGGCGCGTTGCTGGCCCACGGCGCCGCCGATTCCTCGCTGGAACAGGCGGCGCTGGAGTTACTTCCGACCGTGCGCGGCGCGTTCTGCCTGACGTTCATGGACGAAAACACGCTGTATGCCTGCCGGGATCCGCATGGGGTACGCCCGCTGTCGCTCGGACGGCTGGACCGCGGCTGGGTGGTGGCTTCCGAAACCGCGGCCCTCGACATCGTCGGCGCCTCCTTCGTCCGCGACATCGAGCCGGGCGAGCTGCTGGCGATCGACGCCGACGGTGTGCGTTCCACACGCTTTGCCAACCCGACACCCAAGGGCTGCGTCTTCGAATACGTCTATCTGGCCCGTCCCGACAGCACGCTGGCCGGGCGGTCGGTGCACGCCGCCCGGCTGGAGATCGGCCGCCGTCTCGCCCGCGAATGCCCGGTCGACGCGGACCTGGTCATCGGTGTGCCGGAATCCGGCACCCCCGCCGCGGTGGGATACGCGCAGGGGTCCGGCATCCCTTACGGGCAGGGCCTGATGAAGAACGCCTACGTCGGTCGCACCTTCATCCAGCCGTCCCAAACCATCCGCCAGCTCGGTATCCGGCTGAAGCTCAACCCGTTGCGCGAGGTGATCCGCGGCAAGCGGCTCATCGTCGTCGACGACTCGATCGTCCGCGGGAATACCCAGCGGGCGCTGGTGCGAATGCTGCGCGAAGCCGGTGCCGTCGAGGTGCACGTGCGCATCGCGTCGCCGCCGGTGAAGTGGCCCTGCTTCTACGGCATCGACTTCCCGTCACCCGCTGAGCTGATCGCCAACGCCGTCGAAGACAAGGGCGAGATGCTCGAAGCGGTACGCCATGCCATCAACGCCGACACGTTGGGCTACATCTCCCTGCGCGGTCTGATCGCGGCCACCGAACAACCCGCCTCGCGACTGTGCTGCGCGTGCTTCGACGGCACATATCCCATCGAGTTGCCGAGTGAGACTGCGCTGGGCAAGAACGTCATCGAACACATGCTGGCCAATGCCGCGCGCGGGGCGGGCCTGGACGACTTGGCGCCCGACGATGTGCCGGTCAGTCGCTGACAAGAACTCTTGGTGCTGAAAGTGGTTTGCTCCCGGCGGATGCGTGCCGCCCGGTAGCCTTTATCGCGATGACGGATCCCGCAAAAAGCTCCGGAAGAGGCCAGGGCATCACCTACGCGTCGGCGGGGGTGGATATCGAAGCCGGTGACCGCGCCGTCGAGTTGTTCAAGCCGCTGGCGGGAAGGGCGACCAGACCCGAGGTACGTGGCGGGCTGGGCGGATTCGCCGGCCTGTTCGCACTGCGCGGCGACTACCGCGAACCGGTGCTGGCCGCCTCCACCGACGGTGTCGGTACCAAGCTGGCCGTCGCGCAGGCGATGGACAAACACGACACCGTCGGCCTCGACCTGGTCGCGATGGTGGTCGACGATCTGGTGGTCTGCGGCGCCGAGCCGCTTTTCCTGCAGGACTACATCGCGGTCGGCCGAACGGTGCCAGAACGACTGAGCGCCATCGTCAGTGGCATCGCCGAAGGGTGTGTGCGCGCGGGCTGTGCGCTGCTGGGTGGCGAGACGGCCGAACACCCCGGCCTGATGGAACCCGACCACTACGACATCTCGGCCACCGGCGTCGGCGTGGTGGAGGCCGACGACGTCCTGGGCCCCGACCGGGTCAAACCCGGCGACGTCATCATCGCGATGGGCTCGTCCGGACTGCATTCCAACGGGTATTCGCTGGCCCGCTCGGTTCTGCTGGAGATCGACCGGATGAACCTCGCCGGCTACGTGGAGGAGTTCGGTCGCACGCTGGGCGAGGAGTTGCTGGAGCCCACCCGCATCTATGCCAAAGACTGCCTGGCGCTGGCCGCCGAAACCCATGTCCGCACGTTCTGCCACGTCACCGGTGGGGGAGTGGCCGGCAACCTGCAACGCGTCATCCCGCACGGGTTGGTCGCAGAGATCGACCGTGGCACGTGGACGCCCGCACCCGTGTTCGCCATGATCGCCCAGCGTGGCCGGGTCAGGCGTGAGGAGATGGAGAAGACGTTCAACATGGGCGTCGGGATGATCGCCGTCGTCGCACCCGAGGACACCGATCGCGCCCTGGCGATCCTGACCGCACGACACCTGGACTGCTGGGTGCTGGGGACCGTGGCCAAGGGCGGGAAAGAAGGCCCGCGCGCCAAGTTGGTGGGACAACACCCGAGGTTCTAAGCGCTGGTTGCCTGAGACCTAACGGAAATTCACGGCGCCCTATGCGTCTCGCATCGGCATGGTCAAGCGCGGAGGGTTAGCGGCGCCAGTCGGGTTCGTCGTCCCACGCGTCGTCTGGACCGTCGCCGTCCAGATCGTTGGGCTCGTCGGCGCCCCCTCCTGACAACTCTCGCTGGAGCCGCTGGAAGTCGGTTTGCGGGGTGCTGTACTTGAGTTCTCGAGCAACCTTGGTCTGCTTTGCCTTAGCCCGGCCGCGGCCCATGGGGGAACCCCCTCGCGCAATAACGGAGCGGCCTAAAGTAGGCGGCTCCGATCTCTGGTGTCGTTTATTGTCCTGCCGACAGTTTACCGTGCCTCACGGTTAGACGTCGGTGACCCCTGTCCGCCGTGTGGTGGACCTTGTAGTCAATCATCGCTTACCACTCCGCAAACGTTCAACAGCCAGTCGCCCCGCACCGACCCCGTCCGCGGGCGGCAGAGAGTCCGCGTCGATCGCAGCGGCGACGAATTCGTTTTCCTGGCCTACCGGCCCGATTGCCAGCTCAGTGTCGGCGGGTATCCCGCGCTTGACGAGTGCGAGTGCCACCGGGCCGAGATCCACGTGCTCGACGACTGTGCCCAGGCGGCCGACGGCGCGACCGCCGGCCAGTACCGGGTCACCCGTGGATGGCCGCTCCACAGAGCCGTCAAGGTGCAGCAATACCAGCATGCGAGGCGGTTTGCCGAGGTTGTGCACCCGTGCGACGGTCTCCTGCCCGCGGTAGCAGCCCTTGTCGAGGTGGACCGCCGCACCGATCCAACCCGCTTCGTGGGGAATGGTGCGCTCGTCGGTGTCGACGCCAAGGCGCGGACGCAGCGCCGCGACCCTATGCGCCTCGTAGGCCCACACGCCCGCAGGACGAACTCCCGCCCGCGTCAAACGTTGCTTCCAGTCGGCGCATTGGTCACGCGCGACCAGCAGGTCCAGTTCGAGTTGGTCGGTGGGGGAACCTGGTGTCCGGCGGATGAATCCACCGGCGGGCAGCGGAACGGCAGTCGGTTCGGTGGGCAGCTCGTCGAGCCCCAACGCCTCGAGCACGGCCGGGTCCGCCAATCGCGGTCCCAGCAGCGACAGCACCGCCATGTCCGCGGCGTTCGCGGTGACGTCGGCCCAGAACACCATCTTGCGCAGGTAGGCCAGCAACGGTTCGCCGCGCCAGGGCTCGGTGTCGAGATACGTGATGCCGCCCAGTTCGGTCTGGATCCAGTGATCCTCCACGCGGCCTTGGCCGTCCAGGCTGAGATTCTGTGTGCTGGCGCCTTCGGAAAGGTCGGAGACGTGCTGTGTCGAGATGTTGTGCAGCCAGGTCTGCCGGTCACCCCCGGCCAGCGTGAGCACCGCGCGGTGTGAGCGGTCCACCAGCACGGCGGCGGTTTCCGCCGCACGCTGCTCGCCCAGCGGATCGCCGTAGTGCCAGATTGCGCCGGCGTCGGGTCCGGATTCCGGTGCGGGGACGGCATTCACGTCTCAACTCTACGGATTGCTGTGGGGCTAGGCTGCTTCTCGATGACTAAGCAAGGCGTCGTTGTCACGCTCGCGGGCGAGATCGTCGCTCCCGGAACGCCGTTGTTGTCCGCCGACGACCTCGCAGCCGTGCGTGGCGACGGAGTGTTCGAGACACTGCTGGTCCGTGGTGGCCGGGCGTGTCTGATCGAACCGCATCTGCAGCGGCTGACCCAATCGGCCAGATACATGGACCTGCCCGAACCCGACCTGCCGCAGTGGCGGCATGCCATCGAGACGGCTACGCAGCGGTGGGCAGCAAGCACCGCTGACGAGGGCGCGCTGCGGTTGATCTACAGCCGCGGCCGCGAGAGCGGTTCAGCGCCGACCGCCTACGTGATGGTCAACCCAGTCCCGGACCGGGTGGCCGCCGTGCGGCGCAACGGCGTGTCGGCTGTGACGCTGGACCGCGGGCTCCCGGCCGTCGGCGCCGACGCGATGCCCTGGCTGCTGGCCGGGGCCAAGACGTTGTCCTATGCGGTGAACATGGCCGCCTTGCGGCACGCCGCTCGACAGGGCGCCGGCGACGTCATCTTCGTCAGTTCGGACGGTTACATCCTGGAAGGTCCGCGGTCGACGGTGGTGATCGCCACCGGCGAAAGCGATACTCCGTGCCTGCTGACGCCGCCGCCCTGGTATCCGATCCTGCGCGGCACCACGCAGCAGGCGCTCTTCGAGGTGGCCCGCGCCAAGGGGTACGACTGCGACTACCGCGCCCTGCGGAAATCCGACCTCCTTGCCGCGCAAGGCATCTGGCTGATCTCTAGCATGACCCTGGCCGCCCGCGTGCATACCCTCGACGGTCGGCTTCTGCCCCCTTCTCAGATGGCCGCAGAATTCAGCGAACTGATCGACACCGCGATCGTCAGCGACCGCTGACGCCGAATCCTGTTGAGACATAGCAGGAGAACAGGTACGGTCGGCCGTACACAAGGAAGGAGGTGGTCCGCGAATTGTTAGCTTCATGGACATGTGAGGTGGCTGCGCGCTAGCAGCACTGGCTCGGAGAAGCTAGCGGCCAACGCGCGCTGGCGAATTCCCCGCAGCCACCCGGCCCCCGAGCTTCCGGTCTTGTCCAACCAGGAGCTTCGCTCGGGGGCCGCTCCATGTCTGGACGGCCGCGCTACCCGGCGAATCGGGACAACCGCGCCGAGAGGTGCGGCACCAGCCCGCCGTCCGCGTCCACGCGTTCCTCGACGTAAGCCAGATCACCGCCCTCGACGATGCCGTAGAGCCGCTTGGCGCCACCCACGAGCACGCCGGACCGGCTGCGCGCCAGCGCATCGGTGACCAGCTCCCAAGAAGATTGGTTACGGGGACGCCCGTAGAACAACTCGACGTATCCGGCGGAGTGCGCCAGCAGCAGCTCGATCGCCTGCGACTCGTCGCGGTCATTAGGGTCATCGGGGTCGACGACGAACCGCCAGAACCCCGTCTCGCGAAGGCCCGGTTCCTGGTACTCGCCAGTGTCATCGAGCCGCCAGGATCGAGATTCCCAAATCAGATAGTCGCCGCCATCGTGTGAGACCACGATCTGCTGGCCGAATCGATAGTCGCCGTCGGGCGCGCGGCCCTCGCCTTCGCCGCGCCATACGCCGACCAGCGGCAGCAGCGCCAGCAGCGCGTCGCTCAGATTCGCGCCCTTGCGCAGGTTCGCGGTGTCGGCGGGCACCGGCAGATCATCGAAGGCTGGGATATTGCGGGCGGCGGTCACCTTGGCGCGCTCGGCCGCGGCCTGAACCGCATCACTGCTGACCGCAGGACCAACCGGTGCGTCGGGGCCCTCGTCGGCGGTCACGACTCGTCGGTGATCAGCCGGTACAGCGTGTACAGCGCGAACCAAGTGATGACGAGGGTCGCCGCCACCAGCATGATCTCGAAGAAGAGCACCACGGGGACGAGTCTATTCGGCTCCTCCGTTTTCCAGGAGCCCGGCCGGGTTTGACCGGCCGTCAGGCGATCTTGACGTCCACCTCGTGGATGCCCGCCCCGGACGGCGCCACCACGGCGTCGCCGTTGCCGATCGCCGACAAGGCGCGCAGCGTCCAGGAACCGGGGGCGGCAAAGAACCGGAAGTCACCCGTGGCCGACGCGACCACCTCGGCCGTGAACTCGTCGGACGAGTCCAGCAGGCGGACGAACGCGCCGCCGACGGCCTGGCCGTCGCGGTCCACCACACGGCCGGTGATCACCGTTTCCTTCTCCAGGTCGACGCTCGCGGGCAGCGTCAGTCCTTGCTTGGGTCCAGAGCACATATCAGCTTCCCAACTCGATCGGGGCGCCCACCAGGGAGCCGTATTCCGTCCAACTGCCGTCGTAGTTCTTGACATTCCGATGCCCGAGCAATTCCTGCAGAACGAACCAGGTGTGCGAGGACCGCTCCCCGATTCGGCAGTACGCAATCGTTTCCTTGTTGCCGTCCAGTCCGGCGTCGGCGTAGATCTTGGCCAGCTCCTCGTCCGACTTGAAGGTGCCGTCCTCGTTGGCGGCCTTGCTCCACGGCACGTTGATGGCGCCCGGGATGTGCCCGGGCCGCTGGCTCTGTTCCTGTGGCAGGTGCGCCGGCGCCAGGATCTTGCCGGAGAACTCGTCGGGCGACCGCACGTCGACCAGGTTCTTGACGTTGATGGCCGCGATGACCTCGTCGCGGAACGCTCGGATCGAGTTGTCCGGGGCCGACGCGGTGTAGGAGGTCGCGGGCCTGCTGACGGGGTCGCTGGACAGCGGGCGGCCGTCGAGCTCCCACTTCTTGCGGCCACCGTCGAGCAGCTTGACCTTCTCGTGCCCGTACAACTTGAAGTACCAGTACGCGTAGGCCGCGAACCAGTTGTTGTTGCCTCCGTAGAGAATCACCGTGTCCTCGTTGGAGATGCCGCGGTCGGACAGCAGCTTGGAGAATTGCTCAGCGTCGACGAAGTCGCGCTTGACCGGGTCCTGCAAGTCGGCGCGCCAGTCCAGCTTGACCGCGCCGGCGATGTGGCCGCCGTCGTAGGCGCTGGTGTCTTCGTCCACTTCGACAAAGACGACGTGGGCGGCGTCAAGATTGCTCTCAGCCCAGTCGGCAGAGACCAGGACGTCGGAGCGTGCCATGGGGTATTCCTTTCGATTTCTTTCTAAGCAGCCTGGTTAGGCGGGATGGGGCGCGTCGCGGATTCAAAGCGGACAAAAGCAGGACGAGCTGGTCTACTGCCCAACCTGGCGGGGGCGTTACTGCTCGACACGGTGTACTCCTAGGTCTCCTATGGCACGGAACATGGGCGAGGCAGGGGGAGACGGGGCCACGGCAGGACTCCGAGGCTGCTCCGAGTGCGGCGCTGAACGGCGCGGCTACTCAGCAGCTACAGCAACAACAACATCCCGCGATGCGGCACAGATCAACTGCGCGACGCCTGGTGAGCATGGGCTCGATGCGGGATGACACGACGGACAGCTTACCCAATGACATAGTGATCAAGCCAACAGCGGTACCAGGGCCGATGGCGGACCGGCAGCGGTGTGGTAGCGACCGATACCCACAGCCAGCGCGGACTTGGGCACGCAACTCGGCCTGTGGCGTATAAGCGGTCGTCGGGGCCCAGTGTCTGGTATTGCCATCCGAGCGTTCGGGCTTGCGTGTGAATCCTTGGTTTTGCGCGTGTAGCCAGGGCGGAAATCCGCGCCGAATCCCGCCATAGGCTCACACCGAAAGCCGTGACTTCACACCGAAAGCCGTGACTTCACACCGAAAGCCGTGAATTCACACCGAAAGCCGTGAATTCACACGGAAAGCCCCGGCGGCGCGCCGAGTTGCACGGTAGCGCCAACCTCGGCGGCCCAGGTCACGACTGCTTGAACCCGTCCAGCGTCACCGTCACTCCGCGGGTGATGCCCTCGATGATGACGTCAGACCCGCGTGCTCCCACAGCGGTCGGCGCCACTCCGAACGGCAGCCGCTGGCCCGGCAACCTGGCGTCGAATGCGTGCAGCACCGCGTCTCGCTTGTCCTCCGGAACCGGTTCGTCGGCGGTGTTCGGTCCGGTCAAAACGCCTGTGGGGGTGAACACGAGCGTTGCCGCGTCGTCCGGTGCGATGGACAGATCGACCGAGACGCTGACCCGGTGGCCGAAGTTGGCGGACTTCGGTGTGCCGCTGAACACCAGCCCGTGGTTGCCCGATATTCCCGACTCGGTGGTCCCGCCGGTGGCGTCATTGGTCTCCTGGGGTGGGGCCTCGACCATCAGATCGGCGATGCCCAGATAGCGGCCCAGATGCGTCGAGCTGATGATGATTCGGGTCTCCAGCTTGCCGACCGGGAGCTTCGCCTCGGCCCGGATCAACCAGGACGCGTCGGTCAGGTCAATCGAGTGCATCGTGGCCTCCAGCGTCGCCTTGCCGACTAAAGCGTGATCGACGGCGTTGGCCTTGATCTCAAGCTCGTTGTAGTGGCGACGTATCGCCTGCGGAATGAACGGGAACGCCAGGATGGCGACAAACGGATCAGACCCCAGGTTGGCCGCTTTTCGGACGCTGGACGACAGCCGGTATTCGGCGTAGATGCTCGCTCCGTAGTCGACGGCGATTGCACCACCGACGACGACGGCCACGGCGACCGCCACCGAGGTCACAGCGACCACCATCCTGCGCATCCCAATATTGTGGCTCACCGGCCCGCGGCCCGTTGCGCGAGAGCGCGGCCGCATCGTCGTCAGGCGAAACAGCAGGTGGCAAGTTATCGTTAGATGACCTGGCCATTACGATCATGCAGGGCCATATGTCCTGATGAACTCGGGAGATGCCTTCCCCACAAGCGCTGGAGGGGCTCGTTGGAGCTACTGCTGCTGACTTCGGAGCTGCATCCTGACCCGGTGCTGCCGGCGTTGTCGCTGCTCCCTCACGCGGTGCGGACGGCGCCGCCGGAGCCGTCGTCGTTGCTGGAGGCGGGAACGGCGGACGCGGTCATCGTCGACGCGCGTCAGGACCTGTCAGCGGGACGCGGTCTGTGCAGGTTGTTGAGCACGGCGGGCCGATCGGTCGCCGTGCTGGCCGTCGTCAGCGAAGGCGGTCTGGTAGCCGTCAGCACCGACTGGGGCCTCGACGACATCCTGTTGCCCAGCACTGGTCCGGCCGAGATCGATGCCCGGCTGCGCCTGGTGATCGGCCGCCGCGGTGGGCTCGCCGACCAGGAAAGCGCCGGCAAGGTGACGCTCGGTGAGTTGGTGATCGACGAAGGCACCTACACCGCGCGGCTGCGTGGACGTCCGCTTGACCTCACCTATAAAGAGTTCGAACTGCTGAAGTACCTGGCACAGCATGCCGGCCGGGTGTTCACTCGCGCGCAGCTGCTGCACGAGGTGTGGGGATATGACTTCTTCGGCGGCACGCGGACGGTCGACGTGCACGTGCGCCGCCTGCGTGCCAAGTTGGGAGCCGAGCACGAAGCCCTGATCGGCACGGTACGCAACGTTGGTTACAAGGCAGTCCGGCCCGCGCGCGGGCGCACGCCGATCGCACAGTCCGACGAGGGCGAGGATGCCGAGCCTGCGCGAGACGGCGCCGAGGAGCCACTGGTCGACCCCTTGCACACTCAGTGAGCGCACCTGACTGGAGACCGGCGCTGACCCCCGAAGAGCAGCAGCAAATACGTGAACTCGTCAGCGCGGCAACAGAATTCGATGGTGTTGCGCCCGTGGGCGAGCAAGTTCTCCGAGAACTCGGCCAACAGCGCACCAGGCATCTGGTCACCAGATCGGGCGAGACGATCAGCGGCTACCTCAATCTCAGCTCGCCGCGCGACGGCGAGGTCGCGATGGCCGAGTTGGTGGTGCACCCGAAGGCCCGTCGTCGCGGTATCGGCACGGCGATGGCGCGCGCGGCACTGGACAGAACTGGCGGGCGCAACCACTTCTGGGCCCACGGCACGCTCGAGCCGGCACGGGCGACGGCCGCGGCTCTGGGCTTGGTCACGGTTCGCGAACTGGTCCAGATGCGTCGCTCGCTGACCGATACGCCTGAACCGGTGATCCCGGCCGGACTGCGGGTGCGGACCTATGCCGGCACCGCCGACGACGCCGAGCTGCTGCGGGTCAACAACGCCGCATTCGCCTACCACCCGGAGCAGGGCGGGTGGAGTATTGCGCAGCTCGACGAACGTCGCACCGAACCCTGGTTCGACCCGCAGGGTCTGTTTCTGGCGTTCTCGAGCGACGACGCGCACCGGCTACTTGGCTTCCACTGGACGAAGATCCACGCCGATCAACCGGGCCTGGGCGAGGTCTACGTGCTGGGCGTCGACCCGGCCGCGCAGGGCCGCGGCCTGGGGAAGGTGTTGACCGCGGTAGGTCTCGACTCGCTGGCGCAGCGACTGTCGGGCTCAACCGAACCCACCGTGATGCTCTACGTGGAGTCGGACAACGTTGCGGCGGTGCGCACCTACCAGCGCCTGGGCTTCACCACCTACAGCGTCGATACCGCCTATGCGGGCCGCGCCTCGTCAGCTGAATAACACGCATACTTTCGGGGCGACTTGGCAAGCTCCTCTCAGGGGAACGGCCGCCGGCCGCGGGCGCGCCCAAGCTGATGTGCAGCGAAAAGTGCGGGGGAAAGCGAAATTTGGAAGGCTCGACAGGGTGCGGAGGATGGTGGCGCTGGCGGTCGCCGTGTGCGTCGTCACCGGTTTACTGTTGACTGGCTGCAGCGGCGGCAACCGTCGCGGTGCTTCGACGTCAGCCAACTCGGGCGGACACGCCGCCACGGTGGACTGTGGCGGCAAGACTGCACTCTCTGCCGAGGGGTCGAGCGCCCAACTGAGCGCGATCGAGTTGTTCAACCAAGCCTGGAGCCAGCTGTGCCCGGGCAAGAAGGTGACTTATACAGCCAGTGGGTCGGGTTCGGGCCGCGAGCAGTTCATCGCCGGCCACGTCGATTTCGCGGGTGCGGACTCGCCGCTGGTCTCACAGCAGATCGCTCCGGCCGCCAAACGATGCAACGGACACCCCGCGTGGGACCTGCCGCTGCTGTTCGGTCCGGTGGCCTTGGTCTACAACCTGCCCGGCGTTGCGGCGCTGGTCGTCAACGGCGACGCACTGGCCAAGATCTTCAGCGGCCTGATCACGAGCTGGAACGACCCGACGCTGGCGGCTCTCAACCGTGGCCTTCCGCTGCCTGACGGCAGGATCACGCCGATTTATCGGACGGATCCCTCCGGGACCACCGACAACTTGCAGAGGTATCTGACCGTCGCCGCACCACAGAGCTGGACCCAGGGGGTCGGCACCAAATTCCAGGGTGGTGCCGGCCAAGGAGTCGCCAGCTCGGAGGGCGTGATCCAGGCGGTGCGGGCCACACCGGGGACTATCGGCTATGTCGAGAAGGGGTTCGCCGATCAAGCCGGCTTGCCGTACGCCCAGATCGACAACGGCAGCGGCGCGGTCCCGCTCACCAACGACACCGCCCGCAACGGCGCCAATGCCGCGAAGTTCGTGGCGAGCGGCAACGATCTGGTGCTCGACCTGTACTCGGTCTACGGCATTCACGAGCCGAACGCATATCCATTTCTGCTCGCCACTTACCAGATCGTGTGCTCGGGGGGATACGACGCGGACACCGCGGTGGCGATGAAATCGTTCCTCACCGCGGCCGCCAACGACGGTCAGAGCGGCCTTTCGTCACGCGGCTATGTTCCGCTGCCCGATAAGGTCAAGGAGCGTCTGGTCACCGCGATCAACGCAATGCAATAACCAGATGATGCTGCGCGGCCTCCTCGGCGGGGGCGGTGCGGACACGGGCAGGAGTAGTTAGTGGCAAAGCGGCTGGACCTCAAGCAGGTCAACATCTACTACGGGGCGTTTCACGCGGTCTCGGATGTGTCGCTGTCGATCCTGCCGCGTAGCGTGACGGCCTTCATCGGCGCCTCGGGCTGTGGCAAGACGACCGTGCTGCGCACGCTCAACCGCATGCACGAGGTCATCCCCGGCGCTCGGGTCGAAGGCTCGGTGCTGCTCGACGACGAAGACATCTATGCCCCGGGAATCGACCCGGTCGGTGTGCGCAGGGCGATCGGGATGGTGTTCCAGCGGCCGAACCCGTTCCCGGCCATGTCAATTCGAGACAACGTGGTAGCGGGCCTGAAGCTGCAGGGTGTTCGCAACCGCAAGGTACTCGACGAGACGGCCGAGAACTCCCTGCGCGGCGCGAACCTCTGGGACGAGGTCAAGGACCGGTTGCACAAGCCGGGCGGCGGATTGTCCGGGGGGCAGCAGCAGCGATTGTGTATCGCACGGGCGATCGCGGTGCAGCCCGACGTGCTGCTGATGGACGAGCCGTGCTCCGCACTCGACCCAATCTCGACGATGGCCATCGAAGATCTGATCGGTGATCTCAAGCAGAACTACACGATCGTCATCGTCACACACAACATGCAGCAGGCCGCGCGGGTGAGCGACCACACGGCGTTCTTCAACCTCGAAGCGGTGGGCAGGCCCGGTCGGTTGGTAGAGATCGACGAGACCGAGAAAATCTTCTCCAACCCGAGCGAGAAGGCCACCGAGGACTACATCTCCGGCCGCTTCGGTTAAATTCGGCCTGGGCTAGCCGCTGCTTTCCTCCGGAAACTTGCCGGTCGCCTGGAAGATGACGCGCCGCGCGACTTCGACTGCGTGGTCGGCGAATCGTTCGTAGAACCGGCCCAACAGCGTCACGTCGACGGCGGCGGCCACACCGTGGCGCCATTCGCGGTCCATCAGCACGCTGAACAAATGCCGGTGCAGATCGTCCATCGCATCGTCTTCTTCGCGGATACGGGCGGCCTTCTCCGGATCCCGCGACAACAGCACCTCTTGCGCGCTATTGCCCAATTCGACTGCCACCCTGCCCATTTCGGCAAAATACCCATTGACCTCTTCGGGCAACGCGTGCTGGGGATGGCGGCGTCGGGCGATCTTGGCGACATGCAGGGCCAATGCGCCCATCCGGTCGATGTCGGCGACCATCTGGATGGCGCTGACAATGGATCTCAGGTCACCGGCGACCGGCGCCTGCAAAGCCAGTAGCACGAAGGCGCTTTCCTCGGCGCGGGCGCTCATCGCGGCGATCTTCTCGTGGTCGGTGATCACCTGCTCGGCCAGCACCAAATCGGCCTGCAGCAAGGCTTGGGTGGCCCGCTCCATGGCGATTCCTGCCAGGCCGCACATTTCGCCGAGCCGCTCGGATAATTCCGAGAGTTGCTCATGGTACGCGGTCCGCATGTGGTCAAGCCTACGTTCTCGATGTCGAAAAGTGCTGTCAGGCGGCTCTGAAACGCTTTGAAACGCCTACTCGCAAGTGGTGTCGGCAGCGTTCGTCACCGCAAGGTCCACGGGCAGCTTGGTCGGCGGACTGCTCGAGTTGCGCTCGATCTGGACGGTGACCGACGAGCCGCTGGGCGGGGGTGCGGTCACCGAGCTGAAGTCCGGCCCGAGGACTACCTGAACGACTGGCCCGATGCCGGTGACTCGCTCGACCTTCGAGGTGGCGAACGCCGAAGCCACGGTGGCGGCCGCCTGTTCGTTGCCGGGAGAGAAGAAGACCGTGGTGGTCCGCAGCGAACTCGGATAGTCGTCCGGGGTCATGACGTTGAAGCCGTTGCGCCTGAGCTGGCTACTGGCGATGGCGGCCAGCCCGGCCTGCGCGGTCGAGTTGGATACCTGAACGGTGACCTCGTGTGGCGAGGTCGTCATGATCTGCTCGCGGCGGCCTTCGGGCGTCGCGCTGGGTGGGGGCGCCTTCTTGGTGCTGGGTGCGGTCGTCGGCGTCCGCCCCAGACTCTGGGCGTTGTGATCGTTTTCCAGCGGTAGGGGCTCGTCGCTGATGATGGCCGCAAACAGCGCTTTCATGTCGGCCGTGCGCGGTGGCTCGTCGCCGTTCTGGTCGGTCACGCCGGTCGGCACGGTGACGAACGTGACGTGTCCGGCCGCGATGTGCTGCAGCGATTGACCAAGCTGGACCAGGTCTCTGGTCCTGACGTTGTCGACGTAGCTGTTGCTGATGAATATGTTGACGACGTTGTTGAGTTTGTTGAGGTTGAGCAGCGTGTTCGAGGAGATCAGCGTTCGCAACAGCGACGACACGAACAACTGCTGGCGCTTGATGCGGCCGTAGTCACCGTTGCTTTCGGTGGTGACCTGGCGGGCCCGCACATAGTTCAATGCGGTTGCCCCGTTGATCACCTGTCGTCCGGCATGGTCGAGCACCGTGCCCAGTTCGTAGTCCTTCAGCGCGGTGGTGCTGCATACCTCTACGCCACCTAGCGCCTCGACCATTCGCGCGAAACCGACGAAGTCGACGGCGATGAACCGGTTGATGCTCAATCCCGACAGCTTCTGGATTTCCTTCACCAGGCATTTGGGACCGCCGAACGAGAACGTCGAGTTCAGCTTGGTTTCGGTGTACACCATTCGCGGTCCGGTTTTGCCGGTCTTCGGGTCATAGATGGGCCCGTACTTGCCGTTTTCTGGGTTCCACGCTTCGCATTGCATGGGCGTGATCGCCAAGTCGCGGGGAAACGAGACGACGACCACCCGTTGGCGGTTGGCGGGAATGTTGACCAGCATCACCGTGTCCGACCGGGCACCTCCGGCGTCATCCGCGTCACCGGCGCCGATATTAGCGTTTTCCCCGGCGCGGGAGTCCATTCCGACGATCAGGAAGTTCTCGTCGCCGTACTGCCCGTCCGGGTCGACGATGTCGGACGAATGCGGGTCGAGCGCGCTGACGGCTTTGAGGCGGCCGTTCTTCGAGTTGCTCCAATGCCATGCCGAGCCGGTCATGATCAGCGCCAGCACGGCGAACACCGCCGCCAGCGAGCGCCCGGCCAGCAACATCGGGCGACGAGATTTGGGCTTGTCGGCGGCGGCCTTCGGTGCCTCGCCCGCCGTCCTGCCGATCCCCTTCAGCTTTGCTGGACGTTCGGCGATCGGAGCCTGCGCGGGTGCGCAGTCGGCTTCGAAGTCGTCGTCGTCGTTCGGGTAGTTGGCCGTGCCGAGGTCGGGAAGTTCGGAGGTGAACTCGAGCGAATACGCCGGGGTATCGATGACCTGCGTATTCAGCAGTTCGTCGCGGTCGGCGACGTCATCGGAGAAGGAACCCTCGTCGTCGGTGGAGTCGGAGGAGTCGGAGGAGTCGGTATCCGGGGCGACGTGACGGCTTGGCCGGTCAGGCAGCGGTGCGCCGACCTTGGCGATGAGGTCCGCAACGCTTATTGCGCCGTTGGCATGCGCAGCGGTTCTTTCCGTATGCGGCGCCGGCTCCGGCCGTGGCTCCACGGCGTCCTCGATGGGTAACTCTGCGGCACGCTCGCCGACCGGCTCCACGCCACGATCGGCAGGCGGCTCAGCCTGCCAAAGGTGCGCGCCGGCGTCGGGCTCCCAGCTGGAAGAGGCAGAAAATCGCTCCCACGGCGCGGCGCCCAGCGCCCGTCGCGGATGGGGCGTAATCCGTTGGCCATTGTTGCCGGCGCCGGATGCGCGCCGGCGGCCAGGAGTGGCGTCGTACTCGCCGTCACCCATGTCCAGCCGGCCTCCGAAACTTTGATGCGGACGTCAGTGGTATCAACTGCTGCGGTTCACCTGTAGTGCCGGCCCCGGACTGGGTCAACGTCGCCGCCTGCACTACCGCAACCGAAACGCAATGCAGCAAGGCTCACATCGTACTGAGTTATCGGCCCATACGCGATTTCGAGTGTGTTTCGGTTCAACCACCCGAGTGCATGACGTCCGCCGCGGCGGGCACCGTGCAGTCGTCGGGATCGTCGAGCCAACCCTCGGGCAGCGCCACGCGGGCCGGTGAACCCTGCCGGCCACGGGGTCCGTTCGCGGCGCTGGGGAACGGGATGCTGCGGTCCAGCCGGTCCAGCAGCGCGTCGAGTTCACTCAGCGTCTTTACCAGCGCCAGTGCTTGTCGCAGGTCGGATCCGGCCGGAAAGCCGTGCAGGTACCAGCCGATGTGCTTGCGGATGTCGCGCATGCCTTTTTCTTCGCCGAAATGCTCCGACAGCAAGATGCCGTGCCGGCGGATGATGTCGGCGATCTCACCAAGCGTCGGGGGGGTAGGTGGCGGGCCGCCGGTGAACGCGGCCGACAGCTCGGCGAACAACCACGGCCGGCCCAGGCAGCCACGCCCGATGACCACGCCGTCGCATCCGGTGGCGGCCATCATGGTCAGCGCGTCGCTGGCGTCGTAGATATCCCCGTTGCCGAGCACCGGAATCGTTCGCACATGTTGCTTGAGCGCGGCGATCTGGTCCCAGTCGGCGTTGCCGGAGTAACGCTGTGCCGCGGTCCGGGCGTGCAGCGCCACCGCGGCGGCGCCTTCGGCTTCGGCGATGCGCCCGGCGTCCAAGTGGGTGTGGTGGTGGTCGTCGATGCCGATGCGGAACTTCACTGTCACCGGGACATCGGTGCCTTCGGCGGCGCGCACGGCGGCGGCGACGATCTGACCGAACAACCGCCGCTTGTACGGCAGCGCCGCCCCGCCGCCGCGCTTGGTCACCTTGGGCACCGGGCAGCCGAAATTCATGTCGATGTGATCGGCCAGGCCTTCCTGGGCGACCATCCTGGCGGCCGCGTACGTGGTGGCCGGGTCCACGGCATAAAGCTGCAGTGAGCGGGGTGATTCGTCCGGGGAGAAGGTCGTCATGTGCATGGTCACCGGGTGCCGCTCGACGAGCGCGCGCGCCGTGACCATCTCGCAGACGTAGAGCCCGCTCACGGTACCGGCCTTCGACTGCTCCAGCTCACGGCACAGGGTCCGGAATGCGACGTTCGTCACGCCGGCCATGGGAGCCAGCACCACCGGGCTGGCAAGTGTGATCGGACCGATGCGCAAGATTCTTCGGCGGTTTTCGGGGCCGACTACCGACGGCTCATCGCCAGCTTGCCCGCAGTCTTGTGCAGCTCCATTGCGGTGGTCTTCTTGCCGGTACGAGCTTCGCGGTCGAGCTGGCGCTGCTTGGACACCTCGAACTTGTCGCAGGCCATCTCGAGGTCCTTGATCAGCACGGCGAGATCGTCGCGCAACGCGGCTGCCTCACCGGTGAAGTCCTCACGCTCGAAGATGCGCCACTTCTTCAGTATCGGCATCACGACCTCGTCGAGGTGGATCCGCGGGTCGTACACCCCCCCGACGGCGATGAAGACGGCTTTGCGCCGGAACTCGGGCACTTGGAAGCCGGGCATCTGGAAGTTCCGCAGAATCAGATGCAGTGATTTCATCGCCTGGTTGGGCACGAGGTCGAACGCGGCCTCGCTGACGTCGCGGTAGAAGATCATGTGCAGGTTCTCGTCGGCCGAGATCTTGGCCATCAGCTGGTCGGCGACAGGATCGTTGCAGGCCTTGCCGGTGTTGCGGTGGGAAATCCGGGTGGCCAGTTCTTGAAAGCTCACGTACAGGACGGAGTGGGTGACGCTCTCGGCGAACAAGTTGCCCTGGTGGTTCTGGCCCGGGCTGAAACCACGGTTGACCACCTCGATGCGCAGCTTCTCCAGCTCGACGGGGTCGACCGCCCGGGTCACCACCAGGTAGTCGCGCAGCGCGATGCCGTGCCGATTCTCCTCGGCGGTCCAGCGGTTGACCCACTGCCCCCAGGCGCCGTCCATGCCCATGTTCATCGCGATCTCGCGGTGATACGACGGCAGGTTGTCCTCAGTCACCAAGTTCTGCACCATCGCCACCTGCGCGACGTCGGACAGCTTGCTCTGCTCAGGGTCCCAGTCCTGCCCGCCCAGCGCGTAGTAGTTCTTCCCGTCTGACCACGGGATGTAGTCGTGCGGGTTCCAGGGCTTGTGCACGCTCAGGTGCCGGTTCAGGTATTTCTCGACGACCGGTTCAAGTTCATGCAACAGCTGCAGGTCGGTCAGCTGGGCTGACATGGCGCCCTCCAGTTATCTGTGTCTGATGGTTGCAGTCAATATATCTGTGTATCCCAGTAGCATCAAGTTTCCCGGACCCGGCGTGGCGAACATCAAAATCGCCGGCCGTGGCGGTTGTTTGGTCGATGTCAGTCGCGCCGCGCGGACTGCACCGGTTGGTCGAGTTCTCGCAGCTCACGGCGGGGAACGTAGGCAGCGGCCGTGCTCATCAGCATGTCCACGCAATAGTCGATGAATCGTTCGCGGCTGACCTCCAGTTGCCCATTCAGGTAAGCCGTGAACAGACCCGTCAGGCCGCCGATCAGGCTGGTGGCGACCAATTTCTGCAGCGCCGGATCGCCGATCCGGGACAGCTTGCGTTGCAGCAACTCGATGAAGTTGGGCATCCACTCGGCGCCCGAACGGGTGAGTATCGGCTCTACCGCCGGTGCCAGCAGCAGCACACGTCCGCGGACCGGATCGTCGACCATCAGCGCGACGAATTGCTCGACAGCTTCCCGGGGCGTCTTCGCCGAGGTCAGGGCAGCCATCGCGCGTGCGCACACGTCGTCGTAGACGGCCCGGACGAATTCGTCGCGGTCGGAGAAGCTTTCGTAGAAGTAGCGTTCGGTCAGCGCGGCCTTGCGGCACACCGCCCGAACTGTCAGGGCGGGCCCTCCGTCACCGCCGAGCAGTTGGACGCCGGCGGCCAGGAGATCGTCGCGGCGAAGTGCCAGGCGACTCTCCAGCGGGACGCCGGACCAACGGCCCCGTCGTTGACCGGATTGCACATTGCTCCTAAGCTCAAAAGTGACAACGCATGTAGTCAGAATTACCGACATCCACGGGAATTGACCAGTGACTCAAGATACGTCCGCAGCCTGCCCGCTGACCAGCGCCAGAGCTGGTGCAGACAGCCCCGAGGGGGGCGAAGTGGCGGGGGGCTGTCCGGTATCGCCCCTCGGTTATGACGCACCGCCGGTCCCGCTCGGGCCGGATTCTTTGACCTGGCGCTACTTCGGCGACTGGCGCGGCATGTTGCAGGGGCCGTGGGCGGGATCCATGCAGAACATGCACCCGCAGCTGGGTGCGGCGGTGATCGATCACTCGACGTTCTTCCGCGAACGCTGGCCCCGGCTGATGCGGTCGCTGTATCCGATCGGCGGAGTGGTATTCGATGGTGACCGCGCTCCGACTACCGGCGCCGAGGTCCGTGACTACCACACCGCCATCAAGGGCGTCGACGAACAGGGCCGCCGCTACCACGCGTTGAACCCCGACGTCTTCTACTGGGCGCACGCCACCTTCTTTGTCGGCACTATCCATGTGGCCGAGCGGTTCTGCGGCGGACTGACCGAAGCGCAGAAGCGCCAGCTGTTCGACGAACACGTCGAGTGGTATCGCATGTACGGCATGAGCATGCGGCCGGTGCCCGCGTCCTGGGAGGAATTTCAGGTCTATTGGGATCACATGTGCCGCAACGTGTTAGAGGACAACTTCGCGGCCCGCGCGGTGCTCGACCTCACGGAACTGGCCAAACCTCCGTTCGCCCAATGGATTCCGGAGAAGCTGTGGGCCGCTCAGCGTAGGTTGCTGGCACCGTTCTTCGTCTGGCTGACCGTCGGTCTCTACGATCCGCCGGTTCGCGAGCTGATGGGTTACCAGTGGTCGCGCCGCGACGAATGGTTACACCGGCGATTCGGCGACGTCGTGCGCTGGATTTTTGCCTGCGTGCCCTTCCGGTACCGAAAGCACCCACGGGCCCGCGCCGGCTTCGATCGTGCGACGGGTCGAATTCCGGCCGACGAACCACTGGTGCAGACGCCTGCACGCAATCTGCCGCCGCTCGACGAGCGCGACAACCCGAAGCACTACTGCCCGAAGGTCTGATCCGCCCGCGTCAGCTGTGGGGGTGGCTGTGGATGTCTTCGAGGCCGGCCTGATGCACGTGCTGGTGCGTGTGCTCGGTCCCGTCCTCGTGTGAGTGCGAATGCTCGTGCGCGACGTGGTCGTGGTCATGCGTGGTATGGGCGTGCGTGTGCGCCTCGTCGCCGTGGTGGTGTTCGTGCGCGTGCGGGGCATCGTGGGTGTGCTGCTCGGCCATGTTGTTTCCTTTCTGCGAAATATGTTGTGCGAGTACAAGATCGTCCGTCGAGCATGGCCGTCGATCTTTATTACCTGCATGCATACGCAGATAATAGCTAAAGGCGCGCGGTATCGCCAGCTTTCAGCCGGGCGGGACCACGGTGGATCGGCGTTCGCCGCCATTGCGCTCGTTCCACAACCGGTAGACGTCCACCGCGGCGTCCTTGGCCTCGTAGCGCATCGGCAATCGCCGTTGGTCCCAGTTCTTGGCGAATTCGTCGTAGAAGGTGGCGACTTCGAAGTACTTGCGGTCGTCGAGGTAGTACTGCTCGTAGGACTCGCGCATAACCAGGAAGACGACCTCATCGGGCGAGCAGTAGTACAACGAGCCCAGGCACATCGGACACGGGTGCGCCATCACATAGATAGTGGCGCCTACCAGGTGTTCGGTGCCCAACTTGGTGCAGGCCTCCCGGATGGCCAGGATCTCTGCATGAGCGGTCGGATCGTGCGACTGAGCGCTTTGTTGGCGCTCTCGGCGAGGACTTCGCCGTCCCTGACGATCACCGTCGCAAACGGTCGACCACCCTCGCCGACGTTCTGGCGGGCAAGGTCGATGGTCCGCTGAGCAAAGTCCACCAGGGTCCTCCGGGCTTAAGAAACGGAATACCTCGAACGCTAGTCCCGTGGTGGGTGCGGTGTGCTATTAACTAGATTGTCTATCTTTTCGTGACGTGAACGGGAGCAGGCATGGCGCGCACCGATCGTGACCGCTGGGATCTCGCGACGAGCGTCGGAGCGACGGCGACCATGGTCGCCGCTCAGCGTGCGCTGGCCACCGACCACGCCTTCATCGAAGACCCGTACGCGGCGCCGCTGGTGCGTGCCGTGGGTATCGACGTCTATACCCGGCTGGTCAACGGGGAGATCCCGCGCGGGGAGGGCTCGGAGTTCGATCCAGAACGCATGGCGCGCGGGATGGCGTGCCGGACGCGGTTTTACGATCAGCATTTCCTGGACGCTGCGCAAAGCGGTATCACTCAGGTGGTGATCCTCGCGTCGGGTCTGGACGCGCGCGCCTACCGGTTGCCCTGGCCGCAAGGCACCGTCGTCTACGAAGTCGACATGCCGGAAGTGATCGAATTCAAGACGCAGACCCTGCGTGATCTCGGTGCCGAGCCGACAACGGAGCGGCGGACGGTGGCCATCGACCTGCGCGACGACTGGGCCACGGCACTGCGGTCAGCGGGATTCGATCCGCAAGCGCGTTCGGTGTGGAGTGCGGAAGGTTTGCTGGTCTATCTGCCCGACGAGGCCCTAGATGCCTTGTTCGACAACATCACCGAGCTCAGCGCACCCGGTAGCCGGCTTGCCTTCGAATTCGTGCCCGACACCAGCGTTTTCACGCAAGACCTGTGGCGCGACCATTACGATCGGATGGTCGAACTCGGGTTCCAGGTCGATTTCAACGATCTGGTCTACCACGGCCACCGCGGCCACGTCATCGAATATCTGAACGAGCGTGGCTGGCAGACGTCGTCGCGTACGACGGCAGAGTTGCACGCGGCCAACGGTTTTACCTATCCCGAGGACGGGATCGCATCGGTCTTCGCCGATCAAACCTTTAGCAGCGCACTGCTAGGCGATACGTGAAAGGCCTACTGCTGTAACAGGCCATCTTTCAGGCGGCCGGTGATCATCTCGTGAAACGCGCTGCGAGCCGGGACGTACAAGTCTTGCAGGATCGCTATCAGCGCATCCCGGTTGAATTCGGGAATCGCGCCGACGGGCGTCCAGAAGCTGTCGATGTCGATGTGGAAATACGGTCCGGGCTGAACGTGTGTGGCGCGGCGTAGGTGGTAATTCGGGTCGAGCGCCTGACCGACACCCGGGCCGTAGCGCACGATGACGGCCTTGTTGGGTTGCGGGTCGCGAAAGACCGCGGCGCCCTGCCACTCGGTGAGCAGCATGCCGACCGGGGCGATGGCCTGCGGTCCTAGCAGCGACGCGTTGATCCAGTTACCCCACGCGATGCGGCCATCATCGCTTGGCGGGATTCGGATCTCGAGCACATAGCGCAATCCGATGCGTTCCATGCCGACGATCGAGGAGACTTGTGCACGGGCGTCAACCACCCGCATCACAGTCTCGAGGAACGTCTCGAAGCTGTTGTAGGCGGTGGTCTCGACGACGATGGCCTGACCTCTCAGCGAAGCGGCGACCGTGTTATCGCGGTTGACATAACGGATGAAGCGCTCCGCTGTGGGCTGTGGGGCACTACCGGGGGCCGCGACTCCCCAACTGACGTCCTGGGCCTGACGTTCGATCGGCAGTTGATCGACCAGCAGACGTTTGACCTCGGAGCGCGACGACTCGGTGAGCGAATCCGTTACTGGGTGACGGATTTCCATCGTGACCAGGGCGATGGGCGCGGTTGGGCTTACCTCATCGGGATGCATTTCGGGAAGCATAGCCGCCACCCGGCTGATTCGATCAGGCGCTGTTGACCAGGATTGCGTACTGGGCAGCGGCACGTTGGCGGGCGTCTTTTTCCTCGTTGCTCCACACCGAGGCGACGTAGCGCCCGAACGACACGAAACACACGAAGCGAGAATTGGCGTTGTCAGCCCAGATTGCTTCCTTCTGCTCGACGCATCGGGCGTCCTGCAGAGCGTCCGGCGCCGTTACATCGCGGTCGATGAACTCCTGCCTGGCGGCCTCGACCAGCTTGGGGAGAAGGCTTTTCGCCGAAGCTTCGTCTTTGGCCCGAATCAGTTGACCGTCGGTGCTGAAGGCGCACCGGTCGATCCCTGCCTGGTCGAACAGTCCGTCTTTACGGGCCTGGCTGTCCGCACACAGGCCGGCCGCGCGAGGGCCGATGCTTCCGAAGTTCACCGACACTTTCGGCTGCTCGCCGGCGACGAAAGTCCGGCTGAGCATGTTGTCCGGATCAAGTGGTAGCGAAGTGAGCCCGACTTCGACGCCCGGAATCAGCTTGGCCATGAGCGGTGTTTGCAGGTCCAACGTGCGTTTCACCCGCTGGATCAGATAGTCCAAGTTGGGCGACGAGTCGCTGCGAGCGGCGATCGACGCGACCACCCTGCCCGAGGCCATGGTCGCCGCGATCGACGGGGAGGCGGGCCGGTAGTGGGACTTGGCCTTGGGATACCCGGGGATGGTGGCGGGTCGGTTTTCCGGGTTGACCGCGAAGTCGACGGCTTCCATCTCTGCGGCGGCGCGCGCCGCCGAGTCTTCGTTGGGGAAGCTGGTCAACATGACCATCAGGAAGTCGCCGGACTTCTCGCGCGAAAAGTTGACGAGGCGCTTTGAAATCCCCTCGACCAGATAGCCGGTGATCATGCCGTACTTTTCCAGCACCGGTTGCACCAGCGGGGTTCCGGTGCCGGCGATCGAGGTGGCGGCGGTCTTCGGATCGACGACCGCATTTCCGTAGACGTGATCCAGCAACGGGTCGACATCGTAGGGATTCGCGATGCCCTCGACGAGGCGGAACGATTCCAGAAACAGGCCTTCCTCTTTCGTCGTGGGGCCCGGTACGGGCCGTGGCTTCGTCCCGTAACGCCCCACGTCGAGTTTGCTCAGATCGACACTCTGCGCGTGCGGGGATTTGCTGGTCAGCTTCCAGATACCGAGTCCGGCCACCACCGCGACGACGAGGACGACTGCCGCCGCGACGAGAATCCAGCGTCCCCGCTTCCGGCGCGGGGCTGGCGGTGGTGGCCACGGAGGCCCGGTCGGTGGGCCGAAAGGACCGGTGCTTGGGCCGTACTGGGTAGGAGCTGAGGGCTGCCCCCAGTGGGGTGGAGGGGGCGGCGTGTGCTGCAGCTGCGGATTGTGTTGCGGTGGCGGCGTGTGTTGCGGCGGCCGTGTGTGTTGCGGCGGAGTCGGCGGCGCAACGGTGGTCTGCGGCACCGTGAAGCTGGCCGTCGGGGAGCCCAGGGCCGCGACGGCAGCTTCCGCCGCTCGGGCGAACTCGCCGCTCGTTGCGTATCGCTCTTCGGGCCGCTTGGCCATGGCGCGCGCAATCACGTCGTCCAGTTGCGGCGGAAGCCCGACACGCTGACTCGCGCGTGGAACGGGCTGGGTCAGGTGCGCTGCCACGAGACTTGCGCGGTCGCCGGAAAATGGCGGCGATCCCGTGAGAGCTTCGAACAACACGCAGGCCAGCGCGTAGGTGTCGGCGCTGGGCGTCACCCGGGTTTCGTCGCCGCTAAACCTTTCCGGAGCCATGTAGGTCCAGGTTCCGAGCGTGTCGCCCACCTGGGTCAACTTCTGTTCGGTTGCGGCGTTGGCGATCCCGAAGTCCACCAGGTAGGCGAAGTCGTCGGCGGTGATCAGGATGTTGCCCGGCTTCACGTCGCGGTGCAGCGCCCCGGCCGCGTGGGCGGCATCCAGTGCCGAGGCGACCTGGCGCACGACGGATACCGCCTTTGCCGGCGGCAGCGGCCCTGATTGCCTCAAGAGGGTGTCCAGGTCGGTGCCGTTGATCAGCCGCATATCGACGTAGAGCTGCCCGTCGATCTCGCCGGTGGAGTGAATCGGCACCACGTGCGGGTCCTGCAGCCGTCCGGCGATTCGGGCTTCGCGCTGCAGGCGCTGCCGGTAGTCCGGATCCTGCGCGTAGGTCCGCGCGATCAGCTTCAATGCGACGACCCGGTCCATGACGGTGTCTTGGGCCTCGTACACGGTTCCCATGCCGCCGCTGCCGATCAGCCGCCTGAGTAGGTAGGGCCCGAATTGCGTCCCAATTTCCGGCCCCGCATCGCTCATTGCCGCTCTCCTGTGTCCGGGCACCCACTCATCAGCCACCGTCCGGGGGCCTGTCGATGGCGATTTGTGCGCCCGGACGATGTAGGGGCATCCTAAACCGGCGCGTGCCTGGTGTGCTGGGTGCGCTTTTCGCGAATAGTTGGCGTTTGCCACAGACTGATCCGGTGCGCTTTAGTACCTCTGGGTGCCCCCACCAGGACTCGAACCTGGGACCTGCGGATTAAAAGTCCGTAGCTCTACCAACTGAGCTATAGGGGCGCGGAGACTCAAGGATACTGGGTTGCCCAGCGACGCTCGTTTGAGGATTGGGGCTGCGGTAACCTAAGCTGACGTGGCTCCCAACGGTGACCACGTTGCGAGTGCCCCGGAGAGATTCGGTTCTGGCCCCCTTCGTCTAGACGGCCTAGGACGCCGCCCTTTCAAGGCGGTAACGCGGGTTCGAATCCCGTAGGGGGTACCCGTGACGCGGGAACGTGGAGCGGAACGACAGCAAGGCCCTGTGGCGCAGTTGGTTAGCGCGCCGCCCTGTCACGGCGGAGGTCGCGGGTTCGAGTCCCGTCAGGGTCGCCAGCACGGCGAGGCACACGCTGCCTTCCGGCCAGGTAGCTCAGTCGGTATGAGCGTCCGCCTGAAAAGCGGAAGGTCGGCGGTTCGATCCCGCCCCTGGCCACCAGGTCTGATCTGCACGGACGCGGTGACAGCACTCTATGGTTTGTTGGTGTTGTCCGGTTCCTGTCCGTTCGCCTTAGTTTTGGCGACGTCGTGGAGCCGGTCGAGATTCGTGGCGACGTGGTCGAGTTCGTCGGAATAGAGGTCGCTGTAGATGTTGGCGGTGACGGTCGGCGTCGAGTGCCCCATGGTCTTCTGGACGTAGCGGAGGTCGGCTCCGGATGCCCGGGCCAGGCTGGCGTAGGTGTGGCGTAGGTCGTGGATGGTCAGCGGCGCCAGGTCGGTTTCTTTGAGGGCTTTGGTCCAGTCGGTGCGCCGGCGCCAGTTGTTTGATCTGAGGAAGCCGCCGTTCGGCGATGTGATCGCTTGTTCCCCAGCTGCGCGGCCGGCAATTCGTGTCTTGAGTGCGTCGATGACGATTAGGGGAAGCGGGACGGTACGGACGGCAGCACGAGTTTTCGGCGGCCCCAGGATGATCCGGCCTTCTACGTCCGGCGCGGCCTGGCGGACGTAGAGGCGACGTGCTGCCAAGTCGATATCGCCGACCCGCAGGCCGACGAGTTCGGACCAGCGTAGTCCTGTGAAGGCCAGGATCGTGACGACATCACCCTGGCCGCCGCATGCTCGTGCGAGGTCGGCTACTTCGGTGGCAGTGAGGTAGCGGTGCCGTTCTCGGGTGGGTATCCGCCCAGCAGATACGCCGTGAGCCGGGTTGATGTGGATTCGGCCGTCTTCGCGCGCCATCTCTAGAATCGACCGCAGGAGACGAAGCGTGGCGAGTTTGGCCCACGGGCCGACGGTGAGGCGATCGACAAACTGCTGTACATCCTTTCGGCTGATCTCATCGAGCGGAATGTGGCCGAAGCGCGGCCTGATGCGAAGTTCCCAATGTTGGGTGTAGCCGCTCCATGTCTTGGGTGATACGGCCGGACGTTTCGTGGCGCTGTAGTGCGTCCAGACTGCGGAGAGGCTGACGCGGCCAAGCCGAGGGTCGAAGCGCCTAGCACCGATCGCCGCTTCGCCATCGCGGTCGGCTTTGAAAGCCCGCGCTTCCCGCAAGGAGGCGAACGTCGATGACGTTTCGACCCATCCCGAGGGTGCGTCTGGATCCCGGACCAGGTAGCGCACTTGGTAGCGCGGTTGGCCGGCGGAGTTGATCCGCTTTCGGATGCCGCGAGGTACTGATCCGGCCACTTATCGGCGCACCTGGCGAAGCCACGCGCGGACTTCCGCTGCGTCCCAACGTCGTACGCGATCAGACAGCGTGTAGCAGGGCGGACCCACGTTGCCGCCGTGTTCGCGCAATGCGCCCCAGCGGCTCACGGTCGCAGCCGACACGCCGAGCAGTTCGGCTACCTGCTCTGCTGTCAGCAGTTCGGGGAAGGCCGCTATCGCAGTTGCCGCGGTGTTGCTGGAGAGAGTCGCCATGCCGATGTCCCTAGTTCTCCGCGGCACCCAGGCGCCTAGGACTCGCAAGTCCGTATTCTTTTGCAACAGAACGGATTAGCGAGTCGGGCCAGTAGTCTGCGCGTACCTGCACCGTTGATCCGTCTTCGTCGACGACGTATCCGGTCCCAGGCTCATCTGGGTTGATGCGGTGTGCGGGCGCGGCATCGGCGATGCCTTCACCCAGGACCATCGAAACCTCAGCGCGTGAGCGCAGCCGGAGTGCAACAGTCTGGGTGAATAACCCGCGCATGGGCAAAATCTCCTTGCGAGGGTCCTGCATGAAGGCAGCGACCACGATGCCTACCGCCCTGCCCTTTGTCAGGATGCGCGAGAGGGAGGCCGCGACTTGCTTCTTGAGGGCAGCGTCTGTCATATAAGCGGTCAAGCCCGCCAATTCATCGACGAGCAGCACCACGAGCGGTTCAGCGGTGCTCGGTGCATGCGAGCGCGCTCGGCCGGCCATCCTGCGGCCACGGCTATCCAGTAGTTCCTCCAACTTGGTCAACAACCTGGCGGCCTCAGCCTCAGTCGTAGCAATTTTGCTGAATAACGCGGAGCCGACTGACACTTCGATCCCATACTTGAGATCTACCGCGAACAGCCGCACGGTTCCTGACTTGACGGCTGGGCCTAATCCGCCGGCGATACCCCAGAATATCGAGCCCTTGCCGGCCCCTGAGCATCCAACAGTCAGGGTGTGGAGGTCAGCGACACGGAGAATCCATGCCGACCCGTTCTCGCGTCTGCCGATCTCAACGGCCGTCGCCTCGGCACTAGTTGGCGGTCTAGCAGTCTCCACGACCGATAGCTGTTGCTGCATAACGAAATCCATGCGAACGGTGCCTGGGGCAACCACCTTCGATCGCGCGGAATGCGCTCCGATGGCGTCACGGATTGCGAGGACCGCGCTTTCGAGGTCGTCGACCGTCTGGCCGGTCCGGGTCCGGACGCTCATGCGGAGACTGTGGCCGGACCTGCTCACTTCCAGAATGCGAGGATGAGTCCAGACGGTCTTCGTAGTGCTCTTGCCCTGCATGTCTTTACGAGTGACGCGCTCCGAGGTCGACAAGCCGCAAGCCTTGGCGACTCGTGGCCAGGTGGTCACGCTCCAGAGCATCCACCGGACCTGCCGTGCGTGTGCGGAAAAATAGCGCTCGTAGGTGGCTGGTGACCGGAGCCTCCAGACGATGAGCGCTGCGGCAACGACGACGACCGTTCCGACGAGCCAAGTGGTGCCGACCGTCAGCACGTGCGTGATGTGGTCAAAGTCGATCCCACCGTCGGGATCCGGAATCGAATACGGGTCGCTGGGTATCCCGGGGTCAGGGTCGTAGGGACTCATGCGGTCGCCCGGCCTGTCGCTGATGGTCCCGCTTTGCCGATGTCGGCCGTCATGGCCGAGGCCCGAAATGACCATGCGATACGGCCGGATTCGGTCGAACGGTCGACGTACGGCAACACGGACAGGTCTTCGAAAACCACCGGAGTGAAGGGCATACCGCTAGTATTCGGCGGGCACTCTGGCTGTGCCGGAGTGGCGAACTTGACCGTGAGGGTACGCGCTCGCTTGCTCGCTGCCGGGTCGCCGTCGAGGACTTCGACCTGCCACAGCGGAAGGCCTGATTCGCGATCGGCCGCCTGGACCTTGTTGTCCTTCGTTGACCGCTCGTAATCGATCACTGCGGTTACGTCGGACACTACGAACGCTCGGTGGGGGAAAACCTGCTGGTGGGATACCTTGAGCCACTTCGGCATGGACATTTTGTCGCCTTTCGTCAGAACTGCTCTAGACAAGTGGATTGTGACATAGTCGTCTAGAGGAGTTCTACGGTCGAGCCGTATTTGTCCAAGATTTTTGGTTCAGCGAGCCGGAAACTCGTATTCGAGCAGGTAGGCCGACGCCACCTTCACCGTGTCGCAGACCTCAAGTGCCACGTCACTGGTGTCGTACGCTGTTCGCAGCACAGTCAGCACCGGAACTCCCGGTTCAAGCTCCAGCTGCCGCCGTTCCTCAGGAGTGGGCATTCGAGCAGCGACTTCCTCGGTGAAGCGAGCAAGTGCATGACCGTTTTCCTCTAGGCGAGCGTAGATGCCACCTGGGCCGGTATCGATCTGCTCAATCTGCGTGCCGGCGGCAAAGACCGCAGGGATGTAGGAGACTGCGGTCTCAACGGGTCGGCTATTCGCCACATAGCGTCGTGATCGCACGACGATTTCATCGTCTTCCGATACTCGAAGTCGCTCCGCTACAGTCGGATTCGGCTTCTCGCGGCTCACGACGATATTGTCGACTTGTGGTGCGTAGCCGGACTTCTCAGCTTCGATTGTAAATGCCGCTTTGCCGTCGGCGCGATGCTGTCGCGCAAATCGATCTGATGCCAGTCTGCGGATTGGTGGAGCCGGACGGACGAAAACCCCGCGACCGTGTTGTGCGATAACGAGTCCCTCGGAACGGAGCTCTTGCACCGCTTGTCTTACGGTCATGCGTGCGACGCCGAAATGCTCAATCAGCTCCGTCTCAGACGGCAGTCGTTCCCCGGGAGCTAGCCAATTCGAGCGGATAGCATCGCGCAACATGCCCGCGATCTGCCTGTATGGCGGCTTGTCCTCCGCTCGGTCGATCTGTCCCAGTTGGAGCACCTGATGACCTTCCATTACACGTCTAGACGACTAGTCTAGGAAGCCAGTCAACCGTGTGTCACTTCTGCCAACATCGAACAAGCGGAGACCAACGATGGCCATTCCTAAACACTCGGTCAGTGTCGCTGGCATCGTGATACGAGACGATGATCGCGTTCTCGTGATCAGGCGAGACGACAACGGGCATTGGGAAGCTCCCGGTGGAGTACTCGAGCTAGACGAATCCTTCGAGGACGGTGTTCGTCGGGAAGTGCTCGAAGAAACGGGATTGAAGGTGACTGTGCAACGTCTCACGGGCGTCTACAAGAACCTCACCCAAGGGATTGTTGCTCTGGTTTACCACTGCTGTCCGTCCGACGGGGACGCTCACCCGACTCTCGAAGCGCGCGAAGTTCGTTGGATGACAAGGGAAGAAGTTAGGTCAGCGATGAATGCTGCCTTCGCCATTCGTGTTCTGGATGCGTTCGACGGGGGTGCCCATTCTCGGTCCCACGACGGAACCAACCTCGTATCCGGTTACTAGCGCGATTTAATGCGCGTGCGCATCGTTCACCATGCTCAAGGACGGGGCGATGCGGTCGCGGTTGCCGAACGAGATGATGTTCGAGTGCTAGCCGTCCGTGTGCGGTCCGTGCGAGCTACGCCCTGTGAGGCGACGTTGGTCCAGGTGGATGTCGGGGTGGGTCTTCCGCGCAGGGTATAGGCGTTGTGGGGGCGCCAGTGTTGGCGTTCCTCCGGGGTTGCGGCCTGGATGAGAGCGTCGCTGGCGAGGATCCTGCCGGGCATGTGTTTGGCGAGGTCTGATAGGCGCGCCGCTTGGTTGACGGTGTCGCCGATAACGGTGTATTCGAGTCTTTGTTCGGTACCTAGGTTGCCGGCGAAGACAATTCCTTTGTCTAGGCCGATGCCGATGTCGAGTTCGGCATGGTGGAGTGTGTCGTCACGGATTTTCCGGGCAGTTTGCAGGGCCGCGGTTGCGTCGTCGGCAAGATCGCGCGGTGCGCCAAAGATGCAGAGCGCGGCGTCGCCCTGAAATTTATTGACCAGCCCACCGTGGCGTTCGGTGGCGGTGATCACGTCTGAGAAGAGCCGGTTGAGTTTGGCGACAACGTCGTGTGCAGAGTGAACGTTCGCCATGGTTGTGGAGTCGCGGACGTCGACGAAAAGTGCTGTGACGTTGCGGGACTCCTCGTCAACTGGATCCCCGGTGGCGACGGCTCGCGCGGCGACATGTCTTCCGACATGGCGAGCGAATAGTTCGTGGAGCCGGTGGCGTTCGTCGAGAGCTCGCGACATTTCGTTGACTGTGCTTTGCAGGAGCCCAATTTCGCTGCTGTCGTCAACGGGGATGTCGATGTCAGCCGATCCCATCTTCTCCAGTGCTACGCGGAGATGACGCAGTGGCAGCGCGACCGCACGCGCGAGCACGAATTCGACTATGACACCGGCTAGTAGCGCCACCGCAGCCAGCCAGGTGGCTGCCCGTATTCGATCGGTAGGTTGGGCGGCGGCGTCATTGAGCAGGATCAGGGCGGCCAGTAGCGGCAGGGCAGTGGATAGCAACCAGCTCACCGTTAGGCGCGTCATGACCGAGCTGTGCGGGATGTGAGTTCGCGGTGCGGCAAGCAGCGTTTGGGCCATGGCTGGCCGGATCGCACGGTCCACGAATAGGTAGTTGTATCCCACTGATGCCAGTGCTGCCAGTGTGCTTAGCACGGCACCTCGTATCGCCTCGGTAAGTGGGGCGAGCAGCAGCGCGGACGTGGTCATGGTGGCGATACCGGCTAGCCACAGGGCGGCCACAACGAGGCTGGTGTGAAGAGGAAGCCGCAGAATAT
>NZ_LZIJ01000054.1 GCF_001667115.1 Mycobacterium sp. 852002-51163_SCH5372311 | reverse complement strand
GCTGACCGCCTCGGTGAAGTCGTCGTCGCCACCGGCAACCATGTGACCAGTACCGGGTGACATCCGATGTTTCGGTGCGAGGGACGAGATCGAGAAATTCACCGAGA
The DNA here is from genome assembly GCF_001667115.1 of Mycobacterium sp. 852002-51163_SCH5372311. Lineage (GTDB taxonomy): Bacteria > Actinomycetota > Actinomycetes > Mycobacteriales > Mycobacteriaceae > Mycobacterium. The sequence goes on along the minus strand of NZ_LZIJ01000054.1, from coordinate 14,638 downwards.
GTCTTCTTGGAGACTCCGCCTGAGAGAGCGCCACGTATCAGACGCGTCGGGGCGGTGATTCGATGTGCTCCGGCCACGAGAGTGCCGTCATTCGTACGGACGCGCTCCTGGATCACCCCATCCCCCGTCCCCAGAAATTCGAGAAAGAAACCGATGGTACCGCAACAGTACTACGAGTAGCCTTGCGCTTATTCAACGAGAGTGCAATCAGCTCTGCAATGCGGTGGGAGACGAAATGTCCACGGTGCAGCTTCGTTATGACCCGTTCGACCAAGAAATTCTGGACGACCCTTACCCGATCTATCGCCAGCTACGCGACGAAGCTCCGGTGTACTGGGCCACCGATTCGACTACCTGGGTGCTCAGTCGCCATGATGATGTCACCGCTGCTCTGCTGGATCACCATAGGTTCTCGTCGGTGGACGGCATATTTCCCACTCCGCCGGGCTCGGATTTTCACGCATCGTTCTTGCCCATGATGATTATGATGGATCCTCCGCGACACGATCAGCTGCGGGCGCTGGTAAGCAAGGCGTTCACCCCGCGGCGGATCGCAGCGCTAAGTAGCGGGATTGAGGACTTGGCCGATCGGTTGTCTGGTTGCCTTGACAACGGGGCGGGGTCGGCGGATTTTGTCGCCGACTTTGCCGCAGTGCTGCCGGCGATGGTGATCGCCGATTTGCTCGGCGTCCCCCGCGAGGACCGCGGACAGTTTCGGCAGTGGTCCAATGCGATGGTCCAGTCCAATCCGGCCCGCGGTGAGACCGGTGAGGGACTGGCCGCCGCGGCCGCCATCTACGGTTATTTCACCGATTTCCTGGCCGAGCGTCGCCGCGAACCACGGGGCGACTTGATGTCGGCCCTGGTGTGCGCCGAGATCGAGGGGAAGCGTCTCAGCGATGATGACGTCCTGGGGTTTTGTCTGTTGTTGCTGATCGCCGGCCACGAGACCACGTCCAATCTGCTCGGCAACGCCGCCGTAGTACTCGCGGAGCATCCCGACGTCCGCCGCCGCATGGCCGGGGACGACAGCTTGCTCGGTCCCGCGGTTGAAGAGTTGCTGCGCTATGACTCACCCGTGCAAGGACTTTCACGAACCCTGACACGCGACGTCACGTTGTATGGCGCCACGATGTCTGCCGGCGACTCGGTGCTGCTGCTTTTCGGCTCGGCGAACCGCGACGAGCGCGTCTTTCCCGATCCCGACACATTCGATATCGGACGCAAACCCGAACATCAGGTCGCGTTCGGCCGCGGCGTTCACTTCTGCCTCGGCGCGTCGTTAGCGCGGATGGAGGCCCGGATCGCGCTGCGCGCATTGCTTAGCCGCATGCCCGACTGGGAGGTCGACCTGGTAAGCGCGCGGCGGCTGCGTTCCGGCCCGATCCGAGGCTATGTGTCATTACCGATCTCCTGGGCCCCCAATTAGCTGCGCCGCGCAGGCTGGCCGGACCGGCTACCGCGGACGGGTGGTCCGTCGGGGGTACGCCGCTACGGGCTAGTCGGGGTGACGACGATATGCAGCGAGAACGCCATCGACGATGCGCTCGCAGTCGTGACGCTCGATCGCCCGCAACCCGGTCAGACGCGCGAACGCCACTGGCCCCACCAGCTGACACAGGAACAGCTCCGAGTCGAAATCGTCGAGTTCAGCACGGGCTTCTGAACTTTGCAAAAGGGTGTCGAACGGCTGGCGATAGTGGTCGATGATCCGCGTGCGCAGCGTATGCCGATCCCCGGACTCCTGCGCGCCTTCTGGTGTCGGGCCAAGCGCGACCCAGGCCAAAGTGGTGGCATGCAGCGGCGCCTCCTGAAACAGCGTGGCTTGCCGGCTCAACAGCTCAACGAGTTGATCCCGCAACGATCCTGTCTCCGCGGCGGGTGTCACTTGAGGCAACAATCGCTCAAACGTGGCCGCAAGCAGTTGCGTCGAACTGCTGAAGTGGCGATACAGCGTGGTACGCGCGACTTTGGAGGCTTTGGTGACCGCGTCGATCGTGACGGCCTCAATCCCGCCCGCGCTGAGAAGCTTGGTGGCTGCATCCAATAGCCGGGTCCGCGAGCGCAGCCGGCGCGGGTCAACGTCATCGTCGTCTTCGACCGGCAAGTCAACGGCGTCGCGTTCCACTTATTCACCGTAAACCCCCCGGTTGCATCGCCGGGAGCAATCTCGCCCGCGCCCACCGCGTGCACCGCTCGCAAGCAATCAGGGATACTGTTAGTATCGTAGCGATACTGACAGTACCCTTATCACGGGGAGAGCGCCGAAGGAGGCATCATCGTGAACACATCGTCGGTCAAAGGATCCCCGGTGCAGGTCCGCAGTGCGGCCACCACAGGGGAGTTCGCGCGGCTTACGCACCAACATTCCCGGCTTGCATCGCCGGCCAGCGCGCAGACAGAGGATGGTGGCCTGCGATGAATTTGCCGCTTGGGTTGACCAAGACTCACCTATGGACGCGCGCGGCCCACGACTTCACCCGCGTCCGACGTAGCATCCAAACGCGCATACACCGAGAGCCGCCGATGGACGGGGACCGCGTGCGCCCACGTCACTACCCCGCTCGCTCCTCGTCATACTTGGACGAGGACCTGATGAACCGGGAAATGCACGACCACGTGCACGAGCCGACCAGGATGGCCACACGGCTGGCATATCGCCTACGCCGTTCATAAGACCGCGACAGCGATCGCGTGTTGCGCGCACTGGCAGTTTCGCCGATCGCGCAGAAGGGTACTAATAGTACCGGTGCGATACGATTGGTGTCTTTGAGCTAACAGGGGCGGGGATGGCCTCCAGCGGGCGGGATTTCTCGGGTGTGTCGACTGCGAGGCGCCCGGCTCGAAAGCGGCGTCCTAGGGTCGCGGGCGCCGAGGGCGCCTACAGCGCTCGATTAGCTGGCGTGGCCAATTTCACCCTTCGGCATAAGGTCCTGGTGATCGCGATCTGGCTCGGCATGGCCGGCGCCCTCGCATTGCTGTTTCCGCAGCTGGAAACGATTGTCAAACAACAGTCGGTGAACCTGATCCCGCGTCATACGCCCTCGCTGCAGACGGTTGATCGCACGGGCGCGGCCTTTGGGGAGCAGGGGGCCAAGACGACAATATTTGTGGCGATGGAGGATCCGACTGGGTTAACTCCGCCGATCCGGCAGCGCTACGACACGATGATTTCGCGGTTGCGTGCCGACTCCAACCACGTGCGCCTGGTGCAGGACTTGTTGGCCGACCCGGTTACTGCCGGCCAGGCGGTTAGCCAAGATGGCAAAGCCTGGTATCTGCCGGTCGGCGTGGTCGGAACGCTCGGCGATCCCAACGCCGCCGAATCCGTTCACGCCGTACGTACCATCGCCGCTGATTGCTTCGCCGGCTCGAACACCACCGTCCGCGTCACCGGACCCCCGGCTACCTTCAGCGATCAGATCGCTTCAGCCGAAAAAGATTTGGTGGTCATCTCGGCTGCGACCGCGGGTCTGATCGCGCTGATCTTGCTCCTGGTATATCGGTCAGTATTTACGGCATTGTTGCCGCTGCTAGTCATTGGAGTGAGCCTGGCGGTCGGGCGTGGAGTGCTATCGGCACTCGGCGAATCAGGAATGCCGGTGTCGCAGTTCACGATCGCGTTTATGATGGCAATCTTGCTGGGCGCGGGCACCGACTATTCGGTATTTCTGATCAGCCGCTACCACGAGCAGCGGCGACAACAGGTACCCGCGGATCTCGCCGTCGTCAACGCAACCGCCACTATCGGGCGCGTGATCCTGGCCTCGGCCGCCACCGTCGCGTTTGCGTTTTTGGCCATGGTGTTCGCGAAACTGAGCGTATTCGCGGCCCTGGGACCAGCGTGCGCCATCGCTGTTTTCGTAGGATTTGCGGCGACAGTGACTCTCTTACCCCCGGTGTTGGCGCTGGCCGCAAAGCGCGGCATCGGGGAGCCGAAGGCTGATCGCACCCGCCGCTACTGGAACTGGATTGCGGTGGCCGTTGTCCGCCGACCGGTACCACTGTTGGTGGCTAGCCTGGTTTTGGTGCTAGCGCTTGGGGCCGTGGCGCTGACCATGCGTGTCAGCTACGACGACCGCCAGGGACAACTGAGCACTTCTGACAGCAACGAGGGTTATCAGCTGCTGGACAGGCATTTTCGCAAGGATGTGGTCATCACCGAATTCTTGGTCGTTGAATCGCCCAGCGATATGCGCACCGGTAAGGGCTTGGCCGACCTGGACGAAATTGCGTCGCGGGTGTCGCAACTACCGGGTGTGATCAAAGTCTTCGGCGTCACCCGCCCTGCCGGCACACGGCTGGACCAGGCTCAACTTTCCTGGCAAAACGGCCAGATCGGCGACAAGATGGCCAGCGCGGTCGCCGACGGAAACGCCCGCAAGCAGGACCTGGCCAAACTCACCGACGGCGCCGACCAACTCGCCGGCGGTCTGGCCAAACTTGACACAACCCTGCGCACAGCGTTGACACCCCTGACCGGAATCCTCACGCAGGCCCAGTCCAAGGGCGTGCTAACCCAGCGGTTCCGGCCACTGCTGCAGCAGTTGTCGGCTACCGTGCCCGCAGTCGACGAGGCCATACGATCAGGACCGGGCCTGCGTCAGCAAGCCGAACAAGCCCAGAACGCCATCGCCGCGATTGACCCTCTCATGGGCGCGCTCAGTACCTCCCCCTGGTGCGCCGCCACACCCGAGTGCGCGCAGATTCGCGACCACGTGCAGATTTTGGTGAACTTGCGCGACCGCGGATTCTTCGGCCAGCTCGCCAACCTCGGCGACCTGTATCAGCCGGGCAGCGATACGACCGCTGGCACCTTGGCCGACATGCAGAACACCATCACCTCGCTGAGCAAGGCGTTCGGCGCGCTCGGGGACCCTGGTGACCTGGCCGGCAATATCCGCCGCCTCCAAAGCGGTATCAGCCAATTAGCCTCTGGCGCCCAAGCCTTGGCCACCGGCGTCCACGCCCTTGCCGATAGCAACATCGAGATGCTGTCCGGCATGAGTCAGATTGCCACCCAGCTGCAAAATGCCGCCCGGGCCAGCGCCGGGTCAGACAACGCCAGCGGCTTCTACCTTCCCAGCAGTGCCTTCGACAACCGCCAATTCGCTGACGTCGCGAAACATTTCCTGTCCGCCGACGGGAAGACCGCACGTTTCGCCATCGAATCCAGCTACGATCCCTACAGCGGCGACGCGATGAACCTCGCCCACAGAATCACCGATGTCGCTAATGCCGCCCGGCCCAATACCTCTCTGGCCAACGTCACCGTGTCAATGGCAGGATTTCCCGCCGTCAACTCCGATATCCAGCACCTACTCTCGGCCGACTTCCACCAGCTTTCCATTGCCACCCTCATCATCGTCGGTCTGATTCTGGTCGCACTACTGCGCGCCCTGGTGGCACCGCTGTACCTCCTGGGGACCGTAGTGCTCAACTACGGCGCGGCATTGGGCATCGGAACACTCATCTTTCAATACGCCCTCGGCAAGGAAATCGCCTGGCCCGTACCACTTCTCGCATTTATCATCCTTGTAGCGGTTGGCGCCGACTACAACATGCTGCTCATCTCCCGACTGCGCGAAGAATCGGCCCGCAACATCCGCGTCGGCGTACTACGGACGGTCGCAAACACCGGCTCGGTCATCACTTCGGCAGGAATCATCTTTGCGGCGAGCATGTTCGGGCTCATGGTCGGCTCTATCGCCATCATGATCCAAGCCGGATTCATCATCGGCTGCGGACTACTACTCGACACCTTCGTTGTTCGCACGCTCACAGTTCCCGCGATCGCCACTCTACTCCGCGAAGCCAGTTGGTGGCCGCAGCGAAAAGCCTTCGCTAACAGCACCAATCGAGGGCAAAGCACAACATAGAGCCGCCAGTGGACACCGGACCCGCAATACGGGCACGGTGCGCGCGACGTGGATTGAGCTCGATGAACATCTCCCCTGAGTCGCATCGGCCGAGAAATCACCAACTCGTAGTAATCCTCAAGGCCAACTACCAGCCCCGTATCACAGGCGCTCCAGTGGCAGTCGCTCATACGCCCAGGAGGCGTCGCACAGCTCGATTAATGCAATCTCGCGCCTCCGCCGCCACCGTGCGCCCGCCGACGAAGTCCATGAGGTTGGCTAGCCAGATGTCAGTGATTAGCCCAGCAACCTGTCGCTCATAAGCCCCCGGCATCGTCCCAGCGATAGCGCGTGCCAACATGCTTTCAACGACGTCGACCGCGTGCTGGGCTGTCAAGGCTTCGTCGTTGTGGGCAACTACGAAGCCGCGAACGGTGGCCTCAGTGAGCCGCGCGTTCTGCTGCCACTCGTCGTGAAGTCGCGCTGACAACGATTCCAGGCGATCCACTGGGGACGCGGCGCAGGCGCTCCAATCGCGTTCGTCATCGACGCGCTCGAACTCACGCACGAGCACACTCACCAGCACGTCGGTCTTCGACCTGAAATGCTGGCACACCGGTCCGAGAGTGAGGCCGGCCCGCTTGGCGACCGCCCGCAAATTGACAGCCCTGAAGCCTCCCGAGATGGCCAGCGCGCGTGCAGCATCAAGAATCGCGGCACGCTCCTCGATCTCCGTCACGAAACCTACACCGGCACAGGGCCGTACAACCTCGCCGTCAGCCGAGAGTCGCATCACGACACCTCTTCCGAGCTTCGACCAGTTCCCGGCCCGACGTACCGAGCGAGATCACCAAGCAAGTCATCGAAGCCGGAGATTTCTCCGTGGGCAGCGAAATGGTCGATGTCGACGACAGCGAAGACGGCTGTGGCGGTAAATCGCGTGAGCCCGTCGCGACCAACGCCGGTGCCGCTGACGTGTAAAGCGCGACCACGCCGAGCAGTGATGCGTGCGCTAATGCGGTGAGGCTGATGAAGCCGAACAGGCACCTGGTACTCGACGGCAAGATTACGTGTGACCGCGGGGGTGCCCGCGATCCAGAGGGTGAAGCCAAGCAGGTCGTCGCATGCCGCGGCGATTGCGCCGCCATGGGCCAAGCCCGGCGCGCCGATATGCCGCTCATCGAACGCACATCGGCATACACCTCCTCTTGAAGGCGATAAACCGCCAACCGCAGCCCGCTGGGGTTCTCCGGCCCGCAACCCATGCAGGTCGGTGTGTGCGACGGTAATCGTTGCGGTTCAGTCAAATCCGCAGCACCCCTCGATCAGACGACTGACGCGGCCGTCATTGGCACAACCGCCACGCAAACACCTCCAGCACGGACGGTTTCGCTACGCTACTTTAAGTACCATAACTCACTCGCTAGTGAACCGGAGTAGCGATGGAATTCGCCCAGTTCGACGAACGGATCGCCGAGGAGATGCTCGGCGCAGCGGCGACAGCGGGTGGAGTCTCGAACTATCTTGGCTTCCGCCACACCAAGCTGAGCGCGGGACGACTGGTCGTCGAAATGGACGCGCGAGAAGACCTCCTGACACCCTTCGGCAACCTCCACGGAGGGTGCCTGTCGGCGATGGTCGACCACACCCTGGGCGTTCTTTTCTATCCCGTTATCCCAGCCGGGTCATGGGTCGCGACAACGGAGTTCAAGCTGAACCTGTTGCGGCCGGTATCTAGTGGCGTGTGCGTCGCCGTGGGCGACATCGTCTCACTGGGCAAGCGTAGCGGCGTCGCGCGCATCGACATCACTAACTGGAGCAAGCTTGTCTGCGCTGCCCAAGGCACCGTCACAATCGTTGGCCCCAAGGAAGGTGCATCGTGAGCACAAAGGCCATGGGAAGGTCTTTCCGCGGTTGGTCGAGTCTCACCGAACCTGTCGCGATAGGTGACGGCGCATGACGCTAACCCATGAGCGCATCCCCACCAGTGGCGGTATCACCCTCGCCGCCGACTGCTACACGCGCGAATCTGACCGGCCGGTGGTGTTACTTCTGCACGGCGGCGGTCAGAACCGCCACGCCTGGGCCGCCTCGGCCCGCCGGCTACATGCTCGCGGCTATAGCGTTGTCGCCTACGACACGCGTGGCCACGGCGATAGCGACTGGGAACCGACCGGCCAATACGACGTCGAGCGCCTCGCGTCGGATCTGATTGTGGTACGAGAGCGATTCGCCGACGATCGCCCTGCCGCCGTCGTGGGCGCGTCGTTGGGAGGGATGACGATCCTGGCCACGCACCTGTTCGCACCGCCCAGCCTGTGGGCAGCCGTGGTCCTGGTCGATATCACTCCGCGAATGGAATTCGACGGAGCGCGTCGCGTCGTGTCGTTCATGGCGGCCCATCCCGACGGGTTCGCCTCGCTCGAGGATGCCGCCGACGTGATCGCCGCGTACAACCCGCATCGTTCCCGGCCCGACAACCTTGACGGACTTCACAAGGTGCTGCAACGGCGCAGCGACGGCCGGTGGGTCTGGCGATGGGACCCCGCGTTTATCACCTCTAACTTCGACTCACTTTCCCTTGATCCGGCAAGGGGCGCGGAGCAGTTCGAGGCCATCGGTCAGTTGCTCCTTGACGGGGCCCAACGCATCACCGCCCCAACACTTCTCGTGCGGGGCGCCCTCTCTGACGTTGTCTCACCTCGGACAGTTGCGGAGTTCCAGGACCTCGTCCCGCACGCCGAGACCGTCGATGTGTCCGGCACTGGGCACATGCTCGCCGGCGATGACAACGACGCCTTTACTGGGGCCGTAACCGACTTCCTCGACCGCGCGACGTGACCGTATCGGCCCCGACTCTCCGATGTGTGACCAATCGGAGCAGCCCGTTTATCCTGCTGACCATGCCGGGCGAGTCGATTCGCGTGTCTTTCCGCCGCCACATGCGCGAGCAAGTCTTGACTACTGCGCGCGCCCTGACAATCGAGAAGGGTTGGGAGCGGGTACGGATGAGTGAAGTTGCCCAGCTCGTCGGCGTGTCCCGTCCGACGCTGTATAAGGAGTTCGCCGACAAAAAGGGACTCGGCGACGCGCTGATCCTCCGAGAGGGAGAGCGGTTCCTAGACGGTATCCGTGCCATCCTGGATCAGTACGGCGCCGATATTGCCGGTGGTATCACCGCCGCCGTGCGGTACACGCTGGACGAGGCCGAGTCCAGCCCGCTTCTGAGAGCGGTGCTCACTTCTAATCAGAGCGCCGAAGCTGAGCCGGATTCACCCAGCACCGGCGTACTGCCGCTGTTGCCGACATCGGCATCGCTTCTCGAGCTGTCTTCGGCAGCGCTGGTGACGTGGTTCACCGAGCACGTCCCGAGCCTCGACGCCGATGACGTAGCCGATGTCGTCGATGCGATGGTCCGGTTGACGGTGAGTCACTTGGTGCTACCCGCCGCTGACGCCACAGCGACGGGTCAGCGGATCTCGCGAGTTGCGCTTCGCTACCTCGGACTCGGATCTGCAGCACCAGGCAGTCGTTGACATAAGAAGCATGATTGTTTAGATGTTGACAACTCTTATTACATTGTAAACACTGGGTTGTAACCCCTTTCCGGCCACATTCGGGAACGGAGTACACCATGACCGATTTGCTGCACGCGCCCGTTGACAAAGCCAGGGAACGCTTTTCGACGGTGATCTTGCTACCCGCGCCAAAGCGCGTCGACGACGGACTTCGTGACTTGAGCCGACGATGGCCGGTTCGGGACCTCGCTGCGCCGCCGGCTGGCACCGGACTCAAGGCAGTGCCAGGCGACGCCGGATTGCCCCTACTCGGGCACACCCTCGACTACATCCGGTTCGGGACAGATTTCGGGCGAGAACGATACGAACGGCTTGGACCCGTGTCATGGATTGGAGCATTCGGCACCAAAATGGTGGTGATCGCTGGGCCCGACGCCACTCAGGAGGCTTTCACCAGCAACGCCAAAGCATTCTCCCAAGACGGCTGGAGCTTCTTCATCGACGCGTTCTTTCACCGCGGCCTGATGCTAATGAGCTTCGATGAGCACCGGATGCACCGGCGCATCATGCAGGCGGCTTTCACCCGTCCCCGCCTCGCCGGATACGTCAAGCAGGTCGCCCCGTGCGTACGGGCAACCCTGCCCACCTGGCCATCCGGCTCGTCCACTCGCGTATATCCGCTACTCAAGAAGCTGACCCTCGATATCGCCACCGAGGTATTCATGGGTGGCCGCGGCAATGACGACCGCGACGCGATCAACCGCGCTTTCATCGCCACCGTCCGGGCTGCCAGCGCGATCGTCCGGGCTCCGCTGCCGGGCACCCGATGGCGTGCCGGGATCCGGGGCCGGGGTGTACTCGAGAATTATTTTGCTCGCCACTTGCCCTCAGCTCGCGCCGGGCACAGCGATGACCTGTTTGCCGCGCTGTGCAATGCCAGAGCCGAAGATGGTGCACAGTTCTCCGACGCCGATGTCATCAACCACATGATCTTTCTGATGATGGCTGCGCATGACACCTCGACGATCACCACCACGGCGGTCGCCTACTACCTGGCCAAGCACCCAGACTGGCAGGATCGGGCGCGGGCCGAATCCGATGCCCTCGGCGATTGCACCCCGGACATCGTGGACCTGGAGGGGCTCACCACCCTCGACCTGATCATTAAGGAGTCGCTGCGACTCGTCGCGCCGGTCCCTCTGGTGATGCGCAAAACAATCGAGGACACCGCCATTGCGGGCCACTACATTCCCGTCGACACGCTCGTGGCTATTACCCCCGCGGTCAATCATTTCGTGACAGATATATGGAGCGATCCGGATCGCTTCGATCCTTCCCGGTTCGACACTCCCCGGCGCGAAGACCAGGCTCACCGCTTTGCCTGGATTCCCTTCGGGGCAGGTGCGCACAAGTGCATCGGAATGCACTTCGGCACCCTCGAGGTCAAAGCGATCCTGCACCAGATGTTGCGCACCTACACGTGGAGCGTCGGCCCTGAGTACACCGTTCGGTGGGACAACACGTCACTCCCGATCCCTGTCGATGGGCTTCCCATCGCTCTGGACCGCCGGGGACGGTGGGAACCGTAATCCCAAGTCTTTCATGACATCTGAAAGTCAGATGGTGCGAGTCACTCGAAGCGGGGAGTTGACCATGACCAGTGAGTCGCCTGCCCGGGCAGCATCGCGGGTTCCGCTGAAGGCCCGACGGGTCCGCTTCGCGTTGCCTTCCGGTACCCGACGCCAGCATTTCGTCGACGGTGACTTGGTGATGAGCCATTTCATTTCGATGCTGTCCGCGACCTTCCCGGAGGGTGAGGACTTCTTCATCCGGTCCGTACGGACCTATCGTGACCAAGTCAGCGATCCCGAACTCCAGGCGGCGATCAAGGGATTCATAGCGCAGGAGGCTACCCACCGGTACCAGCATCGGCTGCTCAACGAGCGATTGCAGGCTATGGGCTACCCGACCGAAAGGATCGAGCGGCACATTCAGTGGTTAATCAACGTGCTGGAGAAGCGGTTCTCCCCGAAGATGCGTCTTGCCGTCACGGCGGCTTTCGAGCACTATACGGCCACCCTCGCCGAGATCATCCTGACCAGTGAGGACGCCCAGAAGCTGATCGGCGACACCGAAGTTCGTCCAATTTTGCTCTGGCATGCTTTCGAAGAGTCAGAGCACAAGGCCGTCGCCTTCGACGTCTTCCGAGCCGTCGGCGGAACCGAGCGCACCAGAGTCCGCGCAATGAGGATTGCCTCGCTGATCTTCTTCACTGAAGTGATCATCCAGACGGCCGGGTCGCTGGCGGGCGACCGGGCGGCCTACAACCCGTTGCGGCTGTTGGGCAGCCTAGGTAACCTGCGCCGTTCTCCGTTGTTCAGCCGGGGTGCGCGGCAACGCTTCATGTCCTACAACCGCCCCGGGTTCCACCCCGATGACTGGGACAGCACCGAAGTCCTCGAACACTGGGCCAAGGAACTCTTCGATGCCGATGGCGCCCAACGAGCGACCAGCCCGTCAGCGGCGGGGTAGCCGAGTCACTGGTCTTAGCGCCCGCGTCGTCGAGCAGTACCGGCAACCCTTTGACGAGCTGTTGGCAGGCCCGGAGACCCGCGCCGGACTCGACGAGTTCGACGTCACTCTGGCAAGCATTCAACTTGTCGGGCCGATCGTTTTGCCGGCATGAAAGCGCTCACTCGAGAGACCGGGACCGCACTATCGAAAACTTCCTGCTGGCCCACCGCATCAGAGGCACTGGACCGGCCTAATCGTTCTACGGCTGACCGTCTGCATCCTTCACTAGCACCTCATTCCAGGCTCGGCCCCCACGCAGGTCGTCAGCATCGCGATTCACCGGCGGAATCGAAGTCATCACCATCGTCGAGCGGATATTCACTGGCCGCATCAACCACCGCACATCACCTCGCCAAGGTGACGCTTCATGCCGCTCCCCTTTGATTGATATAGATCGAGTTAGGGTACTAGTAGTATCGTAGCGATACCAACCGTACCGTAAGCTTCCAAAGTGAGGTGCGATGACTTCCGTCAATCCGATCCGGCCGGTGCTGACGATGTCTCGGGGCCAGCAGTGGACGTTGGCGGTGTCCTGCCTGGCGGTGGCGCTGGTCATCGGCTCAATGGCCGCCCTGTACACCTCCCTGTCTGACATCGCCACCGACACCGGCGCCACCCAGATCCAGCTGACATGGATCGTCGACGCCTACACGCTGGCGGTGGCCTGTCTGGTGTTGCCCGCGGGCGCGGTCGGTGACCGATACGGCCGCCGCGAAGTGCTCATCGGGGGGTTGCTGTTGTTCTCCACCGCGTCGGTGGTGCCACTATTCATCCAGGATCCGGTCTGGCTGATCGCCGCGCGCGCTGTCGCCGGTGTCGGGGCGGCGTTTGTGATGCCCTCGACCCTGTCGATCATGACCGCCGAGTTCGAAGACAGACACCGCAACCGCGCCGTCGCGATCTGGGCGGGTGTGGCCGGATCCGGCGGGATTCTGGGCATTCTGTGCTCAGGGTTGTTGCTGCAGCACTGGTCGTGGAAGTCGGTCTTCGTCGGGTTGACCGCCGCCGGATTGGTGTTGTTCATCGCCGCCCTGACCCTGCCTAAGTCGCGTGAGTACGCCCATCCTGCAATGGATTACCTGGGCGGAGCGGTGGTCGCGGTCGCTATCGGTCTGTTCGTCATCGGGCTGATAGAAGCGCCGCAGCGCGGCTGGACCGACCCGGTGGTGCTGAGCCTATTCGTCGGGGGTGCGGCGGCATCGGTGGCCTTCGTGGTCGTCGAACTGCGCCGTAAGCATCCGTTGCTGGACTTACGGTTGTTCGCCGATCGTGGCTTCGGCAGCGGCACATGGGCGATCACCTTGCAATTCTTGGTGCTGTTCGGAGTGTTTTACCTGCTGATTCAGTACCTGCAACTCGTCGTCGGCTACGAGCCGTTGGGCTCGGCGCTGGCGCTGGGTCCGGTCATCGTTCCGATCGTGGGCATTTCGCTGGTTGCGCCGTGGCTGGCTGAGCAGTTGGGCCTGCGTATGCTGACTGTGTCGGGCCTGCTGGCGATCGCTGCCGGGTTGTCCTTGGCCAGCCGCCTCGATGTCGACTCCAGCTACACCGAGTTCCTCTGGGCGCTGCTGGCCATGGGAACAGGGCTGGGCCTGTGTATGGCTCCCGCAACCGCCGCGATAGTCGCCGCCACGCCGGCGGAGAAACACGGGGTGGCCGCCGCGGTCAACGACGCCGCACGAGAAGTCGGCGCGGCCATTGGCATTGCCATTGCGGGCAGCGTGCTCGCCGCCGGTTACACCAGCCGCATCGAGCTCGCCACGGCGCGTCTGCCTCCCCCGGTGCGCCAACTGGTCTCCGACTCGCTGGCCGCCGCGCTGAAGGCCGCGGACCAGTCGGGCCCGACAGGAGGCCAACTGCCGCACGTCGCCAAGTCCGCGTTCATTCACGGTTACGGGCAGGCTGGCGTGGTCTTATCGATCATTACCCTGGTCGGTGCCCTCGTCGTGGCGGTGTGGGCACCCGCGCGCCGTCGCACGAACCAAGTATCTTCTGAAACCTGTTCGGACCCCTTAGTTTCCGGCCGACACGGGCCGCCGGATGCGCACACCGACAAAGACGGCGTCCCGATAGCGTACGACCAAGGGGTACCGACGTCCGGCCGCTGGCACACTCAAACCTTCAAAGACCCCAAGTGACTACACCAATGCCAGGCGCGGAACCGCAGCCGGTGATGCTAGTGCTTGCTGGCCCGCACTCGTTTGATAGCGGTGGAGGCGGACTGTGACTTACGCCGGCATCCCGAGCCCCCTCGGTGACTTCACCGAGCCGGCCGACTACACCGCCGTAACCCCGCGCCCCATTCGTCCCTCGCCCGACAAGAACGCTTCGCAGACAAGCACTTCCGGGAGTGGACTGCTCACATCTGTGTGGGGACTGCCCGCCCTGACCCTGGGCTCAAACTTGGCCGGCGGGGTGATCGTGATTGCCCTCATCGTGCTTAGCGGGGCCCCAGAACGAATCGGACCACCAGTTTGGACCCTAGTCATGATTCTCGTCGCGATCGTCACCGCTACGCTAGCCTGCGGAGCGTTCGCCCTGACTATGCTCCGCCGCCGCAGCACCAGCTGGATCACTCAGCGGCGCCCACCCACGCCACGCGAAGCCAGCCATATTCTGCGGCTTCCTCTTCACACCAGCCTCGTTGTGGCCGCCCTGTGGCTAGCCGGTATCGCCACCATGACCACG
>NZ_LZIJ01000053.1 GCF_001667115.1 Mycobacterium sp. 852002-51163_SCH5372311 | reverse complement strand
CCGACTCAGAAACCTGAACCCGACCCATGACACAACACCCCTTCACTCAGGTGTTGCGGTCATCCCTTGAATTCGCCGCTTCAAATAGCCGGGGACGTTCGCGCCGAAACCGAGCCGTTCCTCACACCAAGGCAGGGGTGAGCGCGCGATCATGGCGTCATGGCCGACGACGAACTCGACAGTCTGTATTCGGAACCGCCGGATGCTTTCACGGCACGGCGCACCGAGTTGGCCGCCGCGGCCAGGGGTCGCGGTGATGCAGAGGCCGCGCAACGGATCTCTGCGGCGCGCAAGCCCACCACGGCGGCCTGGGTAGTCAACCGGCTGGCGCTGCAACGCAAGGACACCAAAGAGCGGCTTACCGACCTCGGCGATCGATTGCGCGCGGCGCACGCGTCGATGGACGGCGATGCGATTCGGGACCTGTCCGCCGAGCAGCACCGGCTGATCAACGAGCTCGCTCGGGCCGCTCTCGAGGAGGCCGGCATGAAAAGCCCCTCGGCTGCGCTGCGTGACGACCTGACCGGCACACTGCAGGCCGCGATCGCTGACCCCGACGTCAGGGAGCGCCTTGGCCGATTGAGCAAACCCGAGCGGTGGTCGGGCTTCGGCACGTTCGGCGATGCGGTGCCGGTGGCGAAATCCGTTCGCGAAGGTACGACGACACCGAAGGCGACTGCCCCGGCCAGGCCGCCCCGACCGAAACGGGGCGAGCCGCCGCGCGACCGCAAGGCAGAGGCAGCGGAACGGCAGCTGCAAAAGCTTAGAGATGCCGTAGCCGCCGCCGAGCGCGCCAAGGCGCACGCGGACGACGAACTGTCCGAGCGGGAAGCCGAATGCACTGCCGCTCAGCGACGCCGGGACGACGCACTGGCGAGCCTGCGAAATGCCGAGCGCGAACTGAAAGGCGCCGAACACCGCTACGACAAAGCACGACAGAGCAGTCGCGCCGCCGCGGAGTCGTTGAAAGAGGCGAAAGCGCAGTTGAGGCGGGCGTGAGCGGGCGTAGCTGGTTACCGGTCACGTTTCCCGGTGGCCCGCCGGGGTACTAGCCCGCTGTGACTTCTCTATGGCTTGCCGATCGACCCGAACCAGCTTGGACCGCAGACCAGACCGACGAACAACCTCAATCCGCCCAGGTCATCGTCGTCGGCGCCGGAATCACCGGGCTGATTACTGCGGTGTTGCTGGCGCGGGCGGGCAAGGACGTTCTGGTGCTGGAGGCGCGCACCGTTGGTGCCTGCGCCACCGGGAACACCACCGCGAAGATCAGCTTGCTGCAGGGCAGCCATATGTCGAAGATCCTGCCCAGACACGGCACCGGCACAGCCCGCGCCTACGTGGAGGGGAATCGCGAGGGTCAACAGTGGGTGCTCGACCACTGCGAGACCCACGGCGTGGCGGTGCAGCGCGAGGATGCCTACACCTACGCACAGTCGCGCAAGGGCGTGTTGTCGGCGCGGGCCGAACTGGCTGCGTGCCAAGCCGTCGGCCTGCCGGTCACCTGGGAAGATGATGCCGACGTGCCATTCCCTTACCACGGCGGGGTGAGGCTGCCCGACCAAGCGCAGTTCGACCCGATGCCTTTCCTGGACTCTTTGGTCGTCGAGTTGCTCAAGCGGGGCGGACGGCTGGTCGAGCACACCCGGGTGCGGCGGGTGTCCAGTAAGGGGAAAACTCTTCGCGCGCAAGTCAATACACCTCCCCGGCAAGAGATCGAGATCGAAGCGTCGCAGATCGTCCTGGCCACTGGTATCCCGATCCTCGACCGGGGCGGCTATTTCGCCCGCGTGAAGCCCAGCCGCTCGTACTGCTTCGCCTTCAAGGTGCCCGAAGGCAGCATCACCAGACCGATGATGATCTCCACCGACTCGCCGACCCGCTCGGTGCGTTACGCGCCGTTCGGCGATGGTGAGCGACTGCTTGTCGGCGGCGCCGGCCACACCGTTGGCCGCGAGAAAAGCCCGTCCAAGGCGCTCGATGAGCTGGCGTCGTGGGCGCGCAAGCACTACCCCGGGGCAATGCAGACCCACTTTTGGTCGGCCCAGGACTACACCCCGATCGACCAGCTGCCCTATGTCGGACCGATCCTGCCGGGCAACGAAAGCATCTTCGTGGCAACGGGATTCAACAAGTGGGGCATGACCAACGGCGCCGCCGCGGCGCTAGCGCTGTCCAGCCGCATCGTGGGCGGGCGCATGGACTGGTCCCGCGCGTTCGCAAGTTGGAGCCCGCACGAGTTGTCGGGTATCCCAACGGCGGTGCAGGCCAACCTCGAGGTCGGGTTCAACCTGACCAAAGGCTGGATCACCCCGGCTATTCGCACCGGCCGGCGCAGCCCGCAGCAGGACGAGGGTGGCGTGGTGAGCGGACCGCCGTGGCACCTGGAAGCCAGATGCCGGGTCGACGGCACCGAGCATCGTGTGTCACCGGTGTGCCCGCACCTGGGCGGGATCGTGAACTGGAACGACGCGGACAAGGCCTGGGAATGCCCATTGCACGGGTCGCGGTTCGCGCCGGACGGCACGCTGTTGGAAGGCCCGGCGACTCGGGATCTCACGGCGAGCCAGCCTTCCGACAGACGAGCCGGCGCGATGCGATAAGCGAACGCTCAGCAATCGCCGTTCATGACGAAGAGATAAGCGACCGCTCCAGAGCCAAGAGCGACGCCGCCAGGTAATCCTCCGGGAATGGGGGCAGCTGACCGATCCTGTCGCGGAACTCCTGCGGCGTAGCCGTCCAGTCGTAGGTGAGGGTGACATCGGTGCCGGTCCCGTTGGGAGCGAGGTCGTAGCGCCAGAACCAGCCGCCCGGAGAGGGCTTACCTGCGTCGTCAAGCACCCCGGGCATCCAGCCGACGGCACGGTTCTCCTCGAACACGTTGACCAGGTTGTATGTGACGTAGTCACCGCCGGCAGGGGCGAAATGCATGTTCATCGCGAAAACCTGTCCGGCGCCGGTGATCGGCGCGGTGTCCACCGCATCGCGAACCCAGTCGCCAGGCTCGGTGCACCGGTGACGGGAGGGATCGGCGAGGAGGGCGAAAATCGCTTGCGGCGTGGCGGCGATGGTGCGTGTTGCGACGTAACGTTCTCTGCACGCGGTCATGCGTTGTCCTACTTGTCCGTGGGGCCGTAGGCGGCGGCGATGTCGGGCGAATCGAGCCATCCCGAGTATGTCGGCCGCGATGGCCACCCTTCGGGCGAATCCTGCCATTCCTCCTGGCGACCCCACGGCAGTATGTCGATGAGCCCGAACGAGTGACTGAGCTGCTCGGTGCCGCGCCCCGTCGTATGCCATGTGCGGTACACCGTGTCGCCGTCGCGCAGGAACACGTTGACCGCAAAACCTCCACCGGGCGGCGCGTCCATGTCGGCGGAGAACGGGCTTTGCGACGACGAATACCACTGCATCCGGTTGCCGACCTTGCGCCGGTAGGCAAGGGCCTCTTCGATCGGGCCGTTGGTGACGATGACGAAGCGGGCGTCGTAGTTGTCGAGGAACTCCAGGCGGGTGAACTGCGAGGTGAAGCCCGTGCAGCCGCCGCACTGCCACTCCGCGCCGTCGGTCCACATGTGGTGGTAGACGATGAGCTGCGAGCGGCCGTCGAAGACGTCGACCAGACGGATGGGTCCGTCGGGACCGATCAGGGTGTAGTCGGGCAGCTCGACCATCGGCAGCCGGCGCCGCTGCGCGGCGATCGCGTCCAGTTCGCGCGTGACCGCCTTTTCTCGTTTCCGCAGTTCGTCGAGCGCGGCGCGCCAGGTCTCGTGATCGACCACTGGCGGCAAGGCTGTTGCGTGCTCTACGGACATGGAATCCACCTTTACTTTCCGATGCTGTCGACTTGCCCCGTTCGAAAGGTGTGACTGCCGGCGGGTCCGAAAATCATCGCCGGGCCGACCCGGCACCAGATTCACGTTTCCGCGGCAAAGGCTTGTACAGTTGGCTGGCGCCGCGTTTGTCAAGCGTTAATCGCCATGACATACCGCATTCAAAGGAATATGACGGTTTTGCTGGCCCGCTCGTCACGGCGCCGCCGGTAGGCCGTCTTCGAAGCCGCGCCGTTGGGGGCCTTGAGTCGATCGGAGGAACCGAGATGGACTTCGCGTTACTGCCGCCCGAGATCAACTCTGGCCGGATGTATGTGGGGCCCGGTTCGGGGCCGATGCTGGCCGCCGCGGCGGCCTGGGAGGCGCTGGCCGCCGAGCTGCATTCGACGGCAAGCGCGTATCAGTCCGTGATTACCGCGCTCACCGCGGGGCCGTGGCTGGGTCCTTCGTCAGCGGCTATGGCCGCGGCGGCCTACCCCTACGTGACCTGGGCGCAGGCCGCTGCGGCGCAGGCCGAGCAGACCGCCACCCAGGCCGGGGCGGCCGCTGTCGCCTACGAGACGGCCTTCGCGGAAACGGTGCCGCCGCCCGTGATCGCGGCGAATCGCGCACTGCTGATGAACCTGGTGGCGACGAACATCTTGGGACAGAACACCCCGGCGATCGCGGCTACCGAGGCGCAGTACGCCGAGATGTGGGCGCAGGATGCCGGGGCGATGTACGGCTATGCGGGCTCGTCGGCGTCGGCGGCGTCCCTCACGCCTTTCAGCGAACCGCCTTCCAATACCAACCCGGGCGGCCAGACGGGCCAATCCAAAGCGGTCGCCCAGGCGTTGAACACCTCCGCCGGCAAGGTGCAGGGCGCCGTCTCGACGGTGCAGCAATCCTTTTCCGCGGTGCCCACTGCCCTGAACAGCCTCGCGGCCCCGGCGGCCGCACCCGCCGCGCCCCTGGGCCCCCTTGATGTGCTGGCCGTGCTGGCGAACCTGAGCGGAGTGTTCGCCGACCCGGAGATAGGTGCGGCCGGACTTGCTGTCGGCACCATAGCTCTTCCCTACGACGTCGGCGGTTACTACGTCGGTGTCCACACCGACGACATCGTCAGCGGCTGGGCGGGAATCGAGCCGTGGCCGGGCACCGCAGCGGCGCCGCCGACCTCGTTTCCGGTGGTTACCAATCCGGGCTCAATGTTCGCGGCCAACATGGGAGAGGCAAAGACGATCAGCGGCTTGTCGGTGCCCAAGGGCTGGGCCACGGCGGCACCCGAGATACGCCCCGCCGCGCTGGCGTTGCCGGCCGCGACCGCGGGTGCGGCCGCGGAACTTTCGGGAGACGGCGTCGGCAGCCTGTTCGGCCAGATGGCGGTCGCGAGCATGGCCGGACGGGCGATGGCCGGAACCGGCGGGGCCGGTGTCCCCGGTCGCCGGGAACGGGTCGGCGCCGCAGTGTCCAAGCCCGGGGAACCGCGTGAGCCAAGCGAGCCGACGACGTCGACTGAACCACAGGAATCGCGTGAGCCGACGGCATCGCCAACGAGCCCGCCCGGCGGCCCGATCACCAGCATCGCCGCCGAACTACGCGAATTGGCGTCCTTGCGCGACGCGGGCATCCTCACCGACGAGGAATTCAACGAGCAGAAGAAGCGCCTGCTACCGCACTGAACCTCGCGCGGGGGGTCACGTCACACTCGCGGCATCGACGTATTGCGGCCGGCGGAGGTGTTGGTCGCGGCGCGCATGAGCCGCCCCAGGTGTTCGAGGGCGGTCGGGTATTCGTGTTCCAGTGGTGTCCCGTAGCCGATGACGATTCCCCCTTCGCGGTGACCTGGTGCATGCCAGAAGGGAGTCAGCCCGGTGACGGCGACTTTGCGGCGGTGCGCGACGGCGAGCACATCGGCCTCCGGAATGTGTTGCGGTAGCGAGATAACGGCGTGCAGCCCGGCAGCGATTCCGTGGATCGACACCGCGGGTGCATAGCGAGCGAGGGTCT
This sequence comes from Mycobacterium sp. 852002-51163_SCH5372311, assembly GCF_001667115.1. Taxonomy (GTDB): domain Bacteria; phylum Actinomycetota; class Actinomycetes; order Mycobacteriales; family Mycobacteriaceae; genus Mycobacterium. Next base: position 4,907 of record NZ_LZIJ01000053.1, on the reverse strand, counting down.
CGATGAGCGCGTCGCGGCGATTCCGGTAGCGGCGCCGCATCCGCCGGATGTGTCGGTCTAGAGCACCCGATTCGATCAACTCGGCGAATGCCAGCTGCGCCAGGACATCGGTGCCGCGATCAGCCCGACGTTTGGCTTCGATCACCGCGTCGACGAGCTCGGTGGGCAACGCCAGCCAGCCCAGCCGCAGACCGGGAGCCAAGCTCTTGCTGGCGCTGCCAGCATAGATGACGTGCTCAGGCGCGAGTCCCTGTAATGCGCGACGGGATGCCGGTCATAGCGGAACTCCCCGTCGTAATCGTCTTCGACGAGATAGACGCCGCGGGTGGTGGCGATCTGGGCGAATTCGGTGCGCCTCCCGGCGTCAAGCGTCGCGCCCATCGGAGCTTGGTGTGCCGGGGTGAGGACTGCCGCAGCGACAGGTTGGGTGATTTCTTCCGGCCGGGCACCGTGGCGGTCGACATCCAGCGGAACGACGGCAAGTCCGCTCGCGGCCGCGATTGCGCGGTGATCGGGGAGACAGGGGTTCTCGCACGCGATCGATCGGGCGCCGTCGGCCGCGAGCGCGTCACAAACCAGCCGCAGTCCCTGCGTGTAACCACTGCAGATCACGATGTGTTCGCTCGTCGTGAGCACTCCGCGTACTCGACCCAGGTAGCCGGCCAGTACTGCGCGTAACGGTGGCGACCCGCGTGGATCTGCCGGGCCGAGTTCGGCGTGCGCGGTGACCTGCAGCGCTCGCCGCATCGCACGCAGCCACTCCGCGCGGGGAAACATGCTGAGGTCGGGACGACCGAGGCGAAAATCGGCAACGGCACGCGCGCCGGCGCGTTCGGCGGTGAGTCGGGTAGGGGCGTGCCGCCCGTGAGCCACTTCGGTGGCCGCGCCAGGCCGGGTCCGCAGGTAGCCCTCGGCCACCAGTTGCGCATACACCTCGACCACCGTTCCGCGCGCGAGCCCCAGCTGCTCGGCCAGTGCCCGCGAAGACGGCAACCGTTCACCGGGCGCGAGCCGTCCGTCGCGAATGGCTTGGCGCAAAGCACCTTCGAGCGCCGAGCGTCGCCCTCGTCCAGGCGGCAGGTCGAGGTGCAGGTCGGTTCCGCCGACCGCACTGGTCCACGAATCCGGCATGGAATTGGACCTTACCGGTGAACCGATGCTTTCCGTAGGGTCGAAGCCGTCATGGTTGCTGCGTCAGGAAGTTGTTTGAATGGTCGATCTAGCCGACCGGCGTCTTGACCGCACGGCAAGTTTCACCGCCCAGTTCAATGCGGCCCAACGCGCCGCAGAGACATTGCGGCCGCCGGGCCGTCGCCTCCTCGACGATCCGTACTCACGACACTTCGTCGAACACCCGGCGTTGCGGGCCATGCTGGCTCGTCCACGTTCAGCCGATGCCGCGCTTCGCCTCGTCGACTGGGTGTGGGGCGGACTGCACGCCCACATCGCGCTGCGGGTGCGTTACGCCGACGATGCATGTGAGGCTGCAATCCGGGCGGGCATCGACCAGCTCGTGCTGCTGGGCGCCGGCTTCGACACCACCAGCCTGCGGCGTGCCACCGCGCCGGTGCGCGTCTTCGAGGTCGATGCGCCCACCACCCAGGCCCACAAGCGGCCCGTGGTCGAGCGGCTACTACCAACCGCGCGTGCGTCCGAAATAATCTGGGTGCCATGCGATTTCGAGCAGGATGTGCTACGAGAGCGATTGCTCGCGAGCGGGTTCGACCCCGAAAGCGCAAGCCTGATCGTTTGGCTGGGAGTCACTCCGTATCTCACCGGTGGCGCCATCGACACGACGCTTGGCGACATTGCCCAGATCTGTGTGCCGGGCAGCCGTCTGGTCGTCGACTACATCTGCACCGGTGTCGTCGCCGGGCGCACCGAGTGGCGAAGTGCCCGCCGCGTTGCCCGTGTGGTGGCCCGGCGCGGGGAACCGTACCGCAGCGAATTCACCGCGGCCGGCCTGAACGAGATACTCGCCGCCCACGGTTTCCAGCCTGACGAGCATCTGGACGTTTCCGCGCTGTTGAGGCGCTACGACCCGGCGAACAAAAGTGGATTGGCCGCCGACGATTGGCTGGCGGTCGCCGCCGCCAAACGCGTTTGACGATACGGCTCAACCCACGGCAACGGATCGGTGGATTCCGCGACCCAGCTGCGCGACCATAGAGGCCGGCCAGGTCAAAAAGATGGGACATGATGAGCGGTCGCGTAGCGCAGAATCGACTCGCATGCGCGACAGCTGCTTTCGCCGTCTATACCGCGGTGATGCTGGTACCGGAGCACCGTATGCGGCAGACCGGCGGACCCGGAATCGTTCCATTTGAGCTGGCCGGCAACGCCTCTCGGGCCGAAGACATCATGGCTCGGTGGGGAAGCGGGGGTCAGCGCGCTGCGCGGTTGTCGCTGTGGCTCGACTTCGGCTACATGGCCACCTATGGCGCGCTCGCGGCGCTGCTGGTAGACCGCGCCCGTCTTCGTCGCGGCCACCCGGCTGCGCTGCCTGTTCTGGTGATTCCCGCAGTCGCCGGCGACGCGGTGGAGGGAGTCGCGCTGTTGAAGGTACTCGGTCGCACACGCATTGCCGCCAATGCGCGGCGAGCGCAAATCGCCGCATACATCAAGTTCGCAGTTCTTGCCGTCGCGCTCGGGTACGTTGCCGTGGACTCACTCCTACCGGCGCGCAGAGGAAATTGTTTGGGATTCGACGCTGCGGTGTAAGAAATAGCTACCTCTACTCACGAAGGAGAATGATGAGGCGTATTGCACCCGCCACGATAGCGATGGCCATGCTGCTCTTCAGCGGATGTTCGGCCTCACAGGTCATCAATACCGGTGGCGACACCAAATGCAAGGACTTCACCTCGCAGGACGAGAAGAAGCAGAACGAGGAAATCAGCAAGATGCTCAAGGACAAGGGCGGCGCTGACCCGAACAACCTGGAGATCTCGACGACGCGCCTGTCGGTGACGACCTACTGCCAGACCGTGGGCAAGCCGGACAGCAAGATTTCGGAGGCGCCGCACGGCTGAACGCAGCTCAGCGCCAATCTGATCAACGCCATTTGATGCCGCACCCGATCGACGGCCGCTGATCGGGGTCCACCGGCCTTCCGGCCAGCACCGCGTCGACTGCCGCCCGGATGTCGCCGGCCGTCACCGGAAGGTCGTTCTTCGGGCGTGAGTCGTCGAGCTGGCCGCGGTACACCAGCCTTCGTTCACCGTCGAACACGAACGTGTCGGGCGTGCATGCCGCGGAAAACGCCCGGGCCACGTCCTGGGTCTCGTCGTAGAGGTAGGGAAATGTCCAGCCGTGACGACGCGCCTCGGCGACCATTTGGTCGGGTCCGTCCTGCGGGTAGGTGACGACGTCATTGCTCGAGATGCCGACCATTGGGACGCCTAGGCGGGCCAGGTCCCGACCGAGCGCGGCGAGCCCAGCGGCAACATGCTGGACGTACGGGCAGTGGTTACAGATGAAGGTGACGACGAGCGCGGGGCCTGTAAGTTCTTCGAGGCTGACCCTGGCGCCGGTTGCGGGCTCGGGCAGCGTGAATGACGGCGCCGGAGTGCCCAGGGCCAGCATTGTCGACTCGATTGCCATGTGCGCCAGAGTAACCGCGAGGATGGCTCCGCAACACTCGGTGCGTGTCGCAAACGACGCAAATGGCCGCCGCTGCATTTGTTGTCAACCGGTTGTCGGCCGCGCCTGAGGATTGGCAATCCGAATCGGCGTGCCGTTCAGCCACGCCGCGACGGCCTCCACGGTGTCCGCGTAGAAAGCGCCGAGCATTTCGCGGGTGACGTAACCCAGATGGGGAGACAGCGTCACATTGGGCAGAAGTCTCAGCGGATGGTCGCGAGGAAGAGGTTCGACGTCGTAGACGTCCAGTCCGGCACCGGCAATGTGCTCACTCCGGAGTGCGGCAATAAGGGCGGCCTCGTCGACAATCGGGCCCCGAGAAGTGTTGATCAAGTAGGCATGGGGCTTCATCAGGGCCAACTCTGGCCCGGCGATCAGACCTCGCGTACGCTCCGAGAGCACCACGTGGATGGAGACGACGTCGGACTCTTGGAATAGCGTCACCTTCTCGACGCGGCGGACGCCGACCGCCGCCGCGGCCTCCTCGGTCAGATTTTGGCTCCACGCAATGACTTCCATGTCGAACGCTTTCGCATATTCGGCCATGCGTCTGCCGACCCTGCCGAGGCCGACCAGTCCTAGTGTCTTGCCCGACAACGTCATACCCACCGTGGCCTGCCAGCCACCCTCACGCAGGCGCCGATGTTCTTCTGCCAGCCGGCGCACGGTCGCGATGATCAACCCCCAGGCGAGTTCGGGGGTGGCGTCGCGGACGGAACTGAATCGCGGACTGGCGAAGTCCGAGTGTGCCACCAGGATGCCCCGTTCGGTGGCCGCGGCCATATCCAAGTTCGGCAGGCTCTTGCCGACGATGGTGATGAGTTTCAGGTTCGGCAACCTCTCGATCAAGGTGCGTGGAAACGCCATACGTTCGCGCAACGTGCACACCACGTCGAACGGCCGCAAAATCTCTATGGCTTCCGCCTCGGCGAGGTGGCGGTCGAAAACGGTTATCTCCGAACGCATCTGCACCGGCGACCAGTCGGCGAGGTCGAGGGCAACGCGGGCGTAGTCGTCGAGTATGGCCACTCGGGGCATGTCGTCTCCGTTCGCCGCCTGCGAGCGTTCCAGGACTCGCGACTTTACCCGCTGGGCGATTACCTCCAACTCATTGCCTGAGCAGGCCCATCTTTGCCTAAGCTGCAACGAAATTGCGCTTGTCCGTGCGCATTGCCGAGTTACTCCTGCGGCGAATTCAAGGGATGACCGCAACACCTGAGTGAAGGGGTGTTGTGTCATGGGTCGGGTTCAGGTTTCTGAGTCGG
>NZ_LZIJ01000052.1 GCF_001667115.1 Mycobacterium sp. 852002-51163_SCH5372311 | reverse complement strand
AGCCCAACGCCACCCCCACCGGCCGCTACCTGGGCTGCGTGCCGCTACAGCGGCTACTGCGTGAAGCGCCGGCCGAGCTGATCGGCGGAATCGTCGACACCGACCTGCTCACCTTGACGCCGGAGACCCCGTTGGCCTCGGTCACCCGCTACTTCGCCGCCTACAACCTGGTGTGCGGGCCGGTGGTCGACGACCAGAACCATTTGTTGGGCGCGGTCACCGTGGACGACAAGCGCGGGGGTCAGGTCGGGGTCGCGGGCCCGGGCCAGCGCCTCGGCAACCGCGGTGTCGGGGGTCAGCACCACCGGGTCGGAGGTCATCAGGCCGCCGGCGGTGTCGGGGGAGTGCGTCAGCAGCCGTCGCACCGGGTCGGACTCGTCGGGATCCATTCGGGTGAGCAGCATCTCGGCGTCGGTCGGGGTGAGCACGCCGAGCAGGTCGGCGGCGTCGTCGGGGTCCATCGCCTCGAGCACGTCGGCGGAACGGTCGGTGCCCAGGTGCGACAACACTTCGGCCTGATCCAGCTCCGGTAGCTCCTGCAGGATGTCGGCCAACCGTTCGTCGTCAAGCGCCCGGAACACTTCGTAGCGCCGCTTCGGGGGAAGCCCGCGGATGGTGTCGGCGACGTCGACGGCCTTGCGTCCCTCGAACTGGTCCAGCAGCTCTGCCACCCCCTGATCCGGCATCGCCAGCGCCGACGGCGTCAGGCCCTGCACGTTGTGCCAGTCGACGACGTGTACAGGCCCGCGCCGCCCCAGCCGGCGGTGGCTGCGGACGGCGACTCGGGTCACCATCCAGTCGCGGGTCCGGGTCTGCTCGATGCCGAGGTCGGTGATCACCACTTGACCTTGGGAGCCCTTGACCAGTTCCGGCAGGTCAGGATCGTTGACCTTGACCGGTGTGTCCAGAATTTGGCCCATCGCCAGCGCCTCGCCGGGCCGCTGCTCAAAGCGGCGCAGCGACACGTTGCCGGTGGTGAGCGTCACCGCGTTGGGCTCGATCGCGGCGACTCGCAGGATCGGTATGAAGATGCTGCGGCGGGTGGCCAAATCGACCACCAGCCCGAGGACGCGCGGTTGCTGGCGGACGATGCTGATACTGATCACGACGTCGCGGACGCGTCCGAACGATTCGCCGAGTGGACCCAGCACCAACATCCGCGCAAGTCGCGCGACGTACACCCTGTTGACCGATCCCATGGGGAAAGCCTAAGCAGGTGCTGCCTGGACGGCAGCTGTGCGGTGTCAGTGCGTGCCGGCGATGATGGCGAAGAAGACCACGATCGCGATCAAGCCAGCCGCAATCGCGAAGCCTCCGACTGCGATCCCGGCGATGGCCATCCCGCGGCCCGGCTGGTTGGTCTGCTTGATCTGATTCAGCGCGACGATCCCGAGCACGACGCCGACGATCGGCAACAAAATGCCGACCCAGCAGAACAGCGTCAGGGGAATGCCGAGTATCAGCCCGGTGACCGACGTGATCAGAGAGGCGATCGCCAGCCCGTTGTTCCCGGATGACGGCGCCGGATATCCCGGCTGGTACGGGGGGTAAGCGCCCGGGTATGGCGCCGCGCCGGGATAGCCGGGAGGGCCGCCCTGAACGGGCTGGTAGCCGTAACCCGGCGGCTGGTAGCCAGGTGGATTCGGCGGATAACCGGGGTAACTGGGCGGCGGGTAGTTCGTGTGCGGATAGTCGACTGGAGGTGGCTCCAAGGGAGCACTCCAGGGTGTCGGCGCAGCCCGGGTGGCGTCATCGTCGTGGCCGCTGTGGCCATACCCGCCGCCGGGACCCGTCATGGGATCAACCTAACCCATGCGGGCGGGGCAGGTACGCCGTCGACCAAGCGCGATTCGGCGATTCGCCGGGTCGGTCCGACGGCGAGATGTCGCGTTGGCGTGGAACTCGCTGGAGGTGGAACGATGGCCGGTGGAGATTGGGACAGAGGAGAATGTGGAACGATGACTAGTCCTTTCCAGCCTGGACAAGTTCCCGGCGCGACGCCCGGCGCTGCGGCTGGGGCCCGTGGTGTGCCCGGGCTGCCGACACCGCCGAGAGGCTGGCCGGTTGGGTCGTATCCCACCTACGCGGAGGCGCAGCGCGCTGTCGACTACCTGTCCGACCAGGATTTCCCGGTTCAGCAGGTGACCATTGTCGGCGTCGACTTGATGCAGGTGGAGCGGGTCACCGGGCGGCTGACGTGGCCCAAGGTGCTCGGCGGTGGCGTGCTCAGCGGCGCCTGGCTCGGCCTGTTCATCGGCATGGTGTTGATCGTCTTCACCAACAACTGGGCCGTACTACCCACCGGGGTGGTCGCCGGGGTGTTCTTCGGTTTGATCACATCCGCGGTTCCCTACGCAATGGCGCGCGGCACCAGGGATTTCAGCTCGACCATGCAGTTGGTGGCGGGCCGTTACGACGTCCTCTGCGATCCACAGAACGCGGAGAAGGCCCGGGACCTGCTGGCGCGCCTGGCGATCTGACGTGAGCCGCAGGCGGTTGGCGGCCGCCGTTGTGGCCGCCCTGATCGCCGCGATGCTGGTGCCGAGTTGTGGCTCCGGAGGTTCGGGGCTGGTCATCAGTTTGTACACGCCCGCCACCGACGCCGCGACGTTCACCGCGGTTGCCCAGCGCTGCAACGAGCAGTTCGGCGGACGCTTCACCATCCAGCACATCAGCCTGCCCAGGTCTCCCGACGTGCAACGACTTCAGTTGGCCCGGCGGCTCACCGGCAACGATCGGACGCTGGACGTGATGGCGATGGACGTGGTGTGGACCGCGGAGTTCGCCGAGGCGGGCTGGGCGCTGCCGCTGTCCGCCGATCCGGCCGGGCTGGCCGAGGCCGACGCCACCGACGACACCCTGCCCGGCCCGCTGCAGACCGCTCGGTGGAAGCACAAGCTTTATGGCGCGCCCGTCACCACCAACACCCAATTGCTTTGGTACCGGGCTGATTTGATAGACCGCCCACCGGAGAACTGGACCGGCATGGTGGCCGAGGCGACGAGGTTGCACGACGCGGGCGGGCCCAGTTGGATCGCCGTTCAGGCCAACGAGGGGGAAGGGCTGGTGGTGTGGTTCAACACAGTGCTGGCCAGCGCCGGGGGCCGGGTTCTCTCCGACGACGGCCGCCACGTCACCCTGACCGACACTCCCGGGCACCGCGCCGCCACCGTCGCCGCGTTGCGCATCCTGAAGGCGGTGGCCACCGCGCCCGGCGCCGACCCGTCGATCACCCGTACCGACGGCGGCACCGCGCGGTTGGCGGTAGAGCAGGGCAAGGCCGCGCTGGAGGTCAACTGGCCGTACGTGCTGGCTTCCATGCTGGAGAACGCGGTGAAGGGTGGTGTGGTCTTCCTGCCGCTCGACAAGCTTCCCGAGTTGGCCGGCAGCGTCGACAACGCCGGAACATTTGTACCGTCGGGCGAGCAGTTCCGCATCGCCTATGAGGCCGCTCGCAAGGTGTTCGGGTTCGCGCCCTACCCGGCAGTGGCGCCGGGCCAGCCGGCCAAGGTGACGATCGGCGGGTTGAACCTGACCGTGGCCCGCACCACCCGGCACAGGGCCGAAGCCTTCGAGGCCGTCAGATGCCTGCGCAACGCGGTCAACCAGAAGTACATCTCGATCGGAGGAGGTCTGCCGGCGGTGCGCGCATCGCTGTACTCCGACCCGCAGTTCCAGGCGAAATATCCGATGTACGACATCATCCGACAGCAGCTCACCGACGCGGCCGTGCGCCCGGCGACGCCGGTCTATCAAGCGGTGTCCATCCGGCTTTCGTCGGCGCTGAGTCCCGTCACCGCGATCGATCCGCAGCGGACCGCCGACCAACTCACCGTGGAAGTGCAGAAGGCCATCGACGGCAAGGGGCTGTTGCCTTGAGAGGCAGCGCGGATCGGCGGCTGGCGTTCCTGCTGATCGCACCCGCGGCCACCCTGATGCTGGCGGTGACGGCGTATCCGATCGGCTACGCGATGTGGCTGAGCCTGCAGCGCAACAACCTAGCCACGCCCAACGACACCGCGTTCATCGGCCTGCGCAACTACCAGGAGATCCTGACCGACCGCTATTGGTGGACCGCGCTCGCGGTGACGCTGGCGATCACGGCGGTTTCGGTGTCGATCGAGTTCGCGGTGGGGCTGGCGCTGGCGCTGGTGATGCACCGCACCCTGGTCGGCAAGGGCGTCGTGCGCACCGCGGTGCTCATCCCGTACGGGATCGTGACCGTGGCCGCGTCGTACAGCTGGTACTACGCCTGGACGCCGGGCACCGGATATCTGGCCAACCTGCTGCCACACGGGAGTGCGCCGCTCACCGAACAGATCCCGTCGCTGGGCATCGTGGTCCTCGCCGAAGTCTGGAAGACCACTCCGTTCATGTCGCTGTTGCTGCTCGCCGGATTGGCGCTGGTGCCAGAGGATTTGCTGAAAGCGGCTCAGGTCGACGGCGCGGGTGCCTGGCGGCGGCTGACGAAGATCACCATGCCGATCATCAAGCCGGCAGTCATGGTCGCGCTGTTGTTCCGGACGCTGGACGCCTTTCGCATCTTCGACAACATCTACGTGCTGACCTCAGGTGACAACAACACCGGGTCGGTGTCGATTCTGGGCTACGACAACCTGTTCAAGGGTTTCAATGTGGGCCTCGGCTCGGCGATCAGCGTGCTGATCTTCTTGTGCGTGGGCATCATCGCGCTCGCGTTCATCAAGCTCTTCGGCGTGCATCAGATTGCATCCGCGCCCGGATCCGAGGGGCCCTAGATGGGCACTGAACATGCCCGGCGAGCCGCCTCCTGGGCCGTCGTCGACAGCTTGGTCGTGGTGTATGCGTTGCTTCCCGTGCTGTGGATTCTGAGCCTCTCGCTCAAGCCGACGTCAACGGTCAAGGACGGCAAGCTGATTCCGTCGTCGGTGACGTTGGACAACTACCGTGGCATCTTTCGCGGCGAGTTCTTCAGCTCGGCGCTGGTGAACTCCGTCGGAATCGGGCTGACCACCACCGCGATCGCGGTCGCGCTCGGCGCGATGGCGGCCTACGCGATCGCCCGCCTACAGTTTCCGGGCAAGCGGCTGCTGATCGGTATGACGTTGATGATCACCATGTTTCCGGCGATCTCGTTGGTGACGCCGCTGTTCAACATCGAACGCTTTGCCGGCCTCTTCGACACCTGGGCGGGACTGATCCTGCCGTACATCACTTTCGCACTGCCGCTTGCCATTTACACGCTCTCGGCGTTCTTCCGGGAGATCCCCTGGGACTTGGAAAAAGCCGCCAAGATGGACGGCGCCACCGCGGGCCAGGCCTTCCGTAAGGTGATCGTTCCACTGGCGGCTCCGGGTCTGGTGACCGCGGCGATCCTGGTGTTCATCTTCGCCTGGAACGACCTGCTGCTTGCGCTGTCGCTGACGGCCACCAAGGCGGCGATCACCGCGCCGGTGGCGATCGCGAACTTCACCGGCAGTTCGCAATTCGAGGAGCCGACGGGGTCGATCGCGGCCGGCGCGATGGTGATCACCGTGCCGATCATCGTGTTTGTTTTAATCTTCCAACGACGGATTGTCGCCGGGTTGACCTCTGGCGCTGTGAAGGGATAGCGCGATGGCCGAGATTGTGCTGGATCACGTCAGCAAGAGCTACCCCGACGGTCAAACGGCGGTGCACGATCTCAACCTCACCATCGCCGACGGCGAATTCCTGATCCTGGTCGGGCCGTCCGGCTGCGGCAAGACCACGACGTTGAATATGATTGCCGGGCTTGAGGATATCTCGTCGGGGGAGCTGCGCATCGGTGGTGAGCGGGTCAACGAGAAGGCGCCCAAGGACCGCGATATCGCAATGGTGTTCCAGTCGTATGCGTTGTATCCGCATATGACGGTGCGGCAGAACATCGCCTTTCCGTTGACACTGGCGAAGATGAAGAAAGCCGAAATTGCGCAGAAGGTCGAGGAGACGGCGAAAATCCTTGACCTGACCGGGCTTTTGGACCGCAAGCCGTCGCAGCTGTCTGGTGGGCAGCGGCAGCGGGTTGCGATGGGCCGGGCAATCGTGCGTCACCCCAAGGCGTTTCTGATGGACGAGCCGCTGTCCAACCTGGACGCCAAACTGCGGGTGCAGATGCGCGGCGAGATCGCCCGGTTGCAGAAGCGGCTGGGCACCACCACCGTCTACGTCACTCACGACCAGACCGAGGCCATGACGCTGGGCGACCGGGTGGTGGTGATGCACGGTGGGGTGGCACAGCAGATCGGTACGCCCACCGAGCTTTACGAGCATCCTGCCAACCTGTTCGTCGCGGGGTTCATCGGCTCGCCGGCGATGAACTTCTTTCCCGCCACGTCGACCCCGGCGGGGTTGCGGTTGCCGTTCGGCGAGGTGATGCCGGCACCGGAAGTTCAAGAGGTGGTCGCGAGCCGCGAGGGCATCATCGTCGGAGTGCGCCCCGAGCACATTCAGGATGCGGCGTTGATCGACGGCTACCAGCGCATCAAGGCGCTGGTCTTCGAGGTCACGGTGGATTTGGTCGAATCTCTGGGCGCCGACAAGTATGTGTACTTCACCACCGCGGGTTGCGACGTGCACTCAGCGCAACTGGATGAGCTCGACGCCGAGTCGGAAGCGCACGAAAAGCATTTTGCGGCACGGGTTCCCGCCGAGTCGAAGGCCGCCATAGGCCAGTCGATCGAGCTGGCTCTTGATCCCGCCAAACTGGCCGTCTTCGACGCCGGCTCCGGGGCCAACCTGACCCTCCCGCGTCAGCCCGGCAGGCCTACAGCCAACCGCGCTTCCGGAAGCTGAAGTACAGAAAAATGCAGATCAGCACCATCACGGTGATGACCATCGGGTAGCCCCACTTCTCGTTCAGCTCGGGCATGTCGTGGAAGTTCATGCCGTAGATCCCGGCGACCATGGTGGGCACGGCGATGATACCGGCCCACGCCGAGATCTTGCGCATATCGCTGTTCTGCTGCATGCCGACTCGCGCCAGCGCGGCCTGCACCAGCGTGTTGAGCATGTCGTCGTACGCGGCGATGTGATCGGCGGCCTCGGTCTGGTGGTCGGCGACGTCGCGCAGATAGCGCCGAACCTCTTTGGAGATCAGGTCTTTGTTCTCGGTCTGGATGCGCTGAAATGCGACCGACAGCGGGCTCACGCAGCGTCGTAGTTCGACGACCTCACGCTTGAGCAGGTAGATCGGTTCCACGTCGACGTTGCGGGCCGGGGCGAAAGCCACTTCCTCGGCGCTGTCGACGTCGAACTCCATCAGGTTGGTCACTTCCACGTAGTGGTCCACCACATAGTCGGCGATGGCGTGCATCACCGCATACGGGCCCAACCGAAGGTGGTCGGGGTCGGCGTCCATCCGCTTGCGCACGTCGGCCAGTCCGCCGTGTTCACCGTGCCGGACCGTGATCACGAAGTCCTTGCCGACGAAGATCATGATCTCGCCGGTTTCCACGATCTCGCGCGCCAGCACCACCGACTCGTGCGGAACGTAGTTGACGGTCTTCAGCACCAGGAACAGCGTTTCGTCGTACCGCTCCAGCTTGGGTCGCTGGTGGGCATGCACTGCGTCTTCGACGGCCAACGGGTGCAGACCGAAGACGTCCGCCACCTCCTGCATGTGGCTCTGGTCGGGCTCGTGCAAGCCGATCCAGACGAAGGCGCCCTGCCCGGTCAGCTGAATCTCGCGCACGGTGGTCAGGGCCTGGGCGTAGCTGTATTTGCCGGGCTGTCGCCGGCCCTCGATGTAGACGCCGCAGTCGACCAGCGGCTGGGCGGGTCTGGCGTTGGCGTGAACGTGCGGCGCGAAACCGCGGGACCTGGCGACTGGTCTCAGCGCTTCCGGCAGCGCGTCAAAGCCTGGGAACACGTCGACCTCCGATCGCTGGGCTGAGTCCGGGCAGGCAGTATCAGCACGGTCTGACCGAGCGGTGCTTCATGGTACGCGCCGTGGCGTAAAGCAACCTGGCAAAATTGCCGGACCGATCCTGCAGGCAATTGAGTGCTGGCAGTGCGCTAGTTTCGACGCGAACAAGCAGACCGAATTCTCCTAAGGAGCATCCCGAAGTGAGCGCAACTTCTCTGAAGGTCGCCGTCACCGGCGCCGCCGGCCAGATCGGCTACAGCCTGTTGTTCCGCCTGGCCAGCGGCTCGCTGCTGGGCCCGGACCGCCCGATCGAGCTGCGCCTGCTCGAGATCGAGCCCGCGCTCAAGGCGCTGGAGGGCGTCGTCATGGAACTCGACGACTGCGCGTTCCCGCTACTGGCCAACGTCGAGATCGGGGCGGACGCCAACAAGATCTTCGACGGCGTGAACCTGGCCCTGCTCGTCGGAGCGCGGCCACGTACCAAGGGTATGGAGCGCGGCGACCTGCTCGAGGCCAACGGCGCGATCTTCACCGCGCAGGGCAAGGCCCTCAACTCCGTCGCCGCCGACGACGTCCGGATCGGTGTGACCGGCAACCCGGCCAACACGAACGCGCTGATCGCGATGACCAACGCCCCGGACATCCCCAAGGAGCGGTTCTCTGCGCTCACCCGCCTGGACCACAACCGCGCGATCAGCCAGCTGGCCCGCAAGACCGGCGCCAAGGTCACCGACATCAAGAAGATGACGATCTGGGGCAACCACTCGGCCACCCAGTACCCCGACATCTTCCACGCCGAGGTCGGCGGCAAGAACGCGGCCGAGGTGGTCAACGACCAGGCCTGGATCGAGAACGACTTCATCCCGACGGTCGCCAAGCGGGGCGCTGCGATCATCGACGCGCGCGGCGCCTCCTCGGCCGCCTCGGCCGCGTCGGCGACCACCGACGCCGCGCGGGACTGGCTGCTCGGCAGCCCGCAGGGCGACTGGGTCTCGATGGCTGTCGTCTCCGACGGCTCCTACGGCGTTCCGGAGGGCCTGATCTCGTCGTTCCCGGTCACCACGAAGGACGGCAACTGGACGATCGTGCAGGGCCTCGACATCGACGACTTCTCCCGCGAGCGGATCGACCAGTCGACCGCCGAACTGGCCGACGAGCGCAACGCGGTCACCGAACTGGGTCTGATCTGACCGCGTGACGTGGGGTGATCGCGACGCAGTGACAGCGATTCCGCCACTCGATGATCGGCTGAGTACTGTAGGGGCCGTGTCGGAGAAGCCAGCAAATCCCCAGGTCGTCGTGACGGACGAGGAGATCTTCGAGGCACACGTAGGCGGGAAGCTTTCGGTAGCGCTGAAGGCTCCGCTGGACACCCAGCGCGCGCTGTCGATCGCCTACACCCCGGGTGTGGCGCAGGTCTGTCGCGCGATCGCCGCGGATCAGACCCTGGCGACGCGCTACACGTGGTCGAACCGCCTGGTGGCCGTCGTCAGCGACGGCAGCGCAGTCCTCGGCCTCGGCGACATCGGGGCGGCGGCGGCCCTGCCGGTGATGGAGGGCAAGAGCGCGCTGTTCAAGGCGTACGGCGGGCTTGACTCGATTCCGATCGTCCTGGACACCAAGGACCCCGACGAGATCATCGAGACCCTGGTGCGGCTGCGGCCGACGTTCGGCGCGGTCAGTCTCGAGGACATCTCCGCCCCGCGCTGCTTCGACATCGAGCGCCGCGCGGTGGAGGCGCTGGACTGCCCCGTGATGCACGACGACCAGCACGGCACGGCCATTGTCGTGCTGGCGGCGCTGATGGGCGCCACCAAGTTGCTAGGGCGCGACATGAGCTCGCTGCGGGTGGTGGTTTCCGGGGCCGGGGCCGCCGGCATCGCATGCTCGAATCTGCTTCTCGCGATGGGGATTTCGGACATCACCGTGCTCGACTCGCGTGGCATCCTGCATGCTGGGCGCGACGACATGAACAGCGTCAAGTACGACCTGGCGAGCCGCAGCAATCCCCGTCGCCTCACCGGCGGCATGGTGGAAGCGCTGGATGGCGCCGACGTGTTTCTCGGGGTGTCGGCGGGCGTGGTGCCCGAGGAGTTGATCGCCAGCATGGCGCCGGGAGGGGTGGTGTTCGCGCTGTCCAACCCGGACCCGGAGATTCACCCCGACGTGGCGGCCAAGCACGCGGCAGTGGTGGCCACCGGACGCAGTGACTTCCCGAACCAGATCAACAATGTGCTCTCGTTCCCCGGTGTGTTCCGCGGGGCGCTGGATGCCGGAGCGCGAAAGATCACCGAAAAGATGATGGTGGCAGCCGCCGAGGCAATCTTCTCCGTGGTGAGCGACGACCTCGCGCCCGACCGCATCGTCCCCAGCCCCCTGGACCTCCGCGTCGGGGAGGCGGTGGCCAAGGCGGTGGCCGGAGCCGCCGAGACATCAGACGCCTGAGGCGCCTGCGTGTGAGAGGCGGCAGACTGGCGGGGCTGCTGGCGCTTGTGTTGGCGCTGTCGGTG
This sequence comes from Mycobacterium sp. 852002-51163_SCH5372311, assembly GCF_001667115.1. Classification (GTDB taxonomy): domain Bacteria; phylum Actinomycetota; class Actinomycetes; order Mycobacteriales; family Mycobacteriaceae; genus Mycobacterium. The sequence continues at coordinate 4,628 of NZ_LZIJ01000052.1, read as the reverse complement.
CCCGGCTGCACCGACGGCAACCGCCATTCCGCGCCAGACGTGCTGGTGGGCGCTTCGCCCGACTCCGAGTCGAGGCTGCTGGCCGACGTCTACGTTTCGGCCCTGCGGTCATACGGCTTTGCGGCACGCTCCGAAACCGACGACGACCCGATGGCAAAACTGGATTCGGGCGCGTTCACCGTGGTCCCAGCCCTCACCGGAAGGGTGTTGCAGCGACTGAAGCCCGGCGTAGCGGTGACGTCCGCCAGCCAGGTCTATCGCGCGATGATCGCCATGCTGCCCGAGGGCGTCGTCGCGGGCGACTACACCACCTCCGCGGAGGACAAACCCGCGCTGGTGGTGACCCCAGCCTGGGGCGGCAAGGAGCTGTCCGCGTTGGCGGGCCGTTGCGACGGGCTGGTCGTCGGAATCCGCGCAGGCTCCCGCGCGCCGTCGTGGGTCGGAACATGCCGGATGCCCGCCCCCCGCGAATTCCTGGGTGTTGCGGAGATGTGGGCAGCCCTGCGGGCGGGGGAGCTGACCGCGGCATGGAGCACGACCGCGGATCCCGACATTCCCGCCGACCTGGTTGTTCTGACGGACGCCAAGCCGCCGCTGATCCAGGCGGAGAACGTGGTACCGCTGTATCGCCGCAATGCGCTGACCGATCGGCAGGTGCTCGCGCTCAACGAAGTGGCCGGCGTGCTGGATACCGCGGCCCTGACCGAGATGCGCCGCCGGGTGGCCGGCGGCGCCGATCCGCAAGCGGTGGCCGACGGATGGATGGGCGAACACCCGCTGGGCCGAAGCTAGCGGGTTATGTAGGTCGCCGAGACTGCGCTGATGGCATCGAGCCTGCGTACAGGGCGCGGTTTCGCCCCGAAACCGCGCCCTCCCCGCAGTCTCGATGAATACCTGCGCGTCGCGAGGCCGAGCCGCGACTCAGGGGCGCAAAGTCGGCATCAACCGGCCCACGACGGGCCCGAACAGCCGCGGGTAAGCCGGGCCGGCCATCCGCACCAGCGCATCCAAGACCTTGGCGTCCACGCCGACCAGCACCCTGGCCTTGTTCTTGCGCACCGCGTCCATGATGGTCCGGGCGGCGGACTCGGGGCTGGTGTGGGCCAGCCGCTTGTCGAACAGCTTTGCCAGTTGCTCCGGGTCGAGTCCCTCGACGGCGGTGGCGTTGCGGGCGATCGCGGTCTTGATGCCGCCGGGGTGGACCGTGGTCACTCCTACCGGGTGGCGCGCCGCGATCATCTCCTGTCGCAGCGCCTCGGTGAAGCCGCGGACGGCGAACTTGGCCGAGTTGTACGCCGCTTGACCGGGAACGGCGAACAACCCGAAGACACTCGAGACGTTGATGACGTGGCCGTCGCCGGAGGCGATCAGGTGCGGAAGAAATGCTTTGGTGCCGTTGACGACGCCCCAGAAGTCGACGTCCATCACCCGTTCGATGTCCTTGAACTGGCTGGCTTCGACGTCACCGGTGAAGGCGATGCCTGCGTTGTTGTAGATCTGGTTGACCTTGCCGAAGTGCTCTTTGACCGCGTCGGCGTACAGCAGGAAGGCCTCGCGTTCGGTGACGTCGAGTCGGTCCGCCTTGACCGATGCGCCGATGGCCTTCAGGTCCTCCTCGGTCTGCCGCAGGCCTTCGGTGTCGACGTCGCTGATGGCGACCTTGGCGCCGGACCGGGCCAGTTCAACGGCCAGCGCCTGGCCGATACCCGAGCCGGCGCCGGTGACCACGGCGACTTTCCCGGCGAACCCTTGCATGTATGCCCTCACTTCCTCGCTGCGCGAGCGTGCGCGTTTGTACGCCGACACGCCGATATCGCTGACACTTTACGCACGCTCGCGGGCGAGCTAGGCGAAGGCGGTGTCCAGGATCTCCTGCTGCTCGACGGCGTGCACCTTCGACGAACCCGACGACGGCGCCGACATGGCCCGGCGGGAGATGCGCTTGAGCCCGCTGAGCTTGTCCGGCAGCAGCTCGGGCAACTCCAGACCGAACCGCGGCCACGCGCCCTGATTGGCCGGCTCTTCCTGCACCCAGAAGAACTGCCTGGCGTTCTCGTAGCGGTCCAGCGTCTCGCCGAGCCGCCGCTTGGGCAGCGGAGCCAACTGCTCGATCCGCACGATCGCGACATCCTCGCGGTTGTCCTTGGCCTTGCGAGCGGCCAACTCGTAGTAGAGCTTGCCGCTGGTCAGCAGGATCCGGCTTACCTTGCTGCGGTCGCCGATGCCGTCCTCGTAGGTGGGCTCCTCGAGCACCGAGCGGAACTTGATCTCGGTGAAGTCCTTGATGTCGCTGACCGCGGCCTTGTTGCGCAGCATGGACTTCGGCGTGAAGACGATCAGCGGGCGTCGCACGCCGTCCAGCGCGTGCCGTCGCAGCAGGTGGAAGTAGTTGGACGGAGTCGACGGCACCGCGATCGTCATCGACCCCTCCGCCCACAGCTGCAGGAAGCGTTCGATCCGGCCGGACGTGTGGTCGGGCCCCTGCCCCTCGTGCCCGTGCGGCAGCAACAGCACCACCGTGGACAGCTGACCCCACTTGGCCTCGCCGGAGCTGATGAACTCGTCGATGATCGACTGCGCGCCGTTGACGAAGTCGCCGAACTGCGCCTCCCACAGCACGACGGCATCCGGATTGCCCACGGTGTAGCCGTACTCGAAGCCGACGGCGGCGTACTCCGACAGCGGCGAGTCGTACACCAGGAACTTGCCGCCGGTGGGCGTGCCGTCCTTATTGGTCGTCAGCAACTGCAGCGGCAGGAACTCCTCGCCGGTGTTGCGGTCGATGATCACCGAGTGCCGCTGCGAGAACGTGCCCCGCTTGGTGTCCTGTCCGGACAGCCGGACCAGCTTGCCCTCGGCGACCAGCGAACCCAGGGCCAGCAGCTCGCCGAACGCCCAGTCGATCTTGCCCTCGTAGGCCATCTCCCGGCGCTTTTCCAGCACCGGCTGCACCCGCGGGTGTGCGGTGAACCCGTCGGGCAGGGCCAGGAAGGCGTCGCCGATGCGGGCCAGCAATGACTTGTCCACCGCGGTGGACAGGCCGGCGGGAAGCATCTGGTCGGACTCCACCGACAGGCTGGGCTTGGCGCCGTGCTTCTCCAGCTCGCGGACCTCGTTGAACACCCGCTCCAGCTGGCCCTGGTAGTCGCGCAGGGCGTCCTCGGCCTCCTTGATCGAGATGTCGCCGCGGCCGATCAGGGACTCGGTGTAGCTCTTGCGGGCCCCGCGCTTCGTGTCGACGACGTCGTACATGTACGGGTTCGTCATCGACGGGTCGTCGCCCTCGTTGTGCCCGCGCCGCCGGTAGCACAGCATGTCGATGACGACGTCCTTGTGGAAGCGCTGCCGGAAGTCCACGGCCAGCCGCGCCACCCAGTCGCACGCCTCCGGATCGTCGCCATTGACGTGGAAGATCGGCGCGCCGATCATCTTGGCGACGTCGGTGCAGTACTCGCTGGAGCGGGAGAACTCCGGCGCGGTGGTGAAGCCGATCTGGTTGTTCACGATGATGTGAATGGTGCCGCCGACGCGATAGCCGGGCAGGTTTGTCAGGTTCAGGGTTTCGGCGACCACGCCCTGGCCGGCGAATGCGGCGTCCCCATGCAGCATCATCGGCACCACCGAGAAGGCTTTTTCGCCCTCGCTGTCGATGGCTCCGTGGTTCAGCAGATCCTGCTTGGCCCGGACCAGACCCTCCAGTACCGGGTCGACGGCCTCCAGGTGCGACGGGTTGGCGGTCAGCGACACCTGAATGTCGTTGTCGCCGAACATCTGCAGGTATACGCCGGTGGCGCCGAGGTGATATTTGACGTCGCCGGAGCCGTGCGCCTGCGACGGGTTCAGGTTGCCTTCGAACTCGGTGAAGATCTGCGAGTACGGCTTGCCGACGATGTTGGCCAGCACGTTGAGCCGGCCGCGGTGCGGCATCCCGATGACCACCTCGTCCAGGCCGTGCTCGGCGCACTGGTCGATCGCCGCGTCCATCATCGGGATCACGCTTTCGGCGCCCTCCAGCGAGAACCGCTTCTGCCCGACGTACTTGGTCTGCAGGAAGGTCTCGAACGCCTCGGCGGCATTGAGCTTGCTCAGGATGTATTTCTGTTGTGCCACAGTCGGTTTGACGTGCTTGGTCTCTACCCGTTGTTCCAGCCACTCCTGCTGCTCGGGGTCGAGGATGTGGGTGTACTCCACGCCGATGTGGCGGCAGTAGGCGTCGCGCAGCAGGCCCAGCACGTCGCGCAGTTTCTTGTACTCGGCACCGGCAAAGCCGTTGACCTTGAACACCCGGTCCAGATCCCACAACGTCAGACCGTGCGTCAGCACCTCGAGGTCGGGGTGGCTGCGGAACCGGGTCTTGTCCAGCCGCAGGGGGTCGATGTCGGCCATCAGGTGCCCGCGGTTGCGGTAGGCGGCGATCAGCTCCATCACCCGGGCGTTCTTGTCGACGATCGAGTCCGGGTTGTCCTTGCTCCAGCGCACCGGCAGATACGGGATGCTGAGCTCGCGGAAGACCTCGTCCCAGAAGCCGTCCGAGAGCAGCATCTCGTGGATGGTGCGCAGGAAGTCACCGGATTCCGCGCCCTGGATGATGCGGTGGTCGTAGGTCGAAGTCAGGGTGATCAGCTTGC
>NZ_LZIJ01000051.1 GCF_001667115.1 Mycobacterium sp. 852002-51163_SCH5372311 | reverse complement strand
CACACCACCACCGGCCCCACACCACCACCACCCAACGACACCGGCGACCACACCACCTCCAACAACCCACCCGCAGTGCGAGAGGCGGCGACCGACAACGCATCTGCCGAGACGGGGCGAACGACCAACTCGCGCACCGACAACACCGGCAACCCCGCACCGTCAGCCAACTCCACCGACACCGCCCCAGCACCCACCGGCGCTATCCGCACCCGCAACCGAGACGCCCCCGCAGCATGCAAACACACCCCCTGCCACGAAAACGGCAACATCGTCTGCTGCTGATCGTCGGCTAATCCCATCGCGTGCAACGCCGCATCGACGAGTATCGGATGTATACCGAAACTGCCATCTCCCGCTCCGGCGACCTCCGGAACGGCGACTTCGGCGAACACCACAGAACCCAGCCGCCACATCGCCTGCAAACCCCGAAACGCCGGACCATAGTCGTAACCCAGTGCGGCCAGCCGCTCATAGGGGTCGGCCACATCCACCGCCGTCGCCCCCACCGGCGGCCACACCGACAAATCCGCGGCCGGCTCAGGCAATCCCGCCCTCATCGAACCCTGCGCCTGCAACAGCCACTGGGAATTGGGGCCCGCGCCTTGCGAATACACGCGCACTTCCCGAGACCCCGACTCATCCGGCGCGTCGACAACGACCTGGATCTGCACCCCGCCGACCGGTGGCAATATCAGCGGAGCCAACAGTGTCAGCTCCTCCACCACCGAACAGCCGACCTCATCGCCCGCCCGCAGGGCCAACTCCACAACGCCGGCGCCCGGGAACAGCAGCACGCCGTCGACTACGTGATCAGCCACCCACGGGTGAGCTGCCACCGACAACCGGCCGGTAAGCACCACCCCACCCGAATCCGGCCGCTCCACCACCGCGCTCAACAACGGATGATCGGCCCGCGTCAAGCCGGCCGCGCTGACATCGGCGGCTCCCGCCGACCCATAGGGCATCCAAAACCGCTGCCGCTGAAAGGCATACGTCGGCAAGTCGACCCGTCGGCCGCCGCCGAGCGCCGCAAGCCAGTCGACCTCTACACCGCTGGTGAACAACTTGCCCAGCGCGACCAGCAACGACTCGGCTTCCGCGCGACGTTTGGCCAGCGTCACCGCCGACACTGCCTGATCAACGGTCAATGACTGCTCCACCGCGGCAGTCAGGCCACCATCGGGGCCCACCTCCAGGAAAACCTCGGCCCCCGACGACTCAGCCGCCCGTACGCCGTCGGCAAAGCGCACCGGCTGGCGTACATGCTCTACCCAGTACTGCGACGATCCGTACCCGGGACCGGCCAATTCCCCAGTCAGGTTCGATACCAATCCAATTCGCGGTGGGGCGGGCGAAACGCCTTCCAACAGGCTGGTGAAGTCGTCGAGCATCGGCTCCATCAATACCGAATGAAAGGCATGCGAGACCGCCAGCCGATGCACCCGCCTACCCCGCTGTGCCAGTTGCTCCGCCACCGCGTTCACCGGCACGTCGGCGCCCGAAATGACTACCGCGTTAGGGCCGTTGACAGCAGCGATACTGACCCCCTCGGTGAGCAGTGGCGCCACTTCCTGCTCGCTTGCGGCTACGGCGATCATCACCCCGCCAGGGGGCAACGCCGCCATCAATCGACCTCGGCCGGCCACGACTTTGGCCGCATCCGAAAGCGACAACACGCCTGCGACGTGGGCCGCGGCGATCTCGCCGACGGAATGACCGGTCACCACGTCGGGCACCACACCCCAGTCCTGCAGCAACGCCGCCAACGCCACCTCGAGGGCGAACAACGCCGGCTGCGCGAACTCAGTGCTTTCCAACAGTGTGGCGTCGCTGCCCCACATCACTTGCCGCAGCGGCAGGCGCAGATGCGGATCCAATGCCGCGGCCGCCTCGTCAAAAGCCTTGGCGAACATCGGAAAGCGGTCATACAGCTGCTGGCCCATGCCCAGCCGCTGCGAACCCTGCCCGGGAAATACGAATGCGGTCTTGACCGCCGAGCGGGCCCGGCCCGCTACCGCGCTGGAATCCGGCTCACCGGCGGCCAGCCAGGCCAGCTCCGTCATCAGCTGCTCGCGATCGGCGCCCACCACGACGGCCCGATGCTCGAACACCGACCGCGTCGTCACCAACGACCAAGCCACATCGACCGGATCCAGGTCCGCATCGGCGGACACATGTGCAAGCAACCGCCTGGCCTGATCGGTCAGTGCTTGGGCCGAGCGGGCCGACAATATCCACGCCGTCAGCGTGTCGTCGCTAACGCGCTCGGCCCCAGTGCTTTCCAGACTTTCCGGCGCGGGAGCCGGGGGCTGCTCCAAAATCACATGAGCGTTCGTTCCGCTGATGCCGAATGACGACACCCCGGCCCGCCGCGGGCCGTCCTCCTTCGGCCAGGGTCGCGACTCCGTCAACAGCGACACCGCCCCCGCGGTCCAATCCACGTGCGGCGTAGGCACATCCACGTGCAGCGTCTGCGGCAGCACCCCATGGTGCATCGCCTGCACCATCTTGATCACCCCGGCGACTCCTGCCGCCGCCGAGGTATGGCCGATGTTGGACTTGATGGATCCCAACCACAACGGCCGGTCCGCCGGCCGGTCCTGGCCGTAGGTCGCTAGCAGGGCCTGTGCCTCAATGGGATCCCCCAATGTGGTACCCGTACCGTGGCCCTCGACCAGATCGACATCCGCTGCCGTCAGCCCGGCGCTGCTCAGCGCCGCCCGGATAACCCGTTGCTGCGACGGCCCATTTGGTGCGGTCAGCCCATTGGAGGCACCGTCCTGGTTCACCGCTGTACCCCGCACCAGTGCCAACACCGGGTGGCCCAATCGTCGCGCATCGGCCAACCGCTCCACCGCCAGCACTCCCGCGCCTTCCGACCATGCGGTCCCGTCAGCGCCACCGGCATACACCTTGCACCGACCGTCCGCCGCCAGCGCACGCTGCCGACTGAACTCGACAAATGCGGCGGGAGTGGCCATTACCGTCACGCCACCGACCAATGCCAGATCGCACTCTCCCGAGCGCAACGATTGCGCCGCCAAATGCAACGCCACCAACGACGACGAACACGCGGTATCCACCGATACCGCGGGGCCTTCCAAGCCGAGCACGTAGGACACGCGCCCCGAGGCGACGCTCAATGTGGAGCCGGTCAGTGAGTAGCCCTCCAGTGCGCCATTCACCTCGCCCCCATAGCCGGCATGGATCACGCCGGCGAATACGCCCGTTGCCGAACCCCGCAAACCCAACGGGTCAATGCCCGCCCGTTCCAGTGCTTCCCACGACAACTCCAGCATCAACCGCTGCTGCGGATCCATCGCCAGCGCCTCGCTGGGCCCCACGCCGAAAAATCCCGCGTCGAAGTCGCCGGCATCCGACAGAAATGACCCTTGACGCACGTACATCTTGCCTGGCGCATCGGGATTCGGGTCGAATAGCTCTGCCACGTCCCAACCCCGGTCGGCGGGAAAGTCCGACACCGCATCGCGTCCCTCGACCACCATCTGCCATAAGGCCTCCGGCGAATCCGCTCCACCGGGATACCGGCACGCCATCCCCACCACCGCAACCGGCTCGGACTGCTTGGCTTCCAATTCCGACAGACGCCGGCGGGTGCGCCGCAGATCGGCGGTGAGGCGCTTCAGATAATCGACATGCTTGGTGGTGCCCGACACTATTACTCCTTGGCTTTGTCGGTCTTCACGAGCCGAGTTCTTCGTCCAGGATTGCGAAGAGCTGGCTTTCGGTCGCATTGGTGATGTCATCGATGTCACCGTCCGGTCCCTGTGCGTCGTACGGCTCGAGGCGGTCGGTGAGCGTCGTGAGCAACGTTTGAATGCGGGCGGTGAGGTGCGTGGTGTCTTCTGGTTTCCAGTCGGGCCGGCTGAGCAGTGTTTGTAGTTCGCGGGTGATGTCGTTGAACCGGGTCATCAGGTCCGGCTGCTGGTCGGCGACGGTGACCGTCAGCCGGGGCTCGAGGTGTTGGGCGAGGGCGCTGGGGGTGGGGTAGTCGAATATGAGGGTGGGTGAAAGGGTGAGTCCGGTGGCGTTTTTGAGCCGGTTGCGTAGTTCGACGGCGGTCAGGGAGTCGAAGCCGAGATCCTGAAACA
>NZ_LZIJ01000050.1 GCF_001667115.1 Mycobacterium sp. 852002-51163_SCH5372311 | reverse complement strand
CGCCGTTGTCGTTGATGATGTCGATCATCTCGTCGAGCTGCTCCCCCGGCATGGTCATCTGCGGAAACGCGGCCACCTTCTGGAAGTAGTTGAACCACGACTCGATACCGAATTTCACGTCCTCCCGTGCCTGCGCGTCGGTCTCGGCGATGTGGAACGGTCCGACCAGAGCCCAGTTCTTGCGGTCCACCTCAGTGCCGAATGCCGCAGCGCGCTCTTCGACGATGCCCCAGTGGTAAGAGAGTGCGTTGAACCCGTCCACCGTGAGCGTCGCGCCGATGGAGAGCAGCCCGATGCCGTGTTTGCCGGCCAGCCGCGCGCCTGTGGGTGACGCGACTGCTGCCACCGCCAGCGGAATGCCGCCGTCGGAGTATGGCGCCAGCTGCAGCTGGGCGTCGAACAGCTGATGCGTCGCGGTCTTGGCGCTGACGGTCTCCCCGGCCAGCAGCCGCACAACAATGTCGAGGTTGGTTTCGAGGAGCTCACGTGTGTCGATCGGAGTCAACCCGATCATCGCGGAATCGGTGGGCAGCGAACCCGGCCCCATGCCGCCGATCACCCGGCCATGGGTGAGGTGATCCAGCAACATCAACCGGTCGGCTACCCAGAGGGGGTTGTGATAGGCCAGCGAGATGACGCCGGTGCCGAACCGAATGCGCTTGGCGCGCTCCGCGGCCGCGGCGATGAAGACTTCCGGCGAGCTGATGATCTCGCTACCGGCTGAGTGATGTTCGCCGAGCCACACCTCGTCGAAGCCCAGCGCGTCGAGGTGCTCGATGAACTCCAGGTCGCGCTGCAAGGCGAGCGTCGGGTTGGTGCCGGCCCGATGAAACGGGGCGATGAAGTATCCGAACCTGAGCTTGGCCATGGCGGGTCTCCTTGCAGTCGAGTCCGGGAGAACCCTAACCCGAATGCGGACAGCGACCCTAGGTTTCGCTCAGCGTGCGATCACGGGTAGCCGCCGCAGACGTTGCCGACGCAACCGCCGCCACCGCC
>NZ_LZIJ01000049.1 GCF_001667115.1 Mycobacterium sp. 852002-51163_SCH5372311 | reverse complement strand
GAGCCACAGAAACCTGAACCCGACCCATGACACAACACCCCTTCACTCAGGTGTTGCGGTCATCCCTTGAATTCGCCCGCCCGACTCCCGCCCTACGCTCACACCGAAAGCCCTATACTCACACCGAAAGCCGTGTGTTCACACCGAACGCCGTGTGTTCACACCGAACTCTGTCACACCGAATGCTGGCAATATCCACCGAATGCCGCCATACCGAACGCCGCGGGCTGGCGATCCGCCGACCCACGCCAACTCCCGTTGCGGCCAACACGGCAACTTCGCAAAACCCCCGACGCGGCAGGAGTTGTCGCTGTGAGTCGGACAAAGAGACATATGTCCCCCTCCGGGGACTGGAGTGGCGGATGTGACTCGCGCTGCGCCACCTTCGCCAGCACTCGCTTGCCGACCCGCAATACCTGACTACGGCGTGACGATGTTGAAATTCGGGTCCGGCTGATCTAGTGCACCCAGCAGCGTCTGCAGCGCCGTCGGGTCGCCGTAGAGCTCCAGACCTGGCGAGCTGAAGTCGCCAACCGAAGCCGTCAATAATCGAAACTTGCTGTCCAACTTGACTGTAAGGGCCGCCGTTGCGGGCTCTGCTGCAACCTTGCGGTAGACGAGCACGCCGTTGCGCAGCGCCAGCCGATAGTTGGCAGCCGAATCCGCAAAAGTGACGTCGATGGTGATATCGAGATCCCAGCTGCGGGGTCCATTGACCCGGATAGCCAGGCTGTCGAAGATCTGCTCCGGCGTGAGCTGGGAAAGCAGTGTCGGCGAGGTGATTTGAGCCGCGGTACCGAAGTTGCCGTCGCGCAGTTCAGTCGCTCCGGACAAGAAGAAGTTGCGCCACGTCGCGTTCTCGGCGCCGTAAGCCAGCTGTTCCAGCGTGTCGGCGTAGAGAGCTCGCGCACCGGCATGCTGGGCGTCGGCGAAGACGGCGTGGTCTAGCAGCGTCGCGGCCCAACGGAAATCGCCGGAATCGAAGGCGGTCTGGGCAAGCTCGACGACGCGCTCGATCCCGCCGAGCGCTGCGACATAGCGTCCGCCCAGCGCCTCCGGAGGATGCGGCCACAGCCGGCCGGGGTTGCCGTCGAACCAGCCCATATAGCGCTGGTAGACCGCCTTCACGTTGTGGCTGACCGAGCCGTAGTAGCCCCGGCTATGCCACGCCTGCTCCAAAGCCGGTGGCATCTGGAATATTTCGGCGATCTCCACTCCGGTATACCCCTGGTTCAGCAGCCGTAGCGTCTGGTCGTGCAGGTAGGCGTACAAATCGCGTTGCAGTGAAAGAAATTTGACGATGTTCTCCCGCCCCCATGTCGGCCAATGATGCGACGCAAACACGACATCGGTGCGGTCGGCGAAAGTGTCTATGGCCTCGGTGAGGTAGCCCGACCAGGCATGCGGATCGCGCACCAGCGCGCCCCGCAGGGTCAGCAGGTTATGCAGGTTATGAGTGGCATTCTCCGCCATGCACAATGCGCGGAAACGTGGGAAGTAGAAGTGCATTTCGGCGGGCGCCTCGGTGCCGGGCGCCATTTGGAACTCGATCTGCACGCCGTCGATGGTGTGCGTCTCCCCGGTTTCCCGGATGTCGACGGTCGGGACGATGATGGCCACCTCGCCGGTCGACGGGATCTGGCCGAGGCCGCAGCCCACCTGTCCCTGCGGTCCGGGGGCCAGCTGCGAGCCATACATGTAGGTCGCGCGGCGCGTCATCGCCGGTCCCGCGTAGACGTTTTCCTGGACGGCATGAGCAGTGAACCCTTCGGGCGCCAGCACTGCCACCGCACCCGAATCGACATCGGCCTCCGAGGTGACGCCCAGCACCCCGCCGAAATGGTCGACGTGACTGTGGGTGTAGATCACCGCGACAACCGGACGGTCGGCCCCCCGGTGGGTCCGATACAACCCGAGTGCCGCGGCGGCTACCTCGGTGCTGACCAACGGGTCGATGACGATGATCCCCGTATCGCCCTCGACAAAGGTCATGTTCGAAATGTCGAGCCCGCGTACCTGATAGATGCCCGGCACCACTTCGTAGAGCCCTTGCCGGGCCGTCAGCGTGGACTGGCGCCACAGGCTTGGGTGCACCGAAGTCGGCGCGGGGCCGTCGAGAAACGAGTACACGTCGTTGTCCCATACGACTCGTCCGTCGGCCGCTTTGACGACGCACGGGGTCAAGGCAGCAATGTATCCACGATCGGCATTGTCAAAATCCGTCGTGTCCTCGAACGGCAGAGCGTGTTCGCTATGGGCCGACGCGATGACATCGGTAGGGGGTTTCTGGTCCACCGCCAATACCTTGCCATTACCGCGCCTCAGCGGAAAGGACCAGCTCAGCGGATGCCGTCTCTACGAAGACGTAAATAATTTCTCGAAGAACCTAGAACTTCTGTGCAGTTAACCCGCATACTTCCGAGACGGTCCGCACTGTCCGCGGACCGCAGGGTCGGGCAAAGGAGAACAGGTGAAGCGTGGGCTGACGGTTGCGGTGACTGGAGCGGCAGTTCTGGTGGTGGGTCTTTCGGGGTGTTCGGGCAACAAGTCGAGTTCGGGTGGCGGCGGAACCTCCGGGGGCGCATCCACGGGTCCCACCTCGGCAGCCGCCGGCGGGACCGCCGGCACGAAGGTCACCATCGACGGTAAGGACCAGAACGTCAGCGGCGGCTCGGTCGTGTGCGCAAAAGTCGGCGCCGATGTCAGCATCACGATCGGTGGGGCCGGCAGCGGCATCAATGCTCTGGTTACCGACGCCAACCCGCCCGAGGTGAAATCCGTCGGTCTCGGCAGCGTCAACGGTGTGGCGCTGGCATACGCGGCCGGCTCCGGACAGGGCGACGCGAAGGCCACCAAAGACGGCAACAAGTACAAGATCACCGGGAATGCCACTGGCGTTGACGTGGCCAATCCGATGACGCCGGTGAAGAAGCCGTTCGAAATCGACGTGACTTGCCCCTAGCTCGGCGACGATGCGGGCCGGCACGGCCCGAGGAGAAGCCGGGCAATCAGCCCTAGCTCGGCGACGATACGGTGCGGTTGCCACCCGTCGAGTGGCAACCGCCCCGTAAGCTCAACGTCAACATCGATGGGATCAGACGCCCTGAGGGCGTCTTAACGGTGGAGAAAACCGTGCACGACGGACCCGGCAGCTCTGCAGCAAAAGACGCCGGTGATTCCGTCGACGAAGTCAACAGCACCGGCAATTCAGAGCCCTCGAATCTTCCGCCCACCGAACGCGGTACGCCGTTCGGCCGGTACCGGCTGATCGAGTTGCTCGGCCGTGGCGGCATGGGCGAGGTGTGGCGGGCGCTCGACACGGAGGCCAACAACCGCACCGTGGCGATCAAACTGCTTCCCGCGCATCTCGCCGGGGACAGCTCCTTTGTGCAGCGGTTCCGGCGGGAAGCCGAAGCCGCAGCGCAACTGAACAATCCGCACATAATTCCGATTCACAACTACGGCGAAATCGACGGCCAGCTGTATGTGGACATGCGGTTGGTCGAGGGCCGTGATCTTCAGGACGTGCTCTCTGCCGGCCCGTTGGAGCCGGCGCGGGCGGTGCGGATCATCGAGCAGGTGGCGAAAGCGTTGCAGGCCGCCCATAAGGTCGGCCTGGTCCACCGTGACGTCAAGCCGTCCAACATTCTGGTTGACGACGACGATTTCGCCTATCTGATTGATTTCGGTATCGCTCGCGGCGCCGATCAGACGGGCTTGACCGGCACCGGGAACATGATCGGCAGCCTGCATTACATGGCACCGGAGCGCTTGCAGGCCCAGGAGGCCGACGCCCGCGCCGACATCTATGCGCTGGCGTGCGTGCTCTATGAGTGCCTCACCGGGAGCCGTCCTTTCCGCGGCGACTCCTTGGAAAGCCAAGTGGCCGCGCACCTTACGGAACCACCGCCCCAACCATCGAGCCGATCGAACGTGCCCGCGCAACTGGACGCGGTGATTGCCAGGGGAATGGCCAAGAACCCAAACGTGCGGTATCCCACCACAATCGAGTTGGCAACCGCCGCGCGAGATGCGATTACCGTCCCGAATCCCCGGCCGGCACCGGGCACGCCGTCGCCTCAGATGACGCGGCAAGCGACGTTCCAGCCGACAGAGCACGGTCACGACGCGGCCGCCTTTCGCCCGAACACCGTCGCTCCCGAGAGGTTCGCGAACCCGCTTCCGCCGCTGTGGCCGGCCCCGTACGTCCCGGCGAGCAGTGCGAAGAGCAATCGGAGTGTCGCGATCGCGCTAATCGGCGGTGCGATAGCACTTGTCGTCGTGGTCGCAGTCGTCGTCGGCTTTTTCGTAACGAGCAAATTCGGCCAGAAGAGGTCGTCCCCAACAGCTTCGGAGCCCCCGACAGCGGAATCATTCGGCATCCAGACCGCTCCGCCGTCCACGAAACCGTGGAGCGCCCCATCGGTTGCCCCCGGCGGCGGTGCCGGGGCCGCGAAGGTGCTCATCGACGGCGTCGACCAGAACGTCAGCGGCACGGTCGTCTGCATGACATCGGCCGGCAACGTCAACATCTCGATCGGCGGCGCGTCGGCCGGCGTCGCCGCCGTCGTCACCGACGCGACCCCTCCCGTGGTGAAATCCGTTGGGCTGGGCAATGTCAACGGCGTGACACTGGCATATTCATCGGGCATGGGCCAGGGCGACGCTTCGGCCACCAAGAACGGCAACAGTTACAAGATCACTGGGACCGCCACCGGAGTTGACATGGCCAATCCGACGGCGCCGGTGAAGAAGCCGTTCGAAATCGATGTCACATGCCCCTGATTCAGGCGCCAACCGGCGGTTGAAACCCGTTGAGGGGCAACCGGACCGTGAACTCGGTGTGGCCGGGGGAACTCCGGACGGTGATCGTCCCGTGGTGCGCCTTGACGACCGCGGAAGCGATCGCAAGACCGAGGCCGGTGCTGCCGCCCTTGCGCGACCGCGAGGAATCGCCACGCGCAAACCGCTCGAAAACCTCTGACTGCAGTGCCTCCGGAATACCGGGCCCGTTGTCGATCACCTGAAGGACGCTGTGCGCCGGTTCGGTGCTCAACCGCGTCGTGACGACGGTACCGGCGCCCGTGTGGATGCGGGCGTTGGCGAGCAGGTTCGTCACCACCTGATGCAGCCGGGCCGCGTCGCCGGGCACCACCACCGGTTCTTCGGGCAGATCAAGCTCCCACTGGTGATCCGGTCCGGCCACGTGCGCGTCGCTGACTGCGTCGACCGCCAGCCGGGAAAGGTCTACCGGTTCGCGTTCCAGCGGCCGGCCGGAGTCCAGACGGGCCAGCAGCAGCAGATCCTCGACGAGGCGCGTTACCCGCTCGGTCTCGGACGCCACCCGGCTCATCGCATGCGCCACCGCTTCGGGATCATCACCCATCCGCTGAGTGAGTTCGGTGTAGCCGCGGATCGCGGCCAGGGGTGTGCGCAGCTCATGGCTGGCGTCTGCCACGAACTGACGCACCCGGGTCTCACTTGCCTGCCGCGCCGACAGCGCGGAGGCGATGTGGTCGAGCATCCGGTTCAGGGCCGAACCGAGTTGACCCACCTCGGTATAAGGGTTCGCGTCGGACTCCGAGACCCGCACCGGGAGTTCGACCTCGCCGCGGTCCAGCGGCAGATCGGCAACCCTGCTCGCGGTTTGGGCGACCCGGCGCAGCGGCGCCAGCGCGCGCCTGATGATGACGATGCCCGCGGTAGTCGCGGCGATCAGCGCGACCAGGGTGACGATCGCGAAGATCACCAGCATCCGCAACATCGTGGCGTCGATGTTGGACATCGACAGACCGGTCACGATGATGTCGCCGCCGCTGCGGCTGGGCGCGGCCACGACGCGGTACCGCCCCAGCCCGTCGAGGTCCACCGTCACCGGTCGGCGGCTACCGGCGATCCGCTGCAGCTGGTCCTGCGCGGTCGGGGTCAATGCGGCGCGGGAACCGGTACTGGTCAGGTAACCGGCGTCGACCGTCATGCCCTTGCTGACCACCGCCGCCACCATGCCCGCCGGCTGGCCCGGCGCATCGAGGAATCTGGGGCCCGGACCCGGCCTGACGTAATGCTCGTGCCGGTGCGGCGGTTCCGGGTACATCAAGGCCGACCGGTAGGAGGTGCCGCCGAGTTGCTGGTCGAGTTGCTTCAGCAGGTGGTGCCGCAGCGCCAGCTCCGTCACCGCGGTGATTCCCACGCATACGACGGCCAGCACCACCACCTGTCCGACCAGCAGCCGGAAGCGGAGCGACCAGACTCGCGGAGCTCTAGCGGGCCGGCTTAAGGACATAGCCCGCGCCGCGCAGCGTGTGGATCATGGGTTCGCGACCGCTGTCGATCTTCTTGCGCAGGTAGGAGATATACAACTCGACGATGTTCGACCGGCCGCCGAAGTCATAGCTCCACACCCGGTCCAGGATCTGCGCCTTGCTCAGCACCCGCTTGGAGTTGCGCATCATGAACCGCAGCAGTTCGAACTCGGTGGACGTCAACGAGATCGGTTCGCCCGCGCGCGTCACCTCGTGGCTGTCCTCATCGAGGACCAGGTCGCCTACTACCAGTTGGGCACCGCTGTCGACGGTGGTCACCCCGGTGCGCCGCAGCAATGCCCGCAGCCGCAGCACGACCTCCTCGATGCTGAACGGCTTGGTGACGTAGTCATCACCGCCTGCGGTCAGCCCGGCGATGCGATCTTCGACCGCGTCCTTTGCGGTCAACAGCAGCACCGGCAACTGCGGAATCTCCTCACGCAGTTTGTGCAGTACCTCGAGGCCGCTCATGTCTGGCAGCATGACGTCGAGAACCACCACGTCAGGCCGCTGGGCGCGGGCCGCGGCTATCGCGGACAATCCGTCGCCTGCGGTGGCGATGTTCCAGCCCTCGTATCGCAGCGCCATCGACACCATTTCGGCGAGAACGGGTTCGTCGTCGACTACCAGCACGTTGATCGGGTTGCCGTCGGCACGGCACATGACGACGCGCTCAACCGCCGTTCGGGGATACGACACAGGTTCAAGTATCCGTATACGTCTGGGCCGACGCTATGGCATTCCTTTGGGTGAACTGTGAAAAACCGCGTGACTGCCGAAGCAGTCACGCGGCTTCCACCCGCTCCGTTTGCGTGGACTTAGTACCAGTACCGCCTGCCGGCGACCGGGCGACCTACAGATCCCATGATCCACAAGATCGCACCGATTACCAGCAACACGATGCCGAGTGTCCACAGAATATGGAGCGTAGGGAACACAAGTCCCAGAATGATCAAGACGACACCAAGTGCGATCATGGTCAACTTCCTTTGTTTGAGAGGGATAGAGGGTTCACTTATTGCTTGGGCTGCGGCACATTCACCGGCGGCACATCACAATGGACTGCTGGATTGAGTTTGTAATTCAATGGTCCCGCAATCACCGTTGTTGCGATGGAAGCCGCTGAGGCGCAGTTAGTTGGCCCATTCTCGAAGTAGTGACGCTGCCACGCCGCGAATACGCCGATGAGCAGCCACACTACGACAATCGCACCAATAATTCCGCGGCCTCGCATAGTGACCTCCGTTGTGTCCGAGATTAAATCCCGTGGCACTAGCGATACCCGTTGGCCCGATGTCTAAACATCTTCTTAGACTGAGCTGTTGCACTTTGTCGGACATAGGCGCTACCGCTGTTGGGCCAGCCAGGCGGCGGCACGTTTCTTCGATGCCCGCGACAACCAGGCGTCCTGAACCAACTCGGTCAATTCGGCCTTGCCGATTTCCTTGAGCCGGCTCGCGCGCACCAGAACGGAAGGGTGCCCGTCGAAATGGCCGGTGGTGAAGAACGGCGAATCAGGGTCTTGAACCAGCGCCAATTTGTCGCTCTCCGACTCCACCCAGAGCATGATCACGTCGGCATAGCGTTCGCCGGTGACCGGGTCGGTTGCGTCGGGCTGGGGAGTTCGGAAGAACACGAACGACTTACCGCCCACCTGATAAATGGCGTTGCCCTTCGGGCCTTCCAGGCGCGTGACGTGTGGCATCGACGCGGCGATCCGATGCACGTCGTCAACCCGGGCGGGGCGGTCAGCCATTGCCGCGACGATACCCGGCGCCGCCGTCGTCGTCGCGTCGCTGCGCGGACACGAAAAGCGTTGGGGGCATTGAGTCCTCGGCACCGTGCGGAATGCTGCGGCCGTAGCGCGCCATCAGCTCGGGTAAGGTCGCCGCCGATGTGTCCCAGCCGTGTTGACGCAGCCAGTCGGCGACGGGTGTGCGTTCTTCGGCGTACCACAGGTCGTCGAAATCCGTAATCTCCGCGTCGACCAGTTTCGCGGCCGCCGCCCTCATGCGGCGCATCTCCTCGCGTTGGCGCTCCACTCGCTCGGGAGCGGTGAATCCTTCGGCGGGAACGTTGGAGGCCAGCCAACTGCCGTCCGAACTGAGGGCATGTACGCGCTCGAACAAAAGATCTTGGGCCTGCGCCGGCAGATACCGCACCAACCCCTCAGCCGACCACGCAGCCGGCCGTGATGCGTCAAACCCAGCTTCTTGCAAAGCTTTCGGCCAGTCCTGGCGGAGGTCTATCGGCACGTTCACCAATTGTGCCGTCGGTTGTGCGCCGTGATCGTGCAGCGTGGCGGATTTGAATTCCAGCACCTTGGGCTGGTCCAGCTCGTAGACGACGGTGCCCTCGGGCCACGGCAGCCGCCAGGCCCGCGCGTCCAGGCCGGACGCCAGAATCACGACCTGGCGAACACCGGCGTCGGCCGCGCCCAGGAAGAACTCGTCGAAAAACGCTGTACGTGTGGCCATGAAATCGACCATCAGCCGTAGTCGTGCCCGCACGTCGGGCTCTATGTCGGACGTTTCGGCCAGCAGCGCCGGGTTCAAGTACAAGCTCCACATCCCGTCGCCGGCTGCCTCCACAAACACCCGTGCGAAGGGGTCGTTGATGAGCGGGTCGTCGCTCGCGGTCTCGGCGGCGCGAGCCGCAGCGACGCCCAATGCGGTGGCGCCGACACTGTGCGTGATGTCCCAGGAATCGTTGTCCGTGCGCGGCATTCGCCCAAGCCTCCCTAGCCACCCCAACAGAACGTCAGTTTCGCAAACTATTCTTCCAGCATCGTTGTCCTCGTTGGAGGTTCCAGCCGCCTGCCGGGGGTGCCCTACGCTTTTTCCCAGAACGATCACCAGGTTTCGAGAGGTCGAGGAGCACCATGACTCGTACGCCGCAGCAAATATTCGCCCACCACGGCCAGGCGCTCGCCGCGGGCGACCTCGACGAGATCGTCGCCGACTACGCCGACGACTCGATGGTGATCACCTCGTCAGGTGTGGCGCGCGGCAAGGACGACATTCGAAAGGTGTTCGTCAAGCTGCTCGACGATCTGCCCAATGCGGCGTGGGACTTGAAGACTCAGGTACTGGAAGGCGACGTGCTTTTCCTCGAGTGGTCCGCCGATTCGGCGGCGAACCGGGTTGAGGACGGCGTCGACACGTTTGTGTTCCGCGACGGGATGATCTGGGCGCAGACCGTGCGGTACACCCCGCGGGCCAAGGGTTGAGCCGCGTGGAACCCGTAGACCTGAAAGCCGTTGCGGACTGGATGTCCGAGCAGGGGTTGGGCGAGGGTCCGCTGACCGACGTCTCGGCGGTTACCGGCGGAACCCAGAACGTCATGTTGCGCTTCAACCGGTCCGGGCGCTCCTATGTACTCCGCCGCGGGCCGCGGCATTTGCGACCCCGCAGCAATAGCGTGATCCTGCGGGAAACCAAGGTGCTCGCCGCGCTGGCCGGCTCCGACGTGCCGCACCCGCACCTGATCGCCGCCTGCGATGATCCCGGCGTGCTGGGCGATGCCGTGTTCTATCTGATGGAGCCGATCGACGGATTCAACGCCGGCGAAGGGTTGCCGCCGCTGCATGCCGGCGACCCAGAGGTGCAGTACGGCATGGGGCTGTCGATGGCCGATGCTCTGGCGAAGCTTGGGGCCGTCGACCATGTCGCCGTCGGTCTTGCCGATTTCGGCAAACCGGAGGGCTTCCTGGAACGCCAAGTGCCGCGCTGGCTTTCGGAACTGGAGTCCTACCAGGAGTACGACGGCTACCCCGGGCCCCAGATCCCGGGCGTCGATCAGGTCGCCGCGTGGCTGGAGAGCCATCGGCCCAAGACGTGGAAACCCGGCATCCTGCATGGTGACTACCACGCGGCCAATGTGATGTTCTCCCGCACCGGCCCGGAGGTGGTGGCCATCTGTGACTGGGAGATGTCGACGATCGGCGACCCGTTGCTGGATCTGGGCTGGCTGTTGGCGACCTGGCGTCAGAATGACGGGTCGTCGGTTTTCAGCCACTTTCTGGGCACGCAGGAGGGGCTGGCGAGCACCGACGACCTGCTACAGCGATATGCCGTGAACACCACTCGCGACCTTTCCCAGATGACCTGGTACACCGTGCTGGCCTGCTTCAAGCTCGGCATCGTGATCGAGGGGACGCTGGCCCGCGCGTGTGCGGGCAAGGCCGAGAAAGAGGTTGGCGACCAACTTCACGCGGCCACGGTGCAGCTGTTCGAACGAGCGTTGGGGCTGATCGAGACGGGGACTTGAGCTGCAGGTTGGCGCTCCGCCACGCCGCTTTCCGGCCGGCCGCCGAACTAAGCCGTTGGGGATGGGCCGCGAGTGTCCGGCGCCGCAGTTCCTGCTCCCACGGTGGGTCCATTGCGTCGGCGCGCCAGTCCGGCGAGCCCGAGCAGCCCAGCAAGCCCGGCCAGCCCCCACAACTCGCGGTTGTCACTGCGGTTGTCGGCGTGATTGTCGGCGATTGTGGTAGTCGACGATGGCGACGCCGGTGTCGGCGGAGGAGGGTTGACAAGTGCCCCGCCGAACAAGAGCGTCCCCGTCGCCGCGGTGACAGCTATGGTCATTCGCATAGCAAACTCCGAAGGTGAGTAGGTAAGACCTACCAGGCGCGTACCCCGCAAAGCCCGCACTAATCAACTTGTGTGTTACAAGCGTTCGGTTCAGGGAACCCGTATGTCGAAGATGGAGCCCATCGGGGGCGCCGTTACCGACAGGAGTTGCAATGATTGGGACAATAATCCTCGCCATCGTCGTGGGCGCGGTTATCGGTTTGGTGGCGCGTCTCGTCATGCCCGGTAAGCAAGACATCGGCATGATCATGACGATTGCGCTCGGCGCCCTAGGCGGGTTGATCGGCTCTTGGGTGGCTAGCTACTTCGGATACCACAATGCCAACGGTGGAATCGCCTGGATTCCCTTCTTCATCGGCGTAGGTGTTGCCGTCGTCCTCATCGCGATCTGGGAAGCCGTGCGGGGTCGTAGTGCCCGCCGTAGCGGGTTGCTTCGACGGTAGGCGATATCGAACTCGCCGGGTGCCTCCAGCCGCGGCGGCAAAGCTAGCCAAGCTCGCGGTGAGCGCGCCCGAAGAGATTCGAACTCCCAACCTTCTGATCCGTAGTCAGATGCTCTATCCGTTGAGCTACGGGCGCATGTCTTCAGTTGTGCTGCGTGGCGGAGGCGAGAGGATTTGAACCTCCGGTCCCCTTGAAGGGGGACAACTCATTAGCAGTGAGCCCCATTCGGCCGCTCTGGCACGCCTCCATTGGACTTCCTGAGGGTACCCGACTTCTTTTCGGCATCCCCGAACCGCCGGAGGGTTAGCGTACACAGCGGCGACATATGCTGTCGAAGTGAGCGCCCGCCTGCGTCCCGTGCTGGCCGGCCTTCCGGTTTATGTTCCCGGCAAAACGGTGCCGGGCGCAATCAAACTGGCCAGCAACGAGACCGTGTTCGGCCCGCTGCCCAGCGTCCGCGCCGCAATCGAACGGGCCACCGACGTCATCAACCGCTATCCCGACAACGGCTGCGTGCAGCTCAAGGCTGCGCTGGCCAGGCATCTGGGTTCGGACTTCGCGCCCGAGCACGTCGCAGTCGGCTGCGGTTCGGTCAGCCTGTGCCAGCAGCTTGTGCAAATCACCGCCTCGGCGGGCGACGAGGTGATCTTCGGCTGGCGCAGCTTCGAGCTGTATCCGCCGCTCGTCCAGGTCGCCGGCGCGATTCCGCTCAAAGTGCCGCTGACCGACCACACCTACGACCTCTACGCCATGCTGGCCGCGATCACCGACCGCGCCCGGCTGATCTTTGTCTGCAACCCCAACAACCCCACGTCCACCGTCGTCGACCCGGACGCACTCACGCGCTTCGTCGAGGCGGTACCGCCGCACATCCTGATCGCCATCGACGAGGCCTATGTCGAGTACATCCGGGACGGCATGTTGCCCGACAGCTTGGAGCTGGTCCGCGCCCACAGCAATGTCGTTGTGCTGCGCACGTTTTCGAAGGCTTACGGACTGGCGGGCCTACGCGTCGGCTATGCCATCGGGCAGCCCGACGTGATCACCGCGCTGGACAAGGTCTACGTGCCGTTCACCGCGACGAGCGTCTCGCAGGCCGCCGCCATCGCCTCGCTGGCTGCCGCCGACGAGCTACTGGCGCGCACCGACGCCGTCGTCGCTGAACGCGTCCGGGTCAGCAACGCGCTGCGTGATGCCGGATTCACCCTGCCGTCCTCGCAGGCCAACTTCGTCTGGCTGCCGCTCGGGCCGCGCACTCGGGACTTCGTGGAACAGGCCGCCGAAGCGCGTATCGTGGTTCGTCCGTACGGCACCGACGGCGTCCGGGTCACCATCGGCGCGCCCGACGAAAACGACGCTTTCCTCGAGTTTGCCCGGGGTTTCGCCCGCAGCTGGAACACCGATCGTAAGGAGTGACGATGAGCCTGGCCCGTAAGAAGTTCGCCGATTTCAAGGACCGCAGCGTTTCCGACGCCGAACTCGACGATTACTGGGCCAGCCTGGAGCCGGCGACCATCGAAGGCATGATCGGCGAGTGGTCCGGCGGCGAGTTCGTCACCGGCCACAAGATGAACGGCAAGCTGGAAAAGGCCGGCTGGTTCGGCAAGACCTTCAATTCGGTTACCGACGTCCAGCCGCTGGTGTGCCTGGACGCCGACGGCAACAAGTTCTCCAATGTGACGATGGGCAAGGGCGAAGCCTGCCTGTGGCTCGAAGAATTCCGCGGCGAAGTCACCGCCACGATGGTCTACGACGGGCAACCCGTGCACGACCATTTCAAAAAGATCGACGACGATGCGGTGATGGGCATCATGAACGGCAAAGGCGTCCTGGACAACGGCCGGTACTACTACTTCTATCTGGAACGCGTCTAGCCACTCGGCCTAAGCGGGTTGCGGCCGGTGAATGCGATCAGCCGGTCCATCGGGCCGGCATCGGCGGCCACCTCGACCGGCTCGGCGAACCCGCCGCGTGCGCGTTGATCCGGCTGGATGAGCCGCCGCGCCAAGTCGAGGACGTATTCGACCAGCGGATCCGGGGCCCTGACCTCGCGTCCCAGGGCCGCGGCGTAGTCCCAGGCGTGGACCAGGAACTCGACCGACAACACCGACGCGGCGACTTTGGCGGGTATCTCCGATTCGCCCAGCGAGACGTTGCCCTCCAGCCCGTGCCGATGCCAGGCATCCAAAGTGGGCCGGGCCGCGCCGATGATCCGGTCTTCCACCGCGCCGCTCGGTTCACCCGTCGGATGGTCGGCGTCAACCATGCGTCCGAGCGTGGTGACG
The DNA here is from genome assembly GCF_001667115.1 of Mycobacterium sp. 852002-51163_SCH5372311. Taxonomy (GTDB): domain Bacteria; phylum Actinomycetota; class Actinomycetes; order Mycobacteriales; family Mycobacteriaceae; genus Mycobacterium. The sequence continues at coordinate 104,510 of NZ_LZIJ01000049.1, read as the reverse complement.
GAGTTCAGCAAATGCTCGGTCAACTGCGATACGTCGTACTCCGAACACGGTGTCTGCCTGGACAAGTCGTCCCCGGCGATGGTGTGCACGACTTGCTGCAATACCGCGAGGGACTGCTCGGCGCTGCGTAGCTCGTCGGTCGGCGGGGAATCCGGTCCGGGTCGCAAATCTGAGGACATATCCGCCACGCTACGGTCTGGGAATGGGCGAAACATACGAATCCGTGACCGTCGAAACCAAGGACCAGGTTGCGCAGGTGACGTTGATCGGGCCGGGCAAGGGCAACGCGATGGGCCCCGCTTTCTGGTCCGAGATGCCGGAGGTGTTCGCGAAGCTGGACGCCGACCGCGACGTGCGGGCGATCGTGATCACCGGATCGGGCCGGAACTTCAGCTACGGCCTGGACGTGCCCGCGATGGGAGGTTCGTTCACCGCGTTGCTGGCCGACGGCGCGCTCGCTCGCCCGCGCGCGGAGTTCCACGCCGAGATCAAGCGGATGCAGGGCGCGATCAGTGCCGTCGCCGACTGCCGGACCCCCACTATCGCCTCGGTACACGGCTGGTGCATCGGCGGCGGCGTCGACCTGATCTCTGCGGTGGACATCCGCTACGCCAGCGCCGACGCCAAGTTCTCGGTGCGTGAGGTCAAACTGGCCATCGTCGCCGACGTCGGCAGCCTCGCCCGTCTGCCGCTGATCTTGAATGACGGACATCTGCGTGAACTTGCGCTGACGGGCCGCGACATCGATGCGGCAAGGGCCGAGAAGATCGGTCTGGTCAACGATGTATACGACGATGCCGAGGCCACACTGGCGGCCGCCCATGCCACCGCCGCCGAGATCGCCGCCAACCCGCCGCTGACCGTCAACGGCGTCAAGGATGTCCTTGACCAGCAACGCATTTCAGCGGTTTCGGAGAGCCTGCGCTATGTCGCGGCCTGGAACGCGGCCTTCCTGCCGTCCAGGGATCTGACCGAGGGCATCCAGGCGACGTTTGCCAAGCGTCCGCCGCAGTTCGCCGGCGAGTGACTTGCGGCCCGAGGGCGACGAAGCGTGCGCGACCACGCTAAATGCAGTCCCGGGCCGGCGGCACGTACCCTCTCGAAGGTGGCGACTTTGACACACGACGGAAGAATCCGTGTGCCGACCGACCTGGATGCAGTCACGGCGATCGGCGAAGAGGACCACTCCGAAGTCGACAGCGCAGCCGTGGAGCGGATCTGGCGGGCCGCGCGGCATTGGTACCAGGGCGGCATGCACCCCGCGATCCAGCTCTGCATCCGGCGAAACGGCCGCGTCATACTCAACCGGGCCATCGGCCACGGCTGGGGCAACGCGCCCACCGATCCGCCCGACGCCGAGAAGATCCCGGTCACGACCGAGACGCCGTTCTGCGTGTACTCGGCGGCTAAAGGCATCACCGCGACCGTCGTGCACATGCTCGTCGAGCAGGGGCACTTCTCGCTCGATGACCGAGTCTGCGAGTACATCCCCACGTACACCAGTCATGGCAAGCACCGCACCACGATCCGCCACGTGTTGACCCACAGTGCAGGGGTTCCGTTTCCCACCGGACCCAGGCCAGACCTCAGCCGCGCGGACGACCACGAGTACGCACAGGAGCAGCTCGGCAAGCTCAGACCGCTGTATCGGCCGGGCCTGGTGCACATCTACCACGCGCTCACGTGGGGTCCGCTTATGCGCGAGATCGTCTACGCCGCCACCGGCAAGGACATCCGCGACATCCTGGCCACCGAGATTCTGGACCCACTGGGCTTCCGGTGGACCAACTTCGGCGTCGCCAAGCAGGACATCCCGTCGGTCGCGCCCAGCCACGCGACGGGCCGGCCGTTGCCGCCGGTGATCGCGGCGATCTTTCGCAAGGCGATCGGCGGGACCGTGCACGAGATCATCCCGTACACCAACACTCCGGCGTTCCTGTCCACCGTGGTCCCGTCGTCCAACACGGTGTCGACCGCGAACGAGATGTCACGTTTTGCCGAGATCTGGCGTCGGGGCGGTGAACTCGACGGCGTGCGCATCATCAGCGCGGAGCGGATGTACGGCGCGGTGCAGGAATGCCGTCGGTTGCGGCCGGATTTCGCCGTGGGCCTGATGCCGGCTCGCTGGGGTACGGGCTACATGCTGGGCACCAACCGGTTCGGACCGTTCGGGCGCAACGCGCCGGCGGCGTTTGGAAATCTCGGCCTTTCCAACATCGCCATCTGGGCCGACCCGGCGCGCGGCATATCCGCCGGTGTGATCAGCAGCGGCAAGCCCGGGCGCGATCCTGCCGTCAACCGCTACACGGCGCTGATGGACACGATCACCGCTCAGATCCCCGCCGGTTAACAAAGTGGGCGGTGGGAACACTGCCGCTATGGCTACCTACCGAGTGCTCAACCCCAAAGGCGATGTGGTCGCCACCAAGGACATCGAAAGCGCCGACGACGCGCATGCCTGGTTCGTCGACAACGAGGTCGAGGGCAGCGAGCTGGGCTGGCGCATCGAGGTCGAGCGCGACGGCGAATGGCATTTCTTCGACGACAGCGAAGGCGACCGCAGCTATTAGTAGTGGGCGCGTCGCGCGCGTGCGCGAAATGTCAGCAACATCGGCATGTCGTCGTACAAACGCGCACCCTCGCGATGGGGGCTGACGCGACTCATGGCAAGAGCGGTGGCGGAGGGATTTGAACCCCCGGACGGTTTTAGCCGTCTCTCGCTTTCAAGGCGAGTGCATTAGGCCGCTCTGCCACGCCACCGCCGATAAGGGTAGCGGCCGCTGGCGCACCCGATCTCAATGCGGCCATCGACTGCACCGCATTGGCCACAGCTGCCACATCAGTCTCCAGCCCGGGGCGGGGTCCATACGAATTTGCCCTCTTTCGCGCGACACCGATGGCGTGTCCTCGATTTCTGCGAACCGGGTGCGCGAGCACGCCCACTAATCGCCTGTGCATCTACGGCTTTCAGTGTGCAGCGAGGGCGGGATTTTCGTCGTGAGAGCGCCCTGGGCTCACTCTGAACGCCGTAGATACACACTGAAAGCCCTGGGGCTCACACTGATCGCGCTGGGTTCATTGCTATAAGCCCGGGTCGCATACCGAGAGCTGCCAGCGGCCGATTCCGCCTGACAGCAGCCGGTAGCGTGACCCTATGCGCGCCATCGTGGCTGAATCCCCCGAGCAACTGACCTGGCAAGAAGTACCCGACGTCTCCGCCGGCCCCGGCGACGTACTGGTCAAGGTCGCGGCGGCCGGCGTCAACCGCGCCGACGTGCTGCAGGCGGCCGGAAAATACCCGCCACCGCCCGGAGCCAGCGAGATCATCGGCATGGAGGTCGCCGGCGTCGTCGCCGAGGTGGCCTCCGATGTGCCCGGATGGACTGTCGGACAAGAGGTTTGCGCCTTGCTGGCGGGTGGCGGGTACGCCGAGTACGTGGCCGTTCCGGCCGGCCAGCTGATGCCGATTCCCTCGGGTGTCGACGTGGCCGACGCCGCCGGGTTGCCCGAAGTGGCCTGCACGGTGTGGTCGAACCTGGTGCTCACCGCTCACCTCAGCGAGGGACAGGTCGTCCTGCTGCACGGCGGTGCCAGCGGCGTCGGAAGCCACGCGATCCAGGTGGCTCGAGCGCTGGGCGCTCGCGTTGCCGTCACGGCTGGATCGTCGGAAAAGCTGGAGTTTTGCCGCGACCTCGGCGCCCAGATCACCATCAACTATCACGACGAGGATTTCGTGGCCCGGCTGAGAGAAGAGACCGACGGGGCCGACGTGATCCTCGACATCATGGGCGCGGCGTATCTGGACCGGAATATCGACGCCCTGGCCACCGACGGGCAGCTGATCGTCATCGGGATGCAGGGCGGGGTGAAGGGCGAGCTCAACCTCGGCAAGCTGCTCGTCAAACGGGCCCGGGTGATCGGCACGACGCTGCGCGCCCGGCCGGTGTCTGGGCCGAACAGCAAGAGCGAGGTCGTCGCGGCGGTGACATCGGCGGTGTGGCCGATGATCGCCGACGGCAAAGTCCGGCCGATCATCGGCGAGCGCATGCCCATCCAGCAGGCCGCCGAGGCACATCAATTGCTGGTCTCCGGGAAGGTGTCCGGAAAGATCGTGCTCACCATCTGACGCGCAGAGGCTCCCGTTTCGGGCACGAAATGAGGAGCTTTTGCGTCCGCTCGCCGCTGGATCTGGCGTTACGCTCGCGAGGTTAGGTGAGGAAGGCGTGCCGATGGACGAGGTGGCGTTTGGCCGTTACCGGTTGTTGTCACTGATCGGTGCGGGCGGTATGGGCCGGGTGTATCGGGCCCACGACACGATGATCGGCCGTGATGTGGCGGTCAAGGTGTTGCCCCCCGAATTGGGTGCCGAACCGGGCTATCGGGCGCGCTTCAAGCGTGAGGCCCACGCGGCGGCCCGGCTCAACGAGCCGCACATCATTCCGATCTATGACACCGGCGAGATTGACGGGCAGCTGTATCTGGTGATGCCGATCGTCGACGGCATCGATGTACACGAGCTGTTGCGCCGCGAGGGCCCGATGAGCCCGCAGCGGGCTGTGCATGTGATCGAGCAGCTGGGTGCGGCGCTGGATGCCGCGCACACGGTGGGGTTGGTGCATCGTGATGTCAAGCCGTCCAACGCGCTGGTGACTGCTCGTGATTTCGTGTATCTGATCGACTTCGGCATCGCCCACGACGGCGCTGCCACCAAGCTGACCAGCACCGGGATGATGGTCGGCACGCTGGCCTACATGGCGCCAGAACGCTTCAGCGCCGGTGTGGCCGATGCCCGTTCGGACGTGTATGCGTTGGCGTGTGTGTTGCACGAATGCCTGACGGCACATCAGCCGTTTCCCGGTGACAGCCTTGAGCAGCAGATAGCCGCTCATCTGACGTTGGATCCGCCTCGGCCTACCGAGCGCCGGGCCGACCTGCCCGCGGGATTGGACGACGTCATCGCCCGGGGTATGGCGAAAAGTCCCGAGCAGCGCTACCAGAGCGGGCATGAGCTGGCCGACGCGGCCCGTCACGCATTGTCCAGCGCCTCCTCGCCGATCCCGCTTTCGCGGCTCACCGCTACCCGGCCCGCACCCGCTGCGTCTCCGCCCGTCGCCTCGACGTTGACGTCCACCCGCCGGGTCGCGCCTGAGCCTGCTCGGCGCACCGTTGCGACCGGACGGCCGGGATGGTGGATCGCCGCCGTGGTGGTCGTCATCCTGGCCGTCGTCAGCGTCGCTGTCCTGACGACGCTTCTGCTTCGGCATCCCAGCGGATCCCAAACCCCAACTGCTGCACCGTCTTCGGGACCGATCACACAGCCCGCGCCAGCCGCGGGCCAAACGGCCCAACCCGCACCTGCGTCAACCCATACCACCCCACCGGTCCAAGCCTCGACGCCGTATGTGAAGCTTCCAGGCCTTGCCGGATGCATGGTCGCTACGGAAAACGTTGTCTGTCAAGGTAATTGGCCGCAGGCCCCGGTGACGCCGTGTGCGCAATGCCGAGAACCGATGCACATGGACCAAGTGCTGGTGGACACCAACGGCACCCTCACCTGGCGAGACGCGAACATCGGCAGTCCCAATAGCCCCGGCGGTCCTGGGTGGTTTGTCCTCAACGCTGGACAGCCCTACCACGGCTACGGCTGGACAGCCGAGTCTGATGGCGGTGGCCATGTCACCTTCAAGAACGACGCGACGGGCCATGGCATGACCATTACCGCGGTGGCGACCGGCGACTCCAGCCATGGCGAGATCAAAGCGTTTTAGCGCGCAGCACTTTCGACGCGCAGACGTAATTTTGCGGCTGGTCGCCGAATTAACCGAGCGAGGCCAGCGCGCGGACCAGCTGGTCGACCTCGGCCATCGTCGAGTAGTGCGCCAGTCCGACGGTTACCGCACCGCCGACGTCGTTGACCCCCAGCACATCCAGCGCACGCGAATGCTCGTCGGTGATCGCCAGGATTCCGTTGTCCGCCAGGCGCTGGACCACCCGCTCGGCCGGCACTCCGTGCAGAGCGAAGCTGATCACCGGTATGCGCGTCTCGGGCCGGCCGATGAGCATCACCAACGGCAACGACCGCAACGACACCATCAGATAGTCGAAGACCCGGTTCAGATAAGAAGCGGCCGATTGCATCGACACCGCCAGGCGTTCGCGTCTGCTGCCGCGAGCCGACTCGTCAAGCGCAGCCAGGTATTCGATGCTGGCGACGACACCGGCCAGCAGACCGAACTGGTGCCCGCCGACTTCCAAGCGCGCCGGGCCGGTCGCATGCGGATCGGTCGAGACCGAGCTGAACGAGTCCACCAGAACCGGATCGCGAAACACCAACGCGCCGATCGGTGGACCGCCCCACGCGTTGGCGTTCACCGCCACCACGTCGACGTCGGTCTCCCTGACGTCCAGCAACCGATAAGGCGCGGCGGCGGAATGGTCGACCACGGCCAGCCCGCCGACGTCGTGGACCAGTTTGGTCATCGCCCGCAGATCGGTGACCGTGCCCAATGTGCCCGACGCGGAGGTGACGGCCACCAGCCGGGTCGACTTGCCGATCAGGCTCTCCCACTGCCACGTCGGCAAATCACCGGTCTCGATGTCGATCTCGGCCCATTGCACCTTGGCCCCATAGCGATGGGCCGCGCGTAGCCAGGGCGCGATGTTTGCCTCATGGTCCAGGCGGCTGACGATCAACTCGTAGCCGAGGCCGGCCCGCGACGACGACGCTTCGGCCAGCGAAGCCAGCAGGATCGCGCGATCGGCACCCAATACGACACCGGCCGGGTCGGCGTTGAAGAGGTCGGCGACGGCCGTGCGTGCCGCATCCAGCACCGCCGCACTGCGCTGCGCCGACGGGTGCGCGCCCACCATGCTGGCGCTGGATCGGCGAAACGCCGTCGAGACCGTGGTCGCGACGGAGTCGGGAATCAGCATCCCGGCCGGCGCGTCCAGGTGCACCCACCCGTCACCCAGCGACGGATGCAACCCACGCACCCGGGCGACGTCGTATGCCATGACAGCCACCTTAGAGCTTCCGCAATCCCGCGAAATTGTGACGGTAGCGGGCGTCCCAGACGGTCCAATCCGGTCCAGCCGGCCGGCTGTACGAAGAGGCCTCGCGAGCCAGGTCACCCGGCCAGCCATACTAGTCGAGTGGGGCTTGCCTTCGGAACGCTGATCGCGCTGTTCTTGCTAATCGCCCCCGGAGCCATCGTCGCACGCATTGCACAGCTAACTTGGCCGACCGCCATCGCAGTTGCTCCGGCACTCACTTACGGGGTGGTCGCGCTGGCCATCATTCCCTACGGTGCGGTCGGAATTCCCTGGAACGGGTGGACTGCGCTGGCCGCACTGGTCGCGGTCTGCGTACTGGTGACGGGTTTGCAGGTGTGGCTCGCCCGCTACCGTGACAGGGACGCTGAGGCCCGCGCGGTGGGCGGTCGGCCGGCGCTCATCGTGGCGGCGGGTGTGCTGCTCGGCGCGCTACTGATCGCCTTTGCCGCCTGTCGCGGCCTCGTGCACTGGCAGTCCATCCCGAGCACGTGGGATGCGGTCTGGCACGCCAACACCGTGCGCTGGATTCTCGACACCGGTCAGGCGTCCTCGACCCACATGGGCGAGCTCCGCAACGTCGAAACACACCGGGCGCTCTACTACCCGGCGGTCTTCCACGCATTGACCGCGGTGTTCTGTCAGCTGACCGGGGCCGCACCCACTACCGGTTACACCCTGAACTCCGTAGCGGCGTCCGTCTGGCTGTTCCCGGTCAGCGCCGCCATCCTGACTTGGCACGTGCTGCGACCGCGGACCAGCGAAATACGCGCTGCCGGGGCCGCGGCTACCGCGGCCGCGCTGTCGGCGTCGTTCACCGCGGTGCCCTATGTCGAGTTCGGCGTCGCCGCGATGCCGAACCTGGCCGCCTACGGAATCGCCGTTCCGACGATGGTGCTGATCACCTCGACGTTGCGGCACCGCGACCGCATTCCGCTGGCCGTGCTGGCATTGGTGGGGATCTTTTCGGTGCACATCACCGGCGGTGCGGTCGTCATGCTGTTGCTGGGTGCGCGGTGGCTTTTCGAAGAGCTATGGCACCCCGTCCGGGGGCGCATCGCCGACGTTCTGACGCTTGCCGGCGTCGGAGTGGTTGCCGGACTGATCCTGTTGCCCCAGTTCATCAGCGTCACCCAACAAGAGGACGTCATCGCCGGACATTCGTTCCCGACATATTTGAGCAAGCGACGCGGACTCTTCGACGCCGTCTTTCAGCACTCGCGCCACCTGAACGACTTTCCGGTGCAATACGCGATGATCGCGCTGGCCATTGCCGGCGCGCTGGTGCTGCTGTTCAAAAAGGTGTGGTGGCCGCTGGCGGTCTACCTGTTGCTGATCGTCGTGAACATCGATGCGGGCACACCGCTGGGTGGGCCGATCGGCGTCGTGGCCGGCGGCATCGGGGAGTTCTTCTACAAAGATCCACGGCGGATCGCGGCGGCGACGACGCTGCTGTTGACGGCCGGAGCAGGTCTTGGCTTATTCGTGGCCGTCAAGCTGTTCGCGGCGTTGGGGAGACGACTGACCGACCGTTTCAGACCGGTGCCCGCACGGGCCTGGGCCGCGACAACAGCCGTGCTGCTGACCGTGGCCACCCTGGTAAGTGCGTGGCACTACTTCCCGCGGCACCGCTTCTTGTTCGGCGACAAGTACGACTCGGTGATGATCAATCGCCAAGACCTCGACGCCATGGCTTACCTGGCGACGCTTCCCGGAGCCCGCAACACCATCATCGGCAACTCCAACGTCGACGGCACGGCGTGGATGTATGCGGTCGCCGACCTGCACCCGCTGTGGACCCACTACGACTTCCCACAACAGACGGGCCCGGGGTACTACCGCTACATCTTCTGGGTTCACGCCCGCGAGGGCACCAGCAATCCGAAAGTGGTCGAGGCCGTCCACGCGCTCAATATCCGCTACATCCTGACCAGCGAGCCGACGGTTCGCGGGTTCGCCGAGCCCGAAGGGATAAGGTCTCTGGAGAAATCGGAGTCGTGGGCGAAGCTGTACGACAACGGTGGGGCCCAGATCTGGGAATGGCGCGGGTATACCGCAGCGAAACGCCCCTGAACGGCTTGCAAGAGGACGGTGAGTGAATTGAGAACTGGTGACGATGGCCCAGATGACAACGGCATCGAAATCATCGGCGGTATTGACCCGCGGATCATGGCGCCCCGCGGTGCGGACGATGACGATAACGACGAACGCTCGCTGACCGACTTGGTCGAGCAGCCGGCCAAGGTGATGCGCATCGGCACGATGATCAAGCAGTTGCTCGAGGAAGTCCGCGCCGCGCCGCTCGACGAAGCCAGCCGCAACCGGCTGCGGGAAATCCACGCCACCAGCATCCGGGAACTTGAAGACGGGCTGGCGCCGGAACTGCGCGAAGAGCTCGACCGCCTCACCCTGCCGTTCAACGAGAACAGCGCGCCCTCGGACGCCGAATTGCGGATCGCCCAGGCCCAGCTGGTCGGCTGGCTGGAAGGGCTGTTCCATGGCATCCAGACCGCACTGTTCGCCCAGCAGATGGCCGCCCGCGCGCAACTCGAGCAGATGCGCCAGGGCGCCTTGCCACCGGGTATCGGTAAGCCGGGCCACCCCGGCGGTCACGGCACCGGCCAATACCTCTAACCTTCCAAGACCGTCAACCCGTGTCTCCCCGCCCGTACATCGAAACCCGCAATGCGTGGGTGGAGTTTCCCATCTTCGACGCGAAGTCGCGTTCCTTGAAGAAGGCCGTGCTCGGCAAGGCAGGCGGCACGATCGGGCGCAACAACTCCAACGTCGTCGTCGTCGAGGCATTGCGGGACATCACGATGTCGCTGAATCTGGGCGACCGGGTGGGCCTGGTGGGACACAATGGGGCCGGCAAATCGACTCTGCTGCGGCTACTTTCGGGCATCTACGAACCGACCCGCGGCTCCGCGAAGGTCCTCGGCCGAGTGGCTCCGGTCTTCGACCTGGGCGTCGGGATGGACCCCGAAATCTCCGGCTTCGAGAACATCATCATCCGCGGCTTGTTCTTGGGACAGACCCGAAAGCAGATGCTGGCCAAGGTCGACGAGATCGCCGAGTTCACCGAGCTCGGAGAATACCTATCGATGCCGTTACGCACCTACTCCACCGGAATGCGGGTGCGGCTGGCGATGGGCGTGGTCACCAGCATCGACCCCGAGATCCTGCTGCTGGACGAAGGCATCGGCGCGGTGGACGCCGACTTCTTGAAGAAAGCCCAGACACGGCTGCAGCGCCTCGTGGAGCGTTCCGGGATCCTGGTTTTCGCCAGCCATTCAAACGAATTCCTGGCGCGGCTGTGCAAAACCGCGATGTGGATCGACCACGGCGTCATCAAGCTCACCGGCGGCATCGAGGACGTGGTGCGCGCCTACGAGGGCGAGGACGCCGCCCGGCACGTACGCGAAGTACTGGAGGAAACCCAGTCCGACGCCGAAAAGCCGCTGGCGCAAAAAGTATCCGGGGATGAGTGAGGCCGTATTCGCCGTGGTGGTCACCCACCGGCGCCCCGACGAGCTGGCCAGGTCGCTGGATGTGGTGACCAGCCAGACCCGATTGCCCGATCAGTTGATCGTCGTCGACAACGACGCATCTGATCACGTGCGCGATCTGGTCGCCCGCCAGCCGATTTCCACCACGTATCTGGGGTCGCGCCGAAACCTCGGCGGCGCAGGGGGTTTCGCGCTGGGGATGCTGCATGCGCTGGCCCAGGGCGCCGACTGGGTGTGGCTGGCCGACGACGACGGGCGCCCGCAGGACGCCCGGGTGCTGGCGACCCTGCTGGCCTGCGCCGAGAAGTACGGCCTGGCCGAGGTGTCGCCGATGGTCTGCAACATGGACGACCCGCAACGGCTGGCGTTTCCGTTGCGGCGCGGCCTGGTATGGCGCAGGCGCGCAAGCGAATTGCGCACCGAACCGGGCCAGGATCTGCTGCGCGGGATCGCCTCGCTGTTCAACGGCGCCCTGTTCCGCGCGTCCGCCCTGGAATCGATCGGCGTACCAGACATGCGGCTGTTCATCCGCGGCGACGAGGTGGAGATGCATCGCCGGCTGGTGCGGTCCGGCCTGCCGTTCGGCACCTGCTTGGACGCGGTTTACCTGCACCCCTGCGGATCCGACGAGTTCAAGCCCATCCTGGGCGGCCGGATGCACACCCAATACCCCGACAACCCGACCAAGCGGTTCTTCACCTACCGCAATCGCGGCTACCTCATGTCGCAGCCGGGTCTGCGTAAGCTGCTGTTTCAGGAATGGGTGCGGTTCGGCTGGTTCTTCGTGGTGACCCGTCGTGACGCCAAGGGCCTGCTGGAATGGATTCGGTTGCGCCGCTTGGGACGTCGCGAGAAGTTTGGACGGCCTGGAGGTTCGGCATGACGTTCATTGACGCGGCTGCACAGTCCAAGACGTTTGCTCGGGCCCGAACAGACTTGATCGAGGGTTTCCGCCGCCACGAACTCTGGCTGCACCTTGGCTGGCAGGACATCAAGCAGCGCTACCGCCGCTCAGTGCTGGGGCCGTTCTGGATCACCATTGCCACCGGCACCACGGCGGTGGCAATGGGCGGCTTGTATTCCAAGTTGTTTCACCTGGAACTGTCCGTGCACCTGCCTTACGTCACCCTTGGGTTGATCATCTGGAACCTGATCAACGCCGCGATTCTCGAGGGTGCCGAAGTATTCGTCGCCAATGAGGGATTGATCAAGCAATTGCCGACACCGCTGTCCGTGCATGTGTACCGGCTGGTGTGGCGGCAGATGATCCTGTTCGCGCACAACATCGTCATTTATCTGGTCATCGCGATAGTGTTCCCGAAGCCGTGGTCGTGGGCCGACTTGTCGGTGGTTCCGGCACTGGCGTTGATCTTTCTCAACGCGGTTTGGGTGTCACTGTGCTTCGGCATTCTGGCGACCCGTTACCGCGACATCGGTCCGTTGCTGTTCTCCGTCGTGCAGCTGCTGTTTTTCATGACGCCGATCATCTGGAACGACGACACGCTGCGCCAGCAAGGCGCCGGGCGCTGGTCGAGCATCGTCGAGCTCAACCCGCTGCTGCACTACCTCGATATCGTCCGTGCGCCGTTGCTGGGTGCTCACCAAGAGTTACGGCACTGGGCGGTGGTGGTGGTGCTGACGGTCGTCGGCTGGATGTTGGCGGCCGTCGCGATGCGGCAATACCGCGCGCGCGTGCCGTACTGGGTGTAGGGAGCTGCTCGATAACGCGGCGGGCGTCGTCGTCACATCTGTCCCTTGAGTACCGGAAAAGGGAGGCATGATGTGGGCTGCAAAGTGATAGCGCCGGCGATATCACTTGCATGGGCCGGCAGGCCTTCCGCTTTTCTGGCTTTCCGCGTGAATCCTGGGCTTTCGGTGTGAATCCTGGGCTTTCGGTGTGAATCCTGGGCGGAAATTCGCGCCGATCGCCGCCCTAGATTCACGGCGAGCGCCGTAGATTCACACCGAAACCCGTCAGTTCACACCTAAAGCACGCCGCGTCGCACGGCATTGCAGTCGGCGAGTCGAAACACGGCTCCAAGAATCCTTTGAGAATCCGCCAAGGATCCTTCAAGGCCTCGCGCGGATGCTGAGCCGACGCATGAACACGCTCGATCACATGCGTCTCCACAAATGATTCCGAGAGGATCCACATGCTGCGTCATGCTGACCTGTCGATGCTCGCCGGTGGCTCACCGCCAGCCCCAGACAGCATTTCCGAGGTGCTGATTGCCCGTCCGATTCCGTTTCATTCGCTGTGCGAGCAGCATCTGCTTCCGTTCTACGGCGTCGTGCGCGTCGGCTACGTTCCGGACGAAACGCAACTAGGGCCGTCGGAGCTGGCCCGCATTGTCGATGCGTGCGCCCGCGGCATTCAGATCCAGCGGCGGATGACCACCCGGATCGCGCTGTGGCTGCACCACCAGCTGGCGCCCAGAGGGGTGGGCGTCCTGGTGGAGGCAGTCCACATCTGCACGCCACCGAGTCGCGTCTCGGCCGTCGGCACGCAGACGCTCACCACCGCCTACTACGGATCCTTCTTTGAGAGCACCCGTGCGCGACACGAATTCCTCACCCTGGCAAGCCAAGAGCAGGCATCGACGCAGAAAGGCAAATGATGAGTAACACCGCCCTCGCTGACGTGGTGCAAATTGCGACGATGCACCGTGACGACGCGCCGCAGGGCCGAACGGCACGATTCCATATGCGCAACCAGTTCGACAGCCTCCCCTGCTGCCACCGCTCCAACGAAGGAAAGCGCTTCTTTCTGCACGGCTATGAGCGGACCTTCGAAATCGAATTCGCTTGCGCGCAAACCGAACCCGGCACCGGTTTGGTGCTGGGTCCCGACGCCCTCGACGAAATCCGCGCGGCGTTGCGAAAGCAGTTCGACCACACCACACTGATCGCCGCGGACGATCCAGAACGCGATCTGTTCGAGCTGCTGGCCGGCCGGGGTGTGATCGATCTGCGGATCATGGACAACACCGGCATGGAGCGCTCCGCGGCCTGGGTGTTCGACACCGTCGAGAGCATCGTGGTGCGGTCAACACAAGGCCGCGTCTGGGTGTCGCAAATAAAGGCGCGCGAGAGCCACAGCCACGGCGTAACCCTGACCGCCCGGGCACCAGCAATCCCGAACTGAACCGAGCGAGGCTCGAAACGGGCCTTTCCGGGCGCACGGGCCTCCTGGCAAAGACGATTAACTCGACGCCGGACCGCTCGGAGGAGGATCATGCGATCGTGAGCGAGGTGATCGGCTGCGTCGGAACGCTGGTCGTAGCGACTCGCGGCGACGGCGGGGCCGGCGAGGTCTTGCTTACTGTGCGGGGGTCCAAGGAGGCATTCCTGGCCTGGTCCGATGAACCACTCCCGAAGGGCACCACGGTGCTGGTAATCGACGTCCGCGGCGCGAGAACAGTTGTCGTCGAGCCCTGGCATGACCCCGACCTGTTCAGGCCGTATTCGGGCTAACTGACGAAATCCCCTAAAAACAACAACGAACACCCAGGAGTCACCATGCTCGGTTATAGAGTGCCCGATCCGGACGAGGCGATGCTGATTGCGGGCGCCCGAAGCAAGGGCAACGCCCCCTTCCGCGTCGTGACCGGTCACGGCGCGTTCGTAGTCCCGTTCTTCCGCAAGGCCCACTTCCTGACGCTGGCGATGTGCGAGTCCGAGGTCGCCGAAAAATGCGTCACCCAGCAGGGCATCACCCTCAATGTCCGCGCGGTGATCGCGTTCAAAGTCGGCAACGACACCGAGAGCATCATCGCCGCGGCCCAGCGATTCCTGTCCGAGCAAGACCAGATGTCGGTACTCACCGGCCGGATCTTCGCCGGCCACCTGCGTTCGATCATCGGCTCGATGACCGTCGAGCAGATCATCCGGGAACGCCAGAAGCTGGCGACCGAGGTACTCGACGGCTCCAAGGAGGAAATGGCCCGCATCGGCCTGAACGTCGACGCCTTGCAAATCCAGTCCATCGATGACGACGGGCTCGGCTACATCACCGCGATGTCGGCGCCGCACAACGCCGCCATCCAGCAACAGGCGCAGATCGCTCAGGCACAGGCGAACCAGAAGGCCGCCGAGGCGGAGCAGGAGTCACAGCGCCAGCAGGCCGAATTCGCGCGTCAGACCGCCATCGTCAAGGCTCAGTACAAGGCCGAGGTCGACAAGGCTCAGGCGGAGGCGGCGCAGGCGGGCCCGCTGGCCGAAGCCGAGGCTCAGCGCGAAGTGCTGGCGATGCGCACCGAGTTGGCCCAGCGCGCTGCCGAACTGCGCCAGCAGGAGCTGGTCGCCGAGGTGGTCAAGCCCGCAGAGGCCGAAGCCGAACGGGTCCGGATCCTGGCTCTCGCCGATGCGGAGAAGATGAAGATCCAGGCCGAGGCGGCGGCGTCGCACAACCGGGTGGCGCTGGACAGGATGCTCATCGACCAGTTGCCGCAGATCGTGGAAAAGGCCGCCGGTGGGCTCGCGGGCGCAAATCTAACCGTGCTCAACGGCGCCGACGGACTCAGCCAGGTGGCCAGTGGGCTCGTCTCGCAAGGCAAAGCCATCTTCGACGCCCTGCGCGGCGGGATCATCGATTACGAGTACGACGGCGAGGACGCGCCGCCACCCGCCACCCAATAACGCGGGTATGCCGTTTGCCGACCGATTGGAAAACGCTCGTCCGAAATCGCAGACGGCTACGCCCAGTGGTGTCACACTGAAGCGCCACGAATTGGATTCACGGCAGCTGAGCGCGGCGGCGAACGGGTATCCATAGGCAAAACGTCAATCGGGCGCGAAAGGTCGGCCGACGTGAGTAAAAAGGTCCAATCATCGGGGCTGGCTGGCTCGGCGCGCGATCACCTCGCCGCGGAGCTAGCTCGGTTACGCCAGCGCCATGATCGCCTCGAAACCGAGGTCAAGAACGATCGCGGCATGATCGGCGACCACGGTGACGCGGCCGAGGCGATCCAGCGCGCCGACGAGCTGGTGGTGCTCGCCGACCGGATCAACGAGCTCGACCGGCGCCTGCGAGCCGGACCGCCAGAACACTCGGACGCCTCCGAAGCGTTACCGGTGGGAACCGAGGTGACGTTGCGGTTCGCCGACGGTGAAGTGGTCACCATGCACGTGATCTCCATCGTCGAAGAGACTCCGGCCGGCCGCGAAGGTGAGACCTTGACGGCCCGCAGTCCGCTGGGGCAGGCGCTCGCCGGACGTCAGCCGGGCGACACGGTGACCTACTCGACCCCGCAGGGGCCCAACCAGGTCGAATTGATCTCCGTCAAGCTGCCCACCTGAACTGCGGGCATAAGCGGGCCGGCCATTAGACTCCCCCCAATGGTTGCCCCGATACCCGAGGCTGCACCGCCGCGCCAAC
The DNA here is from genome assembly GCF_001667115.1 of Mycobacterium sp. 852002-51163_SCH5372311. Classification (GTDB taxonomy): domain Bacteria; phylum Actinomycetota; class Actinomycetes; order Mycobacteriales; family Mycobacteriaceae; genus Mycobacterium. The sequence goes on along the minus strand of NZ_LZIJ01000049.1, from coordinate 88,574 downwards.
AGTTGAGCCTGACCACGCAGATTTGGCGTTTCGTCGTTACCGGCGGCCTGTCGGCGATCGTCGACTTCGGCCTTTACGTCATTCTCCTGAAAGTAGGAGGTTTGCCGTATGACCCGGCAAAGGCGCTCAGTTGGCTCGCCGGCACCATTACCGCCTACCTGATCAATCGGCGGTGGACATTTCAGGCCTCACCCAGCACCACGCGCTTCGTCGCCGTCATGGTGCTCTACGGCATCACCTTCGCGGTGCAGGTCGGGCTGAACCATCTGTGCCTGGCGCTGCTGCACTACCGGGGCTGGGCGATACCCGTCGCGTTCGTGATCGCCCAGGGCACCGCCACGGTGATCAACTTCATCGTGCAGCGAGCCGTGATCTTCCGGATCCGCTGAGCCGGTGCCGCAGCCTGTACCCTCTTTGACGATGTTGAGCAGTGATATCCCGACGACCGCGACCCGGCTGATGGGCTTTGGCCGCACCGCGCCGTCAGTGGCGCAGGTGCTGTCAACGCCGGATCCCGAGGTGATCGCGAAAGCGGTGGCTCGCGTTGCCGACGCAGGAAACAGAGGCGTCATCGCGCGCGGGCTGGGCCGGTCCTACGGCGACAACGCCCAAAACGGCGGCGGGCTGGTGATCGACATGACCCCGCTGAACACCATCCACGCGATCAGCGCCGACACCCGCCTGGCCGACGTCGACGCCGGGGTGAGCCTAGACCAGCTGATGAAGGCCGCCCTGCCGTTCGGGCTGTGGGTTCCCGTGCTGCCGGGCACGCGGCAGGTGACCGTCGGCGGCGCGATCGCATGCGACATCCACGGCAAGAATCATCACAGCGCGGGCAGCTTCGGAAACCACGTCCGGTCGATGGACCTGCTGACCGCGGACGGCGAGATCCGCCAGCTCACGCCCGACGGTGAAGACTCCGAACTGTTCTGGGCCACCGTCGGCGGCAACGGCCTGACCGGGATCGTCTTGCGGGCCACCATCGCGATGACCCCCACGGAGACCGCGTACTTCATCGCCGACGGCGTCGCCACCAAAGACCTCGACGAAACGGTCGCCGTCCACCTGGACGGCAGCGAAGACAGGTACACCTACTCCAGTGCTTGGTTCGACCTGATCAGTCCGCCGCCGAAGCTGGGTCGGGCTGCGATCAGCCGGGGCAGCCTGGCGAGGCTGGATCAACTTCCGAAAAAGCTCGCCAAGAATCCGCTGAAATTCGATGCGCCGCAGCTGTTGACGGTGCCGAACGTGTTTCCCGTCAGCGCGATGAACAAACTGTCGTTCATGGCGATCGGCGAGGTGTACTACCGGCTGGGCGGAACCTACACCGGCAAGATCATGAACCTGTCGCAGTTCTACCACATGCTCGATCTCGTCAGCGGCTGGAACAATGCTTACGGCCCAACGGGTTTCGCGCAGTATCAATTCCTGGTTCCACCCGACGCGATGGAAGAATTCAAGGCAATCATTCGCTGGATCCAGACTCGCGGGCACTACTCGGCATTGAACGTGTTCAAGTTGTTCGGACCGGGAAACCGCGCACCACTGAGTTTCCCGATGGCCGGCTGGAACGTCGCGATGGACTTTCCCAACAAGCCCGGGATCAACGAGTTCCTCAACGAACTCGACGACCGGGTGATGGAGTTCGGCGGCAGGGTGTACACCGCGAAGGACTCACGGATCAGCGCCGAGCGATTCCACGCCATGTATCCCCGCATCGACGAGTGGATTGCGGTGCGCCGCAAAGTCGATCCGTCGAGGGTGTTCGCCTCCGACATGGCCCGACGTTTGGAGTTGCTCTAAATGGTGCTAGACGCCGTAGGAAACCCGCAGACCATTCTGCTGCTCGGCGGAACGTCCGAGATCGGGCTGGCGATCTGCGAGCGCTATCTGCAGAACGCGCACGCGCGGATCGTGTTGGCCGCCATGCCCGATGACCCCGGTAGGGACGACGCCGTCGCGCAGATGAAGGCCGCCGGCGCGCGGTCGGTAGAACTGATCGACTTCGAAGCCACCGACACCGACAGTCACCCCAAGATGATCGAACAAGCCTGGGCCAATGGGGATGTCGATGTTGCCATCGTCGCGTTCGGTTTGCTCGGCGATGCCGAAGAACTCTGGCAGAACCAGCGCAAGGCTGTGCAGATCGCCGAGATCAACTACACCGCCGCTGTTTCCGTCGGCGTGCTGCTGGGTGAGAAGATGCGGGCCCAGGGGTTCGGCCAGATCATCGCGATGAGCACGGTGGCCGGTGAGCGGGTGCGGCGGTCCAACTTCGTCTACGGCTCCACCAAGGCAGGCCTGGACGGCTTCTACCTGGGCCTGTCAGAAGCGTTGCGCGAGTACGGGGTTCGCGTGCTGGTGATCCGGCCGGGCCAGGTGCGAACCCGGATGAGCGCGCATATCAAGGAAGCTCCGCTGACCGTCGACAAGGAGTACGTCGCCAACCTCGCGGTGACGGCGTCGGCAAAGGGTAAGGAACTGGTTTGGGCGCCAGCAACGTTCCGGTACGTGATGATGGTGTTGCGACACATCCCGCGGAGCATCTTCCGCAAGCTGCCAATCTGACCATGCCGAGCAGACGCAAAAGCGCCCGATTCGGGCGCGAAATGGGAGCTTTTGCGTCTGCTCGCGGCGGTAACGTGCTGGCAGTTCTCGGCCAGATGGTTCTGGCGGCCCTTATTGCCGTCGTGGTCGCAACGGCCTCGCTGGTCGCCATCTCCAGCGTCCAGTGGCCGGCGTTTCCGTCGTCGAACCAGTTGCACGCGCTGACCACCGTCGGCCAGGTCGCTTGCCTGGCCGCACTGATCGCGACCGGCTGGCTGTGGCGGCGCGGACGGTTTCGGTTGCTGACTCAGCTGAGCGGGCTGGTGTTCGTCTCCGCCTTCACCGTCGTGACCCTGGGCATGCCGTTGGGGGCCACCAAGCTGTACCTGTTCGGCATCTCCGTCGACCAGCAATTCCGCACCGAGTACCTGACCCGGCTCACCGACAGCCCCGCCCTGCAGGACATGACCTATCGCGGGCTGCCGCCGTTCTACCCGCCGGGCTGGTTCTGGATCGGCGGACGCGTCGCGGCACTTACCGGGACACCGGCCTGGGAAATGTTCAAGCCGTGGGCGATCACGTCGATCACTATCGCGGTCGCGGTGGCGCTGGTGCTGTGGTGGCGGATGATCCGCTTCGAATACGCGCTGATCGTCACCACTGCCACCGCGGCGGTCACGCTGGCGTACAGCTCGCCGGAGCCGTATGCCGCGATGATCGCGGTGTTGCTGCCGCCGGTGCTGGTGCTGACCTGGTCGGGTCTGCGCGGCGGCACCCGCGCGGGCGGCTGGGCTGCGGTCGTCGGCGCCGGGATATTCCTGGGCTTCACCGCCACGTGGTACACGCTGCTATTCGGTTACACGGCATTCACCATCGCCCTGATGGCGCTGGCGCTGGCCGCATCGCGCTGGCGAAGCGACGGACTGAAAGCCGCCCTGGACCCACTGCGCCGGGTGGCCGTCATCGCCGTCGTCGCAGCAGCCATCGGGTCCACCACGTGGCTGCCGTTCTTGTTGCGGGCGACCCGCAGCCCAGTCAGCGACACCGGCAGCGCACAGCACTACCTCCCGGCCGACGGCGCCGAGCTGACCTTCCCGATGCTGCAGTTCTCGCTGCTGGGCGCGATCTGCATGCTGGGCACGCTCTGGCTGGTGGTGCGCGCCCGTTCGTCGGTGCGGGCGGGTGCCCTGGCGATCGCGGTGCTGGCCGTCTACCTGTGGTCGTTGTTGTCGATGCTGACCACGCTGGCCCGCACCACACTGCTCTCGTTCCGGCTGCAGCCGTCGTTGTCGGTGCTGCTGGTCACTGCCGGGGTGTTCGGCTTCGTCGAGGCGGCCCAAGCACTTGCCGGCCGGAGCCGCGCGATCCTGCCGGTGGCCGGCGCGATCGGGCTGGCCGGGGCGATCGCCTTCAGCCAGGACATTCCCGACGTGCTGCGCCCCGACCTCACCATCGCCTACACCGACACCGACGGCTACGGCCAGCGTGGCGACCGGCGGCCACCGAGCTCGGAGAAGTACTACCCGGCCATCGACGCCGCAATCCGGCGCGTCACCGGCAAACCGCCCGACCAGACCGTGGTGCTGACCGCCGACTACAGCTTCCTGTCCTACTACCCGTACTGGGGCTTTCAGGGGCTGACGTCGCACTACGCCAACCCGCTTGCGCAGTTCGACGAGCGTGCCGTCCAGATCAAACACTGGGCCAAGCTCAACACCGCCGACGAGTTCATCCATGCGCTGGACACGCTGCCCTGGCAGCCGCCTACCGTATTCCTGATGCGCCGCGGCGCGGGCCACACCTATACCTTGCGGCTGGCCGAGGACGTGTACCCCAACCAGCCCAACGTCCGCCGCTACCTCGTCGAGCTACCGGCCGCGCTGTTCGCCGACCCGCGGTTCGCGATGGAAAGCGTTGGCCCCTTCGTACTGGCGATTCGCAAGCCTGCGGGTAGCGGCTGATGGCCACCGAGACCTCACCTGACACGGTCGAAGAACTACGATCTACCTCCGTGAGCGACACGGGAGCGAATCACCGGATCGCTCGCTCCATTGCCGTCGTCGCGGGGCTCCTCGGGACCCTGCTGGCGATCGTCACCCCGGTGCTGCCGGTCAACCAGACCACCGCCCAACTGAACTGGCCGCAGAACGCCACCTTCAACAGCGTCGAGGCGCCGCTGATCGGCTACGTGGCCACCGAACTGAACGTCAGCGTGCCCTGCCAGGCCGCCGCCGGACTGGCCGGACCACAGAACGCGGGCAAGACGGTGCTGTTGTCGACCGTCCCCAAACAAGCACCGAAAGCCGTCGACCGCGGCCTGCTGATCCAGCGCGCCAACGAAGAGCTCGTGTTGGTGGTACGCAATGTCGCGGTGGTCACCGCCCCACTGAGCCAGGTGCTCAGTCCGGCGTGTCAGCGTCTGACCTTCACCGCCCACGCCGACCGGGTCACCGCCGAGTTCGTCGGCCTGACCCAGGGACCCAACGCCGAGCACCCGGGCTCGCCGCTGCGCGGCGAACGCAGCGGCTACGACTTCCGGCCCCAGATCGTCGGCATATTCACCGACCTGTCCGGCCCGGCGCCACCGGGTCTGAGCTTCTCGGCGACCGTCGACACCCGCTACAGCAGCAGCCCGACGATGCTGAAGCTGGTCGCGATGGTCCTCGGCGTGCTGATGACGGTCGCGGCGCTGGTCGCGCTGCACGTCCTCGACACCGCTGACGGCACCAGGCACCGGCGCTTCCTGCCCGCTCGCTGGTGGTCGATCGGCGGCCTGGACGCCTTGGTGATCGGCGTGCTGGTGTGGTGGCATTTCGTCGGCGCCAACACGTCCGACGACGGCTACATCCTGACCATGGCGCGGGTGTCTGAGCACGCCGGTTATATGGCCAACTACTACCGCTGGTTCGGCACCCCCGAGGCGCCGTTCGGCTGGTATTACGACCTGCTCGCCCTGTGGGCCCACGTCAGCACCGCCAGCGTCTGGATGCGGCTGCCAGTCCTCGCGATGGCGCTGACCTGCTGGTGGGTGATCAGCCGCGAAGTCATGCCTCGTTTGGGGCAGGCCGTCAAGCGAAGCCGGGCTGCTGCGTGGACCGCGGCGGGCATGTTCCTGGCAGTCTGGTTGCCGCTCGACAACGGCCTGCGGCCCGAGCCGATCATCGCCCTGGGCATCCTGCTGACCTGGTGCTCGGTCGAACGGGCGGTGGCCACCAGCAGGCTGCTGCCGGTGGCGGTCGCCTGCATCATCGGCGCGCTGACGCTGTTCTCCGGGCCGACGGGCATCGCCTCCATCGGTGCGCTGCTGGTCGCGGTTGGGCCGCTGCGGACCATCCTGCATCGCAGGTCAAAACGCTTCGGCCTGCTGCCGCTGGTCTCGCCCATCCTGGCCGCGGTAACCGTCACCACGATCCTGATCTTCCGCGACCAGACCCTGGCCGGAGAGATGCAAGCCAGCATGCTCAAGCGCGCCGTCGGGCCCAGCCTCAGCTGGTTCGACGAACACATCCGCTACGAGCGCCTGTTCATGGCCAGTCCCGACGGGTCGGTCGCACGCCGTTTCGCGGTGCTGGCCTTGGTACTCGCGCTGGCGATCTCGGTGGCAATGTCGTTGCGCAAGGGCCGAATTCCGGGCACCGCCACCGGACCGAGCCGGCGCATCGTCGGCATCACGATCATCTCGTTCCTGGCGATGATGTTCACTCCGACCAAATGGACACACCACTTCGGGGTGTTCGCCGGGCTGGCCGGATGTCTGGGCGCGCTGGCCGCTGTCGCGGTGACGGCCGATTCGATGCATTCCCGACGCAATCGCACGGTGTTCGCCGCCGCCGTGCTGTTCTTGGTCGCGCTGTCGTTCGCCAGCGTCAACGGCTGGTGGTATGTGTCCAATTTCGGTGTGCCATGGTCGAATTCGTTCCCGGATTGGCACTATGCCTTCGCCACCGTGCTACTGGGGCTGACCGTGGTGGTGCTGTTGCTGTCGGCGTGGTTCCACTTCGTCGCGACCCATAACGGGCCGCCCCAGACCCGGTACGGGGCGCGCGTGGCCGTAATCGTCCAGTCTCCGTTGGCAATTGCGACGTGGATCCTGGTGATCTTCGAGGTGGTGTCGTTGACCGCGGCGATGGCGACCCAGTACCCGGCGTGGTCGGTGGGCCGCTCCAACCTGCAGGCGCTCGCGGGCAAGTCCTGCGGTCTGGCCGAGGACGTGATGGTGGAGCTGGATCCCAACGCCGGCATGCTGCCGCCTGTTTCAGCCCCAGTTGCCGACGCCCTCGGAGCGGGCCTGTCGGAAGCCTTTACGCCCAACGGTATTCCCGCCGATGTCTCCGCCGACCCGGTGATGGAACGTCCCGGCGACCGCAGTTTCATCAACGAAGACAGCAAGACCACCAACAGCGAGGCCGGCACAGAGGGCGGCACCAACCCCGCGCCGGGCATCAACGGCTCGCGCGCCCAACTGCCCTACCACCTGGATCCGGGCCGCACGCCGGTGCTGGGCAGCTGGCGAGCCGGTATTCAGGTGCCTGCGATGCTGCGCTCCGGTTGGTACCGACTGCCCGCCAAGAACGAGCGCACCAAAGCCGGCCCGCTGCTGGTGATATCGGCGGCCGGCCGCTTCGATCCGCGGGAGATTCAGCTGCAATGGGCCACCGACGACGGCGCGACCAGCGGGCATCCGGGCGGGTCCTTCCAATTCGGCGACGTCGGCGCGGTACCGGCCTGGCGCAACCTGCGACTGCCGCTATCGGTGATTCCGAGCGAGGCCACCCAGGTTCGCCTGGTCGCCGACGACTCGGATCTGGCGCCGCAGCACTGGATTGCGCTGACGCCGCCGCGGATACCCGAGTTGCGCACACTGCAGGAGGTGGTGGGCTCGAGAGACCCGGTGTTCCTGGACTGGCTGGTGGGTTTGGCCTTCCCGTGTCAGCGGCCGTTCGGCCATCGAAACGGCGTCACCGAGACGCCGAAATGGCGCATCCTGCCGGACCGGTTCGGGGCCGAGGCCAACTCTCCGGTGATGGACAACAACGGCGGCGGGCCGCTGGGCATCACCGAGTTGCTGGTGAAGGCAACGACGGTAGCCAGCTACCTCAGAGACGACTGGTTCCGGGACTGGGGCAGCCTGCAACAGCTGACGCCGTACTACCCCGACGCCCAGCCGGCCCAGCTCGAGTTAGGGACGGAGACCCGCGGCGGGCTGTGGAACCCCGCGCCACTGCGTAAGACCTAATGGTGGCGGGCAAATATCGGCACAACCCCGTAATGACCTCGGCGTAACTCGTCGTATTTAGACCGCACCGACGGCCGATTAGCAGAAACCCGGAAAATGCGGGCTGCATTCGCCATACTTGTGGTCTTCTTCATATCTTTCACGGGTCGAGAAACGAGCCGATGGGAGTTGCGCGATGTCGGCAGAGGACGGCACGCCTTTCGGGCGTTACCGCTTGGTGGAGTTACTCGGCCGCGGCGGCATGGGCGAGGTGTGGCGTGCCCATGACACCGAAACCGACCGAATTGTGGCAATCAAGGTTTTGCCCGCGAATTTGTCCGACGACAAAGACTTTCAGCAGCGATTCCGCCGGGAAGCCCATGCGGCAGCACGATTGAACAGCCCGCACGTAATTCCGATCCACAACTACGGCGAAATCGACGGTCGCCTTTATGTCGATATGCGTCTGATCGAAGGCCGGGACCTGGGCGCCGTGCTGGCTGACGGGCCGCTGGAACCAGGGCGGGCGGTGCGCATCATCGAGCAAGTCGCCAAGGCGTTGCATGACGCCCACCAGGTCGGGCTGCTGCACCGCGACATCAAGCCGTCGAACATCCTGCTCGATCGCGACGACTTCGCCTACCTGATCGATTTCGGCATCGCCCGAGTGGCCGATGAAACGCGAATGACCAAGTCCGGCTACATGATCGGCACTTTCCAATACATCGCGCCCGAGCGTCTGGACAGCGGAACCGAAGATGCCCGCGCCGACATCTATTCATTGGCCTGCGTGCTGTATGAATGCCTGACCGGAAGCCCGCCTTTCGACGGGACGACGATGGCGCGCCTGGTTGCCGCACACCTGAGCACGCCGCCTCCCCGGCCGTCGATAAATCAACCGAATGTGCCTCCGCAAGCCGACGAAGTGATCGCAACCGGTATGGCCAAAGACCCCGACGAAAGGTATGCGACAACAATCGAATTGGCCGACGCAGCCCGCGACGCGATCACCACCCCGATTCCGCGATCCCACCCGGTGCCGCCGACCGCACCGGTCAACCAGATGCAGCCCGACGTGCACCAGGGTCAGGGCGCACCCGTGGCCGCTTTCGCTTCGCCGTCAGGCGCCACCCATTTCCATCCAGCCACCGGCCCCAGCTCGCTTGGACCGCTGGTGGGTCAGTCGCCTAGTGGCCAAAGAAACCGCCGCCGCATCGCATGGGCGGGAGCTGCAGCGGTGCTCGCCGCAATCGCCGTGGTACTCGCCGTCGTGTTGACCACCGGCAGCGACCGCAGCAACCGGCCCGCTGCCGTCCCGACGAGCACGGCACCGCCGAATACCGGTCCCTTCACCGGCGTGTACCGCGCCGACTTCGGTGCCTCGGCCACCTACGGGAAACCGGACGACGGCGGGACCCCGTCGACCGGCCAATGGGCGGTCCGTTCCGCATGCCGTAACACCGGTTGCGTGGCAACAGCGGCCGCCACGGGCGGTCCCACCCTGCAGCCGTCATTCGTGCTGGACGACATCGGCGGAGAGTGGCATGCCGTCGGGACAGCTTCGGTGACGTCGTTCCCACCAGATGTGACGGGGTTCAAGGGCTGTGCTCCCGGCGAATACTGGACCACCATCACGCTGCAGCCACGCCCCGATGGAACACTCGGCGGCCAGTATCGCGCGACCGGCCCTCCTGGTTGCGAGACGGAACGAACCATCACCTTCACCCGGACCGGAGACGTCGACCTCAACAGCCTTCCCGATCCGGCCAGCCAACCTGTGCGCGTAGCGTCCGCGGCCGAGGCTTGGCACGGCCGCTACCGCATTACGCATACGCCCGCCAACACGCGATTCAAGGCTATGTCGGACGATGGCACTGTTCAGACCACGTGCCTTCGGACAGGCGAACGCTGCGTCAGCGTCAACCATGGTCATGGGACTGACGTCTACAATTTCGCGAACGGAAAATGGATCTACACGTATGACGGCAATCAAAACTGCAGCGCCGGCGGATCCGTTCCGACGAAAGTCTATTGGGAGCTTCCGCTTCCGCAGCCGACGCAAGATCCAATCACGCAAATGACTGGCTTCGGACATAGGGACATAGCCGGCAGCGGTGCTTGTGCCGGCTCCTATAACGAAGCGCTGAATGTCGAACGCACCGGTGACTGAACGGCCGAGAAGCGTACTGCGCTGCCGAAGCATTGAGTTCGAGGCTCTGTAAGTCTAGACTTACGGTTCGTGGTCACTTACCAAACGGGCGCTGCGTGGCTCGCCTTGGCTGACGGGACACGCCGGTCGATTGTGGAGCGGCTTGCGCACGGCCCGCTGGCCGTCGGCGAACTGGCTCGTGACCTGCCCGTCAGCCGGCCGGCCGTTTCGCAACACCTCAAGGTGCTCAAGTGCGCGGGGCTGGTGCGCGACCGCGCCGACGGCACGCGTCGCGTCTACCAACTCGACCCGACCGGCCTGCAAGCGTTGCGAGCCGACCTCGACCGATTCTGGACGCAAGCGCTGGCCACATACGCACAAAGCCTCAACGACATGGGAGGGGATCCTGCATGACAGAGCCACGAACACCCGACGTGCGTCACCGCATCGTCGTCAACGCCCCGGTCGAGCGCGCGTTCGCCGTCTTCACCGAGCGGTTCGGCGACTTCAAACCGCGCGAGCACAATCTGCTCGCCGTCCCCATCGCTGAGACGGTTTTCGAGCCCCGGGTGGGCGGGCACATCTACGACCGAGGGGTCGACGGCACCGAGTGCCGATGGGCACGCGTGCTGGTTTACGAGCCGCCCACCCGCGTCGTGTTCACCTGGGACATCGGTCCGACCTGGCAACTGCAAGACGATCCGTCCAAAGCCAGCGAAGTCGAGGTGCGCTTTATCGCCGAATCCGGCCAACGTACCCGCGTCGAACTCGAACACCGCCATCTGGACCGCCACGGCAAGGGCTGGCAGTCGGTCGCCGACGGCGTCGACGGGGACGCTGGCTGGCCGCTGTATCTGGACCGCTATGGTCACCTGTTCAGCGTGGCGGCACGGTCATGACGACAAACGGAGAAGCCAGCCTGATGGACATGGCCCGCGCCGAGCGGGCCGACCTCGCGGAGTTCCTGGCCACCCTGACTCCGCAACAGTGGGCCGCACCCAGTCTGTGTACCAAGTGGAGCGTGAAAGATGTTGTCGCGCATGTGATCAGCTACGAGGAACTCGGCACTCTTGGGCTGATCAAGCGATTCGCGAAGGGCGGGATAGTGCGCGCCAATGAGGTTGGCGTCAACGAGTTCGCCGCCCGCAGCCCGCAGGAATTGCTGGACTTTCTGCGCAATCACCTCACTCCACGCGGGCTAACCGCGGGCTTCGGCGGAATGATCGCACTCGTCGACGGCACGGTCCACCACCAGGACATCCGGCGCGCGCTCGGCCAGCCGCGCGCCATCCCCGCCGATCGACTGGTCCAGGTCCTCGGCCGCGTGCCGGGCAACCCCCGACTCGGTGCCGGACGCCGGATCAGAGGACTGCACCTGCGGGCCACCGACGTCGACTGGGAACACGGCAGCGGGCCCGAGGTTTCCGGCTCCGGCGAGGCCCTGCTCATGGCGATGACCGGCCGCCCCGCAGCGCTCGCGGACCTCGCCGGCCCCGGCCATGCCACCCTGGCCGCCCGGCTAAGTGGCTGAGTCCCCGCTGACCTCGACGACGAACTCGCTGCTGCCGATGCGGATACGGTCGCCGTCGGCGAGGTTGGCGCTGCCCCGGATGCGCTGACCTCCTACCTCGACGCCATTCGTCGAGCGCGAATCGTAAATCACGAAACCCGCTCCCGTGTCGATGATTACCGCATGATGGCGGCTGACATCCTCGTCGTCGGCGACGACGATGTCGTTGTCGTCGAGACGCCCGAGCCGGGTGGTCGCGCCGCTCAGCCGATACCGGCGACCGGTCTGGTCACGCAGCCAGGCTTCGGCGGACTCGGCCGCGGCATCCGAGTCGGCTTGGTAAGCGCCCAGCCGGCGGGTGGTCGAAATCAAACGCTTTGCGGCCAACGGCTGCTGGCGCAGTATGCGCTCGTGCAACGCGGTGACGGTGGGACCGGGATCGATGCCAAGCCCGTCGGCCAAAGCCGTTTTGAGACGGCGGTAGGCCCCGAGAGCGTCCGACTGGCGCTCGGTGATGTAGTAGGCCGTGATGAGCTGCGCCCACAGCGGTTCGCGGTAGGGATGTTCGGCGGTAAGCGCCTCGAGCTCGGCGATCACCGCGCCGGCGCGGCCGCACGCGATCTCGGCGTCGGCGCGCGCGGTGTGCGCCGCCACCTTTTCCTCCACCAGCGCGGTGCCGAATGCCTGAACGAAGGCGAAGTCTCGTAAGTCGTCGAGGACCGGGCCGCGCCATTCGCGCAGCGCTGCCGACAAATGGCTGCTGGCATCCTCGAATCGGCCAGCGGCGGCGGCCTGGACACCGGCGGCCTTTTCGGTGGTGAAACGCCCGACGTCGCATTCGGTGTCGGCAATGCTGAGCTGGTAGCCCGGCGGTGCGCTGGCCAGCACCTGGTACGGGTCGACGCCCGCGTCGCGCAGCAGCCGCCGCAGGTTGGACACGTGGGATTGGATGCTGGTCCGCGCGGCCGGTACCGGGTCCTCGTCCCATACCGCGTCGATCAACGCGTCGACCGACACCGGACGGTTGCGGTTGATCACCAGCATCGCCAAGACGGCTCGCTGCTTGGGCGCGCCCAGCGGCAACCGGACACCGTGGGTGGTCATCAGTAACGGCCCCAGCACGCCGAACCCGAGTCCCGAGCTCTTCATTGCGCCGCGAGCCTCCTGGGTTGTCGAGGGCCGTCGCTCCCATTGTGACGGCATGCACGGCCGCAAGCGGGTGAATCCACGCGGCGCCGCTTCGCGCTGGGTCCGCTTCGCGCTGCGCCGCTTCGCGCTGGACCGCGACACTTACATGGCTGCGACGACACGCCGCCTGGGGTCGCAGTGGTTTAAGTCTCGGCAATCGCTGGCGAGGGCCGGAGTGCCAAATGCCAATACCTCACCCGTTCAGGCCCCTGCCCGGCCCGGCATCCTCACCCGCGAAAGCGGCGTCGCTTACCATCGACCCTCGTGCCCCCCGACGGTAATGAGCGATCGCAGCGGATCCCACGGCTGGTCGCCACCGTCGCCGGCATCGTGGGCTTGTTGTTGTGCGCGCTGGTTCCGTTGCTTCCGGTGAAGCAGACCACCTCGACCATCCGATGGCCCCAGGGGAGCACCGCGGACGGCAACGTCACCCAGATCACCGCACCGCTGGTTTCCGGGGCGCCCCGCGCGCTGGACATCTCCATCCCGTGCGCAGCGATGGCCACCTTGCCCGCCGACGGCGGCTTGGTGCTGTCCACCCTCCCATCGGGCGGAATGGATGCCGGCAAGCACGCGCTGTTCGTGCGCGCCAGTAAAGACGTAATCGTCGTTGCGTTCCGAGACTCGGTCGCGGCGGTCGCGCAACGCTCGGCCGTCGCCGCCGGCGCCTGCAACGTGCTGCACATCTGGGCAGACGCCAGCGCCGCGGGTGCGGATTTCGTCGGGATCCCCGGTGCCAGAGGGATCCTGGCCCCCGAGAAGAAGCCGCAAGTCGGCGGGATCTTCACCGAGATGAAGGTCGCGGCCCAGCCCGGGTTGTCGGCCCGCATCGACGTCGACACCAGATTCATCACCGCGCCGACGGCACTGAAGACGGTCCTGATGATCCTCGGCGCGCTGAGCGTCCTGGCAGCCATCATCGCGATGGGCGCGCTGGACCGCCACAGCCGCGGCGACGACACGTTGCGGGACTGGCGCTCCCCGATCGCCTGGCTCTCCCGCTATCGCCCCCGAGAACACCGGCCGTCGTGGTGGCGGGTCGGCCTGACGACCTGGATCGCCGACGCTGCAGTGATTGCGACGCTGCTGCTCTGGCACGTTATTGGCGCCACTTCGTCCGACGACGGCTACAACCTGACCATCGCCCGTGTGGCGCCGCACGCCGGATACGTCGCCAACTACTACCGCTATTTCGGCACCACCGAGGCGCCGTTCGACTGGTACCACTCGGTATTGGCCCAGCTGGCGTCGGTGAGCACCGCCGGCGTGTGGATGCGACTGCCCGCCACGCTGGCCGGGATCGCATGCTGGCTGCTCATCAGCCGCTGCGTGCTGCGGCGGTTGGGACCGGGCAAGGGCGGCATGGCCTCCAACCGGGCGGCCGTGTACACCGCGGGCGCGGTGTTCGTGGCCGCGTGGCTGCCGTTCAACAACGGCCTGCGACCCGAGCCGCTGATCGCCCTGGGCGTGCTGGTCACCTGGATGCTGGTGGAACGCTCGATCGCGGCGCGACGACTGGTCCCGGCGGCGGTGGCCATCATCGTCGCCATGCTCACGGCGACGCTGGCACCGCAGGGGCTGATCGCGCTGGCCGCGTTGCTGACCGGGGCCCGGGCCATCGCCGCGACGATCCGCCGCCGCCAGGCCACCGACGGGTTGGTGGCACCGCTGGCAGTACTGGCCGCGTCGTTGTCGCTGATCACCGTCGTGGTCTTCCGGGCGCAGACGCTGGCCACCGTCGCCGAGTCGGCCCGCATCAAGTACAAGGTCGGGCCGACAATCGCCTGGTACCAAGATTGGTTGCGCTACTACTTCCTGACGGTCGAATCCAACCCCGACGGGTCGATGGCGCGGCGCTTCGCTGTCCTGGTGCTGCTGCTGTGCCTGTTCGGCATGTTGTTCGTGCTGCTGAGGCGTGGCCGGGTGCCGGGGCTGGCCAGCGGCCCGGCCTGGCGGCTGATCGGAACCACCGCGGTCGGGTTGCTGTTGCTGACGTTCACGCCGACCAAGTGGGCAATTCAATTCGGTGCGTTCGCCGGGCTGGCCGGGGCGCTGGGCGCGGTCACCGCATTCACGGTCGCGCGTATCGGCCTGCACAGCCGACGCAACCTGGCGTTGTACGTCACCGCGCTGCTGTTCGTGTTGGCGTGGGCCACGTCGGGAGTCAACGGGTGGTTCTACGTCGGCAACTACGGAGTGCCGTGGTACGACATCCAGCCCGTCGTCGCCAGCCACCCGGTGACATCGATGTTCCTGACGTTGTCGATCATCACTGGGTTGCTGGCCGCCTGGTACCACTTCCGGATGGACTACGCCGGGCACACCGAGGTCCAGGACAACCGGCGCAACCGGGTGCTGGCGTCGACGCCCCTGCTGGTGGTGGCAGTGATCATGGTCCTGGGCGAAGTGGGCTCACTGGCCAAGGGGGCGGCTTTCCGCTACCCGCTCTACACCACCGCGAAAGCCAACCTGGCTGCGCTGACCTCCGGGCTCACCAGTTGCGCGATGGCCGATGACGTGCTGACTGAACCCGACCCCAATGTTGGCCTGCTGCAGCCGGTTCCGGGTCAGACGTTCGGACCGGACGGCCCGCTCGGCGGCAGCAATCCCGTCGGGTTCAAACCCGAAGGGGTGGGTGACGACCTGCGGTCGTACCCGGTGGTGACCAAACCTGGGGTGGTGAATTCCACCGGGTCGCCCAACAAGCCCAACGCCACGATGAGTGACTCCGCGGGCACGGCCGGCGGGAAGGGCCCGATCGGCGTGAACGGGTCGCACGTGGCGCTACCGTTCGGCCTCGACCCGGCCCGTACGCCGGTGATGGGCAGCTACGACGAGAATTCGCTGGCCGCCTCCGCGACCTCCTCCTGGTACCAGTTGCCGCCGCGTACGCCCGACCGGCCGGTGGTCGTGGTCTCGGCATCCGGTGCTATCTGGTCGTACAAAGAGGACGGCACCTTCACCTACGGACAGCAGCTGAAATTGCAGTGGGGCGTCGCTCGCCCCGACGGCACCACCCAGCCGCTTGCGGAGGTGTATCCGATCGACATCGGGCCGGAGCCGGCGTGGCGCAATCTGCGGTTCCCGCTCACCTGGGCGCCCCCGGAGGCCAACGTGGCACGCATCGTCGCTTACGACCCAAACCTGAGTTCCGAGCAGTGGTTCGCGTTCACGCCGCCGCGGGTCCCGATGCTGCAGACCCTGCAGGAGTTGATCGGATCGCGCACACCTGTGCTGATGGACATCGCGACCGCCGCGAACTTCCCGTGCCAGCGGCCGTTCTCCGAACACCTTGGCGTTGCCGAACTTCCGGGATATCGGATTCTGCCCGATCACAAACAAACCGCGTCGTCGTCCAACGGGTGGGAGGCCAGCGAGACCGGCGGTCCGTTTCTTTTCACCCAGGCGCTGTTGCGGACCTCGACAATCTCGACCTATCTGCGCGGCGACTGGTATCGCGACTGGGGATCGGTCGAGCAGTATTACCCCTTGGTGCCCAGTGACCAGGCGCCGACTGCCGTCGTCGAACAGGGTGTGATGACCGTGAACGGCTGGAGCCGGCAAGGACCGATTCGGGCGCTGCCGTGAGCGTCATCCAGCACGAAGAACAAGCCGTCGGCCGTACGCGCGACGACGTCCGCGTCACCCGGTGGGTTGCCACGATCGCCGGACTGATCGGCTTCGTGTTGTCGATAGCGACACCGCTGCTGCCGGTCGTGCAGACCACCGCGACGCTGAACTGGCCACAGAATGGCCAACTCAACAACGTTACAGCGCCCCTCATTTCCCTGAGTCCGGTCGACGCGACGGCCACCGTGCCATGCACCGTGGTCCGAGACCTGCCACCCGAGGGCGGCGTGGTGCTGAGCACTGCGCCCAAGAAGGGCAAGGACGCCGCGCTCAACGCGCTGTTCGTCGTCGTCAGCAGCAAGCGCGTCGACGTCACCGATCGCAACGTAGTGATTGCCAGCGCGTCGCGGGATCAGGCCTTGTCGCCGCAGTGTCAGCGGATCGAGATCACGTCCACTCGTGCCGGCACTTTCGCCACGTTTGTCGGGTTGACCGACCCGGCGGGTAAGCCGCTCGGCGGCGGTTTCACCGACCCCAACCTGCGCCCGCAGATCGTCGGGGTGTTCACCGACCTGACCGGTCCCGCGCCGCCGGGACTGAAGTTCTCGGCGACCATTGACACGCGATTCTCCACCACCCCGACGACGCTGAAACTGCTGGCGATGGTGGGCGCCATTCTGTCCACCATCGCTTCGCTGGTCGCGCTCTGGCGGCTGGACCAGCTGGACGGTCGCCGGATGCACCGGCTGATCCCGACTCGCTGGAAGAAATTCACCCTCGTCGACGCCACGGTGATCTTCGGGTTCGTGCTGTGGCACGTGATCGGGGCGAACTCCTCCGACGACGGCTACATCCTGGGCATGGCCCGAGTCGCCGACCACGCCGGCTACATGTCCAATTACTTCCGCTGGTTCGGCAGCCCGGAAGACCCCTTCGGCTGGTATTACAACCTGCTGGCGTTGATGACCCACGTCAGCGACGGCAGCTTGTGGATGCGGTTGCCGGACCTCGTCGCCGGGCTGGTGTGCTGGCTGCTGCTCTCGCGTGAGGTGTTGCCCCGGCTGGGGCCGGCGGTAACCGCCAGCACGGCAGCCAACTGGGCGGCCGGCCTGGTTCTGCTCACCGCGTGGATGCCGTTCGACAACGGCCTTCGTCCCGAGCCGATCATTGCGGTCGGTTCTCTGATCACCTACGTGCTGATCGAGCGCTCGATGTGCGCCTCTCGGTTGACGCCGGCGGCGCTGGCGGTGGTGACCGCCGCGTTCACCCTGGGGGTGCAGCCCACGGGCTTGATCGCGGTGGCCGCGTTGGTTGCCGGTGGACGTCCGATCCTGCGAATTTTGGTCCGCCGCCATCGCGTTGTCGGTACCTGGCCGCTGGTGGCGCCGATGCTGGCTGCAGGGTTCGTCATCTTCACCGTCGTGTTCGCTGACCAGACCCTGTCAACGGTGTTGGAAGCAACCAGGATTCGCACCGCGATCGGCCCCAGCCAGGCCTGGTACACCGAGAACCTGCGCTACTACTACCTGATCCTGCCCACGGTCGACGGTTCGTTGTCGCGCCGGTTCGGGTTCTTGATCACCGCGCTCTGCCTGTTCACAGCTGTGTTCATCATGTTGCGGCGCAAGCGAGTTCCCGGCGTGGCCCGCGGGCCGGCGTGGCGGCTGATGGGTGTCATCTTCGGCACCATGTTCTTCTTGATGTTCACCCCCACCAAGTGGGTGCACCACTTCGGGCTGTTCGCCGCGGTGGGCGCGGCGATGGCCGCACTGACTACCGTGCTGGTTTCACCCCAGGTGCTGCGCTGGTCGCGCAACCGTATGGCGTTCCTGGCGGCGGTTTTGTTCGTGCTAGCGCTCTGCTTCGCCACCACCAACGGTTGGTGGTACGTCTCGAGCTACGGCGTGCCGTTCAACAGCTCCATGCCGAAAATCGGCGGAATCTCGGTCAGTGCAATCTTTTTCGCGCTGTTCGCGATTACCGCGGTGTATGCGGCCTGGTTACACTTCGCGGATACCAGCCATGGCCAGGGCCGGCTGGCCCGGGCGGTGACGGCGGCGCCTGTCCCCCTCGCGGCGGGTTTCATGGCGCTGGTGTTCGTCGCATCGATGGTGGCCGGCATCGTTCGGCAGTATCCCACCTACTCCAATGCCTGGGACAACCTGCGCGAGTTCAGCGGCGGTTGCGGACTGGCCGACGACGTGCTCGTCGAGCCGGACAGCAACGCCGGCTTTATGGCGCCGCTACCAGACAATTACGGCCCTTGGGGCCCATTGGGCCCATTAGGGGGGACCAGCCCAACAGGATTCACCCCCAACGGCGCGCCGGAACGCACTCTGGCCGAAGCGGTCCGGGAGACGGCGGTACCGCAGCCCGGGACCGACTACGACTGGTACGGACCGACCAAGCTGACGGCCCCGGGAATCAACGGATCCCTACTCCCGTTGCCCTACGGTCTCAACCCCGACCAGGTTCCGGTGGCCGGCAGCTACACCACCGGTCCGCAGCAGCAGAGCCGCCTGACCTCGGCGTGGTACCAGCTGCCGAAGCCCGACGCCGGACACCCGTTGGTAGTGGTGACCGCCGCAGGCACGATCGCCGGTAACAGCATCCTGCACCACCACACCTCCGGGCAGACCGTCGTACTCGAATACGGCAGGCCCGGTCCCGGCGGTGACCTGCTGCCGGCTGGGCGACTGCTGCCCTACGACTTGTACGGCGAACAGCCGAAGGCGTGGCGCAACCTGCGCTTCGCCCGTTCCCAGATGCCCGCCGACGCGGTTGCGGTCCGGGTGGTGGCCGAGGACCTGTCCCTGACGCCGGACGACTGGATCGCGGTGACTCCGCCGCGCGTGCCGGAGCTGCGTTCCCTGCAGGAGTATGTCGGGTCGTCGCAGCCGGTGCTGATGGATTGGGCGGTCGGGCTAGCCTTCCCATGCCAGCAGCCGATGCTGCATGTCAACGGCGTCACCGACATCCCCAAATTCCGCATCACGCCGGACTACAACGCCAAGAAACAGGACACCGACACCTGGCAGGACGGCGTCAACGGCGGCCTGCTGGGGATTACCGACCTGCTGCTGCGCGCCCACGTCATGTCGACCTATCTGTCTCGGGACTGGGGCCGCGACTGGGGCTCGCTGCGCAAGTTCGAGACGCTCGTGGACGCCGGGCCGGCCCAGCTTCAATTAGGCACCGCGACCCGCAGCGGGTTGTGGTCGCCGGGCAGGATCCGGATCAAGCCGTAGCGTTTTGGCCTTAGGGTTAAGTTTTACCGCGGTAATCACAGGTGTCACTTCAGCACCGGCGCGGCTGGCACCAATCGTTTCGGGAAAGCGCTAGCGTCGGCGCTAGCACATCGCTGAGCGACGCGCCACCCCCTCCGGTGATGGGAGTGACCGATGTGACCCATGGTGTATCGAGCCAGTGCGGCGGCACTGAATCCCATTTCGAAACAACCTGGTTTCCGAACGATGAGTGCGTCAGCACCGGATGACCGGATCATTTTGGTTGGCTAGGGCATCTTCGAAGGGGCCGGCGGTCGCTTTCCCGGTCAACCCGTCCTCCGCAACGACTCCGACTACTTGCAGAACCCGAGCGAGGTCGACGACCGCCAACGACGGCTCGCGGGAAATCGACTATTTCGACACCAGGCCGTTGTCGCCAAGACACGACATTTGTACGTCGCCCGGCGATCGGTACGTCGAGGGCTAACGACGAACCCACTGGCAATCCCCTTGCGCCCCAAGGTATTTAGCGATTCGCCAGCAGGACACGCGCTCGCTAATTATGCCGATCGCGGCAGTATCCGCAGTTGAATTTCTTCAGCTAACTAAAGAAATTGAATTCAAAGAATTTCGGTAGTGCCGGGTTTTAAGTTTCACGAATTCGGTCAATACTTGGCTTTGGGTTTGCGGGATCTAAAACGAGCAAAATGGTGGGGCAAATGCGCACATGTACAATAATCACGAAATCCGCCGCGGCAATCACGCTGGTCACCTCCTCAGCAATCGCGACCGGCAGCGCTATAGCCTCGGCTGACCAGGGCGGCACAATTGTTGCGCTGGATTCGACTCTTCGAAATTGCGACTTCAGCGCCGTGAGCACCCCGCCCCTTGGCTTCGAGCCGGCTTTGGCCACCGGTTCGGTCCGCATTCACAAGAGTGGGTCAACAGCGGTCGCCGAGGTTTATCTGTCGGATTCGCCGGAGCCGGGAACCCATTTCGACGTCGGACTGATCCAGGAACCCCGGCCGACGTCGGCGGGGTGTGGCCCCGGGGCCCCGGGTACCGCCTTTGCGGGCCTGGACACCGATGGGGCCGGCGTCGGACGGACGACCGTTCAAGACACCCTCCGGCCGGGCACGACGGGCGTGTGGGTGATCGTCGAACGACCCAGTCCGCATTCTCAAGATCCGGGTGAGTACTACACCTCCGAGTTTGTGGTGCCCACCTAAAGGCTTGTAACACCACGCTTTTGTAATACCGTCGCGGTGTGAGCGACTACGACCTGGAGGCCGTGGACCGGCTGCCCTTCTCGACCCCGGAAAAGGCGCAGCGGTACCAGACGGACAACTATCGCGGAGCCGTCGGCCTCAATTGGTATCTGACCGATCCCAGCCTGCAGTTCCTGATGGCGTACTACCTGCGGCCCGACGAGTTGGCGTTCGCAGAGCCACATTTGACGCGCATCGGCGAGTTGATGGGTGGTCCGGTGGCGCGGTGGGCGGAGGAAACCGATCGAAACCCGCCGCGGCTCGAGCGTTACGACCGGTGGGGCCACGACGTCAGCCGGGTGGTCATGCCCGCGTCGTTCACGGCATCGAAACGGGCCGTCCTGGACGTCCAGCGGACATTGCGTGCTGAAGCGCGCAGCGCGGGACTGAGTTCGTCGCTGCCTATGTTCGCGTCCAATTACCTGCTGAACCAGGCCGACATCGGGATGGGATGCGCGCTGGGCACCGGCGGCGGCATGGTGCAGTCGCTGGTGGCCGCCTACGCGCCCGCCGACGTACGCGACCACGTGCTGGCCAAGTTCGACTCCGGCGAATGGGCCGGCGAGACCGCGCAACTGCTGACCGAGCGGACAGGGGGTTCCGACCTGGGGGCGCTGGAGACGACGGCAAGGCGCGTCAGCGGCGAAAAGGGAGAAGCGTGGCTTTTGAACGGCTTTAAGTGGTTCGCGTCCAATTGCGCCGGCGAGGCGTTCGTCGTGCTGGCCAAACCCGAGGGCGCCCCGGACTCGACCCGTGGTGTCGCCAACTTCCTGGTGCTGCGCACGCGCCGCGACGGTTCCCGCAACGGGGTGCGGGTGCGCCGACTGAAGGACAAGCTCGGCACCCGGTCGGTGGCCTCCGGCGAGGTCGAGTTCGTCGACGCCGAGGCGTTTCTGTTGTCGGATCAGCCTTCTGGCGAGTCGGGTCCGGCCGATGGCAAGGGACTTGGCCGCATGATGGAGCTGACGAACGCCGCGCGGCTCGGCATCGCGCTGTTCGGGCTGGCCAATGCGCGCCGGGCCCTGGTCGAATCGCTGTGCTACGCCCGGCAGCGGCGGGCGTTCGGCGGACCGCTTATCGACAAGCCCCTCATGCGCTGCAAGCTCGCCGAGCTGATCGTCGACGTCGAGGCCGCGCAGGCGCTGGTGTTCGACGGCATCGGGGCAAGCAACCACCGCCAGCCCCGAAGCCTGCGACAGCGCATCGCGGTGCCCGTCACCAAGCTCAAGGTCTGCCGGCTCGGGATCACCGCGGCCTCGGACGCGATCGAGATCCACGGCGGCAACGGCTACATCGAAACGTGGCCGGTGGCAAGGCTTTTGCGCGACGCGCAGGTGAACACCATCTGGGAGGGACCGGACAATATCCTGTGCCTCGACGTGCGGCGCGGCATCGAGCAGACCCAAGCGCACGAGACGCTATTGGCGCGGATGCGCGACGCCGTTTCGGTCTCCGATGATGACGAGACCACAGCATTGGTCGCCTCGCGTATCGAGGACCTCGAATCGGCGACGACGGCCTGGTCCAAGCTCGACCGGCCGGTGGCCGAGGCGCGGCTGTTCCCGCTGGCGGTGTTCATGGGCGACGTGTACGCCGCCGCGCTGCTCACCGAACAGGCGGCGTGGGAGCGGAACACCCGCGGCGCCGACCGGAAGGGGCTCGTCGCGCGGCTGTACGCGCAGCGGTATCTGGCCGATCGCGGGCCGCTGCGCGGCATCGACGCCGAGTCCGACGAGGCGCTGGAACGTTTCGACGAGTTGGTCGACGGCGCGTTCACGCCTCAAGTGTGAGTTGGCCACGCCCAAGCGGCGTGGGTGCTCGGCGAGCGAATTAAAGCGGGAGCAGGCTGTGCTTGCGCGCGACGCGGAACCACAGCTGCTTGTCCCGCAACAGGTGCATCGACTTGCGGATCAGCAGCCGGGTCTGGTGCGGGTCGATGACCGCGTCGATGAAGCCGCGTTCGGCGGCGGTCCACGGGATCGCCATGTTGAGGTTGTAGCCCTCGATAAAGTCCTTCTTGATCTGCTGCGCCTCCGGCGTCGTCGGGTCCGGGAACCGCTTCATCAGCAGCTGCGCGGCCCCCTCGGCGCCGATCACCGCGATGCGCGCCGTGGGCCAGGCGAAATTGAAGTCGGCGGTCAGCTGCCGCGACCCCATCACCGCGTAGGCGCCGCCGTAGGACTTGCGGATCGTGATCGTCACCTTCGGTACGTCGGCCTCGACGACCGCGGACAGGAACCGCCCGCCGCGCTTGATGATCCCGTTCTTCTCCTGCTCGGCCCCCGGCAAGAATCCCGGTGTATCCACCACGAACACGAGCGGAAGCTCGAACTGGTCGCAGAACCGGATGAATCGCGCCGCCTTGTCGGAGGCCTCGTTGTCGATCGACCCGGACAGATGCATGGGCTGGTTGGCGATCACGCCCACCGGACGCCCGTCGACCCGGGCGAACCCGGTGATGATGGCCGGTCCGCCCTGCGCGGCCACATCCAGGAAGTCGCCGTCATCGAAGATCCGCAGCAGGATCTCGTGCATGTCGTAGGCCATGTTGTCCGAGTCCGGCACGATCGAGTCGAGCTCCATGTCGGTCGGAGTGATCTCCGGCTCCAGCCCCGGGTTGACGACTGGCGGCTTGTCGAAGCAGTTGGACGGCAGAAACGACAGGAAATCGCGCACGTACTGGAACGCCTCGGCCTCGGAATCCACCACCTGGTGGATGTTGCCGTAGCGGGCCTGGGCGTCGGCGCCGCCCAGCTCGTCGAGGCTGACCTCCTCACCGGTGACTTCCTGGATCACGTCGGGCCCGGTGACGAAGAAGTAGCCCTGGTCGCGCACCGCGACAAGCAGGTCGTCCTGGATCGGCGAATACACCGCTCCCCCAGCGCATTTGCCGAAAATCAGAGAGATCTGCGGCACGACGCCGGACAGCGCCTCGTGACGGCGACCCAGCTCGGCGTACCAAGCCAGCGAGGTGACCGCGTCCTGAATCCGGGCCCCACCCGAGTCCTGGATGCCGACGATCGGGCAGCCGACCATCGCGCACCACTCCATGAGCCGCGCCACCTTGCGGCCGAACATCTCACCGACGGTGCCCTGGAACACCGTCTGGTCGTGGGAGAAGACCCCGACCGGCCGGCCGTCGATGAACGCGTGGCCCGTGACGCAGCCGTCACCGTAGAGCGCGTTCGGATCCCCGGGCGTCTTGCACAGCGCACCGGTTTCCAGGAAAGTGCCCGGATCGACCAGGGCGTGGATGCGGGCGCGGGCGCTCGGGATGCCCTTCTTCTCGCGCTTGGCGGCAGCCTTTTCACCACCGGGCTCTTTGGCCAGCTCCAGCCGGGCTCGCAGCTCGGCCAGCTTCTCGGCTGTGGAGTGGACGACGATAGCTGGTGCTGGGGCTAGATCCGTCACTACCTACCTCACCTGTTCTGACTCGGCCGCCTGCCGCTCGATGTCGCCGAGCGCACGACTCATGTGTGCGCCCACCTTGGCGATGATCGGCTCGTCGATGGCCTGAATGTGCTCGCCACCGATCGGCACGACCTCGAGGTCGGAGACGTACTCGCCCCAGCCGCCGTCCGGCTGGCGAACGGCGTACCGCGGCTCGAACATGATCGCGTCGTCATGGTAGCGATCGGCCATGTAGAGGGTGACATGACCGTCGTACGGTTGGATCTCGGCGGTGTCGATCGCCCGGTTGTCCAGGTACGACGTGCGCTGATGCTCGACGATCCCGGCCGGAATCTGCACGCCGCTTTCGCGGACGGCGTCGAGGACGAACCGGATCTGGCCCTCGTCGTCCAGCTGCTCGAGTTGCTCGTACGGGATCTCCGGAATGGTGACGTTGAACGTCTTCTCGGCGAACCGGGCATAGCGGTCCCAGCGCTTGCGGATCTCCTCCTTGGTCTGCGGAATCTCTTCGCCCGCGCGCACCGCGTCGATCAGCCCGACCCACCGGACGTCCTTGCCGAGCCGCTTGAGCCCGATCGCGCACGCGTAGGCCAGCACACCGCCCAGCGACCAGCCGGCCAGAATGTAGGGCCCGTCGCCCTGCATTTCGATCAGCTTCGGAACGTAGGCCGCCGCACGCTCTTCGATCGAGCCTTCCACCCGCTCCAAGCCGTACATCGGCGTATCCGGCGGCAGCCGGTTGAGCAGCGGCTCGTAGACCACCGTCGACCCGCCCGCCGGATGGAACACGAACACCGGCACTTTCGAGCTGCCGTCTGGCCGGGCCCGCAGCGTACGGACGAAGCCGTCGATCTGGCCGGCCTCGAGGTACCCGCGCACCTTGTCGGCCAGCTCCTCGATGTTCGACGAGCTCAGCACGTCCTCGGCGGTGATCGGTCCTTCGGCGCGCTCCGACAGTCGCTGCGCCATCTTGGCGGCGCTGTCCTGGTCCAGCTGGGGCAGCGTGTTGAAGATGCCGCCGGGTGACTTGCCGGTGACGATCGCCCAGGTGGCGAAGGTGACCCGCTCGGCGGCGTCGCGCGGCGGCACGTCGGAGTTGAGCGCCGCGGCGACGGCCTGCTGGTTCAGCGCCTCCGCGGCGGCCGCCAGGTTCGGCTGTGCGCCATTCCCCCGAGCACCGCCATTCCCCTCAGCACCGGAAGTGCCCGACGGGCCAGACGGGTCGGTCGGCGGGGGCGGGATGACGCCTTCCGTCGGCGGCGGTGACTGCTCCGCCGGCGCAGCCGGTTCCGCAGGCTGGGTCTGAGGCTCGGCCTGCGGATCGGGCGCGGGCGCCAGCACCGTCGAAGGCGTTGCGCCACTGAGCAATTCCGCCTGAGCCCGGGCGATCTCCTCGGCGGTCTGACTGCGCTGGTACTCGTGCAGCTGCTCCACCTCGTCGCGGTGCTCGATCGCGTACTCGATCAGCTTCTCGACGTTGTAGAGGTTCGCGTCGCGCACCGCCTGCAACTGGATCGGTGGCAGGTCGAAGTCGTACTCGACACGGTTCTTGATGCGCACGGCCATCAGCGAGTCCAGGCCCAGCTCGATCAGCGGCACCTCCCACGGCAGGTCCTCGGGCTCGTACCCCATCGCCGCCGCGACGATGCTGCCCAGCCGATCGGCGATGGTCTCGCCGGAATCCGGCGACCACTTGACGAAGTCGCTGGGCATATAGCGGGCGGTCAAGCTGTCCGACAGCGTCTCGGCGTCTTCTTCGGCGCCCACCGGTTCGGCCGCCACCGGAGTAGCCGCGGGGGTCGCGGTGGCAGCGATTGCGGTGCCGGCGCCCACGGCCGTCGGCAACACCGCTTCGGAACCGGCGCGGGCCACCAGCGCGTCGTACACCAGCGTGAACGACTCGTCGATCCGCGCGTGCACCTGAACCGACGCGCCGCCGGGATGCCGCGTCATCGTGGTGACCAGCCGGGCGCCCTCGCCGGGCACCGCCCGCTGCTCGGCGGCCGTCAACTGCGAATCCGGAAGCACTTGTGCCGCAGCGGCTCTCACCAATCCAGCCAAGTCCGTCTTGCCCTCACGGGGCGCGTACTCCCAGACGTGCCGGCCGTCCGGCAGCGCGACATGGTTGCCCGGCATCACCACCGAGGCGTCGCCGGAAAAGTGCGCGGGCAGCCAGTGTTCCTTGCGCTTGAACCGGGTCGGCGGAATGTTGGCGAAATCCTCCGGCCCCAGCGGCCCGTCGGAGCGCCGCGGGAACAAAGTCCAGATATCCAGGTCGTGTCCGTACACGTACAGCTGGGCCATCGTCGAGGTGATCGACTCGACTTCGTCCTGCTTGCGGGCCAGCGTCGGGATCAGCTGGGCGTCAGGAAGACCGGCAGCAGCCGTCGTCAAACCCACCTGCATCAATGCCACCGGGTTGGGCGCGAGCTCCAGGAATGTGGTGTGCCCGCTGTCCACGGCGTTGCGGATGCCGTGGGTGAAGTAGACGGAATGCCGCAGACCCTTCTTCCAGTACTCGACGTCGTGGATCGGCTCGCTGCCCGGCTTGATGTAGCGGCCCTCGTGCACCGTCGAGAAGATCCCGGCCGTCGGGCTCATCGGCTTGATGCCCTGCAGCTCGGCCGTGAGCTCACCGAGCAGCGGATCCATCTGCGAGGTATGGCTGGCGCCCTTGGTCTGGAACTTGCGGGCGAACTTGCCCTCGGATTCCGCGCGGGCGATGATCGCGTCCACCTGCTCGGGCGGACCGCCGATGACGGTCTGGTTCGGTGCGGCGTAAACACACACCTCAAGATCCGGGAAGTCAGAGAACACCGTCTTGATCTCGTCGGCGGAGTACTCCACCAACGCCATCAACCGGATGTACTCGCCGAACAGCATCGCCTCGCCCTCGCCCATCAGATGCGAGCGTGAGCAGATCGCACGGGTGGCGTCGCGCAGCGAGAGCCCGCCGGCGAAGTAGGCCGATGCGGCCTCGCCCAATGACTGGCCGACCACCGCGGCCGGCTTGGCCCCGTGATGCTTGAGCAGCTCACCGAGCGCGATCTGGATCGCGAAGATGGTGACCTGGGTGGTCTCGATGCCGTAGTCCTGCGAGTCGTCCAGGATCAGCTCGAGCACCGAGTATCCCAGTTCGTCCTGGACGAGCGCGTCGACCTTCTCGATCCACTCGGCGAAGACCTCGTTGCGCAGATACAGGCTCTTGCCCATCTTGCGGTGCTGCGCGCCGAAGCCGGCGAGCACCCACACCGGGCCGTTGGTCACCGGACCGTCCGTGCTGAACACGTTCGGCGCCTGCTTGCCCGCGGCAACCGCACGCAGGCCCTTGATCGCCTCGTCGTGGTCGTGGGCCAGCACTACCGCGCGAGAGCGGCCGTGGTTGCGCCGCGACAACGACCGGCCGATCGACTCCAGCGACGATGCGCGGCCTTCGGGGCTCTCCATCCAGTCCGCCAGCTCGGCGGCGGCGGCCTTCTTGCGCGACGTCAGAAACGCCGACACGGCCAACGGAATCACGGGAGCCGTCGCCTCTTGCGCGGCAAGCTCTTCCAGTGCGGCTTCCTTGAGCCGCACTGCCTCTTCGGTCAGGCCCGGAAGTTCGGGTTCGGGCTCTTCGGCGTCCGGCGTGGCGGTGAGGATGTTGCCGAAGTCGTCGAACCGGAGCGCGTGGCCTTCCAGGCCGCCCGGCTGGGCGGCGGCTTCGGTCTGGACCGGCTGGGCCGGCTCGGCCTCGGGTTCCCGCTCGATCACGTCGCGCGGCAAGACTTCGCGAACCACCATGTGCGCGTTGGCCCCACCGAAGCCGAAGCTGGACACCCCGGCCAGGGCGTAACCCCCGTAGCGGGGCCAGTCGGTGGCCTGGTCGATGACCTTGAGGTGCATCGCGTCGAAGTCGATGTACGGGCTGGGCCCCGCGAAGTTGATGGACGGCGGCAGCTTGTCGTGCTGCAGGGCCAGCACCACCTTGGCGATGCTGGCCGCACCGGCGGCCGACTCCAGGTGGCCGACGTTGGTCTTGACCGCGCCCAACAGCACCGGTCGGTCGGCGGGACGCCCCTTGCCGACGACGCGGCCCAGCGCCTCGGCCTCGATCGGGTCACCGAGAATGGTCCCGGTGCCGTGCGCCTCGACATAGTCGACGGTGCGCGGGTCGATGCCGGCGTCCTTATAGGCGCGGCGCAACACCTCGGCCTGCGCATCCTGGTTGGGGGCGATCAGGCCGTTGGACCGGCCGTCGTGATTGACCGCGCTGCCCGCGATGACGGCCAGGATCTGGTCACCGTCGCGTCGCGCGTCGTCGACCCGCTTGAGTACCACCATGCCGCCGCCCTCGGAGCGGGTGTAGCCGTCGGCGTCCGACGAGAACGACTTGATCCGGCCGTCGGGAGCCAGCACCGCGCCGATCTCGTCGAACCCGAGCGTCACCATCGGGGTGATCAAGGCATTGACACCGCCCGCCACCACCACGTCGGCCTCGCCGTTGCGCAGTGCCTGCACGCCCTGGTGCATCGCCACCAGCGAACTCGAGCACGCGGTGTCGATGGTGACCGAAGGCCCGCGGAAGTCGTAGAAGTAGGACACCCGGTTGGCGATGATCGAGCTGCTGGTACCGGTGATCGCGTAGGGATGCGCGACGGTGGGGTCCGAGACGGCCAGGAAGCTGTAGTCGTTGGTGGAGCTGCCGACGTACACGCCGACGGGCTTACCGCGCAGGCTGGACGCCGGAATGCGGGCGTGCTCGAGCGCCTCCCAGGTCAGCTCCAGCGCCATCCGCTGCTGCGGGTCGATGTTGTCGGCTTCGGTCTTGGCCACCGCGAAGAACTCCGAGTCGAAGCCCTTGATGTCCTTCAGGTAGCCGCCGCGGGTGCGTGCGGTGGCGACGCGCGCGGCCAGCCGCGGCTCTTCGAGGAATTCCGACCACCGGCCCTCGGGCAGATCGGTGATCGCGTCGCGGCCCTCCATCAGGGCCTGCCAGGTCTCGTCTGGGCTGTTCATGTCGCCGGGGAACCGCGTGGACAGCCCGACGATGGCGATGTCGACGCGTTCGGCCGCGCCGGCCCGCGACCAGTCCATATTGTCGTCGAAGGCCGAGGTCTCCGTTTCCGGCTCGCCCTCGACGATCCGGGTCGCCAGCGCTTCGATGGTCGGATGCTGGAAAGCCACCGCAACCGACAGCGTGACGCCGGTCAGGTCCTCGATGTCGGCCGCCATCGCCACTGCGTCGCGCGACGACAGACCCAGCTCCACCATCGGCACCGACTCGTCGATCGAGTCCGGCGACTTCCCGACGGCCTTGCCCACCCAGTTGCGCAGCCACTGCCGCATCTCGGGGACCGTGATTTCGCTCTTCTTGGCGGGCGCGTTCCCCGCAGTCCCCTCCGAGGTGGGGTCCGTGTTGTCCGCAGAATCGGCTATCTCAGACATAAGTCCCTTTGGTGGTTGCTCAGGATCCGGTGGCGAAGACCGTCGGGGATGCGACGCCGCTGCGCAGGCTGCCGTCCATGTAGGCGGTCCGGCATGCGCGACGGCCGATCTTGCCGCTGGATGTCCGGGGAATGGTTCCGGCCTGCACCAGCAGCACATCCCGCACGGTCACGCCGTGCCCGACGGCGATGGCCGCCCGGACGTCGTCGGCGATGGGCTGGTAGTCGAGCTTGTGCGTGCCGGCCGCCCGCTCCGCGACGATCACCAACTGCTCGGAGGTGTCTTCGGGGTCGAACTTGAGGCCGGCGTGCGGGTCGTCGAACACGTTCTGGGGCAGCTGGTTGGCCGGCACCGAGAACGCGGCGACATAGCCGACGCGTAACGCCTTGTTCGATTCCTGCGCCGTGAACTCGAGGTCCTGCGGGTAGTGGTTGCGGCCGTCGATGATGACAAGGTCCTTGATCCGGCCCGCTATATAGAGGTGTCCCTTGAAGTAGGTGCCGTAGTCGCCGGTGCGGACCCACAGCCCGTCGTCAGCGGCGCCCTCGGCGTGCGACTCGCTGATCCGCGACTTCAGGATGTTGCGGAAGGTGTGGTTGGTCTCTTCTTCCTTGTTCCAGTAGCCGGTGCCCAGGTTCTTGCCGTGCAACCAGATCTCGCCGATCTGCCCGTCGGGCAGCTCGCTGGCGGACTCGGGGTCGACGATGACGGCCCACTCGTCGACACCGATCACGCCGGCGGAAACCTGCGCGACGGCATTCGGCGCATCCGCGGCCACCTCGACGAAGCGTTGGTTGTTCAGCTCGTCGCGGTCGACGTGGATGACCGTCGGCGGCTCGTCCATCGGGGTCGTCGACACGAACAGCGTCGCCTCCGCCAGCCCGTAGGACGGTTTGACCGCGGTCTCCGGCAGGCCGTAGGGCCGGAAGGCGTCGTAGAACTTGCGCATCGACGCCGGCGATACCGGCTCGCTGCCGTTCAGGATCCCCTTGACGTTGCTCAGGTCCAGTGGCGGCTCGTCGTCGCGCGGCAGCCCGCGGTTGGCGGCATGTTCGAACGCGAAGTTCGGCGCGGCCGAGAACGTACCGCCCGTCTCGCCGGGCTTGCGGGCGAGTTCGCGAATCCAGCGGCCGGGCCGGCGCACGAACGCGGCGGGGGTCATGAAGGTGAAGCTGTAACCGAACACCGGGGAAAGCAGCGCGGTGATCAGACCCATGTCGTGGAAGAACGGCAGCCAGCTCACCCCCCGGTCACCTTCGGTGCCCTCCAGCGCGTTCAGCACCTGCAGCACGTTGGTGGGCAAGTTCAAGTGGGTTATCTGCACACCGGTCGGGGTGCGGGTGGAGCCGGAGGTGTACTGCAGGTACGCGGTGGTGCCCTCGGTGGCTTCCGGCTCCTGCCAGGTGACGGCCACCTCGTCGGGCACCGCGTCGACGGCGATGACGCGCGGGCGTTCCTTGGCCGAACGGGCGCGGATGAATTTGCGGACGCCCTCCGCCGAGTCGGTGGTGGTCAAGATCGTCGACGGGGTGCAGTCGTCGAGCACCGCGTGCAACCGGCCGACGTGACCCGGCTCGGCCGGGTCGAACAGCGGCACCGCGATACGTCCGGAGTACAGCGCGCCGAAGAAGGCGACCAGATAGTCCAGGTTCTGCGGGCACAGGATGGCGATGCGGTCACCGGGCTGGGTGACCTGCTGCAGACGTGCTCCCACGGCACGGTTGCGGGCGCTGAAGTCCGACCACGAGATGTCCCGTTCGACACCCTCACGTTCGGTGGAGTAGTCCAGGAACCGGTACGCCAGCTTGCCGCCGCGAAGCTTGGCCCACCGCTCGACATGCTTGACCAGGTTCGTGTTGTCCGGGAACCTGATCTTCCCATTCACGATGAATGGGTTGTGGTACACCATGCGGCTCTCCTGTCACATACTCAATCAGGTCGGCTTCGCCGACGTATCCGTTCTGGTCGGCTTGGCCGACTGTGTCTTCCTAGGCCGGCTTGCGCCGCCATGGTCTTTCCTAGGCCGGCTCGCGCCGCCATGCCGGCTTCGCCGACGTTCTGCACGCGTGCCGACCCTCGCACCGCGCATGCGTGCGCGGAGCCGGGTCGGTGCCAGCTGCGACCCGATCGGGTCAACCACAATGCTCTGATCGCTCTTAGTTTTCTCTTAATGTTAAGGGGCGGCGCGCGGCATACCAAATCACAAGGTACCTCTGTTCGCGCCGACCATCGGCGCTCTAAAGCGTGTCGAACGACGCGGCTTCTCCATGCCCGAATGCTTCGGGCGGATCAACCATGTTTGGGGTGCGGCGCGTTCTCGATGAGTCCGTGCGCCCAGTTCAACGTCCAGTCGGTCGCCGGTGCGCCGTCCATGTTCCAGAACTGCGTGGTGGCATACATCGCATGGATCGGCTGAGCGCCGTTGCCGGCCAGCGTATTCAGTGTGTTCGGCAGGTTCGTGATGCTGAAGGCCTCGGCCGGGGCGGCGCAGATGAGATCGCCGGGGGCGCAGATCTCATTCGTCTTGTCGTTGAGCGAGCCGAAGCCATCCGGCCGCGCGCCGGTCATGGTCAGACCCAAGCCGGAAAGGATCGGTATCTCATGCAGGGTGATCTCCGCGCCCTCGCCCGGCGGGTTGGGTCCGATCTGCTTGCCCACATCCACCTGGCGGCGGCCGTCGGCGATCAACGTCACACCGAGGACCAGGTCGTCGTCGACGGGCCCGCGGCCGTTGCCGATGTCGCTGGCGATGTCGCCCGCGATGACCGCGCCCTGCGAGAAACCGATAATCACATAGCTGGTCAACGGGCACTTGGTGTTCATGTCCGTCATCGCGCGCAGCGTTGCCTGGGTGCCCTGCGCCCGGCTTTCGTTGTAGGACATCTGGTTGTCCGCGGACAGCGGATTGTGGAACTGCGCCGTATAGGGCGTGGTGAACGCCTGCACCCGGGCCGGGCCGAATTGTTGCGTTAGTGTCCCAATCACGTTGTGCAACAACGCGTTCGGGAATTGAATCGGGGCTAGCGGCGGATCCTGCAGCGACGACTCCCACGTGCCCGGGATGTTGATCAGCTGCACGTCGGGGCAGGACGCGTCCTGGTATGCGGGTCGCGGCTTGTGCGGGTGTGGAGTGGCAGTGGCGGACGGCGGCAGCCCCCCCGGCGGCACCGCGCTAGGCGGCGTTTTGGGGGTGCGCAGCATGAGCACGATCGCCACGATCACGACGATGACCACCGTCGCCATCCCGCAGGCAGCAACCCAAGCCAGGATCCGGTGCCGCTTGCGTCGTGCATTCTTGGCCCGCTTGGCCATACGGGGTCTCCTGCTGACAGTGTCGGTAGGTGGCAGCGACGCGGCCATCCCGACCTCTGCTGCACTTGCCTACACGGTACCGGCTCCCCACTGGGAGCCGGCCGCGGCAGAGAGCTAGCCCAGGCGGCCGTGTCAGCTCAGGCGCTGAGTCTGGCCCCGCTTGGTTACCGAATGGCGCCGGCGATGTCGCCGGACATGGCGCCCAGTTCCCCGCTCCACGATCCCCAGCCGTGGTCCCCGCCGGCCGGGAAGTCGAAGTGGCCGTTGTGCCCGCCGACGTTGCGATATTGCTGGTAGAACGTCAGGCTGCTGCCCAGCGCCTGGTCGGGAACGTCGATCATGGCGGCCTGGTCACTGGCCGTCTGAACCTTGGGCGCGAAGACCCAGACCCGGGTGTTGTTGGCGGCCAGCAACGACGCGTGGACCCATGGGTCATGCCACTTCCACCGGCCCAGCTGTGGCGCGCCCCACATGCCGTTGCCGTCGACGCCGCCGTACTTTTGCAGCCCGGCCAGGATGGCACCGTTCATGGTGGTCTCCGACGGGTACAGGAAGCCCGACATCGAGCCGGCGAAGCCGAACCGGTCGGGGTGGAAGGCGGCCAGCGCCATCGCGCCGTACCCGCCCTGAGCGGCACCGACGGCGCCGTGGCCACCGGGCGCCAGGCCCTTGTTGGCGGCCAGCCAGTCGGGCAGCTCCTGGGATAGGAAGGTCTCCCACTGCTTGCTGCCGTCCTGCTCCCAGTTGGTGTACATGCTGTAGGCGCCGCCGGCGGGTGCCACGACCGAGATGCCCTTGCCGGCCAGGGTGTTCATCGCGTTGCCCGCGGTGACCCAGTTGCTGACGTCCGGGCCGGCGTCGAAGGGATCCAGCAGATACACGGCGTGCGGCCCGCCGGCCAGGAAGGCCACCGGGATGTCACGGCCCATGGCGGCGGACGGCACCATCAAGGATTCGTAGCCTGCTGCCCTGGCCGTGCCGGTGGAACCAGCGGTAACCGCAACACCGCCGATCCCGATCGACAGCACGGCAACGCAGAGCAGCCGCAGAACCGTCGACAGACGCCTTATGCCCCTCATGTCCACCTCCATGGTCGATTGCTCTGTGAACCCTATCCAGGGCAACCCTATGAGCGGTAGGCCCGGTTATGAACTGCGCCACACTAACGACCACCGGAGACGCCAGACGGCGACGACTCCGAGGAGTCGCCGCCGTCAGCGGGTGTAGTCGAGGCCGGCGCGAAAACCGGTCCCGGATCAAGCCCTACGCGCCGTGCGTGGTGCCGCCGCCGGTACCACCGGCCGCGGTAGCGGCGGGCGCGCCGCCACCGGGGGTGGCACCGAGCACGCGCTGCAGGTCAGGCTTCATCGCGTTGAGCTGCTGGCCCCAGTACTCCCAGCTGTGAGTGCCGTTCGCATCGAAGTTGAACACCGCGTTGTGGCCACCAGCCCCGTTGTAGGCGTCCTGGAACTTGATGTTGCTGGTCCGCACGAAGCCTTCCAGGAACTTCGCGGGCAGGTTGTCGCCACCGAGCTCGGACGGCTTGCCGTTACCGCAGTAGATCCAGATGCGGGTGTTGTTGGCGACGAGCTTGCCCACCTGAAGCGACGGGTCGTTGCGCTGCCAGGCCGGGTCGTCCTTGGGACCCCACATGTCCGCGGCCTTGTAGCCGCCGGCGTCACCCATGGCCAGGCCGATCAGCGACGGGCCCATCGCCTGCGACGGGTCCAGCAGGGCCGACAACGAACCGGCGTAGATGAACTGGTCGGGGTGGTACGCCGCAAGAATAAGGGCCGACGAGCCGGCCATGGAGATGCCGACCGCCGCGCTACCGGTGGGCTTGACCTGCCGCTGGCTCTGCAGGTACTGCGGCAGCTCGCTGGTCAGGAAGGTCTCCCACTTGTAAGTGGTGCAGCCGGCTTTGCCGCAGGCGGGCTTGTACCAGTCGGAGTAGAAGCTGGACTGCCCACCGACCGGCATGACGACCGACAAGCCCGACTGGTAGTACCACTCGAATGCCGGGGTGTTGATGTCCCAGCCGTTGAAGTCGTCCTGCGCGCGCATACCGTCGAGCAGGTACAGCGCGGGCGAGTTGGCGCCACCGCTTTGGAACTGGACCTTGATCTCGCGGCCCATCGCGGCCGACGGCACCTGCAAATACTCCACTGGCAGGCCTGGACGGGAGAACGCCCCCGCAGTCGCGGTGTCCCCGACGGCGCCGATCAGACCCGACAGCAGGGCCGCACCGACGGCTCCCACCACGAGTCGGCGCGGCATGCCCGTCACGGCACCGCGGAACCTGTCAACAAGCTTCATTCGTTGCTTCCTTATCCTCGTAATCCCTCGTAGGCCGCATCCAAAGGGGTTTGGGCGCATCCTGAACTAGGTCGGACTGCAAGCGTCCACGCTGCAGTGCCCGGTGTAGTCAACCACAACTTCGGGTGCCGGCTCGCATCGAGCGGGCCGCGCAAACCCTCATCCTGCGTTCGTCCACAGCGGATTCCGGCTCAAAATCGGCGGCCGGAGCTGGCATTTCCGCATGTGCCTGAGCGTCGTCGCGTCCTGGTAAGCGCCCAGATGTGATTTTGCTGTCAATCTCTGCTCGGGCACCGGAAGCGGGGCGGCAGTCAGCCGGTGGATAAGCATGCAAAAAATTTGCCGGCGAAGGTCGCCACGCCGCGCGACACGCCGTCAGTCGTGCGGCGGCGGCGGTCCCGCGTCGGGCACTTCGAGGCCACATCTGACGAGTTCGTAGAGCGGGACACGGTCGATGCGATACATGGTGAATTCATAGGAGTGAACGAAATTCGACACGAACCGGTGCAGGGTCATCGGGGCACGCACCGAGCTCAGCACGGCCTTGGTCGCGGGGCATTGCAACGCCGCCACCGCCTCGGCGACCCATTGCTGATCGAGGTAGCCAGGAATCCCCGGATACACCTTCACCCACGGACCGTCTGCCACCACCCAGTCCGGGAAAAGGTTCTTGTCGTGCCCGATCCGGCCATGCTTGAGCCGGTCGGTGTGCTGCGCAAGGGGATTCGCCAATCCGATCTGGTCTATCACCCGCACGTCGAGCCCCACGTTCATGCCCAACATGCCGAGGTTGGTGAAAAACACTGCGTGCTGCGGCTTTTGGTTCGCTGGAATGTCCGGCGTGCTGCCGGGCGGGATCATCGGCACCAGGTCCCACTGGGTGTAGTTGCCCGACGGCAGCAGCAACGCCCCGTCCGGGGTGTTGTTGATCGCGGTCAGGACGGCAGCCATCCTCGGGTAGTTGAGGTAGTCGGCGGCGGTCAGCGGGTGCGCGTGGCCGGTGGCCTGGGCATAGAAGCGGCGCTCGTCGACGATCCCGGAGTAGGTTACGCGGGTGGCGTCGTCACCCATTCCCGATGAGTTGGCCGCCCACAGCGACCAGCCCGCGACACCGAGCCACAGCACGCCGGCCGCCGCGGCGGCCAGCCAATTACCGGTCTCGCTGGTGAAGTCTTTTTGGTCGGGAAGCGTTACCGGAATGACCGCTACCGGTGCCAGCAAACAGAATAACGGCGCCAGCAATACCCGCGCGTGCATGAAGTCGCCGCCTTGGCGGATCCAGTAGAGCGCCTGCAAGAGTCCGCTGACGAGGACGAAGGCCACCGCAGCCGGCGGGCTCTGCACGGCCCGGGCCAGCCTGCCGTAGTTCGGCGCCTCAAGGGGCCGCAGGAACGACGGCCGCCGCCGCGCCACCATCAGCAGCAGCCCGAGCGGCACCAGCAGCACAACCGGAGCCCAAAGTGCGTAGGGCGCATTGAAATTCGACAGATATGTCATGCCCTGCGACCATTTGTCGCCGGCGGCGTCCTTGGCCAGGGCGGTTCCGGGGACCAACAGGCCGTAGTAGCCCATCCGGAAGATCTGGTAGACGATCGGCAGAAAACCGCCCGCCACCACGATCAGCACCCGCCGCTGCCAGGTACGTGCCGCGATCAGCATCATGATCAGCGCCAGGCCGCCCATCAGGGCCAGCTCGGGCCGCACCAGCACGCTCAACCCCGCGACAAAGGCCAGTGCGGCCAGGAACCACGGGTTGCCCGGACGGTTGCGCAGCGGCTGCGACCAGCAGACCATCATCCACCACAGCAGACCCAGATAGGCCAGCACCAGTCCGCTCTCCAGGCCGGAGGTGGCGAAGTCACGCGCGGGCGGCAGCGCGATGTAGACCAACGCACCGGCGGGCAGCATGATCGCCCGGCGGCCCCGCAGGCTGGGCGCATACAAGCGCCCGGCACCCAGCATGAGCAGCGCAACCCCCAACAGCGAGAGAGCCAGGGCCAGCGCCAGCGCCACGTACTCCATCCGCATCGGGCCGCCGACCCAGCTGCCCACGTACATCAGATAGGTCCACAGCGTGGAGGTGTTGGCCTCTACCCGCTCGCCCTTGTTGAACACCGGACCGTTGCCGGCCAACAGATTTCGCACCGTGCGCAGCACGATCAGCCCGTCGTCGGCGATCCAGCGTCGTTGCCAGGCACCCCAGCCGAACAGCACAACGACCACCGCCACGCTGACCCACAGGCTGATCCGGACTACCCGGTGGTAGCGGAACACCGGCCGAACGGGCCGCCGGACCACCGGCCGGCGGCGCAGCACGGCGGGATTCAGGCCTTTCAGACCGTCGAGGCGTAGCGGCCCGGTTATGGCCTTCAGGCGGGCGGATACCGGGCTAGCCGAAGGCAACGGCGGCTCCCAGCGTTGCGATCCACGCCAAGAACAGGAACTGCAACACCCGGTCGCGAAGCGCGATGTCCTCGGGCTCCCCGGCCAGGCCACCGTCGACGTCCACCGCGTACCGCAGGATCGCGATAGTGAACGGGACCATCGTCACCGCGAACCACGACGACCCCGAGTAACGGTCGCGCTCGAACGCCCAGAGGCCGTAACACATCACCACCGCGGTGGCCGACAACGTCCAGACGAACCGAAGGTAGGTGCCGGTGTAGCTTTCCAGCGATTTCCGGATCGCGGCGCCGGTGCGTTCGGCAAGTTGCAGCTCGGCGTAACGCTTGCCGGCCCCCATGAACAGGGACGCGAACGCCGCGGTGAGCAAGAACCACTGGGACAGCGAGATGTTGGTGGCCGCACCGCCGGCGATGGCCCGGAGCAGGTATGCCGACGACAGGATGCAGATGTCGAGCACCGCCTGGTGCTTGAGCCCGAAGCAGTAGGCCAGCTGCATGGCGATGTAGATGGCCATCACCACCGCCAGGTTGGGCGTCAACCACCAGGACAGGCCCAGTGACACCGCGGCGAGCACGACGGCCAGGGTGTAGGCCAGCCATTCGGGCACGACGCCGGCGGCGATCGGGCGGAACCTCTTGGTGGGGTGTTCGCGGTCGGCCTCGACGTCGCGGACGTCGTTGATCAGGTAGATGGACGACGCTGCCAGGCTGAACACCACGAAGGCGACCGCCACCTGGGTGCCCAATTGGCCATAGTCGTAGCGGTGGCCGCGGCCGGCCGCAGCCACCGGCGCGGCCAGTACCAGCACATTCTTCACCCATTGCCGCGGGCGGATCGCTTTGATCACACCGGTGACCAGGTTGCCCGGAGGTCCGGTCACCACGTGTTCGTTCGTGTCACTCATGCCCTGCCCCTGTCGAGCCGGACGGCGGTGCCCGCCACCGCGACGCCCAAGGCGATACCGGCAGCCACGTCGCTGGGATAGTGCACCCCAGCCAATACCCGCGAGAGAGCCATCGGAGGCACCAGCACCGCCGGCAGGGGCAGTCCGGTGGCCCGGCCCATCAGGATTGCCGCGGCGGTGGTGGAGGTGGCATGGGCCGACGGGAAGCTCAGCTGGCTGGGTGTGCCGACATTCACCGCGACGGCCGGATGGTTCGGCCGTTTGCGCCGCACCACCCGCTTGATCAGCACCGCGGCCGCATGCGCGACGAACGCCCCGGCCCCGGCTACCAGCCACTCGCGGCGGTGCCTTGGTATCAGCGCCGCCCCGAGCAGCGAGACGACTACCCAGCCGATGCTGTGCTCGCCGAAATGCGACAACCCGCGCGCGGCGGTCAGCACGCCGGGCCGGTCGCCCAGCGCCGACTGGATGGCCACCATTGCGGCCACTTCGCCGCTCGGCGGCCCCGGTTCAGGCATTTCTCGGCTCGTGATTTGCTGCCGAGCCCGTCGGCAAGAGAGCCGTCTCCCACTTCTGTTTGCTGGATAGCACGGGCAATGCGTCCCGGTACACCCGGCGCATCTCGTCGAACCGCCGCGCCAGCCGGCGCTGACGGCGCAAGGACTGAAGCAGCAGCGAGAACATCTTGGATCGATCGCGCTGCCGGTACACCACGCCGCAGCCGTCGGCCGTCGTGACGGTGACACCGTCGACGGTGCACAGCCGGAACCAGCGGGCGTCCTGAGTCGGGACGTTGTACTCCGGGCGCTGATGGTGGGCCGGGTCGGCGGCCTTGATGTTGTGCAGCGTCCCGCGGGCCAGCCGGTAGCCGATCACCAGCGGATTCACCGGCGGCTTCATCGCCTTGGTCTTGTGCAACGGCGCGGGCAGCTCGCTGGCGGCCGGCAGCACGACCGCGTCCGGAAACTCCTTGCGGATGCGATGCACTTCCGGCAGCGCCGACTCCAGGATCGAAAAGATGTGCTCGGGGCCGGCGAGGAAGTCGTCGATGGCTTTGTTCTGGATGGCCACCGTCGAATATTCCAGGCAGGCAAGGTGTTTCAGGGTCGCTTTGAGGTGGCTGCGGATCAGGCCGCCGATGTCACCGTCCCAGTGCATGGCCGCGACCACCAGCCGGTTACGCAGATGGAAGTAGGCCTGCCAGTCGATGGCGTCGTCCTTATCGCTCCAGGCCATGTGCCAGATCGCCGCGCCCGGGAGCGTGACGGTGGGATAGCCGTGCTCGGCGGCCCGCAGCCCGTAGTCGGCGTCGTCCCATTTAATGAACAGCGGTAGCGGCTGTCCCAGCTCCTCGGCGACCTGCCGCGGGATCATGCACGTCCACCAGCCGTTGTAGTCGACGTCGATGCGGCGGTGCAGCAGCTTGCTTCGGATTTCCTTGTCGCTGAGCGCATATTCGGCGAAGTCGTGGTCATACTCGGCGTGCGGTGCGGCGGTCCACATGAAGTTCGCCCGGTCCACCACCTCGCCCATGATGTGCAGGTGCGAGGGCTCCTGCAGGTTGAGCATCTGGCCGCCCACCAGCATCGGGGACTTGGCGAAACGGTGCATGGCCAGCACCCGCAGGATCGAGTCCGGCTCGATGCGGATGTCGTCGTCCATGAACAGGATCTGCTGGCAATCGGTGTTTTTCAGCGCTTCGTACATGACCCGGCTGTAGCCGCCGGAGCCGCCGAGGTTGGGCTGGTTGTGAATGGAGAGCCGGTTGCCCAATCGGGCCGCTGCGGCGGGAAAGTCCGGGTGGTCGCGCACTTTGCGGGTGCCCTGATCGGGCACGATCACCGCGCCGATCACCTCGTCCACCAACGGGTCGGCGGTGAGTTCACCCAGCGCGTTGGCGCAGTCCGCGGGACGGTTGAAGGTCGGGATGCCGACGGCGACGTTCGCGGTCCCGGGAGCGGGGACGGTCGCGTACCAGCCGCCGCTGAGCAGCGTGACCGCGGTTTCGGTGGTGATGTCGAACCAGATCCAGCCACCGTCCTCGAACGGCTGCAGGCCTACCTCGATCTCCAGCACGGTTGGTTTCTCCGTGCCGTCGAATTGCCGCCCCTCGACGAAGATGCGGGCGCCCGTGGCCTTGGTCCGATAGACGTCGACGCGGCCGGCTCCGGTCAGTTCGACACGCAGCACGACCGACTTGCAGATCGTCCAGCGCCGCCAGTAGCTGGCCGGGAACGCGTTGAAATACGTCGCGAACGACACCTCGGACTCTTTGCCGATCTCGACCGAGGTGCGGCTGGTCGCGTGCGCGCGCCGGGAGTTGGTTGCCGATTCCTCCAGGTACAGCTTGCGCACGTCGAGGGGTTCACCTGGCCGCGGCAGGATGATCCGGGACAGCAGGCTCACCGCGGTCATGCGCGCCCCCCGTTGTCGTCCACCAACGGGGCGCCGTCGCGCAGGTGCGGCGCGAGGACGTTGTCGTACATATTCAGTGCGCTCGCAATGGCCATGTGCATATCCAGATATTGATAGGTGCCCAGCCGTCCGCCGAACAGTACCTTCGATGCTGCGGTCTCGGACTTAGCCCTCGCCCGGTAGGCGGCCAAAAGGGCTCGATCGGCCTCGGTATTGATCGGATAGTAGGGCTCGTCGTCGTCATCGGCGAACCGGGAATACTCCCGCATGATCACCGTCTTGTCGGTCGGGTAGTCGCGTTCGGCGTGGAAGTGCCGGAACTCGTGGATACGGGTGTAAGGCACGTCGAGGTCGTTGTAGTTCATCACCGGCGTGCCCTGGAAATCCCCGATCGGTAGCACCTCCACCTCGAAGTCCAGTGTGCGCCAGCCGAGTCGGCCTTCGACGTAGTCAAAGTACCGATCGAGGGGGCCGGTGTAGACCACCGGCGCGTCGGGGCTGTCGGCGCGCAGTTGTTCGCGGACGTCGAACCAGTCGGTGTCCAGCCTCACCTCGATGCGGTCGTCGGCGGCCATCCTGGTCAGCCAGGCCGTGTAGCCGTCGGCCGGCAGGCCCTCGTAGGTGTCGTTGAAGTACCGGTTGTCGAAGGTGTAGCGCACCGGCAACCGGGTGATGTTGGCTGCCGGAAGCTCTTTGGGGTCGGTCTGCCATTGCTTGGCGGTGTAGCCCTTGACGAACGCCTCGTAGAGCGGCCGGCCAATCAAAGAGATGGCCTTCTCTTCGAGGTTCTGCGCGTCGGCGGTGTCGATCTCGGCGGCCTGCTCGGCGATGAGCTGCCGCGCTTCCTGGGGCGTGAAGTACCGGCCGAAGAACTGCGACACCAGGCCCAGTCCCATCGGGAACTGGTAGGCCTGGCCGTTGTGCATGGCGAACACCCGGTGTTGGTAGTTGGTGAACTCGGTGAACTGCCGCACGTAGTCCCAGACCCTCTTATTAGAGGTGTGGAACAGGTGGGCACCGTACTTGTGCACCTCGATGCCGGTCTGCGGCTCCGCCTCGGAGTACGCGTTGCCACCGATGTGCGGGCGGCGCTCAACGACGAGCACGCGCTTCCCGAGTTGGGTAGCCGCGCGCTCGGCGACCGTCAAGCCGAAGAATCCGGAGCCGACGACGAAGAGGTCGAAACGAGCGGGGAGGTCGGAACGAGTGGGGACGTCGGAACGAGTGGGGAGGTCGGAACGCGCTGTCATCGGTTGCCTAGGTTATCTGACCTTGCTGCCAAAACCCGACTTGACAACTCGCGGCAGGCCGACTTCTGCCGCTGCGGAGGGCCGTCAGGCGGCCGCATCCCAATGCAACAGGCAAGGTCGCGATTGCCTCACGATTCGATATCGCCACTCTAGTCACAGCAACCACACTCGTACCATCGAACGTGTGAGGTTCACGCCATGCATGACGGGCAGAGACGGACCGCACAAAACATAGTCCCGATTGAGGGCCAGATTGAGGAGACTTTCGTGCCGAACCGACGCCGACGCAAGCTTTCTACAGCCTTGAGCGCGGCCGCCGCCCTGGCAGTCGCAAGTCCTTGCGCATATTTCCTTGTTTACGAATCAACCGCGACCAGCAAGCCGACCGAGCACCACGACTTCAAGCGGGCAGCCCAGATCAGCGACCTGCCCAACGAGCTGATCGGCGCGCTGTCACAGGGGCTGTCGCAGTTCGGCATCAACTTGCCGAACGTGCCGAGCATCACCGGGGGTGGCGGTGCCAGTCCGAGCTTGGCCAGCCCAGGCCTGACCAGCCCCCTTACCCCGGGCCTGACCAGCTCGCCCAGCCTTGCCAGCCCCGGCTTGACCGGTACGCCTAGCCTGACCAGTCCAGGCCTGACCGGTACGCCCGGTTTGACCAGTCCGGGCCTGACCGGGACTACGCCGGGTTCGCTCGCCACGCCTGGCGGCCCACTGACGCCGACGACGCCGACGCCGGCCGCAGGGGTCAACCCCGCACTGACCAACCCCGCGCTGACCAGTCCGGCCGGCGTGGCACCGGGCGTGGCCACTCCGGGGGCCGCGAATCCGGCGATAGGCTCGCCGATTGCCGCTCCTGGTGAGGTGCCGATCACCTCGCCCGGAGCAGGATTGGACCCGGGCGCCGACGGCACCTACCCGATCCTGGGCGACCCGTCGTCGCTGGGCGGACTGCCGGGGACTTCCCCGGCTGCGGCGGCCGCCCCGAGCGGGGGCGGCGGGCTGGTCAACGACCTGATGCAAGCCGCCAACCAGCTGGGCGCCGGTCAGGCCATCGACCTGCTCAAGGGCATGGTGTTGCCGGCGATCACGCAGGGCATGCAGGGTGGCGCCGCAGGTGCGCCCGGTGCCGGCCTGCCGGCCGGTGGCATACCGGCGCCGTCGCTGCCCGCGGGCTTGCAGGGTGCCGGACTGCCCGGCGCTGCACTACCGGGTGCCGCGGGCGCCGCTGGCGCGCTACCAGCCGCGGGGGCGCTACCAGCCGCCGCCGGCCTTCCTGCTGCGGCCGGGGCGGTGCCCACCCTGACGTCCGCGCCGGTCGAAGCCCTACCCGCGGGGTAACGGGACTTGTCACCTGACGGCACCGCAGAGATTTGTTGCCGGCCGGATTGCCAGATACCGGCCTCAGTGCGACTCTGCGGTGCCGTCGAACAAGGCTCTCGCTGAATTCCGCGCCGATATACCGTGTCGGCTCAGGAATAACAATAGGCACACGCGTAACATCGCCTGGTGCCGTCTCGCAGCCGCGCACCCACGATGTTGCTCACCGCTATCGCGGCGACCGTCGTCATCGTCACGTGGCTGGTGGGCGCGATCCGCCACAACACTCAGGAAGCACCGCCGGCCGACGACACCCTCCTTTCCGAGCGGCCGCTGGTCGGGCTCGGCGGCGGTGTGACAATTCGCGAGCTCACCCAAGACGCGCCGTTCTCTCTGGTCGCGTTGACCGGCGACCTGGCCGGCACCTCGACACGAGTGCGGGCGAAGCG
This sequence comes from Mycobacterium sp. 852002-51163_SCH5372311, assembly GCF_001667115.1. Lineage (GTDB taxonomy): Bacteria > Actinomycetota > Actinomycetes > Mycobacteriales > Mycobacteriaceae > Mycobacterium. Next base: position 44,690 of record NZ_LZIJ01000049.1, on the reverse strand, counting down.
CTCCGACGGCTCCTGGGGGCCCTGGTACCAGACCGAGTACCAGACCGAATACCAAACCGGAGCGCGCGACGTAGAACCGGCGGCTTCGCGCGGGCCCGGCAGCACAGATCCGGTGTTCGTCGGCTCGACCAAGGCGGTGCAGATCGCGATCACCCGACCCATCGATGCCGTGGTGACGCAAGCGCCCGCGGGGCCGCCGAATGCCGGCAAGCCCGTCCTGGGATACCGGCCGGCCACCAAGGAAGAGCCCATCGGGCAGACCATCTCCGCCATTCTCATCTCCCCGCCGCAGGCACCCGCCGGATCGCATTGGACGGCGCCGTCCACGGCCGTGCTGCCCGGTCAGGTGCCCAGCATCATCAGCCGCGCCGAGTGGGGCGCCGACGAGTCGCTTCGATGCGGAACTCCCCAGTACGGCAACGGCATTCGCGCCGCGGTAGTCCACCACACCGCGGGCAGCAACGACTACTCGCCGCAAGAGTCGGCGGGGATCGTCAAGGCCATCTACACCTACCACAGCAAGACACTGGGCTGGTGCGACATCGCGTACAACGCGCTCGTCGACAAATACGGTCAGGTATTCGAGGGCAGCGCCGGCGGACTCAGCAAACCGGTCGAGGCTTTCCACACCGGCGGATTCAACCGCGGCACCTGGGGTGTGGCCATGATCGGCAACTTCGACGACGTTCCGCCCACGCCGCTGCAGATCCGCGCCGTGGGCCGGCTGCTGGGCTGGCGCCTGGGGATGGACAACGTCGACCCCAAGGCAACGGTGGAATTGGAGTCGGCCGGTAGCCACTTCACCACGTTTCCGGCCGGGACGTTGGCGAAGTTGCCCACCATCTTCACTCACCGCGACGTCGGCAACACCGACTGCCCGGGCAATGCCGCCTACGCACTGATGGACGAGATCCGCGATATCGCATCGCATTTCAACGATCCGCCGGAGGAACTGATCAAGGCACTGCAGGGTGGCGCGATCTACGAACACTGGCAGGCGATCGGTGGCATGAACAGCGTGCTCGGTGCCCCGACCTCGACGGAGGCGAGCGGGCTCGGCGCGAGCCGATACGTCACGTTCGCCAAAGGGGCGATGTACTGGGCGCCCGGCATCGGCGCCGAGCCGGTCACCGGGGCGATCTACGACGCGTGGGCGTCGCTGAGTTACGAGCGCGGTCCGCTCGGCCTGCCCACCAGCGCCGAAATCCAAGAGCCGCTCCGGATCACCCAGAACTTCCAGCACGGGACGTTGAATTTCGAGCGCCTCACCGGAAACGTCACCGAGGTGGTCGACGGCATCACCATGTCGCTGTCGACGGAACCTCCGAGCGGCCCGACTGTCCCGTCCGAACACTTCTCGGTTCCGACGCACCCGGCCGGCTAGGGCGGACCGCCCGGTGCGGCGGCCCGTACTACGCTGCGACCTGTGCCCGAGACGCCGTATCTGACCATCGATCTCGACCGGATACGGGAAAACTTCCGCAAGCTGCAGTCGGCTCTACCCGCCGCGCGGATCCGCTACGCCGTCAAGGCGAATCCGGCCGAACCCGTCCTGCGGCTGCTCGCGGGCGAGGGCGCGGAGTTCGACGTCGCATCTGCCGGCGAGATCGACGCGTGTGGGAATGCGGGTGTGGACGGAAGCCTGCTGACGTTCGGCAACACCGTCAAGAAACCTGCCGATGTGGCTCGGGCGCATTCGCTCGGGGTGCGCCGGTTCGCGTTCGACACCCAAGATGGGGCCGCCGCGATCGCCGCGCATGGCCCCGGTTCCGCGGTGGAATGCCGTATCGCGCCGCCGTTTCCGTCGTCGGTAACGCCGTTCGGCCACAAGTTCGGGTGCGCTCCGGCGGATGCCGTGGACTTACTGGACCATGCCCGTGGGCTGGGCCTGCGTCCGGAGGGGGTGTGCTTCCATGTCGGCTCGCAACAGTTGGACCCTTCTGCTTGGGAACTCGGTATACGTTGTGCTGCAGATATTTTCGGCACAGTGGGTGAGCTTTCGACGATCAACGTCGGCGGTGGGTTCCCGCTACCGTATGCGACCGGTGCGCCCGAACTCGAAGTGGTGGCCGAGTCGATCTTGTCTGCGCTGGCACGCTATTTCGGCTCCAGCCCACCACGGCTCGTGGTGGAGCCGGGACGGGTGGTCGTCGGTTCAGCCGGCATCATCCACTCCGAGGTGGTGTCGGTGCGCGCCGGCACCGACGGCAGGCGCTGGGTGTACCTCGACATCGGCCGCTACGGCGGACTCGCCGAAACCGAGAACGAGTACATCCGATACCGGCTGCGGACCGAACGCGACGGTGATCCCGTCGGCGCTGCCGTGGTAGCCGGCCCGACATGCGACGGCGACGATGTGCTCTACCAACGGTATCCGCTGCCGATGACGCTAGCCGCAGGTGACCATGTCGAAATCGAGGATGCCGGCGCCTACACCGCCAGCTACGCGTCGGCGCATTTCAATGGATTCGCTTCGTTGCCAACATATTTCGGAGGGCAGGCCTCGGCCGTGGAAGTCGTCGAACCAATTGCGCCTGGGATGGCCCGAAGCTGGCATCTGTCCGAGGTCATCTGCGACGCGCGCACGGAGTTCCAGCATCTCGTGATCGGCCAATCGGAACAGGGCGTGGCGTTGTTCAGCGACGGCGAGCGGCAGAGTACCGAGTTCAGCCAGCTCGTCTACCACGAGGCGCTGCTGGTGCCGGCGCTGCTGCTGGCGGAGAAGGTCGGACGTGTGCTGGTCATCGGCTCCGGCGAAGGGGTGGTCAGCCAGCTGGCGGTAGCCGCCGGCGCAACACATGTCGACCACGTCGACATCGACCGCGAAGCGGTGCGGCTGTGCGCGAAGCATCTGCCATACGGCTATTCGAGCGACGAATTGCGCAGGGCGGAAGGCGCAATCGGCCCTGTCGCCATGCATTACTGCGACGGGTGGAGCTTTGTCGAACGGTGCACCGCCCGCTACGACATCGTCGTTGTCGACCTTCCCGACGAGCGTGCCGAGCCCGCGCAACACAACCGGTTATATGAAGGTGACTTCCTGCGAACGTGCCGTGCTGTCGGTGGCGTCGTCGTCTTTCAGGCCGGCTGCCCGACGCTGTGGCGCAACACGTCGCTGTTACGTTCGTGGCGGCGATTTCACGAAACCTTCGACACCGTCGTCTATTTCGGCAGTGACGAGCATGAGTGGGCGTTTCTGTCCGGGCTGGCCGGATTCACCGGCGACCCCGTTGCGGTCATGGCGGCCCGGTTGGCGACGCTGCCGTATCAACCGCAGACGATCGACGCCGACTCTCTGGTCGCTACCACGGTGCCGCCAAAAACATTGCGGGACATGGGCCGTGGCCCGCACTAATGTCCCGGTCCACCGCCGGATTGGCTCGGTGCACCATTGGCCACACCGATCACTCCCATCACCGGAGAAGGGGCGTGTGTCGGTGCGGAAATTTTGATAGCGCCGACGCTAGCGCTTTCCGGATACTGCTGGTGGCAGCCGCGCCGCTGCTGAAGTGACAGCTGTGACTACGGGGTAACGGTCAAAGATGTGGTAGCGGCCCACGTTTACGCGAGACCAACCCGGCCGCACTTCAACGCCAGATCCAAACCCTAACTGCTGACCGGGTGTCCCATTCGTTGTCTCAGGCTTTCCGTGTGAATCGTGGGCTTTGCGCGTGTAAGTAGGGCGGAGATTCGTCCCGATTTCCGCCCAGATTGCACACTCAACGCCATCAGTACACACCGAAAACCCCCAGTACACACTGAACGTGCAGGGGTGCCCGCAAGTCGCCGGGGCGTCACTGCTACAGAATCGCGACCGCAACCACGATGCCGAGCGCGAACTGCGCGGCCGCCACCATCAGCGACGAGTAGTTGAACTCGTCGGCTTCGAGCAATGTGTCCATGTCGATCCCGATCACAAGAGTGGCGATCCGCATCATCACGACTTGTGCGACGATCCCGACGATCCCGAAAATGGCTGACCCCACCAGCCCTTCGACCAGCTTGCCTGACGACGCATAGATCGCCAGCACCACGATCAGCGCCATGCTGACCATGCCCGCGGCGGCGACGACGATAGCGTTGGGCTTCCCCGCGTCGACCATCTTGCGCAGCGGGCCTGGGGTAGTGAGATCAATCGCGTAGAAACCGATGATCATCAGTACCAGGCCGACGATCGCATACAGGATGATTGCATAGACCCCGCGGGCCAGCACATTCCAATAGCCCGCATCCCAATAGCCCGACAGCGCAACGCTAGTTGTCGTCATCGATGATCAACTCCATTCATTTGAGAGGAATCCGGTGCGGGACGAAAGCTGCGCCGTCGTCGGTCACTAGTCCGGCGGTTTCGCGGATGCCGAGTCCGGCCGCCGAATCGCCGACGAGCCAGGCGCCCAACGCGGGTCGCATGTCGTCGAACTCGGGCAGCGGATCCAGCAACTGATAGACGAAACCCTCTTCCCCGTAGACCCCGCCGGTAGCGGTCTCCAGGCCGGCGCCGACGATGGTGATGTTCGCGCCTTCGCGACCGAGCTTGGGCTTGCGCACGTATTCGGTCAGCTCGTGCGGGTCGTCGAGGTAGGCCGGAAGCAGGTTCGGGTGGCCCGGGTACATCTCCCACAGCACCGCCAGGATTGCCTTGTTGGACAACAGGGTCTTCCACAGCGGCTCGACCCACATCGTCCGGGGCAGGCTGGCAACGACATGTCGGCCGAACTCGTCGTCGAGCACCCACTCCCACGGGTAAAGCTTGAAGACGGCGTGGATCTGGTCCTCTTCCAAGTCGACGAACCGTTCCAGCGCCGAATCCCAACCGAGGTCTTCGATCATCAATCCGATCGTCTGAAAACCCGCTTCGGCGGCCGTCTCCTGCATATAGGTTGTCGTGATCTGATCCTCGCCGGTCGCTTCCACACCCGACCAGGTGAAGTGCAGCTCGGCGCTGGGCAGCGAATCACCGACCACCTTCCAGCGATCAACCAGCTGCTCGTGCAACGAGTTCCATTGGTCGTCGTCCGGAAATTTGTCCTTCAACCAATACCATTGCAGGATTGCAGCTTCCAGCAACGTGGTCGGCGTATCGGCGTTGTACTCCAGCAGCACCGCCGGCCGGCGGCCGTCGTAGCGCAAGTCGAATCGGCCGTACACGTGTGGGTCTGAGCGGCGCCAGGATTCGGCGACCGCTTGCCAACTCCATTCCGGCAGACCGAAATCGGCGTACCGCTCCATCAACACCACTTGCTCGACGGCGTTGAGGCACATCGAGTGCAGCAATTCGACGTCGGCCTCCAGCGCCAAGATCTCGTCCATGTCGAATTCGTAGTAGACCGACTCGTCCCAGTAGGGACGGTCTCTCCCCCGCGCGTCACGAGCCGGCGTACCGTACACCAGCCCTTGCGATTCGACGATCGAACGCCACTTGGGGCGCGGGTCTGTGCGGCAGCGCTTCACGAACCGCCGCCCCTGCTTCCGCCGAACTTGCCGCCCAGCCCGCCGCGCTGAATTGTGGTGCCCGACCCCGTCTTGATGGTCGCTCCCGGCGGTCGCGCAGTCGTACCGCCGAACGGCCGCGCACCAATGCCACCCGAGCTGCCGTAGTAATACCGGTACTGATGTCCCCCGTAATAGAAGAAGCCGTTGAGGCCAGACGTGTGCCCGGTGCAGTAGCTGTCCGGGACGATCACCGGCTGACCGTTCGGGTCATCCCGCACGCACTTGGCCATGACCGTGGGCGACGACAATGCCCAATATCCAAGGCCCGCGACGACGCCCACTATCCCCACACCGGCGCCGGCGCCGAGCAGTCGGCGGTTCCGTTTTTTCCGCTTCTCCTCCGCCGCGAGGCGCGCCTCTTCGATCTCGCGCTGCTTTTTCTCGTACTTCTCGCGAGCACGTAGTTCGGCTGGCGTCGCCGGCCGCGGCCGCGTGGTCGCCGCATCCTGGGACTTCATGCTGCCGCCGGATGCGAAGGTGCCGGGTTCGTCCTGATCCGTGCCCGTCTCCCCCGAACCCGAACCCGAAGACAGCCAAACCGGGTTCACCGGCTGGGGTTGCTCCCCAAAGGATGGGATCGGCGGCAGCGAGATGGCAGGGTCCTGACTGGCACCGGGGATCGGCGGCAGCGGCTTGGGAAACGCCGATTCCTCATCCGAGCCGCCACGCTCATTCCGACTTTCCGGCGGCGGGTCTTCTGGCACGACCGGCAGTCTCCCACATTGCCGCGTCGTTGGGCGATAGTGAAACCGCACCTGCTCGCAGGTTCTATTGCCACCATCGCTCGAGCACCCGCGCGACACCGTCGTCGGTGTTGGGTGCGGTCACCTCGTCCGCCGCGGTCAGCACATCGGGGTGGGCGTTGCCCATGGCCACGCCGAGACCGGCCTGCACCAGCATCGGCAGGTCGTTGGGCATGTCGCCGAACGCCAGCACGTCGCCGTCGGTTATGCCCAGCGGCGCCGCGATCTCCGCCACGCCGCTGGCCTTGGTGATTCCCGACGGCACGATCTCCACCAGCCCGTTGTTGGTCGAGTAGGTGATTTCGCCTTCGGTCCCCATGTGCTTGGCCAATTGGGCGGCCATGTCCGCGCTGCGGGCACCGCTCTTGCGGATCAGCAACTTGATCGCCGGCGCGCTGAGCAGGTCCGGGATAGACACCTCGGTGTTGTCCGGGTTGAGCCAGGCATGCTCGTAGCCAGGCGAGCTGACGAACTGCGGCGTCGCGGTGTCGTGGGCGCGCTCACCGATGCGCTCAACGGCCAGCCCGGCACCGGGAATGGCGCGGGTTGCGATCTCGGCCAACTCGGCCAGGGCGTCTACCGATAGCGTGCGCGCCGAGATCACCCGATCGCTCGAGGGATCGTAGATGACCGCACCGTTGGCGCACACCGCCATGGGTGCGAAACCGAGCGCCTCGACGACGGGACGCACCCACCGTGGCGGACGGCCGGTCGCGAGGATGAAGTGCGCACCCGCACCCACGGCGGCGTGCACCGCCGCCCGGGTCCGCGGACTGATGGTTTCGTCGTCGTCGAATAAGGTGCCGTCGACGTCGCACGCGATAAGCGCCGGTTTCGTCAGGACTGTTCGCCTTCGCTGCGGAATTCCGTCATCCGGAAGATCGGTTCTGCCATGGCTTCTCCTGCTGCGCCTGGGCGCGGCCGGCGGCTTTGGCCGCCAGCTCATCAGCCTCCGTCCGAGCCGCCTCCGCCATCGTCGGGGCTCCGCCTCCCAGTCGGCGCGGCACCCAGTACTCACCGGCCGGGTGCGGATAGCGCTGCTGCACCTGGTCCAGCAGCGCGGTCATCGACTCCCGCAGCGCTGCCGTGGTCTCCGAGATGTCCGAGGCGGGCCGCAACGGCACCCCCACCTGCACGGCGACCGGAATCTTCTTGCGGCCCAAGTGCCTTGGATGATCCTTGGTCCAAATCCGCTGTGCACCCCAGACAATCATCGGGATGATCGGCACATCCGCCTCGCCTGCCATCCGGGCCGCGCCGGTCTTGAATTCCTTGAGCTCGAAGCTGCGGCTGATGGTGGCCTCCGGATAGACGCCGACCAGCTCTCCCTCGCGCAGCCGCTGCACCGCCGCGGTGTAGGCGCCCGCCCCGGCTCCCCGGTCCACGGGGATGGTCTTCGTGTGCTTGATCAGGAAGTTGACCACCTTCACCTGTTGCATCTCGGCCTTGATCATGAAGCGCATCCGCCGGCCCCGGCGATACACCGCCAGCGCCGCCGGTAGCCAATCGACGTAGCTGGTGTGGTTGATCGCGATCACGGCACCGCCGTGGTCAGGGATGTTCTCTTCGCCGGTGAAGGTGATCGGGGTTCCGTTGGCCCTGACAATGAGCCGGGCAATTATCTCGAGCGCGCGGTATACCGGTTCCGCCATCGGCCACTACTCCGGCGCTCCGGCCCGCTGATTGCGGCGCGCCGCCCGTCGTAATGCCTCCTCATGGTCCAACCGGGCCGCTTCGGCCATCGACGGGGCGCCCCCACCGAGCCGGTGCGGCACCCAGAACTCCCCTGCCGGATGCGGGCCGTACTGCTCTTGCGCCCGCTCCAGCAGATGCTGCATCCGCGAGTGCAGCAGCCCTTTCAGTTCCTCGATGCCCAGCGTCGGCTCTATCGGCTCGCCCACCAGCACCGTGATCGGCACCTTCGGCCGGAACAGCTTCTTGGGGTGGTCCTTGGTCCAGATCCGCTGCGCACCCCAGATGATGTGCGGAATGATCGGCACCCCGGCGTCGACCGCCATCCGGGCAGCGCCCGTCTTGAACTCCTTGATCTCGAAGCTGCGGCTGATCGTCGCTTCGGGATATACGCCGACCCATTCACCGTCTTTGAGGTTCTTGACCGCGGCTTCATAGGAGGCGGCCCCGGACGAGCGGTCCACCGGTATGTGCCGCAGGCTGCGCATGATCGGGCCGGTGATCTTGTGGTCGAACACCTCCTGCTTGGCCATGAATCGCACCTTGCGGCCAAGTCCCTGCTGGTAGGCGGGCAGACCCGCGAGCATGAAGTCCAGGTAGCCGGTGTGGTTGATCGCAATGACGGCGCCCCCGCTGACGGGCAGGTTCTCCACGCCGATGACGGTGATCTTCAGGCCCTGTATACGAAAGGCCAAACGGGCAAGCTGAATGACGGTCGCGTATACGGGTTCCACAGAAATTCAGCCTAATGCTCATGTCCCCGCCGCGCCCCAAGTGGTGGAAAACAACGGCTGGGACGGCCCGCGGGCCAAGCCCCCGGTTAAACTCGACGGGGCGCGCTGCGCCGAAAACACCCCGTTCGATCAGTAGTCCGAAAAGGTACCCGTTCTGTTCCGAAAGGTACCCGTTTCTTTCCGAAAGGTACCCGTTTCTTTCCGAAAGGTATTTGTGCAGGTCACGAGCGTCGGCCACGCCGGCTTTCTGATCCAGACCCAGGCGGGCCGCATCCTGTGCGACCCCTGGGTCAATCCGGCTTACTTCGCTTCCTGGTTTCCGTTCCCGGACAACAGCACACTGGATTGGGACCAGCTGGGCGACTGCGACTACCTGTACGTCTCGCACCTGCACAAGGATCACTTCGACGCAAAGTTGCTCGCCGCACGCGTCAACAAGGACGCGGTCGTGCTGCTGCCCGATTTTCCGGTGCCCGACCTGCGAAATGAATTGCAAAAGTTAGGGTTTCACCGGTTCTTCGAAACCACCGATTCGGTCAAGCATCGGATCAGCGGGCCTCGGGGCGACCTCGACGTCATGGTCATCGCGCTGCGCGCTCCCGCCGACGGCCCGATCGGCGACTCGGCGCTGGTGGTTTCCGACGGCACCACAACGGTTTTCAACATGAACGACGCCCGCCCGGTCGATCTGGAGCCGCTGTCGTCCCAGTTCGGTCACGTCGATGTGCATCTGCTGCAGTACTCCGGAGCGATCTGGTACCCGATGGTCTACGACATGCCGGCGCGCGCCAAGGAGGCCTTCGGCACCCAGAAACGCCAGCGCCAGATGGACCGCGCCCGCCAGTACATCGCCCAGGTGGGCGCGACCTGGGTGGTGCCGTCGGCCGGACCGCCGTGCTTCCTGGACCCCGAGTTGCGCCACCTGAACGACGACAGCGATGACCCCGCCAATATCTTCCCCGACCAGATGGTGTTCCTGGACCAGATGCGCGCGCACGGCCACGACCGTGGCCTGCTGATGATGCCTGGGTCCAGCGCCGACTTCGCTGGCACGACGTTGAATTGGCTGCGGCATCCGCTGCCCACCGAACTGGTCGAGGCCATCTTCACCACCGGTAAGGCGGCATATATAGCCGATTATGCCGACCGGATGGCGCCGGTGCTGGCGGCCGAGCGGGCGAGTTGGGCGCCGGCCACCGGTGAGTCGCTGCTGGAGCCGCTGCGTGCGTTGTTCGAACCGATCATGCTGCAGAGTGACGAGATCTGCGACGGCATCGGCTATCCCGTCGAACTGGTGATCGGGCCTGAGTCAATAATCCTGGACTTCCCGAAACGCGCTGTGCGCGAACGGATTCCCGATGAGAAGGTTCGGTATGGATTTGCGATAGCTCCGGAGCTGGTGCGTACCGTGCTGCGCGATCAGGAACCGGATTGGGTCAACACCATCTTCTTGTCCACTCGATTCCGGGCCTGGCGCGTGGGCGGCTACAACGAATACCTGTACACGTTCTTCAAGTGCCTCACCGACGAACGGATTGCCTACGCCGACGGCTGGTTCGCCGAGACCCATGACGATTCCGCGTCGATCATTCTGGATGGCTGGGAGATTCAGCGCCGCTGCCCCCACCTCAAGGCTGACTTGTCGAAATTCGGTGTGGTGGAAGGCAATACATTGACCTGCAACCTGCACGGGTGGCAGTGGCGGTTGGACGACGGACGGTGCCTGACCTCACGAGGTCACGAGTTACGGAGTTCCCGGGCATGACTGAGATTTACGACGACGGGCTGGTCCAACTGGATCGTGAAGCGGTCACGTTGCGCCGCTACCACTTTCCCGACGGTACCGCAAAGGTCATCGCGCTTGACGCGATCCGCGGCTACAAAGCCGAGTCGTTAGGCTTGTTCATGCAACGGTTTCGCGTCTGGGGCACTTCGGATTTCCGTCGGTGGCTGCCGCTGGACGTACACCGCCCGTTTCGTTCGACCTTGATCACGCTGGACGTGCCGGGCAGCCGGTGGCGTCCGGCCTTCACGCCGGAACGCCCGGACGAGTTCACCGCCCTACTAGACAAGCTCCTGGGATAACGCGGTTGCGGCTCCCAAGCGGCCCGGCCTCAACCATCAATCGGTTATCAAACTGGGCTCAATCTGAGGTAGGAGGAGTCATGAACATCAAGTTCGATATCGGCACGAGCTCGGCTCAGTTTCATCGGAATCCGCTTACTGGGAGCACATATCTCCTGATCGACGGTCAGAAGACTTCGCTGGCCAGTCCGCTGGACCCCGCCACGCAGTTCAGTATGCAATTGAAGCGCGTGTGGACAGTCTCGCACGGCGAGCGCACGATTGAGATCGAGAAGGTTCGTCCACAATGGCTCGCCGGATTTCGGCCACAAACATACGTCGTCAGGGTTGATGGTGAAGAAGTCGCCACTGCTCACGGCTTCTGAACACGGCTGCCGCCAACCGATGAGAAATGTACTTCACTCGTTGCGGTCGGCGAGCGCCTGATGGGCCGCGTTGTAGCCGGGGATGAAGGTGATTCCGGGTCCGCCGTGGCACCCCGCACTGCCCAGGTATAGCCCGTCGACCGGAATCGGCTGCCCGATATAGCCTTTCGGTCCAGGGCGGTTCTGACCGATCTGGTCGGGGTGCAGCAGACCGTGGCAATAATCTCCACCCGGCGCCCCGAACATCACACCCATGTGTCTGGGGGTGAAGGTGGTGTGCCGGGTGATGCTGCGTTCGAAGTTCGGCGCCAGCCGGGTGATCTTGTCGATCACCCGCTGACCCATTTCCACCTTCGCCTGCCCGTAGTCCGCATTGCCTTCTATCGGGAACCACATCGCGAACGCCGACGCGGCATGCTTGCCCGCGGGAGCCAGATCCGGGTCGTGCAGCGAGGGGATCTGCAGCACAACGGTCGGGTCGGCCGGCACGATGCCGCGGCGGCAATCCTCCCACTGCTGCTGGACTTCTTCCGGGGTACAGAAGATTCCTATCGACGCCTGCATGGACGGGTCGTTGAGCGCCTCGTACGGTGAGAGGAACTCCGGTGCATCGTCGAGGGCGAAGTGCATCTGCAGGTAGCTGCCGCGGTGGTCGATCCGCGAATAGCGTTCCCGGACTTCAGCGGGCAGCGCCGACGGCTCGATCAGCTCGTTGAGCGTGATGTCGGGTGCAATGCCGGACACGACGATCGGGGCGGTCAGGGTCTCCCCCGCCTCGGTGCGCACGCCGTTGACCTTGCCATCGGCGACCAGGATTTCGGTCACCTTGGTGCGCAGCCGGACTTCCCCGCCGTCGCTTTCCAGCCGTCGGCCCAGATGCGCGGTGAGCGCGCCGATGCCGCCGCGCAGTTTCTTCATCTGTACAAAGTCGCCGTCGGGAATGCCGAGCCCGAACGCGAGCGCGGCGGCGCTGCCCGGCGTGGCCGGCCCGCGGTAGATGGTGTTGACGGCCAGCACGGTCATCGAACCACGTATGGCGGCGTGCTTCTCGCGGTCTGGAAAGTAGCGGTCCAATACGTCGCTGACCGAGCCGAACAGCATGTCGTCGATGGCCGAGCGCTCGAATTCGTTTGTGGCGCAGGCATACATCTCGTCGAGAGTCTTGGGCAGCGTACCGGCCTCGAACCGGCCCAGCGCCCGTGTCGGCGCCTGACTCCAGGCCAGCAGACCCGCCATCCCGGTGACGGCGTCCGCGCCGTGCACCTCGTTGAGGTGGCTGAACATCTTCGTCGGGTCGGTGTACTGGACCAGCGGATCGTCACCGACGCCGCGCAGTGCTACCGACATCACCTCCATGTCGACCGTTGGCAGCGTGTCCAGCCCAAGCGCCTCGATGACGACGGCCGACGTCGGGAACTGCACCGATCCGGCGATCTCGAACTTGTAACCGTCGAACAGCTCCACCGTGGAGGCCATCCCGCCGGCGTAGAGCTTGGAGTCCAGGCACAGCGTCCGCAGCCCGGCCTGCTGCAGGAGCACCGCCGCGGTCAGCCCGTTGTGCCCGGCGCCGATGACTATCGCGTCGTATTCAGGCATGCTCCACCTCCCGGGTTGCAGGCTGGCACGGACGTAAAGTTTTGTCAATTATGACGAAACTTGTGCTGTCCAGGTGACCCACGTGTCCGGGATGCCGGCCCGCAGTGATTCCAGTGCAACGTGGCTCATCCTGGCCAACTCCCCGAGCGACCGATCGTTGCCGACCATCCAGGCCTCCATGGCCCCGAAGATCGCGGCGGCAATGCAACGCGCGATGACCACCATGCGGAGCTGGGCGTCGGGGTCGCGGTCGAGCTTGCAGCTACGACGGTGCAGCTGCGCCTGAATGGCATCGGCGAGGTCTGCCTGAACATCGCGGATATGGCGCGCTAGCCGGTCCTGGTCGATCTCAGCGCCCCGGAGAGCGGCGATTTTCGCAACGGCCTCAACGTCATACGGAAAGGCGAAGATGGCCGACTGTACCGACTCGATCACCGGCTCGTCGGCCGGCCGGGCCTCCAACGCCGCGCGAAACCAGTTCAGTCCGGTGTAGTCGGCAAACAACAGCTCATGCTTGGACCCGAAGTGGCGGTAAAAGGTGCGCAGTGAGACTCCGGCGTCCGCCGCTATCTGCTCGGCCGAAGTGGCCTCCACACCCTGGGCCAGGAATCGCACCACCGCGGCCTGACGCAGCGCCTCCCGGGTGCGCTCGCTGCGCGCAGTCTGAGCCGGCCGAACCATGGCAGTAAGGTACCTCCAGATTGTTCTGTCAATATTGACAAAACTTTGGGTGTGGCGCGAGACTGCGCCCATGGCCTCCATCGTCATCCACTTCTTGCTTGGGCTCGTCTGCGTCGGCGGGATCATCGCGTCAAACCGGCAGATCTACGCCAAACCCGAAGGCGGGCCGTGGTTGTCGCCGCTGGAATGCGTGTACTACGCCGCCGGCATCGCCTCGATCGCGTTGGGCTACTGGTTCAACATCCACTTCGTGCTCGACGCGCACGGGCAGGGAAATCTGATCTCGGGACCGGCCAGCTATCCCACTTTTCTGCGTGAGCAGTTCGCCAACCCGGCGTGCGGTTCGGGCAATCAGGACTACATCATCGCGAATGTCATTCTGATGCCGGCGTTTACGATCGTCGACGGAGTTCGGCGCGGCATCCGGCGCCCCTGGCTGTTCTTTGCGTCCAGCTTCTTCACCAGCTTCGCGTTCCCGTTCGCGTTCTACTTCGCCACCATGGAACGGCAGCGCCGCCACGAACAAGCCGGCGCCGTACCGGCGCCGAAAGTCGACGCTTGAGCATGGCGATGACAAGTGGTTGAGATCGAGAGACAGCGGGTCAGTCGAACTACGGCAACCGCGCATTCATACGTTGCCGCGCGCGGCCTTCCGACGCCGGATCACTCGTTTGTCGACAAACGAGACACCATAGGTGTCACACCCGCTCCCTACGATTCGGTCATGAACAACGGCATGACTACACAGATTGGCTTGCTGGCCGTCGCGGCGCTTGATCTGCTGATCGACGCGACGAGTCAGATTCCGCCGGGAAGCTGGGACAACCCGTCGAACCTAGCCGAGTGGAGCCTGCGCGACCTGGTCGGCCATGCAACCGGCAGTGCAACGAAAATCGTCACGCTCGTCGAAGGCGGAAAGGTCTGGGACGGTCCATCCCAGCCTGCCGACTGGATTTGCGATAATCCGGTGGGACGTCTGCTTGAGCTGGCGGCTCGACTCCGGGATGCTCTGCCCGCAGCCGACCTGGACGCGATGCGGACCTCTCCGGAGGGCGAGGTGCCGCTGCGGCGGGCGTTGGTGTACCCGGTTGCGGATTTGGCCTTGCACAGCTGGGACATTCACCGCTCGCAAGGCAGGTCGGTCGAGCTGCCCGAAGATCTGCTCGCCCTATCCCACGGGCTGGTGGAGTCGGTGCCGGAAGCCGTGATGCGGCGCCCGGGCGGCTTCGGGCCGGCCCAACGCGCGCCGACGGACTCCTCGCCGACCACCCAACTGATGGCGTTTCTCGGGAGGTCGGTCGACGGATGACGATTTGGCGATCTCGTCACACCTGCCACTTCGTTACCAGAAAGGTGGCCATGTTGCGGTCTTCAATTCGATAGCGCCGGTGCTATCAGATTGCAGAATCGGTGGCCGCGACTCGTTGGGACTGATGTGACTGGTGTGGTTCCGGCCGCCGCGCATCGGGTCCGGCCTGCAGGGGACATTTCTAAGCGGGCTCCAGTACCTCGGTACCGACGAACGGCACGAGTGCCGCGGGTACCCGGACGCTGCCGTCGGGCTGTTGGTGGTTCTCCAGGATCGACACCAGCCACCGCGTGGTGCCCAGCGTGCCGTTGAGCGTGGCCGCGGTTTGCGGCTTGCCGCTGGCATCCCGGTAACGGGTCGCCAGCCGGCGCGCCTGAAACGTGGTGCAGTTCGACGTCGACGTCAGTTCGCGATAGGTCCCCTGCGTCGGAACCCACGCCTCACAGTCGAATTTGCGAGCGGCCGACGAGCCGAGGTCGCCTGCGGCGACGTCGATTACCCGGTACGGCACCTCGATGAGCGCCAGCATTTCGCGCTGCCAGCCCAACAGGCGTTGGTGTTCTGCCTCAGCGTGGGCGGGCTCGCAGTAAACGAACCCCTCCACCTTGTCGAACTGGTGCACCCGGATGATGCCGCGGGTGTCCTTACCGTAGCTCCCGGCCTCGCGACGGAAACAAGACGACCAGCCCACATACCGAAGCGGGCCGCCGGAGAGATCGAGGATCTCGTCGGAGTGGTAGCCGGCCAGCGGCACCTCGGACGTGCCCACCAGGTAGAGGTCATCGGCTTCCACCCGGTACACCTCCTCGGCGTGTGCGCCCAGAAATCCGGTTCCGGACATCACCTGGGGGCGCACCAGCACCGGCGGGATCATCGGGACGAAGCCGTTCTCCACGGCCAGCTGCAGCGCCAGCTGCAACAGGCCCAGCTGCAGCAGCGCGCCGCGGCCGGTCAGAAAGTAAAACCGCGAGCCGGACACTTTCGCGCCACGCTGCATGTCGATGAGACCCAGCGATTCGCCGAGCTCCAGATGATCCTTCGGGTCTCGCAATTGCGGTGGTTCGCCGACGATGTCGAGGACCGCGAAGTCGTCCTCCCCGCCGGCAGGCACCAAGTCCAAAATGACGTTCGAGATAGCCATGTGTGCCGCGGTGAATGCCTGTTCGGCTTCGGCTTGGGCGGCTTCTGCGGTCTTGACCTGCCCGGCGAGCTCCTTGGCGCGCTGCAGCAGCGCGGGGCGCTCGTCGGCCGTCGCTGCGCCGACGCTCTTGCTGGCGGCCTTCTGTTCGCCACGCAGGGCATCGGCGGCCGATATCGCTGCACGGCGGTTGGAGTCGGCCGTGAGCAGCGCGTCTACCAGCGCCGGGTCCTCTCCACGGCTGAGCTGGGAGCGACGTACCGCGTCGGGGTCTTCCCGGAGCAACTTCAGGTCGATCACGGGGCAAGATTACTGTTGGCGTCCCGGACGCCAGTCAATGCATCACATCTGCAACAGGGGTAACGCCGTTTGACCTCCCCTGTCAGAATGGAGCCGATGTCGGAGAAACCCGAGGACCTCGGGGACGAAGTTCCCGAAGCCAGCCCGCCCGCACCAGAGCCGCCCGCCGAAGAGGCAGAGCAGCCGCTGGGCAAATTTCACTGGCCGCGCGCGTTGGCGCCGGTGGCCACCAGGCGGGCGCTGCTTCTCACGGCGCTGGGCGGCCTGATGATCGCCGGGCTGGTCACCGCCCTTCCATCGGTCGCCACCGGATCGGGTCGGCTGACCAGTTACATGGACAACAACCCCGTCCCGAGCACCGGCGGTAAGACCAACCCCGCCTTCGGCCGCGCAACCAGCGGCAGCTGCCTGATGTGGCCGGAAGGCACGCCGGATGCCGCGGCGATAGTCAACTGCGCCGACGAGCACCGGTTTGAGGTCGCCGAGTCCGTCGACATGCGGACCTTCCCCGGCTCGGAGTACGGGCCCACCGCCGCTCCCCCGTCGCCCGCTCGCATTCAGCAGATCACCCAGGAGCAGTGCGAGTCGGCGGTGCGCAACTACCTCGGGCCGAAATTCGATCCCAACAGCAAGTTCACGGTGAGCCTGCTCTGGTCCGGCGACCGTGCGTGGCGCCAGGCCGGTGATCGCCGCATACTGTGCGGCCTGCAGTTGCCGGGCGCCAACAACCAGCAGGTCGCCTTCAAGGGCAAGGTCGCCGACATCGACCAGTCGAAGGTGTGGCCCGCCGGAACCTGCCTGGGCATCGACTCGGCGACCAACCAGCCGATCGACGTTCCGGTCGACTGTGCCGCACCCCACGCGATGGAGGTCACCGGCACGGTCAACCTCGCCGAGAAGTTCCCCAACGGGCTGCCTGCCGAGGCAGACCAGGACGGGTTCATCAAAGACACCTGCACCAAGATGACCGACGCCTACCTCGCGCCGATCAAATTGCGCACCACCACGCTGACGCTGATCTATCCCACCGTGTCGATGGCCAGCTGGTCGGCCGGTAGCCGCGCGGTGGCCTGCAACATCGGCGCGACCCTGGGCAACGGCGGCTGGGCGACCCTGCTCAACAGCGCCAAGGGGCCGCTGCTGATCAATGGTCAGGCGCCGGTGCCACCGCCGGACATCCCCGAGGAGCGGCTCACGTTGCCGCCGATACCGGCTCCTCAGGCGCCGACTCCCCAGCAGCAGCCAAGCGCTCCGGCACAGCCGACTCCGCCGGGCAATCAGCATCTGCCCCAGCAGCCGGTGGTGACTCCGTCTCAAGCTCCTCCTCAGGCCCCGGCGTCCCCGCCATCTCAGGCCAACCCGCCGCCGGCGGCTCCGCCCGCGCCCGATGGTGGAGCGCCGCCCGCCGCGCCTGCGCCGGAAGCGCCGCCACCAGCCGCGCCCGCCGAGCCTCCGCCGGGATAACGGCGTGGCCGTGCGGATGGACCCGCAGCGGTTCGACGAGCTGGTTTCCGACGCACTCGACCTGATTCCATCCGAGTTGACCGACGCGATGGACAACGTCGTGGTCCTGGTCGCGGACCGCCATCCGGAAGAGCACGACCTACTGGGGCTCTACGAAGGGGTGGCGTTGACCGAGCGCAACTCCGACTACGCCGGAGCGCTGCCGGACGCCATCACCATCTATCGCGAGGCGCTGCTCGACGTCTGTTCTTCCGAAGACGAGGTCGTCGAACAGGTGGCGATCACGGTGATCCATGAAATCGCCCACCACTTCGGCATCCACGACGACCGGCTGGACGAGTTGGGCTGGGGCTAACAGAGGGCTGCCGAGCCCGGCGCGGCATCACGGATTTGTCCGCCGCCGGTGCTATGAACGCTCGTATGAGCATGGGCTGCCGCGAGTGCCGGGCGGGCTTAGACCATTGCCACGGCACCGTCATTCGCCACTCTGTGGGTCGCTTACTGGGCCGCGCGGAGTGCACCGAGCCGGGGTGTGCGAGTCCCGAGCTGTCGTTGCACGCGTTCGTGGTCGACTGTGATGCGGTCGGCTGCGGATGCGCCGCCGAATCGGTCGCGCTGGTGGGCTGACTCAGCCCATCGGGTCACTGCTGGACGCCACGGCATCAGCGACCGCACTGGAGTCGGGCTTCGGGTAGAACGGCGGCGTCAGCGATCCCCACCGCACACAACTCCACCGCCCGTCGGTAATCGGCGACAGCACCACCGACTCCGCGTTGCCCAAATGGTTGTCCAGCGCAAAGTTGGCGTCCACCCCGGCCAGTACCGCAGCGGCCAGCCGGATCACCGCGCCGTGACTGACGACCACGATGTCGCCGTTCCAGTCTTGGTCGTCGAGGTAGCGCAACCGCAGGTCGGTCACCACCGGCAGATAGCGCTCCAGCACCTCGTCCCCGGTCTCGCCGCCGGGTAGCGGCACGTCGAGCTCACCGTGATGCCAACGCTCGTAGACGGCATTGAACTCAGCGACCGCTTCGTCATCGTTGCGGTTCTCAAGGTTTCCGACCTGCACCTCGTGAATGGCCTCGAACTCCTGCGCCGTCAGCTCGAGGTGTGCACCGATCACTGCGGCCGTCTCCGACGCCCGGAGGGCCACCGAATGCGCGAGCATCGCCGGTCGGCCAAAACCCAGCGCGAACGCGAGGGCCTGATCGCGGCCCAATGGTGTCAGCGGGCTGCCCGGAGGGCGCGTGTCCAACCTGCGGTCGACGTTGCCGTAGGACTGGCCGTGCCGCAGCAGCACCAACCGGCCGCTCATGGCCCGGACCCTTCGTCGGCACCTAGCCCGGTTTTGCCGGCCCGCAGCCGCTCCAGCCAGTTCGACGCCTCTTCTGCCGGCGGCGGCTGGGCGCCGGCGGCGCGTCCCATCGGCCAGGACCCCAGGTATCGCACGTCGGCACAACGACGGTGCAGCGCCATGAGTGCCTCGGCGACCAAGCCGTCGTCGATGTGCCCGACGCAGTCCACGAAGAACAGGTAAGTGCCGAGTTCGGTTCGGGTGGGCCGGGATTCGATCCGGGTCAGGTCAATATTGCGAATGCCGAATTCAGCGAGCGCCGCCAGCAGCGCACCCGGTACGTTGTCGATGCGCAACACCGCCGATGTGCGATCGGCCCCGGTGCGGGGCGGTGGAGGCCCGGGCAGCCCCACCAAGACGAATCGGGTGCAGGCATTCGATTCGTCGACGACGTCGTTTGCCAGCGTCTCCAGCCGGTAGTGCGTTGCGGCGAGCGGCGAGGTGACCGCGGCGTCGACCTGGCCGTCGCCCACCTGTCGCGCCGCGTCGGCGTTGGAATAGGCCGGCCGCAGCTCGGCATGCGGCAGATGAGCAGCCAGCCACTGCCGCACCTGAGCCGCGGCCACCGGAAAGGCCGCCAACGTGGCCACGTCAGCCGCGGTGAACCCGGGTTTGACGACGATGCTGAACGCCACGTCCAGCGTTGTTTCGGCGAACACCTGCAGCGGCGATCCGACGGCCAAGCTGTCCAAAGTGGGCATCACCGACCCGTCGATCGAGTTTTCGATCGGCACGCACGCGTAGTCGGCGCTGCCGTCACGGACAGCGGCCAACGCGGCCGGGGTGCTCTCGATCGGTAACCGCCGCACCGTATCCGGCCCCGCCGCGGGAATCATGCCCGCGGCGGTCATCTGCAGCAGGGCAGCCTCGGTAAAGGTCCCTTCCGGACCGAGGTAAGCGATGCGGGGCACAACGACAACCCTAAGACAACACTCACGGCGAGCGACCGTCCGTCAAGCCTTGCGGTTCATCATGCGGCAAGTTAACTTAGCCTTACCTAATTTGAGGAGGAATGGTGTCACCGGTCACAACCCCCGCGCCGACGACCGCAGAACGCATTCGCAGCGCCTGCGCCCGCGCCGGCGGCGCGTTGCTGGCCATCGACGGCCAGGAGCCGGTGGCCACGCCGCTGCACCACCTGCTCTGCGACGGATCGTTCGCCATCGCTACGCCGGCCGATCGCGGTGACCTGTCCGGATCGCAGGCGATGCTAGAGCTGACCGACTATGCGCCGCTGCCGATGCGAGAGCCGGTTCGATCGCTGGTTTGGGTGCGTGGAAGTCTTCAAAGTGTTCCGCTGGACGCGGTGCCCAGTCTCCTGGACTTGATCGCCAGCGAGGATCCCAACCCTGCGTTGCTTCAGATCGCGACGCCGCTATCGGTGCCGTCATGTCCGGAGGAAGCCCGCTACGCACTCGTGCGTCTGGAGATCGCCTCCGTGGTCGTCACCGACGCCACCGGCGCTGAACCCGTCAGCGTGTCAGACCTGCTGGCAGCCCGCCCCGACCCGTTCTGCGAGGTCGAATCGACGTTGCTCTGGCACCTGACCACGGCCCACGACGACGTGGTCGCGCGACTGGTCTCGAAACTGCCGACGCCGTTGCGCCGTGGGCAGGTCCGGCCCCTGGGTCTCGACCGCTATGGCGTGCGGTTCCGCGTTGAAGGCAGCGACGGCGACCACGACATCCGGCTGCCGTTTCACAAGCCGGTCGACGACATGACCGGGCTGAGCCAAGCAATCCGGGTACTGATGGGGTGCCCGTTCCTGAACGGGCTCCGGGCCCGCAGATAGCCTGCGTTCGCAGTTCGGGCTGCGTGCGCCCAAAGCGGCTGACCACGTAGGTTATCCGGGTGACCGGTGACCGATCACCGCATTTGCCGCGGCCGCATCGCCCGCCGCCGCGCAGGGAAGCCGAGCCGTCGCCGATCATTCGCCGTCACACCGGCTCTCCGCCACCGCGTTCCGAGCACACACAGCCGCTACACCGCACACCGTCGGCGCCCTCTCCGCCTGTTGCGCGACGGGGTCTGTCGGCGCGACCGGTCTCATCCCAGCGGCGCAAGCGCAACCGCCGGCGCTGGGCCCGCATGTTGGCGCTGACGCTGCTGATCACGCCGCTGATTGCAGTTCTGGGCATCATCGCTGTCGCAGCGTGGCTCGAGACGTCGCTGCACCGCGAGCCGGTACTGGCCGACTACACCGATCGGCCCGCGGCCGGCCGCGGCACGAACTGGCTGATCGTCGGTTCAGACAGCAGGCAGGGTCTTACCGCTGAGCAGCAGAACGAACTGGCCACCGGCGGCGACGTCGGCAACAGCCGTACCGACACGATGCTGTTGGTGCACGTTCCCGGCCTGGGTTCCGGCACCCCGCCGACGATGGTGTCCATACCCCGCGATTCCTACGTGCCGATCCCCGGTCACGGGAAAGACAAAATCAACGCCGCATTCGCCATGGGGGGCGCAACCCTGCTGACCCAGACGGTGGAGCAGGCAACTGGGCTGCGCATCGAGCACTACGCCGAAATCGGATTCGGCGGGTTCCCCGCCCTGGTCGACGCGCTCGGTGGGGTGACCGTATGCCCGACCGAACCGATCAACGATCCGCTGGCCGGTATCAACTTGCCCGCCGGGTGCCAGACACTGAGCGGCCGCAACGCGTTGGGTTACGTCCGGAGTCGAGCCACCGCCCGGGCGGACCTGGACCGGATGGTCAACCAGCGGCAGTTCATGTCGGCGCTGTTGGACCGCGCTGCAAGCCCCGCGGTGTGGCTGGATCCAAGGCGCTGGTACTCGGTGCCCCATGCCGTTGCGGGTGCCCTGACCGTCGACCGGGGCGACCACGTGTGGGATCTGGCCCGGCTCGGTTGGGCCATGCACGGCACCACCGCCGCGGTGACCATTCCCATCGGGGAGTTCACCGAGAGCGATGTCGGCTCGGTGGTGGTGTGGGACCACGACGCGGCCCGCAAGCTGTTCGCCGCCCTGGCGACCGATACACGGCTGCCCAGCAGCTTGTCGGACGTACACCAGTGAGGCGTATTCGCTTTGCGGCCGGGAATTATCTGAATTCAGCATAGCCTCGGTTTACTTAGGCAAGACTGCCCATATTTAGCAGGGTGACTTAGGAAATGCTTTCCTGAGTAAGTAATACCTTCGTTGCGACGGCACTTCACCTGCAGTAATCTCGCTTTCATGAGCGATTACGACGGTCCACGATCAAAATTCTTTGCGTTACTGCAAGAACAGATTCACAACGAATTCACGGCCGCGCAGCAATATGTGGCGATCGCCGTTTATTTCGATAGTTCCGATCTACCGCAATTGGCGAAACATTTTTACAGCCAGGCGGTCGAGGAACGCAATCACGCGATGATGCTAGTGCAGCATCTGATCGACCGCGGCGTCCGCGTGGAGATTCCGGGAGCCGACGCGGTGCGCAACCAATTCGACCGGGCCCGCGACGCTCTGGCGCTGGCTCTCGACCAGGAGCGCGCTGTCACCGAGCAGGTCAGCCGCCTCGCGGCGGTGGCCCGCGACGAGGGCGACTACCTTGGCGAGCAGTTCATGCAGTGGTTCCTGCAGGAGCAGATCGAAGAGGTGGCGTTGATGAGCACGCTGCTGCGGGTCGCCGACCGCGCCGGAGCCAACCTGTTCGACCTGGAAAACTTCCTCGCACGCGAGGTCGGCTCGGCGCCCAGCGCGGTTGCCGCGCCACGCGTCGCCGGAGGCCGATTGTCCGCCTAGTCCGACGGTGGCGACCCGCCGCGCCCGGCTACGCCGCGCTTGCGATCACCACTAGTCCGACGGTGGCGACCCGCCGCGCCCGGCCACGCCGCGCTTGCGATCACCACTAAGCCGACGGTGGCGACCCCGCTGCGCGGCCGTCGGCTGGACGCCCGTCCTCCAGCCAGGCTTTGGTGCGCCCGGGATAGTTGGTGGCAATCCACGCCACACCGATTTCCCGGCAGAAGTCGATGTCGTCGTACTCGTCGACGTTCCAGCAATAGACCGACCGGCCCTGGGCAAGCGCACGATCCACCAACTGGGGGTACTCCCGAAGCGCCGGCAGCCAGGGGCCGACGGCGGTGGCGCCGACGGCGGTGGCCGCACTGCTGGCCAGGTAGCGACCCGTCTTGCCGAGCAGAACGGTCGGCAACAGCGGTGCGGCTCGCCGAATCCGCCAGACCGCGGCGGCGGAAAACGACATCACCACTGCCCGGGACCTGTCCGCAGAGGCGGGCGCGGCGATGCCGAACCGATGCAGCAGTGCCAGCAGCTTGGTCTCCACCAGGGAGCCGTACCGGACCGGATGCTTGGTCTCAATGAAGATCTTCACGGGCCGGCGCCAGTCCAGCACCAGCGCTACCAGGGCGTCGAGCGTCAGCAGGCTGGTGTCGCCGTGCGTGCCGTCCGGGCGCCAGCTGCCGTGCCATTCGCCGTATTCGAGTTCGCGCATCTCGGCTAGCGTCTTGGTACTGACCACCCCGTCGCCGGTCGACGTACGGTCGAGCCGTCGGTCATGCACGCAAACCAGGTGGCCGTCGCGGGTCAGCCGAACATCGCATTCGACACCGTCGGCGCCCTGTTTGAGGGCAAGGTCGTAGGCCGCCAACGTGTGTTCGGGCAGGCTCGCCGAAGCTCCGCGGTGGGCGACCACGAAAGGATGCCCGGTGAGCACCTCGTCGGCCCACGTCATACGCCTATGCTGCCGGTTCCTGCCCGTCCATCTCAACCGGGGCGGCAGATCTGTCGGCGGATCGGGCGGGACCGTCTGAACCCACCACGACCCAGCGATGCGCCGGTCGTTCGATCGGCTTCAGTTCGAACCCTTCGAAGACCCGGGCGACAGCGGCCACGGCGGCGGCCGCGAACAGGTACGCGAACACCATCCACGCGGTGTTGTTCGCGATGCCCTGCGCGTCGGTGGCCAGGCTGGTGAAGATGGCGAAGATCGAGACCACGTTGCTGATAACCCACACGATCCACCACTGGACGATCGGTCTCTGCAGCCGGTGGTAGTGGTCCTCGACGGTGGCCAGTTCTATCACGTACACCGGCGCCCAGAACAGATTGACCAGCGGGATCAGACATCCGGCCCACAGCGCCCGGGCCGAACGCTGGTCCGGCAGACCGTGGTGTTTGAATGCGGCAGCGCGGCGCGCGATCAGCCATCGGATCAGCGTCACGGCGCACAGGATCGCCGTTGCTATCGCTGCCACACTGGCCACGATGCCAAGCCAGTCCACGGCCAGCGCCACCAGCGAATTCAGCAACACGCTGCGGTTGACGATCAGCACCACGTACCGCACGACGTACAGCAGCGCGACGATGCCCAGCACCAACACGCCCAGGAACAGCGTGGTGCGCACGGTTGCCGCGGAGGGCCCCTGCGCGGCAGGTCCGTCGGCCGGCGCCGCGGCCTGCTCCCCGACTTGTGGGCGGTCCGCCAGGCCCCAGCGCGGGATCACGGCATAGTGCGGTGTGGGACCGAGCGGTCGTCGCACGCGCCGTGCTGGCGGCGCGGCACCGGGTCGCACCGCGATCCAACGGAAGCCGGGCAGCAATCGCGGCGGTGTGCGCTGCCAACCCCCGGGCCTGGAGGCAGTGGCGCCGGGCCGGGTAGCGGCTGGGGCCGCCGCAGTGGATTGACCAGCGCTGGTGCTCCACCGCGGGTCGGCCCCCGGCGCGTTCGGTAGCGGCGCCATCAGCGCCCCGCGGCAACGGGGACACCACTCGCGACGCTTCTCCCGGACGTTCCACCGAGTGCCGCACTGGGAGCACACCTGGATCACCGGACCAGCCTAACGCTGACGGCGAAGCGGGCAGCGCCAACGGCCGTCGGCACCACGCAGCAACCTACGGCTATCCACAGTTTCCACAGGTTTATGCACAATGGTCATCCGGGTACCCGCACCCATTGATACAGCCTCTACCCGGTAGCCCGGCCCGCCATGTGGATAACCGGGGCTGTTTTACGTGTGCCCATCGACAACCAAACAGGTGTCCGAGCGAATGGATAGTTCCGCTAGCGACCACAGACACGATTGCCTCATGGCCGGCGCCCTGTCGCCGTCGGCGTTGGTCGATACGCGTCACGCGTGGCGCGAAAGCCCTGCTGAGAGCGCTGTTTTCGGACAAGTTTTCGCAACACCATTACAACGCGTTATGATCGCGGTCACTGGAGTCAGTTGTGACTCACCTCACTGCTGCGAAGTGAACGTCCAGGTGAAAGGCGTTTGATGGCCATGCATCCGTTCGGTCGGGGAACGACGGCGTCGTCGAACCCGTATTCGGGCTCGCCCGCGTGGAGCCATGCTTACGGCGTCGCCGCGTTGCGCGCCGGCCTCATCGCTCTGGCGTTGCTCGCCATCCTTCTCGTCATCGTTCTGTAGCGAGTTCATCCCGCTCGCGGCGTTTCAGGAAGCTCTCTACCGGTCATCCTTGCGGCGCGGGCGGTCATGGAGCAGGGTTGGTTACGCTAGGCCGCCCCACGCGGAACCCGCGCGAAAGACGCTTCAGGCGATCACCAACGATCATCGAAGGAAGGAATGCCGTGGCTGAATACACCCTGCCCGACTTGGACTGGGACTACGCAGCACTGGAACCACACATCTCCGGTCAGATCAACGAGATCCACCACACCAAGCATCACGCCACCTACGTCAAGGGCGTGAACGACGCCGTCGCCAAGCTTGAAGAGGCGCGCGCGAAGGAAGACCACTCTGCGATCTTCTTGAACGAAAAGAATTTGGCCTTCCATCTCGGTGGTCACGTCAACCACTCCATCTGGTGGAAGAACCTGTCGCCGGACGGTGGCGACAAACCGACCGGCGACCTGGCCGCCGCCATCGACGACCAATTCGGGTCGTTCGACAAATTCCGCGCGCAATTCAGTGCCGCTGCCAACGGATTGCAGGGTTCGGGTTGGGCTGTATTGGGCTACGACACCCTTGGCGACAAGCTGTTGACTTTCCAGCTTTATGACCAGCAGGCCAATGTCCCGCTCGGCATCATTCCCCTGCTGCAGGTCGACATGTGGGAACACGCCTTCTACCTGCAGTACAAGAATGTCAAGGCGGATTACGTCAAAGCATTCTGGAATGTCGTCAACTGGGCGGACGTGCAATCGCGGTACGCGGCCGCCACTTCGAAAACCCAGGGATTGATATTCGGCTGAGCCTTTCCGGTCGGTGCGGGCGTCGCGCGGATCGCGCGGCGCCCGCACCGTTTTCGCCGGTCAAAATTTGTCGTTTGTGAGCGCGGGCACGCAGTGGCCGTGTCGGCTTGCGGGGCGCCAAAACCCCGCGCATGCTTAATTATTCGAGATTACTGAGCTGGGGTTTATTCGAGCTACCGGCGTGGTTACTTCGAATGAAGGCGTCGCGGAGGGCGAGATGGATGCAGGATCAAGCCGGCCCATAGGGGTTGCTCCCTTTCATTCTCGTGGTGCCCTGAAAGGGTTTGTGATCTCCGGACGTTGGCCCGATTCGACCAAAGAATGGGCCCAGCTGCTGATGGTCGCAGTTCGGGTCGCATCGCTACCCGGCTTACTGTCCACCACAACGGTGTTCGGCGCCCGCGAGGAGTTGCCCGACGAGCCGCAGCCGGACACCGTTGGTCTGGTCCTGGCCGAAGGCACCGTCTTCGGTGAATCGGCGATTCCGCCGGGATATTTCGCTGACCATCAGCCTCCCGCTCTGCTGATGCTGCACCCACCGTCGGAGACCACTCCGTCGTTGCCGGAATGCACAGGCGCAGCATCGGGCTGCGTCCTGCTGCCGGGACTGCCGTATCTGGGATTGGAGCACCGGGCGGCTTGGGTAGAGGCGGAAGCCGACGGCACCATCACGTCTATGGTCAGCCGCGTCGGAGTCGATCCGATCAGCCATCCCGATACCGCGATTCTCGCGATGCTGCTAGCTGCATAGCTTTGCTTCCCAAGGGCGACCCGCCTCTGCCGACGGTGCCGGCCGAGGCCACCAAACCGTCGTGCCGGTAACCCCGGCCCTGGTAGCGGCGCAAACTCGGCGGCGGTGCGCGAAAACGGCTTGGAGCCTCGGAAGATCCCCCCGCTAGCCTGGCGTTGCGGCGCCGGCAGCTGCCTCACCTCCCCGTTGGCTGCTCGCCCGCGTCCACATAGTTTTCAGAGGTATCTCAAATGTGTGCGCTGGCCGTCGCCCGCGCGCTGGTTGTCATCCATGGCCCGCGGGTGGCGGGACAGCAAATGAGTTACTCGTTGCGTCGTCATCGTCCGTCGGTTGCCGAGCGACGCGCGCATCGCCTCGCTACACCCCGTTCTGACCCTTCTCGCACGCCGGCAAAGCTGAAAAGCTGCAGGAGCTGTCGAGCCGAATTCTTCGGATAACCTGTGAATTCTGTTCGGATTATGGACATCGGACCAGGTTGGTTGGATGCTCTGCAGGGGCGGTGTCGCACACCGCTGCCGATGCCGGAGCCAAATCCGGCTGGGTTTGCACTTGGTTTGTGGACGCAACAGTCGCTACCATAGTCAGCAAATACATGTTGATAGCCGTTTCCTCTTCAGCCCCGGTGGAGGTCATATCGATGAGCACGACGTTCGCTGCCCGCCTGAACCGCCTATTCGACACCGTTTATCCCCCCGGACGCGGGCCGCACACCTCCGCAGAGGTCATCGCGGCGCTCAAGGCGGAGGGCGTCACGATGTCGGCTCCGTACCTCTCGCAGCTACGTTCGGGCAACCGCACCAATCCTTCGGCAGCGACGATGACGGCCCTCGCCAACTTCTTCCGGATCAAACCCGCCTACTTCACCGATGACGAGTACTACGAAAAGCTCGACAAGGAATTGGCGTGGTTGGCCACGATGCGCGACGAGAACGTGCGCCGCATCGCGATGAAGGCCGCCGAGCTCTCTCCCAAGGCCCAGGAAGACCTTGCCGAGCGCGTGGAAGAACTGCGCCGCGCGGAGAGTCTGAGCGCCTGAGCGCCTCTTCAGCCTCCTCACCGGGTCGATCCTGACCTGACGGACCGCCCCCAGCCTGCTCCGTTTAGGGTTGGCACAACGATCGCGTACCCGCACCGCGATAGTCCACGAGATACCGGGAGGCGTCCGGGAATGGGCCTGTTCCGCAAGCGAAAGAGCCGTGCGACGCGACGCGCCGAAGCACGCGCGATCAAGGCCCGCGCCAAGCTCGAGGCGAAGCTGGCCGCCAGGAACGAGAGGCGTCGCATCAAGGCGGCCCGGCGGGCCGACGACAAGGCTCTCCGCGCGCGAATCAGGGCCCTGCAGGAAAGCGACAAGGCAGCGCTGAAAGTCGCCGAGGCCCAACTCAAGACGGCCCGCGAGGGAAAGCTGCTCTCACCGACGCGGATCCGCCGGGTGCTGACGGTGTCGCGGCTGCTCGCGCCGGTGCTCACCCCGTTGATCTACCGCGCCGCCATCGCTGCCCGCGCGCTGATCGACCAGCGGCGAGCGAATCAGCTCGGCATCCCCTTGGCCCAGGTCGGCCAGTTCTCCGGGCATGGCGCGCGCCTGTCCGCCCGCATTGCCGGTTCGGAGCAGTCGTTGCGGATGGTGCAGGAGAAAAAGCCCAACGACGCCGAAACCAAGCAGTTCGCGGCGGCGGTCAGCGAACGGCTGGCCGATCTCTCGGCGGCGATCACCGCCGCCGAGCACATGCCGGCCGCACGGCGCCGCGCAGCCCACTCGGCGATCTCATCGCAACTCGACGGGATCGAAGCCGACCTGATGGCGCGGCTCGGGCTGGGCTGACATGTCCCTTGGCAACAAGTGGATTTCGCGCATCGCGGGCATTGCAAGCGGTGTGACCGTCCTAACCGCGCTCTGGGTTGGTGCGGGTACTCCGGCGGCCTGGGCGCATGTCCATGCCAGCGGCGACAACACCGTGCAGGGTGGCATGGCAATCGTGACCTTCCAGGTGCCGAACGAGTCCACCACGGGCGCCGCCACCACCGCGCTCACCGTGCTTCTCCCGCATGTCGCAGCCGCGCGTACCGAGTCCATTCCCGGGTGGACGGCCAAGCTGGACCGCGACGCCGCGGCAGGCACCGTCCGGTCGGTCACCTGGACAGCCTTGCCCGACGGCGGGATCGGACCGGATCAGTTCGGGTTGTTCCGGATATCGATGCGACTGCCCAACACCGACACCGTCAGCTTCCCGGTCACCCAGACCTACGCTGACGGGTCGACCGTGAAATGGGACCAGCCGCCCGCGTCCGGCGGTGCCGAGCCGGAGCATCCGGCACCCATGCTGGCGCTGACAGCGGGTCCAGCGGGTCCCGCTGCACCCCTAGACCACCACCCCAACGCCGCCGGACCGAAGTCAACGCCGGACAACACCGCGCGGTTGCTTGCAGGCGCGGCCCTGGTGGTTGCCGGACTGGGTATCTGCCTCGTACTGCTGCGCAGG
The DNA here is from genome assembly GCF_001667115.1 of Mycobacterium sp. 852002-51163_SCH5372311. GTDB lineage: Bacteria > Actinomycetota > Actinomycetes > Mycobacteriales > Mycobacteriaceae > Mycobacterium. Next base: position 15,322 of record NZ_LZIJ01000049.1, on the reverse strand, counting down.
CCAGCATGAGCCGCGTCGGAGTTCTCGCGCGGCTCGGTCTGCTCCTGGCCGCCATGATCTTGGGTGCGCTTCTGACCGCACAGGTCGCATCCGCCCACGCCACACGCGTGTCCAGCGAACCGGCGGACGGCGCGGTTCTCACCACCGGCCCCGACCGCGTGAGCGCAACCTTCAACGAACAATTGCAACCCGACTTCGCCGCGATGACGGTCGTCGGGCCCGACGCCAACTTGTGGTCGTCGGGAGATCCCAATGTGCAGGGTGCCGTCGTCAGCGTCAACGTGCGGCCCCTCGGACCGGCCGGCAGTTACACGGTGAATTACCGGGTGACCTCGGCGGATGGGCACCCGGTGTCCGGGTCGTGGGGGTTTCGGCTGACGGTGTCGGGGTCCGGGACCCCTGGGCCCGCAGCCGCTCCGCCCGACAACGGCGACAACGTACCGGTGTGGCCGTTTGTGGCGATAACCGTGGCAGCCGTCGGCGCGGCGGCGCTATGGGAGGTGCGTCGCAGGCGCTGACCAGCACTGGGCACCGAAAGGTCCGGACACCCCCTGGCATGATGGGACCCGGTGAATCAGGTGCGAAATACAAAGATGTGAGAGAGCTGTAAAGGAGCGGCCGCATGGCAGACCCGCAGGATCAACCCAACTCGGAACCTGAAGGCGAATCGACACCTCCGGCCAAGAAGCCGCCCGCGAAACACGCGAAGAAGGCGGCCAGCCCGCCCGCCAAGAAAGCGCCCGCCAAAAAGGCGCCGGCCAAGAAAGCGCCCGCGAAAAAGGTGCCGGCTAAGAAAGCGCCCGAAAAGGCCGAGAGCCCTGCACCGGCACCACCGAAGCCCGCCGACCCACCCAAGCCTCCCGAGCCGCCGCTCGACCTGCAGCAGCGCATCGAAACCAACGGAGACCTGGCTGCTGCTGCGAAAGATGCTGCGGCGCAAGCAAAGTCAACCGTAGAGGACGCCAAGCCGGTCAGCAGTGAACCCGCCGTGCCGTCGTCGGGCAGCTCGCCGCTTCCGCTGGTGGTTGCGCTGGCATTGAGCCTGCTGGCCATCTTGCTCATCCGGCAGCTGCGACGCCGCTGACCCGGTGATCGTGTCCTTCCGGCCTACCGCCGACCTCGTCGACGACGTCGGGCCCGAGGTGCGCAGCTGTGACCTACAGTTCCGGCAGTTCGGCGGTCGTACCGAATTCGCCGGTGCGATCAGCACCGTGCGTTGCTTCCAGGACAATGCGTTGCTGAAATCGGTACTTTCGCAGCCTGGTACGGGCCGGGTGCTGGTGATCGACGGAGCCGGCTCCCTGCACACCGCACTGGTCGGCGACGTCATCGCCGAGTTGGCCCGCTCCAATGGCTGGTCCGGCCTGATAGTTCACGGCGCGGTTCGGGACGCTGCCGCGTTGCGCGGCATCGACATCGGCATCAAGGCGCTGGGCACCAACCCCCGCAAGAGCACCAAGACCGGCGCCGGCGAGCGCGACGTCGAAATCAGTTTGGGTGGAGTGACATTCGTGCCCGGTGATGTCGCCTACAGCGACGACGACGGCATCGTCGTCGTCACTGAGCGTTGACCTTTATCGCCGCCGAACGTGTTCTGAGGGCGAAGAATCCGACGGTTTTTCCGCCGTGATTGCACGCTCGGCGAGCGCGGTCGATGGCGAACGCCTGTGACGGGCGTGGGGTTGTCAGGCCGCTATCCTGGCCCGCTTCTTGGCGAATCGCAGGCCCTCACCGTCGACCTTGCCGCGCCGGATCAGCCAGATGTCGCGCAGGTAGTTCTGATTCAGCCGCCACGGGGTCCGCGAACCCTGCTTGGGCAGCTCGTCGAGTGAGCGCAGCACATAGCCGGGAGTGAATTCCATGAACGGCCGCTCGTCGACGTCGGAACCCGGGTGCTCAACCTCGACGGTGTCAAAACCGTTGTCGTCCATATAGTTCAGCAGACGGCAGACGAACTCGGACACCAGGTCGGCTTTGAGCGTCCAGGACGCATTGGTGTACCCGACGGTGTAAGCCATGTTGGGCAGATCGGAGAGCATCATGCCCTTGTATGCCATCGTCTTGGTGAGGTCCACCGGTTGCCCGTCGACGGTCACCGCCGCCCCACCGAAGAGCTGCAAGTTCAATCCGGTTGCGGTGATGATGATGTCGGCTGGGAGTTCGCGGCCCGAGTTGAGCCTGATGCCGGTTGCGGTGAACCGCTCGATGGTGTCGGTGACCACGTCGACCTGGTCGTGCCGGATGGCGCGGAACAAATCGCCGTTGGGCACCAGGCACAGCCGCTGGTCCCACGGGTTGTAGTGCGGACCGAAGTGCTTCTCGACCTCGTAGCCCTCGGGCAGTTGGCGCTGGGCGAAGCGCAAGAACACGTTTCGCATCCGCTGCGGCCACCTTCGGCAGGCCTGATAGAGCGCCACCTGCAGCACCACGTTCTTCCAGCGGGTCGCCGTGTAGGCCACCTTGTCCGGCAGCAAGCGGTTGAGCCGTTCGGCGATCTTGTCCCGCTCTGGCTGCGAAATGATGTAGGTCGGTGAGCGCTGCAGCATCGTGACGCGCTTGGCGCCCGAATTCGCCAGTGCGGGAACCAAAGTCACGGCCGTGGCACCGCTGCCGATCACGACGATGTTCTTGTCGGCGTAGTCGAGGTCTTCCGGCCACAGCTGCGGATGGATGATCGGGCCGGGGAAATCCTCCTCGCCGGCGAACTTCGGGGCGTAGCCCTGATCGTAGTTGTAGTAGCCGCTGCACAAGAACAGGAACGAACAGGAGAGGGTGGTCTTGCTGCCGTTGCTCTCGATGTGCAGAGTCCAGCGGTTCTCCGTGTTGGACCAGTCTGCGCTGATGACCTTCTGGTTGAGGCGGATGTGCTTGTCGATGCCGTACATCTCCGCGGTGCTCTTGACGTACTCGAGGATCGGCTTGCCGTCGGCAATGGCCTGGCGCTCGGTCCACGGGCGGAAGCGGAAGCCCAGGGTGTACATGTCGGAGTCGGAGCGGATGCCCGGGTAACGGAACAGGTCCCAGGTGCCCCCCATGGCCTCCCGCTTTTCCAGGATGGCGTAGCTCTTTGTCGGGCAGCGGTCCTGCAGGTGCCAGGCCGCGCTCACGCCGGAGATGCCGGCGCCCACGATGACGACGTCAAGGTGCTCAGTCATGAATCGCACGCTATCAACGGTCTGTCGAATGCGTCAACAGGGTGTCGAAATTTTCAACACAGGGTAAGCTGCCGCTCGTGACCAGTAGTACGGCGGCCAGAGCCGGCCAGACCTCTCGGGGCCGGCGCAGCGCACGCCCGTCCGGGGACGATCGGGAACTGGCCATCCTCACCACCGCCGAACGGCTCCTCGAGGACCGATCACTGACCGACATTTCCGTCGATGACCTGGCGAAAGGTGCCGGCATCTCGCGACCGACGTTCTACTTTTACTTCCCGTCCAAGGAAGCGGTGCTGCTGACCCTGCTGGACCGCGTGGTCAACGAGGCCGACTCCGCGTTGCAAGCCCTGGCCGAGAACGGCGAGGCGGAACGCGACGACATGTGGCGCACTGGCATCAACGTGTTCTTTCAGACGTTCGGATCGCACAAGGCGGTGACCCGGGCCAGCATGGCTGCTCGGGACACCAGCGCTGAGCTGCGGGGACTCTGGTCGACGTTCATGCAGAAGTGGATCGCGTTCTCCGCCGCCGGGATCGAGGCCGAGCGCAACCGCGGTGCCGCTCCGGCCACGTTGCCCGCCCTGGAACTGGCCACCGCGCTCAACCTGATGAACGAGCGGACGTTGTTCGCGTCCTTCGCCGGCGAGCAGCCCTCCGTGCCGGAAGCGCATGTGCTGGACACGTTGGTGCATGTGTGGGTCAGCAGCATCTACGGCGAGGAGCACTGAGGTCGACTTCGGCCGTTTGTCGCTTTCGCATGCGAACATATGTTCGTGCGGTGCGACGCGTCCATCCTGCACGCGGACCTAGATTCGTTCTACGCGTCCGTCGAACAACGCGACGACCCGGGTTTGCGGGGGCGCCCGGTGATCGTCGGCGGCGGCGTGGTGCTGGCGGCCAGCTACGAAGCCAAGGCCTACGGCGTGCGCACCGCGATGGGCGGCGCGCAGGCACGAAGGCTCTGTCCCCACGCCGTCGTGGTACCACCGCGCATGAACGCCTACTCGCAGGCCAGCGACGCCGTGTTCGAGGTGTTCCGCGACACCACGCCGATAGTGGAGGCACTGTCGGTTGACGAGGCTTTCCTCGACGTCAGCGGCCTGCGTCGGGTATCCGGGACCCCGGTAGAGATCGCGAGACGACTGCGCGCCGACGTCCGCGACCGGGTGGGTTTGCCGATCACCGTGGGCATCGCCCGGACAAAGTTCTTGGCGAAAGTCGCCAGCCAGGAGGCGAAGCCAGACGGGTTGCTGTTGGTGCCGCCAGACCGGGAGCTGGCCTTTCTGCACCCGCTGCCGGTCCGCCGGTTGTGGGGTGTTGGCGCGGTGACGGCCGCCAAGCTGCATGCGCATGGCATCACCACGGTCGCCCAGGTCGCCGAACTGTCCGAGTCGACGCTGGCTTCGCTGGTCGGTGGTGCGATGGGGCGCCAACTGTATGCGCTGTCCCGCAACATCGACCGCCGCCGGGTGTCCACCGGCGTGCGGCGACGGTCGGTGGGGGCCCAGCGAGCGGTGGGACGGGCCGGCAACAGCATGTCACCTGCCGAGCTGGACGCGGTCGTTGTCACCCTGATCGACCGCATCACCGGACGGATGCGCGCCGCCGGCCGCACCGGACGAACCGTGACCCTGCGGCTGCGTTTCGACGATTTCAGCCGGGCGACACGGTCGCGCACCTTGCCGTGGGCCACTTCGTCGACCCAGGCGGTGCTGGCCGTGGCGCGGCAACTGGTCGCGGGGGCCGCGCCGGCGATGGCCGATCGCGGGCTGACCCTGGTCGGGTTCGCGGTATCCGGCATCGACCGCACCGGCGCGCAACAGTTGATGCTGCCCTTCGACGGGGAGCCTCCGGCGGTGGATGCGGCCGTCGACCAGGTCCGTCGGCGCTTCGGCAAGTCCGCGCTCACCCGTGGGGTGCTGGTGGGCCGCGACCCGGGGCTGGAGATGCCTCACCTCCCGGACTGAGCCTTACGTCGAGGCTAGGTGCTACCATGTGCTACATGCAGCGCATCGGGGTCCGCGAGCTCCGGCAGAATGCCAGCCGCTACCTCGCGCTGGTTGCGTCAGGCGAAATCGTGGAGGTGACCCAGCGCGGTCGACTGGTGGCGCGAATTGTTCCCGCCGGCGGCGACGCATGGGCTGATCTGGTGGCGGCCGGTGAGGTCATCGCCGCCTCGTCAAACGAAAATCTCCTATCCGAGCCACCGGGCAAATTCGGTTCCGGATTGTCCGCGGAGCTCGAACGTCTCCGCGAAGACGAGCGCTGATGCAGCTGTACCTTGACACCTCGGCGCTGGCGAAACTTGTCACTGAGGAGGCTGAGACCGCAGCGCTTCAGAGTTACCTCCAAACTCATGCAGCGGACACACACTTCACCTCCGCGTTGACGCGCACGGAGTTGATCCGCGCGGCGTCACGACACGGGCCGCCTTCAGCGATCGCGCATGCACGACGACTGCTGACACGAATTGACGTGATTGCGTTAACCATCCGACTGCTCGAGGTCGCAGCGGTTCTCCCGCCAGCACAGCTCCGGACGCTTGATGCGATCCATCTGGCGGCGGCGCAAACAGCGCCCGACTTGCGGGCGCTGGTCACCTACGACGTTCGCATGGCGCAAGCGGCTGCTTTAGCGGGAATCGCTGTCGCGCAACCCGTTTAGGGGGGCCTAAATCAAGCCGCCGCCCACTCGAGTAGCTTCTCGGCCGGCCAGGTATTGACGATGCGGTCGACGGGAACACCGGCGTCCAGCGCCCGCTGTGCGCCGTAGCCGAGAAAATCCAGCTGGCCGGGCGCGTGCGCGTCGGTGTCGATGCTGAACACGCAACCGATGTCGCGCGCGAGGTTCAGCAGCCGGCTCGGCGGGTCGCGGCGCTCCGGGCGCGAGTTGATCTCGACCGCGGTGCCGTGATCACGGCAGGCGGTGAATACCGCCTCGGCGTCGAACTTCGACTCTGGCCTAATGCCACGGTTACCCGCGACCAGCCGGCCCGTGCAATGACCAAGCACGTCGGCATGGGGGTTGCGGACCGCGGTGATCATCCGACGGGTCATCGCGGCGGAATCCATCGACAGCTTCGAGTGCACGCTGGCCACCACGATGTCGAGGCGCTCGAGCAATTCGGGCTCCTGGTCCAGGCTGCCGTCGTCGAGGATGTCGACCTCGATCCCGGTGAGAATGCGCAGCGGCGCGAACTTTTCGCGCAGCCCGTCGATTACGTCGAGCTGTTTGCGCAACCGCTCGGGTGACAGTCCGTTGGCGATCGTCAAACGTGGCGAGTGGTCGGTCAGCGCGCAGTACTCGTGGCCGAGTGCCGCGGCGGTGGCCATCATCTCGTCGATCGGCGCCGACCCATCCGACCAGTTCGAGTGCAGGTGCAGATCACCGCGCAGCGCGGCCCGTACCTCTCCCCCACCGAGATCTTCTGCTGCAGAACGCAATTCGACCAGCTGGTCCGGTTCCCGTCCGGACCAGGCCTGTGCGATGACCTTCGCGGTTTTGGGCCCGATTCCCGGAATCGTCTGCCAGCTGTTGGCGTGTCCGTGCCGCTCACGCGTCGCGTCGTCGAGTTGCTCGACGATGTCGGCGGCGTTGCGGTATGCCATCACCCGCCGGGGATCTTGACGGCTGCGGTCCTTGTAATAGGCGATCTGCCGCAGCGCGGTTACCGGGTCCATAGCTGCCCTGCGATGAATCCGGCCAATATCACTGCGAAGCCGCCGATTTCACCGACGATGAGAAACACCATCGACACCCGGGCTCCGCGCGTCGGATGTTCAAACTGGTTCTCGGTATCGCGCCGCGCGCCGTGCAGGATGTAGGCCAGGATGGCGGCCACGAAGAAGAACACCAGGACCATCGCCGCGGTCAGGTTCACCCACGTCGGCCAGGCGCTGAGCGCAACGAAGACCGCGATCAGCCCCGTCGCGAACGCATACAGCAGCGCCGCCCGGTGCGCGATGTCGACGTAGACATGCGCCCGGTGATCAGGGCTGACCATGATCTGGCGGTACTTCCACACGCCGAGGGCGAGTGCCAGCAGAAAAATCAGTCCGGCCGCCAACAGCGTGATCTTGGTATCGATACCGAGTGTCATCCTTCCGCCCAGCCTAGTGGCGATCGCGGTCGCGGCGGAGCCGGGCGAAGCGGGTCGCCACGATCAGGAATAGTGGCGATCGCGAGCGCGGCGGAGCCGGGCGCTGGGGGCACCCCCGCGAAGCTGGGGGACGGGTCGCCACCATCAGGAATAGTGGCGATCGCGAGCGCGGCGGAGCCGGGCGATGGGGGCACCCCCGCGAAGCTGGGGGACGGGTCGCCACCATCAGGAATAGTGGCGCTTCAGAAAGCGCGACTAGCGTCGGGGTCATGCGATTCGCGTTCAAAACCTCACCGCAAGAAACCACCTGGGCCGACATGCTGGCCGTCTGGCAGGCCGCCGATGACATCGACGTCTACGAGTCGGGATGGACCTTCGACCACTTCTATCCGATCTTCGGCAACAGCAGCGGCCCCTGCCTGGAGGGCTGGACGACGCTGACCGCGCTGGCGCAGGCCACCACGCGGCTGCGGTTGGGCACGCTGGTCACCGGGATCCACTATCGGCATCCCGCGGTGCTCGCCAACATGGCCGCCGCTCTCGACATCATCTCCAACGGGCGGCTCGAGCTCGGGATCGGCGCCGGCTGGAACGAGGAAGAGTCCGGCGCCTACGGCATCGAGCTGGGCAGCATGAAGGAACGTTTCGACCGATTCGAGGAAGCGTGTGAGGTGCTCACCAGCCTGCTGAGCCAGGAGACCACCAACTTCGACGGCAAGTACTACCAGCTCAAGGACGCGCGCAACGAGCCGAAGGGTCCGCAGCGTCCGCACCCGCCGATCTGCATCGGCGGCAGCGGCGAGAAGCGCACGTTACGGATCACCGCGCGCTACGCCCAGCATTGGAATTTTGTCGGCGGCCCGCCGGATTTGTTCGCCCGCAAACGCGACGTGCTGGCCGCGCACTGCGCAGACATCGGCCGCGACCCGACAGAGATCACCTTGTCGGCGCACCTTCGGCTGGATCCGAGCCGCAACTATCAGCAGGTCGTCGAGGATGCGGCCGGCCTGGCTGCCGAAGGGCTGCAGCTGGGGATCGTCTACATCAATCCGCCGCACGACCCCGCCGTTCTGGAGCCGCTGGCGGAGGCGATTCGGGATTCCGGTCTGTGGGACGGGGTGGCCGCCTAGTCCTCGGCTCTTTGGCTCGCGAGGGTGCGTGAATGTACAGAATTCGTGCCATATTCCGTACATTTGCGCACGCTCGCGGTCGAGCACCGCACATATGCGCACGCTCGCGGTCGAGCAAACTCCTTGCGCGCCGCAGGTGACCTGCGCTAAGCGCTCACACGCCGAATACCAGCAGCTCCTCAGCTGTGACCAGGCGCTCGCGTTTGGCGGGAAACTCTCGACTCTTGACCGGGTGACGAAACCATGACCAGGCGATTCGCCCCGCTCGCGACTGGGGTACCGGTTTGACATGCACAGTTATCACTCCTGCGATCGGTTAACTCAACCGAGGGCTCGCATGCGACTTCATGTGACGCAGCCCACACCGGGTTATTAGACACCCAACTCCTGGCAAACTGTCGACGACGCGCCGAGCAATATCAACCTGTTTCTGGTGTGACTGATGTGGCTATTGTAGCGGTGCTGCCGTCGGCTTGATGGGCGACGGCAGCGCGCTCGACCCCATCAGATGCCGGTCCACAGCCGCCGCGGCGGCCCTGCCCTCAGCTATCGCCCAAACGATCAGTGACTGGCCGCGACCCATGTCTCCGGCAACGAAAACACCGGGCACCGTGGACTCGAAATCGGCGTCCCGCGCCACGTTTCCGCGCTCGGTCAGCTTCACGTCGAGGTCGGTCAGCAGGCCTGCCTTCTCCGGACCGACGAAGCCCATCGCCAGCAAAACCAAGTCGGCCTCGATCTCGAAGTCGGTGCCCTCGACCTTCACGAACTTGCCATCCTGCATGGTCACCTCGTGCACCTTGAGTGCGGTCACGTGCCCGTCCTTGCCGATGAACTCCTCGGTGTTCACCGAGAACAGCCGTTCGCCGCCTTCCTCATGCGCCGCGGAAATGCGATACATCAGCGGATAGGTCGGCCACGGGGTCGACGAAGCGCGGGAGTCCGGCGGGCGCGGCATGATCTCGAACTGGTGCACGGCAACCGCGCCTTGCCGATGCACGGTACCCAGGCAGTCGGCGCCGGTGTCACCACCGCCGATGATCACGACCTTCTTGCCTTTGGCCGTGATCGGCGGCTGGCCGTCCTCGTCGCGGTCGGCCTCGTCCAACTCGCCTAAAGCTTGGTGGTTACCCCACGGCAGGTACTCCATCGCCTGATGGATTCCGTCCAGGTCCCGACCCGGAATGGGCAACTCCCGCCAGTCGGTGGCGCCGCCGGCCAGCACTACCGCGTCGAAATCGGTGCGCAGCTGCTCGGCGGTGATGTCGACCCCGACGTTGACGCCGGGCCGGAATTCGGTTCCCTCCGCCCGCATCTGCTCCAGCCGCCGGTCCAAGACGCGCTTTTCCATCTTGAATTCCGGAATGCCGTAGCGCAGCAGCCCACCGATGCGGTCGGCCCGTTCGAAGACGGTGACGCTGTGGCCGGCACGGGTGAGTTGCTGAGCGGCGGCCAACCCCGCCGGGCCCGAACCGACCACGGCCACCGTCTTTCCGGTCAGCTTCGTCGGCGGCAGCGGCTTTACCCAGCCTTCCTCGAATGCCTTGTCGATGATCTCGAGCTCGATCTGCTTGATAGTCACCGGATCCTGGTTGATACCGAGCACACACGCCGGTTCGCACGGCGCCGGGCACAGCCGGCCGGTGAAGTCGGGGAAATTGTTGGTGGCATGCAACCGTTCGATCGCGTCGCGAAACTGGTTCCTGCGCACCAGGTCGTTCCATTCCGGGATCAAGTTCCCCAGGGGACATCCGTTGTGGCAGAACGGAATACCGCAATCCATGCATCGGGTCGCCTGATAACGCAACTTCTCGAGATCGAATTCCTCGTAGACCTCGTTCCAGTCCCGCAGCCGCAGCGGGACAGGGCGGCGCTTCGGCAATTCCCGATGCGTGTATTTCAGGAAGCCGCTCGGATCAGCCATGCGAGGCCGCCATGATCGCCTTGTCGACATCGACGCCATCGCGTTCGGCTTCGGCGATCGCCTGCAGCACCCGCTTGTAGTCCCGCGGCATCACCTTGACGAAACGTCGCTGCTGGCGGCGCCAGTCGGCGAGGATCCGCTGGCCCACAGCGGAATCGGTGGCATCGACATGGGCCTGGATGATGCCGTACAGGTAGTCCACGTCATCCTCGTCGAGAGTCTCGAGTTCGACCATCTCGGCGTTGAGGTGGGAAGGCAGTTGCCCGTCGGGGTCGTACACATAGGCCACGCCGCCGGACATTCCGGCCGCGAAGTTGCGGCCGGTGCGGCCGAGGATGACGACCTTGCCGCCGGTCATGTATTCGCAGCCGTGATCGCCGACGCCCTCGACCACGGCGTGCGCACCGGAGTTACGGACGGCGAACCGCTCGCCCACCACGCCGCGCAGGAATACCTCACCACTGGTGGCGCCGAACAGAATCACGTTGCCGCCGATGATGTTGTCCTCGGCCACGTAGTCCTGCGGCGCATTGTCCGACGGGCGCACCACAATCCGCCCACCGGACAGGCCCTTGCCAACGTAGTCGTTGGCGTCGCCGTAAATTCGCAAGGTAATCCCCTTGGGCACAAAGGCCCCGAAGCTGTTGCCCGCCGAACCGTCGAACGTGATGTCGATGGTCCCGTCCGGCAATCCTTGGCCGCCATAAGCTTTCGTCACCTCATGACCGAGCATGGTGCCGACCGTACGGTTGACGTTGCCGATGGTGGTCGAGAACCGCACCGGTTTCCCGGAATCCAGCGCCTCCCTGCTCATCACGATCAACTGCTGGTCGAGCGCCTTGTCCAGGCCGTGGTCCTGCCGCGAGCTGCAGTACAGGTCCTGGTTCATGAACGCCGACTCCGGCTCGTGCAGCACGGGCGTCAGATCCAGCCGGTGCGCCTTCCAGTGCGCGCGCGCCAGCGTGGTGTCAAGCGCTCCGGCTTGCCCGACGGCCTCGTTCAGAGTGCGGAAGCCCAACTGCGCCAGATACTCCCGGACCTCCTCGGCGATGAACATGAAGAAGTTCTCGACGAACTCCGGCTTGCCGGTGAACCGCTCTCGCAGCACAGGGTTCTGCGTGGCCACGCCGACCGGGCAGGTATCCAGATGGCATACCCGCATCATGATGCAACCGGCCACCACCAAAGGCGCGGTCGCGAAACCGAATTCCTCGGCGCCGAGCAGAGTCGCGATCATCACGTCCCGACCCGTCTTCAGCTGCCCGTCCACCTGCACCACGATCCTGTCGCGTAACCCGTTGAGCAGCAGGGTCTGTTGCGTCTCGGCCAGCCCCAACTCCCACGGGGCACCGGCGTGCTTCATGGACGTCAGCGGGGTTGCGCCGGTCCCGCCGTCATGCCCCGAAATCAGCACCACGTCGGCGTGTGCCTTGGAAACGCCGGCCGCGACCGTACCAACCCCGTTCTCCGACACCAGCTTCACGTGCACCCGCGCCGACGGGTTGGCGTTCTTCAGGTCATGGATCAGCTGCGCCAGATCCTCGATGGAATAGATGTCGTGGTGCGGCGGTGGTGAGATCAGCCCCACGCCGGGCGTGGAGTGCCGGACCTTGGCGACCCACGGGTACACCTTGTGCCCCGGAAGCTGGCCGCCCTCACCGGGTTTCGCCCCCTGAGCCATCTTGATCTGGATGTCGGTGCAGTTGGTCAGATAGTGCGACGTGACGCCGAACCGGGCCGAGGCGACCTGCTTGATCGCGCTGCGGCGCCAGTCGCCGTTGGGATCCTGCTCGAATCGCTTGACGTCTTCGCCGCCTTCGCCGCTGTTCGAGCGGCCACCCAGCCGGTTCATCGCGATGGCCAGAGTCTCGTGCGCCTCGGCCGAGATAGAGCCGTAGCTCATCGCGCCCGTCGAGAAGCGCTTGACGATTTCGCTGGCCGGCTCGACCTCCTCCAGCGGAATCGGGGGACGCACTCCCGCACGGAATTTCAGCAGACCGCGCAGCGACGCCATCCGCTCGCTCTGGTCGTCGACCAGCCGGGTGTACTCCTTGAAGATCTTGTACTGACCGGTGCGGGTCGAGTGCTGCAGCTTGAAAACCGTCTCCGGGTTGAACAAGTGGTATTCGCCCTCACGGCGCCACTGGTATTCCCCACCGACCTCGAGTTCGCGGTGCGCACGCTCGTCGGGGCGGTCCAGGTAGGCCAGCCGGTGCCGGGCCGCGACGTCGGCTGCGATGTCGTCGAGGGTGATGCCGCCGGTCGGACAGACCAGACCGGTGAAGTATTCGTCGAGCAGTTCCTGGGAGATGCCGACCGCCTGGAACAGCTGCGCGCCGGTGTAGGACGCCAGCGTCGAAATGCCCATCTTGGACATCACTTTGAGCACGCCCTTGCCGGCGGCCTTGATGTAATGGTTCAGCGCCGTCTTGCGGTCGATGCTGTCGATCACCCCGCGGTCGAGCATGTCCTCGATCGACTCGAACGCCAGGTAAGGGTTGACGGCGGCCGCGCCGCAACCGATCAGCAGCGCCATGTGGTGCACCTCGCGGGCGTCACCGGATTCGACCACCAGGCCCACGTGTGTACGGGTGCGGTCGCGCACCAGGTGGTGGTGCACCCCCGCGACGGCGAGCAGCGACGGTATCGGCGCCATCTGCTCATTGGAATCGCGGTCGGACAAGATGATCAGGCGGGCACCGTCGGCGATCGCTGCCGACGCCTGCGCGCGCACATCCTCCAACGCTGCGGCCAGACCGGCACCCCCCTCGGCCACCGGGTACAGGCACCGAATCACCTTGGACCGCATGCCATGCGGGCGCCCGTTGACTTCGTCGTCGGGGTTGAGGTTGATCAGCTTGGCCAACTCGTAGTTGCGCAGAATGGGCTGCGACAACATGATCTGGTGGCAGGAGTTCTCGTTGGGGGTGAGCAGGTCGCGCTCCCCGCCGGTGGTGCCCTGCAGGCTGGTCACCACCTCCTCGCGAATGGCGTCCAGTGGCGGGTTGGTCACCTGGGCGAACAACTGATGGAAGTAGTCGTAGAGCATCCGGGGGCGCTGCGAGAGCACCGCGACCGGGGTGTCGGTGCCCATCGACCCGATAGGCTCGGCGCCGGTGCGCACCATCGGCGCCACCAGCAGGTTGAGTTCCTCATAGGTGTAGCCAAAAGCCAACTGCCGCATCACAAGCCGGTCGTGTGGCATGCGCAAGTACTTGCCCGCGGGCAATTTCTCCATCGGAATCAGGTTTTTGTCGAGCCACTCCTGATAGGGGTGCTCGGCAGCCAGCTCCGCCTTGATCTCCTCGTCGGCGACGATGCGGCCCTGCGTGGTGTCCACCAGGAACATCCGGCCGGGCTGCAGCCGCATCCGCTTGACCACGGTGGACGGGTCCAAGTCCAGCACGCCGGCCTCCGACGCCATCACCACCAGGCCGTCTTCGGTGACCCAAATCCGTGACGGCCGAAGGCCGTTGCGGTCGAGCACGGCACCCACGATGGTGCCGTCGGTAAAGGTCATCGAGGCCGGGCCGTCCCACGGCTCCATCAGCGAGGCGTGGTACTGGTAGAACGCCCGGCGCGCGGGGTCCATCGACTCGTGGCGCTCCCAGGCTTCGGGGATCATCATCAGCACCGCATGCGCCAGGCTGCGTCCGCCCAGGTGCAGCAGCTCGAGCACCTCGTCGAAGCGCTGGGTGTCGGAGGCGCCCGGCGTGCAGATCGGGAACAGCTTCTCGACGTCGTCTTCAGATCCGAAGACGTCGGTCTTGATCAACGCCTCGCGGGCGCGCATCCAGTTCTCGTTACCGGTGACGGTGTTGATCTCCCCGTTGTGGGCGATGCGCCGGAACGGATGGGCCAGCGGCCAGGACGGGAAGGTGTTGGTGGAGAAGCGCGAGTGCACAATGCCCAGCGCGCTGGTCAGCCGATCGTCCTGCAGATCGAGGTAGAACGCCTTCAGCTGCGGGGTGGTCAGCATGCCCTTGTAGACCAAGGTCTGACCGGACAGGCTCGGGAAGTACACGGTTTCGCGGCCCGGACCGTCCTGGCCCGGTCCCTTGGTGCCAAGTTCGTGCTCGGCGCGCTTGCGGACGACGTAGCAGCGCCGCTCCAGGGCCATGCCCGAGGCACCCTCGATGAACACCTGCCGGAAGGTAGGCATCGCGTCGCGGGACAACGCGCCCAGTGAGGAGTCGTCAGTGGGGACATTGCGCCAGCCCAGCACGTGCAGGCCCTCGGCTTCGGCGATCTTCTCCACCGCGGCGCAGGCCGCCGCGGCGTCCTTGGACGACTGCGGCAGGAACGCGATACCGGTGGCGTAGCTGCCCGGTTCGGGCAGCTCGAAGTCGACGACCTCCCGAAGGAAAGCGTCCGGGACCTGGATCAGGATGCCTGCGCCGTCGCCGCTGCGCGGCTCGGCGCCCTGCGCACCGCGATGTTCCAGGTTGAGCAGGGCGGTGATCGCCTTGTCCACAATGTCGCGGCTACGCCGGCCGTGCATGTCCACGACCATGGCGACCCCACACGAATCATGTTCGAATGCGGGGTTATACAGCCCGACGCGGTTGGGCGCCATTCCCACCTGCCCCTTCACCAGACTTTCTGCGCGGCTCTATTAGCAGCCATTAGCGGCTCCCGATGAGGCCGCACCCATGAGATGCGGGCTAGACCCCTCCGGTCTTGTCGATAGGCTGTCCGTCAAGCGGAGGTGATCCGGTCAGGGGATTCGTCCGTGCAGCGCTGAACGGAGCCCGACAACCGGTCTCGACAAGTCGTAAAACGATATGACAAAACCCGCCTGACATGCCAACTTCCCTAATACTAACCTGCCCACCCGCTATCTGTGACCTGCGAAGAAGCCGGTGATCGCCCTCTGCGCAGTGGGCTGTCTCACCACGTGCCACCTGCCGCGACGGTGCCGGCGCGCTTATTGGCCGGACCACACCAACCGCTCAAGCAGGTTTGCTGTGGCCGTGATGAACGAGGCCTGTAACTCCACCAGCATCGCCGTCGG